>MABC01000050.1 GCA_002162925.1 Thalassotalea sp. 42_200_T64 | reverse complement strand
CCTATCGTTAGCCGATAACGCCCTTGCCATTCGGATTATCTTCCCCTTAGTCAGGGTGATACAGACTTCTTTCAGTCTGTCGGGTTTGCCAGCTTTGCTGGGCAAACAAAAAAACGATAAGACCAAGGCCTTATCGTTTTTCTTAAACTCGGTATTGACTGTGGGTTATTGTAAATGTTTCGCTAAAAACTTTTCCATCTTGCTGTACAGTTCAATGCGGTTTTCTTCTTTTCTAAAGCCATGACCTTCGTCTTTTTTCATGATCCATTCGTCATCGCTTAATTCAATGCCTCTATCTTCAAGGGCATCGCGTAAATCCGTTGCGTGTTGTTTTACTACACGAGGATCTTTCGCCCCTTGAACTATCATTAACGGCGCTTTAATTTTATCAACGTGCGCTAATGGAGACATACGTTTCATAAGTTCTTTGTCATCAGGATCACCAATACGGCCTTTCATCAATTCTTTTTGTGGCTCCCAATGCTTAGGCATAGAATCAAACAGTAAGCCTACATCGGTTACACCCACGTAATTGATACCACATTTGTAAAGATCTGGCGTAAACCTCAATCCTGCCATTGTCGCATAACCACCATAACTGGCACCGTAAATACACACTTTATCTATATCTGCTATGCCTTGCTCAACAAGATAGTTTACCGCATCGGTAAGATCGTTTTGCATCTCTGCACCCCATTTACCACCATAACCTTCTTGTTGAAATTTACGACCATAACCACCCGAACCACGGTAATTTACTTGTACCGTGGCATAACCTCGACTGGCAAAAAATTGATGTTCTGGATTAAAGCCCCACAGATCTCTGACGCCAAAAGGACCGCCATGTGGATTAACAATTAACGATAGCTTCTTCCCATCAGAATCTTTTGGTACAGTTAAGTAGCCGCGAATTGTTAATCCATCACGACTGGTAAACTTAATTGGATTCATTGGCGACATATCTGCAGGCTTAAGCCATTCCATTCTTGGTACCAATGGGCTAAGGCTAGGCTTATTGCGGTCATACAGGTAATAATGACCTGGGTCATTATCATTGCTTACTAGTACAATATTAAGCATTTCATCTTCAGACTGACTGGTGATGTTAACTCTTTTACCTGGGAATGACGCCTCTAAAGACTTCATCATGGTTGCCGTTGCTTTGTCAAAATAGACGGTTTCAGGATAGTCATCAAAATAACTGATACCGAGCAATTTCTTTTACTTGCGCGACATCATCAAGCCACTCACGTCGACAACATCATGGCCGAAAATCATTTCGCCGAGTTTGTTAGTTTGCGGATCGAACTTATAGACCGCACCGCGATCTCTACCAATATTTGATGAAACAAACATGGTTTTATTATCAAAATCAAAACCTAAAGGACTCATGCCTTCATCTTCAACGTTAAATTCCTGTAACACGCGGAACTTTTCTTCGCCTTTTTCTTTGTAATGAAATTTACCTTTTAAGCCTTTGATTGATAACGCGCCACGGACATCACCATCGTGATCCAAAACCCAGCCTTGTACGTCACCAGGATTTTTGGCGATGATCTTCATTTTGCTGTTTTTCTCACGTTTTTCGCTCCAACGGCTGCCCAGTGGCAATTTATACAAATCTGGTGACTTAACTCTACGACCATTATATTGAATAATGATATGATCCGGTCATCCATTAAGCGGTGAACCGTTGCGGCTGATCTAATGCCTTCAGTTGATACATTTGAACCAACCAGTTTTACCACTTTTGATTTTTTATCATTAGTATCAATGGTGAAAATACTAAACGCTTCATTACCATCGCTATCTAATGTAAAAACGATATCTTGATTGTTAGCCCAATAAAAGGCACGAATATCCTGCTCTCTAAAACCAGTAATTGGTCGAATATTCTTCAAACCATTGGTTTCCATGATCACAATGTTTCTTCTGCTGTTTACCGGCGATAACACCGCGATATATTTGCCATTTGGCGATAATTGCAATGCTGAAAACTCTGGGTTTTTAAAAAAGTCCTTAACATCGATATCACTGGCTTTTGCCCAAGTAGCTTGTGAAGCTAACGAGAAAAGCAGTACCAATCCTATTTTTATTATTGTCCGCATAAATTTTTCCATTTTTTGTGAGTAACATGCAGCTTATACAATGCTGCTTTATGTTTTACATTTCTTAACTATTTTCTTTTTAACCGGATGGCTAATTATTAACGTCTAGCAATTCAAATTTTTGTAAGCAAAACAAATTGTTAACTGAACGTTAATCTAGTACTCAAAGATAGCACTAGAAAAGGATAAAAAACAATGTGATTATCACTTTCAAATTGAGGGAAATGAGTAAACAGTAAAAGAATAATTACACAGCTCTATTACTGATAGGATATAAATTCAGGATTGAAACATTTAAATTCAGGCATGTTATTTTAACCGGCCACCCTTTAAGTTAAGTGAATTTAAATAAACCCAATTAGCACACGCAATGCATATAAGGTTTCACATACCTGGACCTGGCTAATGCGGACCTATTTACGCGCTCCGCCTAGGGCAGGTTTTCGAGCATTGTTGCTGCAGATTGCCCTAACTTGTTGTTAGCTCCCATCTCTACGGCTGTTGTTAATGCAGCACGAGCTTGATCAGTGTCGCCGAGTTGACTATTCACGAACCCCAGCGTTAGCCAAATTCTTTGATCCGCAGGATCCACGGCCACGCCCTCATTGAGCTTGCGAACCGCTTCAGTTGTTCTACCTAGATAGTGCAGCGTGAGTCCCAAATTGTTATAGGTATTCACGTTATCCGGGTAAAATACCAAGAGTTGCTCATACAACTGCGCCGCCCTACTGTACTGCTGGTTGGCGAAAAACTCATTGGCCTGACGTGATATTTCAACTGGGCCTTCGATCGTCGGGTGATCGAATGGTAACGGTCGTAACTGCGCGGAGTCGAATCCCGTGATGCCGCCTGGCCATGAGAACGAGGGTTGGCGGACTATCACCGGATCGGCGCTGACATTATCGGAGTCATCAATGTAGTGTTGGCGGGTGATGGCAAAAACAGCCAGTCCGAAGACGACTTGGAATACCACCATTGAAATCCAGAATTTGGGGCTGCGAATCATAGTAATCACCTATTTTGACTGTATACCCTATTATACCAAGTTGATTAAATATCTGCTCATTTTTAATGGTTAAAACGAATAACTACAGCTTTATAAAATTGATAAGTAGAATAACTACTTACTAAATTTTATGCATTGTATTTATCCGTTTTTCCTCATGAAAAAGAAGATCACATACTTAATCAAATTGGTATTAAAACAGATTGATTGTGACACGTCACGAAAAGCCATTGCTAATCCCAAACTCCGCCATAGGCGCAACACTCGATACGGGTGTTTTGTTAAACCTTACTCGATAGGGCCTATACCAAGGCCGATAATTTATTGTCGGAATTGGTATTAATGCATCAAGCTTTGCTTGACGCATAAACTCAACAACAATAACAGACCTATGGAACTGAGCGCTTATGCAACAGCGTTATTTAGTTTGAATGATCTGGAATAGGATAATTCGCAAATGGTGATGGTGTTCCTGTCGGAACATTGGGATCACTCAGACCATTGCTATTCCCCCATTCAGGGTAGTTATCGGTGAAGGTTTTCATATACTCGACAATATCGGCTTCATCTTGTGGGGTCAGCCCTAAGTTACCCATCTTTTTGGTATTACGCGTGCTATGAAATTCGCCTTGCGGCCAACAAGTTACAGCAAAGCCTGGGTTGGTTGCATCCGCTGGGGCGGTACAGGCCGGTAATACATCACGAGTGTTATAAAAATGAACCACCTCTCTTAGCGACTTAAATACACCGTTATGCATATAAGGCGCAGTCATCGCAATATTCCTTAAACTCATCACCTTATGTCGACCTTGCACCTCATCTAACTCTAACTCGGATGCATTGCCGTGAACAGCCGCTATATTTGGATTACCTTGCAAACCAGGATCTGCTTGTGGCCGCCTTGGAATTTGCGGATTAGCCGGGCTACCTATATTGTCGTAACTAAAGTCGGTTAATAATGCCGGGCCACTTTCGCCATCAATTTCATCGGTACTATGACAATCGCCGCATTGGGCAATATCATCAAATAAATCGGCACCGCGTTGTTCAGATGCATTGTATTGAGTTATTCCAGCAGCTTCAAAATCAAATTTGGAGTCAAAACGATTAAACCTAGAGGTTCGTTCAAATGCGCTAATGGCTGTGGCCACGGCTTCATACGCTTCTCCAACTTTAGGATTGCCTTCTCTAAGGCGACGAAGATCAATATTGTAAATTCTTTTGAACGATCTTAGATAAGATCTGTTTTGTTTCAGACGTTCTATCACGGCCCACTCTGAGGGCATCGCCATTTCGAGTGGATTAACAAAAGGTCCTTTAGCCTGTTCGACAAGGTTGCTGGCACGACCATTCCAAAACTGACCGCCAATAAAAAGCTCGCCATCCCAGTGGAAATCTGGACTAAATGCTGCGTAACCTACGCTGGGAGCATTCAGTCCACCAAAAGCACGTCTTCTGGATCCATCTGATACCGCGGTTCCATTTAGAACATTTGACGGATCGACAAAACCTAAAGTAGGCTGCTCTGCCATTTGAAAATTACCATCCACGCCCTCAATGGGGATTTCGATAGTGGATAAGGAATGGCAACTTTCGCAGGATTGATTGCGGTGAAGTGACAGATTAATATCTTCATATAGTAATTGACCCAGTTGCTGCTCTAAGGTTTGTTCTGCTGCAAAGGCAGTATTGGTAAAAGCCAATACCCCTAATGCAAATACTAGAGGTTTAATAGGCATAATGAGATGCTTATTTGTATTTTTCATTGTATCGTTACTCCGTTATATGGTTTAGAGGCTAATCACCCCGCTGTTCATATATCTACCTGTTTAGTTCATGGGCTCTATCTGTAGCACAGCAGTCTGGCTATGGCTGAAATTGCACACAGACCATAACCGATTTTTTACTAACCAAAACATAACTAAACATTGATCTAGATCAAACTTATTAAGCAATAACTACACCAAGAAAAAAATGCCAATAAATCAACAAACTATATTTGGCTACCGATTATTATTGTTACTCGCAGCAAAAAATGTAAAATTTTCTGACAATAAAAATTTATGCCATGACTAATGTTAGAGGACTATTGAGAGGATTTTTACTGGTTGTGGTGTCACCGCGGCTAATGGCTTGAGTGACTAATTCGATCTAAATTTCTCTGTTTCAGGGAAGTTCGTTTGATGACTACTTGAACAGAACCCGCCATTTCAACCCGAAAATTAAATTACTCACGGTCTGTCCTATAGCTCTTTGGCGAGCCTCGGCTAATTAGCCATTTCAAATCATTGTTGGAGGTTGTTCAGTACCAGGTCAATATAGATATGAATAAATAGATTGAGAAAAACTGAATTGTTTTTGATAAATGGTACCCGGAGCCGGGCTTGAACCGGAAAATGCGAGGTTAAAGCCCCGCCACCATATAATAAGAGCGACGTGGGATTTTAAATTCTTTGTATTAATCAAAAACATAAATCATTAGCAACGGATTTTTTACCTTTTTATTTTTATTTTTATTTTTATTTTTAAGGTTGAAGATAACCAGCCTTTTTGAGTCAGTATCAGCTTAAATATATGTACAAAATTGGTATTATAATTTGAAAATCACTTATTCAGTAATAAAAATTTAACAAAATAGATAGTGTTTGTTTATATTTAGAAAAAATTGGTGAGTTTTAACCTTTGGATCACTCCAGTGTTATTGAGAATTAGAGTTATAGTTTCATGTATTCCGTTGGGGTAATCCCAGACCATTGCTTAAAAGCTCGGATAAAGCTCCTAATATCAGAGAATCCAAGTATTTCTGCTATATCTGTCAAAGATAAATGCTGACTAAGCAACATTTTTGCTTCTTTACTTAATACCACCCCCTTAAGTTTTCGAAAACTTGTGTTTTGCTGATTAAGATTTCGCCTAAGTGTTGCTATGCTGCAATTTAGCTGGCTGGCAACCTTAACTTGTTGACGAACACCTGACTCTAATAGTTTAATTACTCTGGATTTAAAGCAATTTACTTTAATAGCTTCTTGGTTTTGCACAGAGATTAATTCTTGGATTTCACTATAAACATATTGAGAGGTCAGTGGTTTTTCATTATCCCAAGCTAGCGGTTCATTGATAATCGATACATCATAAAAAAGTGCATAAGTTTTTGCATTAGTTTGAATACAGGCGTTATTAAAAATATTTTGTTCAAATTCAGTACTAGTGCGATCCGTTTTATACTGTACTTTTTTAATGAAATTACCAATGGGGGCATTGAGCAAGCTTGAAATAATGCCATGAACAAAAATTAAGACATTCTCCATATTAAAAGCAATATGCTGTGCATCAGATTGTGGCGCATAGGGAAAATCAGCATCATCAATAATGTATACTAAATTCATATTTCGCAATTCAACTCTATTGTATTTACCGCTATGAATAAAGTTATAAGACATTGCCAGCTGCTTGATAGCATCAGCAATGGTTTCTTTACCCTGTAAACTGGCCAGAACATGATCAGTGGTACCTAGTAGCAAGGGGCGCGTAGACATCAACAAAGATTCATCACGAATTTCAATAGAGAGCCGCTCCTGTATGCGAAAAAAATCAACTAAATTAAGTGGAGCTTTTTCATCAAGGATCTCTATAGGTAAACTAAGCTCTTCCAATATTTTTAACAATGAGATATTAGCCGAGCGAGCTATTATTATAAGATTTTTAACATAATCAGCAGAAGTAGCTGTTAGTTCGCAAATATTTTTATTAGACAAAATAGCACACTTCAAAAATGCTCGAACGGTATATTCAAGCTCACTTTATCTAAACCTATTTACAGCTAAATAAGCAATACTACTTTAGAGCAATAACAGCATAACTCAGATACTTAACATTAAGTTTTGATTTCATTGACAGCTTGAGTTCCCTACCCTAACTTCAAGTGGTTAATAGGAAGACCAGATGAACCTTCATCATTAGAATTACCAGTAGTCGTTAATTCTAATGAAAAAGGTGCAATACCTACTTAGCTAACTAAACAAATCTGTTTGTATAGCTGTTGCCAAATACTGTCTTGCCTGTTGTGATACAGCTAACACACCAAAAGACAAAAAAGCATGTATTGTACTATCAAAGCACTTAAAGCGAGCCAGTGAACCTGCTTGCTTTAGTTTATCCGCGAAAACATCACCTTCATCACGTAGCGGATCATAACCTGCAACCACCACAGTAGTTATGGGTAGCCGTTCAAGCTGAGGTAAAAACATCGGTGATATTTCAGGGCTGTTCGCTTCGTCGTCTTCGTTTAAGTACCAGTTGCGGGTGCCATCAATAGCATCTCTTGCCAACAGGTAATCCCCATTGCCAAAATCCATACGCGATTGATAGATTTCATGTGAACTGTGCACATCAAGCACTGGATAAATCAAGTACTGAGCAACTAAACGTAATAAAGTATTTTGGTGTAGGCGGTTAGCAACAACCAATGCTAAATTCCCGCCAGCACTGTCCCCCATAATGGCTAATTTAGCTTTATCACCACCCAAACTTGCCAAGTTTTTAAAAGCCCAAACAGTGGCGTGGTAAGCATCATCTAGCCCTGAAGGGTACTTGTACTCGGGCGATAATCGATAGTCGACACTAATAAAAATGGCTCCACTTAAATCAGCCAAAGCTCTCATCAAGCCATGATAACAATCCAAATCACCAAGTGACCATCCACCGCCATGTAAAAAAATAACTGTTGGCAATAAAGTTCCATCTGGTTTACCCTGCTCAGGATAATAAACTCTGGCTGGAATTTCATGGTTCAAAGTTGGGATACTAATAGACTCAACCTGGCCATTAGTATGTGTTTCTCCCGACAAGGATAAGAACATTTCCCGTGCACCCGCGCGTATGCTGTTCATATCAACAGCGACTTCTTCATTAGTATCTGGAACTTGCTGATTAAACTGTTCCAATAAGTTTTTAGTTTCATTATCCATAATAAATAGCCTAAAAGTTATATCGAGCATTAAGTCCAAAAGTGCGAGGCGCTCCGTAATAGCCCAGTTCAACACCCGGTGAAGAACTCAAATCGAAACCATGCTGACGATAGTGTTCATCGGTTAAGTTTTTGCCATAGAGTGTCACTTGCCAGTGTTCAAGGCCGTCATAATTTAAAGAAAAGTCAACTAAGGTATAATTGGGTTGAGCAAGCACTTCACTACTACTCACGGTCAAATAAGTTTTACTACGATAGCTCGCTGATAGATTAAGTGATAGTTCACCTAAGTCACCAATATCAAACCAATAATCGATGCCAATACGGCCATTCCATTTTGGTGCATTCACTAACTCACGGTCATCACTGACTTCTTGTTCAAAGTTTCCAATTAACTCATCATAGCCACCATTTAAATAACCACCGTTAAAGTTAATCGTTATATTATCAGTAGCAACAACAGTTAACTCAAGTTCAGCACCGTAAATAGTCGCTTGTCCGGCATTCTCAAACAAAGATAAGAATGCCCCCGTATCGGGATCAATAGAGAATCGGCTTAACTGAAAATTTTTGTAATCATTGTAAAAAGTAGCCACATTTAAACGCACACTTTGTTCAGCCAGCAAAGATTTCACTCCAGCTTCATAACTCCACATTTCTTCGGGGTCAAAAGGTTGGGCGACTGAAGTTAAACGCCCATTAAAGCCACCACTTTTAAAGCCTCGGCTAGCACTGGTATAAAGCATAACATCATCAGTGAGGTGATAATCCAAGCCAAGTTTAGGTGAAAATGAATTCCACTCTTTCTCTGCCACAAAACCTGTTTGACCAAACCCCACTCCAGTACCAAAAGCCTGTTCCATTTGCTCTGCCGTTGTTATACCTGTATCAAAAAACTCTTCACCTTGGCTGATCATCTCTTTACGCTCTTGGGTATATCGTGCTCCTAAGGTGATACCTAATTTATCCGTTAGCTCGTAATTAACGTCGGCATAAATAGCCTTACTGGTATTTTCTTGTTCGCGTTTTCCTGCATTAATGATTGGGAAAGGAAAGTAGAAATCGGTGACAAAATCTCCATCAAGATCTAAAGGTACAAAAAAGTCCGGCGCTACTGCACCACCAAAAGTCAGATCATTTTCTTTGAAGAAATAAAGTCCAGAGACCACCGATAAATTATCACTGTTATAGATTAGTTGAAATTCTTGGCTAGTTTGATCTTGATCTTCAAAGTTATATATACCAAAGGAGCTATCGGTAGTGCCATCTAAGTCAAGGTGGGTGCGATAATCCATTTCTCTATATGCAGTAATGGATTTCAATGTGATATTGCCGATATTATAATCCATTGTTAATGCTACACCTGAGGTTTCAAGCGTATCTAGGTCATTATAATTAACGTCAACATCGAAAGGATCATCTGTTGTTGCTATCATGCCTCCAGAAACTGTTGAGTAAATTTCTGTTTCTCGATGTGGTGTCCGTGAACGTGATGGCTCACTGTTAGAGCCATCAAACACTAAATATGCTGAAAGGTTATCTGAGGGTGTATATAACAAACTACCGCGCCAAGCTAAAGTGTCTTTGTCATTATCACCTTTACCATCAAAAGAATTATTGCCATACCCATCACGCTGCGAACTGGCAAAAGCAACCCTGCCAAGCAGGATATCGTCAACTAGTGCACCACTTAGACTAGCCTTAACGCCTTTTTCATTATAACTGCCTAAGGTTAAATCAACGTAGGCTTGAGTATCTTCAGTTGGTTTAGCGCTAGTAAATTTAACAGCCCCACCTATGGTATTTCGTCCATATAAAGTACCTTGTGGCCCCCTAAGAACTTCAATTTGTTCCGGATCTACAACATCTAGAAAAGATCCCTGAACTCTTCCCATATACACATCGTCAAGATACACACCAACACCTGGATCATTAAATGAAATAGAATCTATTTGGCCCACACCTCGAATATAAACAACAGCATTGGCGGCATCACCTACATGTAAATTTAAATTAGGAATATGAGACTCTAAATCACCAAGGTTATTTATTTGATGCTTTTGTAATTCCCCTGCTGATAAAGCCGTAACCGATACAGCAACATCTTGTAAATTTTCAGTTTGTCTGGTGGCGGTAACAGTGATCACTTCAATACTTTTACTTTCTTCTTTACTTTCAGCCTCTTGAGCTTGCGCAAAATCAATTGACGTTCCGCTTGTTGCTATGGCGACACATAGAGCAATAGGACTTATTGAAAAGCAGTCCTTTAAGTTGAATTTTGATTTATTATTAATCATGGAAACACTCCGAGGTTAGATTATTATTGAGCTCATTAGTTGAGTTAACGATTCGATAATAACCTAGCAGAAAGTCAAAACAAGGACATAAAACATCATTTTAAGTGTTCATTTTCGCTCAAAAATTTTTCACTTTCAAAAGTTGCAAAGCCTTTAAACCATGAGTTTTCAGCGGGTAAGCGACCTTACAATGCTTCCCATAACATCTAAGTGAGTGGTAATGTTTACTAAATGGCTATTTAATAAACACTTCAATACGTCATAAATCGGTATAAAGGCTTCTAGAACTGTCTTTCCGCACCTAAAAATTTAATTAAAAAAGCTTGACGTAGATCTCCATATTTGAGCTATTACTTATCTTTGGGTGATGGAAAAATAATGGCGACGTATTCAACAAAAGGTCTTGATCATTTAGGCTTAATTGCTGGCATGAACAAAGAACTTGGTATTGC
>MABC01000036.1 GCA_002162925.1 Thalassotalea sp. 42_200_T64 | reverse complement strand
AGGCCGGATATACGTATGTAGTTTATTCCTGTTCTTTATAACGAAACGAGTTTTAAGATAAAAATAGTTATCAGAAAGCATTGCGTTTTTTGAGGTGTACATATATGTGCTTATCCCGAGCCATGGATGGTGGATAGGGGATGTTTAATATGATTTTAGAATTCGAGAAACGAGAAACGTAACTCGTGGAGTGGTCCCCCATCATCGACATCGTTGATGGAAAAGTTACAACGTAGTGAATTGAGAAATAATGAACTGGCAAGCAAGTGCAAATCTTGAAAACTTAAAAAAACGTGCCGACGTGTTGGCAACCATTAGGGCGTTTTTTGCTGAACGCAATGTTTTAGAAGTCGATACCCAGGCATTATCTCATGCTACGGTGACTGACTTGCATCTGGTGAGCTTTGAGACCCAATTTCTCCGGGCCGGTGCGAATGAAAATTCCGCCACAACCTTATATTTGCAAACCTCCCCTGAATTTGCGATGAAACGGTTACTGGCCAGTGGCAGCGGTTGTATCTATCAAATTTGCAAGGCCTTCAGAAATGAAGAGTCAGGCCGCTTTCACAATCCTGAATTTACTATACTTGAATGGTATCGAGTGGGGTTTGATCATTTCGCCTTAATGAGAGAGGTTTCTCAATTAGTTGAACGCATCTTAAAATGCCAACCAGCGGAACATTTCACCTACCAGCAAGTCTTTATCAATCATGTTGGCGTAGATCCCTTACAATGCACAATGGCTGATTTGCAACAAGCGGTGCTCGCTCATCAATTGCATGCAGACTGGGTTGTGCAAGAACATAATTTAGATACATTATTACAATATCTATTTAGTGAATTAGTTGAACCTAAAATTGGCCAAAGGGTGCCTTGTGTGGTTTATAATTTTCCGGCAAGCCAGGCGGCATTAGCAAAAATAAGCAGTGACGATAACCGAGTTGCTGAGCGTTTTGAGTTGTATTTTAAAGGTATTGAACTGGCCAATGGTTTTCATGAGTTAACGGATTCTGTTGAACAAAAACAACGCTTTGAAGCAGATAACAGGCTAAGGCAGAGTTATAATTTGCAAACAAAACCGATAGATAAAAATTTGTTGCAAGCATTAACCCATGGTTTCCCCGATTGTGCCGGCGTTGCGCTGGGCATTGACCGTTTAGTTATGCTCACGGTAGATGCTCGAGCTATTGATGACGTAATCGCTTTTCCTGTTAACAGAGCGTAACAAAAAATTCCTGTTATACTTAAAGTAATGTGATATTATCACTATTATTAACAACCCGTATTACAGAGAACTTTATTCATGCTTGATAGACTTGGCATTACCGCTACTTCACTTTGTGCGCTGCATTGTATTTTGCTGCCGGTATTGTTACCTGTTTTATCATTATTAGGCATAGAGTTTTTAGGCTCGCATGAGTCGGAGCACATGTTCTTATTTGCTACCTTAATTTTGGGCTCATTTGCTCTATTCTCAGGTTTTAAACGTTATCATCGTAAAATTTATCCATTTTACCTATTGTTTTTAGGTGGCTTTATTTATTGGCATAAACACAGCGTTGATGAAAGTATGCAACCAATAATGATCATTGTTGGTGCCTGCTTATTAATTGCTGCTCACGTGGTCAATCTAAAACTGTGTAATAATTGTCGTAGCTGCAGTGACCATGAATGTGGTTCAGATATGAACTAAATTAAAAGAACTGCAAGACTAAAGTTTTCAATTTAGTCTTGCAGTTCTTTTAATTTCCGGGTTAACGTGTTTCTGCCCCAGCCCAACTTTTTTGCCGCTTCTTGTTTGTGTCCATGAGTAAAGTTCAGCGCTCGATCGAGACAGATTTTTTCAAACTCTGGAATTGCCGAAGATAAAATATCATCAAAACCATTATTTAATTGCTCATCTACCCAGGATGATAACTGTTGCTGCCAACCGCCATGAACATTCGCTGAAATTACCGCTACCGAGTTTTTTGATAGCTCTTCAGGTAAATCGTCCACCAATATTTCCTGGCCACTTGCCATTACCGTTAAATAGCGACAAGTATTTTCTAATTGCCGAACATTGCCAGGCCAATCGCAGCGTTGCATAAACTTAATAGCATCTTTCGAAATTGATTTACATTCAACCCCTAACTCATTGGCGGCACGGTTTAAAAAATGTTTTGCCAGTAGCTCAATGTCTTCCTTGCGTTCTTTTAAGCTCGGTAAATGAATTCGAATTACATTCAGACGATGAAACAAATCTTCGCGAAAATCACCACTGTTTACCCTTTCTTCCAGATTTTGATGGGTGGCGGCAATGATCCTGACATCGACTTTTATTGGGTTATGGCCACCAACCCGATAAAATTGTCCATCAGCGAGTACGCGCAATAAACGGGTTTGCACATCAAGTGGCATGTCACCAATTTCGTCCAAGAATAACGTGCCGCCGTGTGCCTGCTCGAAGCGACCCTGACGTACCGAATTGGCACCGGTAAACGCGCCTTTCTCGTGACCAAATAATTCGGATTCAATTAAATCTTTTGGTATTGCCGCCATGTTTAATGGAATAAATGCAGAGCTTTTTCTTGGACTGTGTAAGTGTAAAGCGTGGGCTACTAACTCTTTACCAGTTCCGGATTCTCCATTGATTAGTACACTGATACTGGAGCGGGATAAGCGACCAATAGCCCTGAATACTTCTTGCATTGCTGGTGCTTCACCGATAATACCTACGCCATTTTGTTTATTGACAACGGCGGCTTTCTGCGCACTTTTCTCTTGGGCATGCACTAAGGCACGTTTGGTTAAGCTTAACGCCTCATCGATATCAAAGGGTTTTGGCAAATACTCAAAAGCACCGCCCTGATAGGCATTTACCGCACTGTCTAAATCGGAATGCGCGGTCATAATGATAACGGGCAAATCTGGGTAGTTATCATTGATAATACCCAACAACGTCATACCATCCATTTTTGGCATCCGAATATCTGAAATAATGACCTGAGGTTGGCTAATTTCAATGGCAGTCAGTAAATCGTCGGCATTACTGAACGAAGCACAACTTATGCTTTCTCCTTTGAGGGCGCGCTCGAGTACCCAGCGTATTGAGTTATCATCATCAACAATCCAAACTTGCTCTGCGTTCATGTTTACGCTCTCTTCGTTAAAGGTAATAATATGCTAAATTCGGTGCGCCCAGGGTAGCTGTGACACAATAACTTGCCCTGGTGCTGGTGAATTAGCGTTTGTGCTATCGACAGCCCTAAGCCGGTGCCATCTGATCTCCCTGAAACCATAGGATAAAAAATCGTATCTTGTATCGCCGGTGGTATCCCCGGGCCGTTATCAATAATCGATAACTTAACGGCAAGTTTTACTTTTTTACCATTAATGGTTTGGTTTGTGGCAATGCGGGTTTTTAATGTAATCACCCCTGTCTTATCCAATACTTGAGTGGCATTCCGAATGATATTGAGTAAGGTTTGCTGCAATTTTTCGGTATCAAGCCCGATATCTGGGATCGAAGGGTCGTAATCTCGAATAAACTCTATGCCCTTGGCATTATCTAGACTGACCAACTGGTGTACTTTTTCCATAACCTCATGAATATTGTGCATTTCAATATTTGGTAACTGGTTTGGCCCTAACAATCTATCAACCAGGTTTGTTAACCGGTCAGCCTGTTCAATGATCATTGTGGTGAATTCTTGTTGATCACGAGTAAGTTCTTTCGCCAGTAGCTGCGCCGCGCCGCGCAATCCTCCCAACGGATTTTTTATTTCGTGCGCTAAACCTCTGATCAAATCCCGAGCCGCTTCCCATTGTTGCTCTTGAAATATTTCGGCGCTAATTTGTTTTTGCTTATCAATTTGTTTGCACTCCAATAAAATGTGTTCGGAGCCATTAAATAGGGCAATAGAGGCGGTAACTTCCAGGGTGATGTGATAGTTTTCAATAAATTCAAGTACAACTTCTGAATCGGTAAAATCTTGTCCAGTACTAAAGACTTGGTTTAATCTTTCTGCGGTAATTGAACTATGGGTAAAAATATCCAAAAATTCTTTTTGGTATAAGCGATTAAGACTTTTAGAGAATAGCGCTTCAGCAGAAGAACTTAAGTATTGAATTTTTAGCTTGTCATTAATGATGACCACAGCAGTAACTAGCTGCGGCACCAAATGTTGTGCATAGGATAATTTAATTTCTTTTAAGCTGGCATTGGAATACAAGGCTCTCTCCGCTGCACCACTTTGGTGCAGCCATTTATTAAAGGGTAATAAATAGTCAGGTTATTTGCATCTTTACAGAGAAAATTAGTCTAATTAACTCTGCTACGATGCAGGTAAACAGTTCTTTCTTTAGAATATGCAATAACCTTGCCTTGATTGTTAATTAATTCTAATTTTATTTTGTGTTCGCCGCGATCTACGTCTCTTAGAATGAATACCGAACGTGTTTGTGGTTCACCATGAATTACACCGTTCATAAGTAACTGTACTTTAAAGCCTTGTTTAAAAACGGGGGCTACCCTACCTGAAATATAGATAGAGCCTGAATTATCACGTATAGTCGCATGATCTTCTGGTTGAGAAATTTCCACTTGATACTCTTCTATCACTACCCGTGGACTGATGTCTAGTACTGAAGTATTTACCGAAGAAATAATCGTTTGCGTATTTCTAATCTCAATTTCTTCAGCAACTTCTTCAGCCCCAGGTTTAGGACTGTCAGAAAACACCAAATCACCACTCTCGTTACGCCACACATACACTTTTGATGATGCTGCCGACGCTGAAGCTATGAGTGAAAGTAACAGTATTACAAAAATTGTATACTTTGCCATCAATTAAAATTTTCCTTTTCAAACCGTTTTACCAATTGAAAATAAGCATATTGCACTCGGTATCAATACCTAATCTAACTAAAAAATAATATCAATACCAGTAAATTGTTGATTCATTGTGATTAGATTTAATTATAGCAGTAACTTCAACAAACATGAGGGCGAAAGAATATTTTATTGAAAATTTATGATTAATAAAATTAATGACTTATATAGCAAAAAGCCCGCAATAAGCGGGCTTCTTTTAAATCAATGGTTAGTTGAAATTATACGCTGTAGTACATATCAAATTCTACTGGGTGAGTCGTTGAGTTTAATAATTCAACTTCTTCACGTTTAAGACCAATGTAAGCATTGATCATATCAAGATCCATAACACCACCAGCAGTTAAGAAGTCATTATCAGCTTCTAGTGAATCAAGTGCTTCTTCAAAAGAAGCACAAACTTGTGGAATTGCTGCTGCTTCTTCCGCTGGCAGGTCGTATAAATCTTTATCCATAGCATCGCCAGGGTGGATTTTGTTTTTGATGCCGTCAAGGCCAGCCATTAACATAGCAGTGAAGCCTAAGTAAGGGTTCATCGTTGGATCAGGGAAACGAACTTCGATACGCATTGCTTTCGGGCTTGGTACAATTGGAATACGAATAGAGGCGCTACGGTTACGTGCAGAGTAAGCAAGCATTACTGGCGCTTCAAAACCAGGAACAAGACGTTTGTATGAGTTAGTCGAAGCGTTAGTGAATGCGTTAAGCGCTTTCGCATGCTTGATGATACCACCAATGTAGTAAATCGCGTCTTGTGATAATCCGCCGTATTGGTCACCAGAGAACAAGTTAACACCGTCTTTGGCTAAAGATTGGTGAACGTGCATACCAGTACCGTTATCACCAACTAGAGGCTTAGGCATAAATGTCGCTGTTTTACCGTATGCATGAGCAACGTTATGAACAACATACTTATAAATTTGTACTTCATCAGCCTTTTTAACCATAGTGTTAAAACGACAAGCGATTTCGTTTTGTCCCGCTGTAGCTACTTCATGGTGATGTGCTTCAACAACTAAGCCCATTTCTTCCATAACTAAACACATTGCTGAACGTAAGTCTTGTGATGAATCGACAGGAGACGTTGGGAAATAACCACCTTTAACACCAGGACGATGTCCCATGTTGCCTTCTTCATATTCAGTACCTGAATTCCAAGAGGCTTCTTTATCATCAATCTTGTAGAAAGAACCAGACATGTCGGTGTGGAAACGAACGTCGTCAAATACGAAGAACTCTGGCTCTGGACCAATTAATACGGTGTCAGCAATACCAGTAGAGCGCATGTACGCTTCAGCGCGGTTAGCAACTGAACGAGGATCACGGCTGTAACCTTGCATAGTTGCAGGCTCTACGATGTCACAACGTAAGTTTAATGTGGCTTCTTCAGTGAATGGGTCCATCACGGCAGTAGATGCATCAGGCATCATCACCATGTCTGATTCATTAATGCCTTTCCAGCCTTCAATTGAAGAGCCATCGAACATTTTACCGTCTTCAAAAAAGTCTTCATTCACTTGGTGATGAGGGATTGAAATGTGTTGCTCTTTACCTTTTGAATCAGTAAAACGTAAATCAACGAACTTTACGTCGTTTTCTTTGATTAAATCTAAAACTGCTTGTGACATGAACGTCTCCGGAATTTATCTGCAAGTTAAAATTAAAATGCTAAACATTTGCTTGCCAATCATTAAGCTATAATCGTGCCAATGATACAGCCATTGAAATATAACGGTTTTCACTTGACCGAACTTTTTCGCTTGCACCGTTTTGGTGCTGCGCTGTTGCTTTATGGTGCGGTGACCGCAGTGGTGCAATCACAACAATCTAGCTCTGTACAATGTAGCTCTGTTTTACATAGTTTGTCTATTCCATTTTGCCTTCTAAACTCTATTGCAGTTATAACTATCGGCATAAGCTTATAGTCCACTCATTCCTTATGCCGATTGGTATTAAACATTTTCAATGTGAGCGTAACTCCTGTATAATCCGCGCCCAAAGAAGTGTCGTACATTTTTCGTACGTACTCAACCATTACATTAAGGCTAAAGATAGTGTTAGATAAATTACGTAACATCGCGATCATTGCGCACGTTGACCATGGTAAAACTACCTTGGTTGATAAGCTTCTTGATCAATCAGGTACACTAGATTCACGCGCTGGTCATGACGAGCGTGTTATGGATTCAAACGATATCGAGAAAGAGCGTGGTATCACCATCCTTGCAAAAAACACAGCAGTTAACTGGGGCGACTACCGTATAAACATCGTAGATACTCCTGGTCACGCCGATTTTGGTGGTGAAGTTGAGCGTGTTATGTCAATGGTTGACTCTGTACTGCTTATTGTCGATGCACAAGAAGGTCCTATGCCGCAAACTCGCTTTGTCACGAAAAAAGCGTTTGCCCAAGGGTTAAAGCCAATTGTTGTAATCAACAAAATTGATAAGCCAGGCTCTCGTCCTGAATGGGTTATGGACCAAGTATTCGATTTATTCGACAACTTAGGTGCAACAGACGAGCAATTAGATTTCCAAGTTGTTTATGCATCAGCAATCAACGGTTGGTCTTCTATGGATTCTGACGAAGAAGGCAAAGACATGACGCCTTTATTCCAAACTATCGTTGATCAAGTACCGGCTCCGAATGCTGATATTGATGGTTCTTTCCAAATGCAGATTTCTCAACTTGATTACAGCTCATACCTAGGCGTTATTGGCGTTGGTCGTATTACTCGTGGTACGGTTAAGCCAAACCAACAAGTTACCATTGAAGGCTCAAACGGTAAGATCCATAACGGTAAAGTCGGTAAAGTATTTGCTTACTTGGGCCTTGATCGTAATGAAACCGACCTAGCCGAAGCTGGCGATATCATCGCAATTAGTGGTTTAGGCGAATTAAAAATTTCTGACACTATTTGTTGTCCTAACGAAGTGGAAGCGTTACCACCATTATCGGTTGATGAACCAACGGTTACCATGACCTTCCAGGTAAACACTTCACCGTTTTCTGGCCAAGAAGGTAAATACGTTACTTCACGTAATATCAAAGAACGTTTAGACAAAGAATTAGTTCACAACGTTGCCTTACGCGTAGAGCAATTAGACGATCCAGATAAATTTAAAGTATCTGGTCGTGGTGAGCTGCATTTAGGTATTCTAATTGAAAACATGCGTCGTGAAGGTTACGAGTTAGCCGTATCTCGTCCAGAAGTTATCATGCGTGAAGTTGATGGCCAAATCGAAGAACCGTACGAAACGGTAACGATTGATGTTGAAGAACAGCATCAAGGTCCGATTATGGAAAAAATGGGTATTCGTAAAGCTGAGCTTACTGACATGGCGCCAGATGGCAAAGGCCGTATTCGTATGGACTTCATCATGCCAAGTCGTGGTTTAATTGGTTTCCAAACTGAGTTTATGACTCTTACTTCAGGCTCTGGCTTAATTTACCATACCTTCTTACAGTACGGTCCTCACAAAGGTGGTGAAATTGGTCAACGTCTTAACGGTGTAATGGTCGCCAATGCCACCGGTAAAGCACTAACTAACGCCATCTTTAACCTACAATCACGCGGTCGTATGTTAATTGGTCACGGTTTAGACATTTATGAAGGTCAGATCATCGGTATTCATTCACGTGATAACGATTTAACCGTAAACGCCCTTAAAGGTAAGCAGTTAACTAACGTTCGTTCATCGGGTACCGATGAAGCGCAAACGTTAACGCCACCAATTATCATGTCACTAGAGCAAGCTCTAGAGTTTATTGATAACGATGAGCTAGTAGAAGTAACGCCTGAAAGCATCCGTATACGTAAAAAATTCTTAAAAGAGAATGATCGTAAACGTGAAAATCGTGCAGTGAAAAAATAATCGTTAACTAACGATTATTGAAAACCGCTAATGGAACTACCGTTAGCGGTTTTTTTAATTCAGGGATGAATCAACTTAGAATTGCCATGGATGGCGCAAATTCTGTAATTCAGGGATGAATCAACTTAGAATTGCCATGGATGGCGCAAATTCTGTAATTCAGGGATGAATCAACTTAGAATTGCCGGGGAGGGTTTAATTCAGGGAAGAATTAACTTAGACTTGGTATTGGTTGCCTTAAATTTATAATAACCATATTAATTATGTGGTTTAAATGCTTGTTTTAACAGCGTTCGGACGCCATTAAGTGGGAATTTTATTGCTTATTTACAGCTTTAAAGGTATTTTTAAAGGTAGGCAAAACAATAAAGAATGAGCATCCTGTACAGAGGTAACTTATTCAATTTTAAACATCATAAGGGTGAATTATGGAAACCATGGAAATTATTAATTTCTTGGCTCGTTGGGGCCACTTACTATTCGGAATGACCTGGATAGGTCTTTTATACTACTTTAACTTTATTCAAGGCGGCTACTTCAAAAAAGCAACTCCTGAAGCATTAGCGGATGCGAAAAAACACTTAGCACCTGCTGCTCTTTGGTGGTTCCGTTGGGGCGCAATGTTCACTTTCCTAACCGGTTTAGTGCTACTTGTAGGCGTTATGAAACTTGGCTATTTAAATGCTGGTATCGTTTTAGGCGCAACCATGGGAACATTAATGTTCTTAAACGTGTGGTTAATTATCTGGCCAAACCAAAAAATCGCTTTAGGTATGGTTGAAGGTGACGGCCCTGCTGCTGGTGCAAAAGCACTTTTAGCGTCTCGTACTAACACCTTATTCTCAGGTCCAATGGCATTTTTCATGTTAGCTGGTGGTCACGCTGGTGGTCTTGGCTTTGGCTGGGGTACAGGCATGGGCAGTACTGCTATGTGGGTTGGCTTAGCTATCATTGCGGCATTAGAAGTAAACGCTATTGTTGGTAAGCAAGGTACAATGACAACGGTTAAAGGTGTTATTACTTCAAGCTTAGTACTAACTGCAGTATTAGTTGCGGTATTAAAATTAGTTTAATCTTAACAAATTAAATCAATTTAAATGCCGAGTATTACTCGGCATTTTTACTTCAGGGATGAAGGAATGCAAATCACCATATATGGTTTTTAGATTTGTAAAGCGGGCTATGCTTATCCTCCCGAATCAGGACGGTATAAATTCTGTTCATTTTTGCTCTACAATCTTTAATCGGGTTGATAAACGTTTATTTTAATGCGCTATACTCATTTACACATCCAATCCGGCCTTGGCGTGGCTTTATTCTAACCGTGCCGATAAATTTTTGTATTTTGCCGCATCAATAATTGACCAAAGATGTACTAACGCCCCGACTAGCCAAAACACCCAGGTAAAATATAAAATTCCACTGAATACGAAAAATAACAGCGCTGCAAAAATACGGCTCTGTACTAATTACCCTAATCCTGGGATAAAAATACAGCATATTGCTGCCAACACATTACCACCTGAACCTTGCCTCGCCATCACATTCTCCAAATAGTTTAATCAAATTGATATTTAATCTAGTATAGTTAATATAACACTAGGAAAACTATAGAATAATCAATGAAATTGTCACAAATTATTGCACGCTACCCGAAAACCATCCCGGTAATTCGGTTTATCCAGCATTACCTTAAGCGTTGCAGTCATGATCAAATACAAGTTTCTGCAGGATATTTGTCCTATGTGACATTAATGTCGATGGTGCCATTGATTATGGTGACATTTTCGATAGCGTCAGCGTTTCCTATTTTTGCCGAATTACACAATGACATAGAAAATTTTGTATTCAGTAACTTTGTACCCACAGCTTCTGAGCTAATCCAGGAGCATGTTGATGGTTTTGTCAGTAACGCTTCACAAATGTCGGCAACGGCGATTTTTGTATTGTTTGTTTTGGCGTTATTGCTCATCTCGGCAATTGATAAGGCTTTAAATCGTATTTGGCGCATCCACAAACCACGCAAAGCAGTCACTTCATTTGCCGTTTATTGGATGATATTGACCTTGGGGCCGGTATTAGTCGGGGTGAGTATATTGGCAACTTCCTATATAGTATCCCTGGTCACGTTTAGTGGCGTAGATATGAGCACGTTAAATAATTCAATGCTGAGAGTGCTGCCGTTTATGGCTTCTTTGGCCGGATTTTTAGTGCTCTATATGTTGGTGCCTAATACCGAAGTACGGCTTAAATTTGCGCTCACGGGAGCAGTCATCGCCGCTCTGCTGTTTGAGTTGGCGAAAAAGGCCTTTGCTGCCTACGTTACGCACTTGCCTTCCTACGAAGCCATTTATGGCGCTTTGGCAATTATCCCAATTCTGTTTGTCTGGGTGTACTTGTCGTGGTTAATCGTATTCGTTGGGGCTGAATTTACCGTTTGTTTGCAAGAATTTACCACTGGAAAATCCACTAAAAACGATAAAATAGACTAAAATTAATAACGATTTAAACATCGTCTAGGAAATATGTTGCATAGCTTGTATCCCAAAATTAAGCCCAATCAAATCGAATATCTGCAAGTGGGCGAGCATACCTTGTATGTTGAAGAGAGTGGTAACCCAGAGGGGATCCCCGTGGTTTACTTACATGGTGGCCCTGGTGGTGGCAGTAGTGCCTGCCACCGGCGTTATTTTAATCCACAAAAATATCGCATAATAGTGTTTGATCAGCGTGGCAGTGGCAAATCGACACCGCATGCCAGCATTATCAACAACAGCACGGATGATCTTATTGATGATATGGAAGAGATCCGTGAATTTTTTGCCATTACCAAGTGGTTAGTGGCAGGAGGCTCCTGGGGCACAACATTGGCACTTGCTTATGGCATTAAGCACAGTAACAGAGTCACTGGTTTTATCTTAAGAGGGGTTTTTTTAGGAACAGACAGTGAGGTAAATTGGTTATATGGTAGTGATGGTGCCGGTGCCATTTACCCCGATTATTATCAAGATTTTATTGAACCAGTGGGGCATCAACATTTTAGTGAACCAGTGAAAGCGTTTCATAAATTATTGACTTCAGAAAATGAAATTGCGCGCATTGCCGCCGCCAAGGCCTGGACTTTATGGGAAACCAGAATTTCCGCGTTATTAGTCGATA
The DNA here is from genome assembly GCA_002162925.1 of Thalassotalea sp. 42_200_T64. Lineage (GTDB taxonomy): Bacteria > Pseudomonadota > Gammaproteobacteria > Enterobacterales > Alteromonadaceae > Thalassotalea_A. Next base: position 54,703 of record MABC01000036.1, on the reverse strand, counting down.
AGCATGAACTGGACAGCCAGGAAGAAACTCATGGTGCCATTGCCATGGCTTGTATTGAAAATCATTACTTTAGTAATAGCTGTTTTTTTGAACCGAATTATCTGATCAAAAATGTGAGTAAAATTGCTCACCTGCCAGCCTTTATTATTCATGGCCGTTACGATATGGTTTGCCAATTAAAACAGGCCTATTCATTGGCCGAACACTGGAAAAATTCGCAGTTGCAAATTATTCCTAAAGCCGGTCATAGTGGCTTTGAAGAAGCAATAGTTGATGCCATTTGTCAGGCATCTGATAAAATGGCTGACTTTATCGAAAATCAATAGTGTAGATTGATATAAATTAACAAGAAATATATGATCGCTTTAATCCAAAGAGTCAGTAATGCCAGTGTCAGTATAGACGGGAAAATCAATGGTGAAATAAACCAGGGCTTGCTAGTTTTACTGGCGGTGGAAAAAGCCGACGATAAAGCTAAAACTAAACGCTTGGCGGAACGGGTTGCAAGCTATCGAGTGTTTGCCGACGAACAAGGCAAGATGAACCTGAATGTTGGTCAAATCCATGGTGATATTTTAGTGGTATCACAATTTACCCTTGCTGCGGATACCACCCGAGGTAATCGACCAGGCTTTTCTAAATCGGCAGAACCTGGCCAGGGCAAGGAATTGTATCAATATTTTTGTCAGCAACTCCGAGAATTGGGCTTTGCTGTGCCTACCGGTATTTTTGCTGCCGATATGCAAGTATCATTAACCAATGATGGTCCAGTAACGTTTACGCTAACTATTTAACCTTAACTCAAATTTATTCCAGTAAGTGATTAAGTGCAATCCTATGTTTAAAGTGATCCAACCACAAACGGCAGCTGATTTTGCCACTTATCATCAATTACGTTACCAGCAATTAAGACAACCTTGGGGACAACCTCAGGGTTCTGAATTGGATGAACTTGAAGGTCAATCGGTGCATCGCATGGTTGTCGATGCCGAGGGGCGAGTAGTCGCCGTTGGCCGCTTTCATAAAACTGATTGTTTCAACGCTCAAATTCGTTTTATGGCCGTGGCTGAAAATTACCGCGGCAAAGGTTTGGGTAAGTTAATGTTAACGGCGTTAGAGCAAGTGGCAATTGAGCAAGGGGTGAATACTATAGCGCTCAACGCCCGAGAACTGGCTTTACCGTTTTATCAAGCGATGGCTTATCAAATACTGGCTCCGGCGCATACCTTGTATGGGACAGTAAAACATTTTGCCATGCAAAAACACTTACCGGCCTACTCTGCTGAACACCTATCCTGGTTAACCGAGCTCAAACACGGTTGGCATCAAACCATACCCGTTTCTAAACACATGTTGATCCACCCGGCGTCATATAATGGCGAACAATTTACGGTATGTGCCGACAGAGCGAAGAATATTAATTTACACAATACTATGTTTGCCGGCAGTATTTATACTTTGGCGACGTTAACCGGTTGGGGCTGGGTGCATCTCTTAGTGAGATCAGAGCATTTAAAGGGGGACATCGTTTTAGCGGATGCCGATATTTGTTATCATAAACCATTACATGGTCAACCCATGGCAAAAGTTTTCAAAGATGATACCGCAGGCAAGATTAAAGTGCTTGCCAAAGGCCGCAAAGCGTACGTTCAGGTACAAGTAAATGTTTATGATGGTGACCGCATAGTCGCCACGTTTAACGGTAAATACGTAGTAATACCTGAGGTTAATGATAAATGAAAGATCAGATAGCAATAATTGGTGCAGGGTGGTTAGGTTTACCTCTGGCGAAATATTTAAAACAAGATGGGCACAGTGTCGTGGTTACCGCTACCACAGCCTTTGCTGTTGAAAAGTTAGCCGCGCAACAATTGCAAGCTTACCTATTCAACTTACCGGAAGTAGAAAATAGCAGTGAAGTTTTTCACTGCCAAACGCTGATCATCTGTATACCACCAGGCATACGTTATGGAAAAAGCGATTACCCTGAAAAAATCGTCGCAATAATCAAGCAAGCCGAGCAATCAACAAGTAAGGTAGAAAGCATTATACTGCTAAGCTCTACCTCGGTTTATAATGGCCTGCAAGGGCCGGTAAATGAAGATTCAGCATTAAACCTGAACGCCGAGAAAGTCGCAATTCTGCATCGGGCTGAGCAATTAGTATCAGCTAGCAAAATACCCCATAAAACCGTATTAAGACTAGCCGGACTGGTCGGTTATGATCGACAACCCGGACGGTTTTTTAAAAATGGTAAAGCCATTGCCAATCCAGATTCGGTGATAAACCTTATTCATCGCGACGATGTGGTTGCAATTATTGCTAACTTGCTTAGCCAACAGCAGCAGAATAATATTGGTACTGACCAAATCTATAACTGTGTAGCGCCAAAACATCCAACCAGGCGACAATTTTATCAAAAGGCCATTGCCGCTTTAACGCAACCAAGTGCTATTTTTAGTGAACAATGTGAAATAAATGGCAAGTTGATAGAATCCATTTATTTTGAAAAATTGCATTATCAATTTCACTATCCTGATATGATGACTTGGCTAGATAAAGTCGAGCTTAATTCGAAATTTGAGGGGAAATAATTGTTAACCAAGAAAAAAATAGCAATGTGTTTTGCCGTGTTATTTATTCATATTACGCTGCTGGATTTATTTTTACTGACCAGGCGAGGTCCAAGGTTTTTATGGGCAGAAAGTTTTGAGATAAAGACATTTATCGTACATTTAGGCATTACTATAATTAGTTGTATAGTACTGATAGGCTTGTGGGTGATGAATGACAAACGATTGCTCAGCAAGCAGAAAACAAGAGAAAAATAAGCAATTTAACTAACCTTGAAAACGATACATCATATGAATTTTGAAAGTAAATTTATCTTAGATAAACCGCATTACAGCGAATGTTTTGAACAATCGAATACCATTCAGCCAAACCCGATTAAACGCCACTTAAAGGCGATAGTGTTACTTTGCTTTGGTTTGTTTTTTTATATGGTACAAATTGAAGGGTTAAGTGGCCACCTTGGTGCTTTCTTTTTCATTCTTGCCTTTGTGGAAGTACTAAGTGTTATTTACGCCAAAGTCTGGTGGGTAACCAGACAAATGTGGAGTAAGGCTTCTGGCAGTGAAGTGGCAATGACATTGAATGAGCAGGGCATCGAGATTAAATCAGATTTCTCTGAATATTTACTGAAATGGCAAGATATACAGTCTTTTAAAGAAACCGATAAAGGTGTTATTTTATTCCCCATTAGTGGCGGCAACAGCTACATCTCGAAAACGACAATCTCAGCCGATGGCTGGCGATTTTTAAAAACAAAATTAGGTTAAAGCCGTTGAAGCAATATCGTCTTGCTCTGTCTCGTATTAATCAGGCGAACTAGTCAGGAGAATTAATCAGGCAAAGATAATAGTGGCAGCAAACAAGATCACCACAGTAAAAAATAATACCGCGATTTTATCAATCTCCATACCAACCCCCACAATTGATCTGCGTATACATTCATTTTAGTGAAAGAAGCCGATAAATTTATGAGGTATATAAGATAAAAAGCTGATTAAAAACTTAACAATGATAATGATTCGATAACACCCTCTAAAGGCTATCCGGCCTGCCGGGTATAAGTACAATCACCCTCTAAAGACTATCCCTGCCTGCCGGGTATAAGTACAATCCATGTACAAAAAAACCATCAAGTGTTTACCCTTAATGGTTTTATCTGATTTGAACTTATTATTCCTAGTTCTGGTTATTTAGAGCTAGCTTTGGCCAGTCCCATGGTTGCCATCCATTGTTGGTAATCTAACAAGTTAGCGGGCAGAACAACTTTCCTGTTGGCTTTACTTAAGCCCTTCATTTGCTTTAAGTACTGTTCGCTTAACTGCATTTCTAACGCTTGTTGGCCACCTTCCTGGTTGATCACGCGGGCAACTTTTTTGATAGAATCTGCGGTGGCTTTCGCCAACGACAATATCTCTGCCGCTTTACCTTCGGCATAATTTATCCGGCGTTGTTTTTCACCTTCGGAAATGTTGATGGTTTCCCGTTTTAATCCTTCCGAACGGTTAATCACACTTTGTTTGTCACCTTCACTTTTGGCCAGAATGGCGCGGCGCTCACGTTCGGCATTGACTTGCATTTCCATCGCCAGCCTTACCGTTTGTGGCGGAGTAATGTTTTTGATCTCGTAACGATGCACGCGTATGCCCCAAGCTTCACCAGCTTTGTCTAACACATCGACCACTTTTGCACTGATCAAATCACGCTCTTCAAAGGTTCGGTCTAAATCCAAGGTACCAATTACCGAGCGGGTTGTGGTTTGTGCCAACTGCATGGCGGCGAAGCGATAATCGGTGATGCCGTAGCTGGCTTTAATGGGGTCGGTTACCGAGATATAAATCACGCCATCAACTTCGACGTTAACTTCATCTTTTGAGAAACACTCTTGTGGTGGCACATCGATAGTTTCTTCTTTCATATCTTGAATGTAAGCGACACGATCGATAAAAGGCAACAAGGCATGAAAACCCGCATCTAAGGTTTTATGATATTTTCCTAAACGTTCCACCACATACGATGACTTGGTGGGTACCAAACAAATTGATTGAAATAGCTTAATGACAAAGCTTAAGAAAATTGCGCCCCAAATCAGCAGTACGGCAATATCGGTATTTGCATAATCCACTAAAAGTTCCATTATTTCGCTCCTTGTACGGTTGCAGTAACTTTATCCATACCTTCGAAAAAACCTTCCAATTTGGCCATCTCTGCCGGAAGAATTGACACTTCTGCCGTGTTTAACACATCGCCTGTTTGTTGGATAAACTCTTCCATCAAACGCATCTTAATGGCGTCAGCACCACAAGGTTGATTGGCCGCTTCGGCAATTAAGGCAATGCCTTGCGCCGTGGCATCGGCGATAATTTCAATTTCTTTGGCTCGACCCTCGGCCTCGTTAATTTGTCTTTGCTTATCACCCTCAGAAAGATTGATTGCTTCTTGGCGATCGCCTTCCGATAAATTGATGGTGGAATCTCGCTCGGCATTGGCTAGAGTAATTTCGGCGCGCTTTTTACGTTCCGCTTCCATTTGTTTTTCCAGAGTGTGGATCACATTTATCGACGGGGTAATGTTTCTCACTTCATAACGTAATACCTTAATGCCCCACGGATCCGAGGCTTTATCGATTTCACTGACTATGGTTTCATTTAACGTATCGCGTTCAGAGAAAGTTTGGCTTAATTTCAATTTACCAATTTCACTACGCATTGTGGTTTGTGCCAAATTTACGCTGGCACGACGGTAATCTTCAATACCGTAACTGGCTTTGGCACCATCCATCACTTTAATGTAAACCAAGCCATCAACATCAATTTGAATGTTATCTTTAGAAATACAGCTTTGCGCCGGTATATCAAGTACTTGCTCACGAGTTTCATGACGATAAGAAACTCTGTCGAAAAACGGGATTAAAAAGTGTAATCCGGGTTGCATTACCGCTCGAAATTTTCCTAAACGTTCAATCACGCAGACTTCACGCATCTCGACAATTAGTACGAGTTTAAACAGAATGAACAGGATGCCTAAAAATACAATAGTAAAGATAAACACATGACTCTCCTTAGTTAATTTTAGTTATTTTAATGATTGTTTATTTATATTGCTGCTATACCCGTCGTCATTCAAAGTGCAGGATTTCAGTGGGACTTAAAAGTGATTTAGGCAAGATATTAATTTTAGAGAATGGTTATTCCATTGTCAAAATTCATAACGCTGCATAAATCACTTTTAAACCCATCGAAGAAGCGTTTGAGCAATCCCACTTCTTCGTTGCACCTATTTGTAAGGGAATAGCCATTACGGTATAGCTGCGTCTTAAATTGGAATCGCTCAAGCGCTCTGAAACCTGCATCTTGAATGGCGACGGGTATATATTGGGGGATCTATCAGGTGATTTTTTCAACTACATATGAGATGTTTTCCCGACAAATAATTTTTACTGTTTCGCCGCTTGCAATTTCGCTGCCATCACCAAGAGCTGTCCAGTTGGTACCTTGAAAATAGATCCGACCTTTTTTATTGCCCGGACCTATGGTTTCGATCACTTTAACTTCATGGCCAAAAACATCGAGGTTTTCATCGGTATTGCCAATAGTGCTGTCTCCACCAACCAGGCTTTGGCCAACATTACGAAATATCAGCAGCAGCACGATGGATAAAATGAACCATAAGGTGAAGGCATGCATCCAGTTGTCGATAATGCCAAATTGCAAGGTAAGGGCTACAGCCAACGCCGAAGTACCTAAGAACACAATGATCCCACCGGGAATTGCCAGTTCGGCAAGCATTAGCACTAAACCAACACTCCCCCAGGCAACTACATCATTACTAAATTCCATACCTTACCTCCATTTATTTTTCACAGGTTAATTTGAGTTATTTCCATAGAAAAAGCGAGCGATTTGTTAATAAATCGTTAATTAATATAGCAAGAATTTTAAATGATCGCGACATATTATGTCAGCATTGTGCTTTTTAAATGTATCAAAATATGAGTGAACAAGCATTTTGATCGGGGATAAGAGAATATAAAAAGTTGAATTTTTTTGCTAAATTCACCCTAATTACCGTATTATTTATCAGACAGCTTTAATCAACTAGGTATAAGGTCGCAATGTCAGATAAAGAACCATCTCAGCAAGAGCCGGCTGATGTAGAGCACAATCAGTTGCCAATGCATAAACCCGGCTATGAACCTATTGGGTCAGTACTTTTATGGATTTTGGCGTTATATATCCCAACGTTCTTGTTAAGTCTTGCTTTTGGCATATATGCTCAGGCTAATCCGAATATTATTGATATTAATCGCTGGTTTTATGACGGTGACGTAACTGCAGTCTTTGCTATCGGCATGGCAATGGTCACCCTGCCGGTTTTAGCAAGAGCAACAAAGGAGCTGAATCATCAACAGAAACTTAATTTTTATGGTTTAGGCAAAAGCGCAAGTTTTAACGAATTTAAGCCTTGGTTCATTATCACTGTGGTTTATATTTTCTTAAGCTTCTTGGTAAACGCGCTGTTTGAGGTAAAAACTCCTGAATGGATGAATGATTTGCTCGCCAGCACGGATAATATTTGGCTCAGTGTGTTATCGCTATGTATCGTCGCCCCTATTTTTGAAGAGCTGGTATTTCGTGGTTTTATCTATAAAAAAATAGAACAAACGGTGTTGCGTAAATCGGGTGCCGTGTTTTTCACTGCATTGCTCTTCACCCTGATCCACACTCAATATGAGGCCATCATATTATTCGATTTATTTGTTCTGGCGATGATTTTATCCATCGTAAGGTTGAAAACCGATAATTTGAAATATTGTATCGCCATACACATGCTAAACAATATGGTATCGGCCTACCTGTTATATTCCGGCACTTAATAACAAAAAAATCACAGTTGCGATCAACAACTTCGACAATGATTGTCCTTAGTCCTTAGTCCTTAGTCCTTAGCCCTTATTAGCCCGAAGCCAAAAAAACAAACCACAATTACTATTCACAATTGCGGGTTTATCATTTTTTGCCAGTAGCCCTATGACTTTAAAAACTCGGTAAAATATTTTCTACCATCAAATGGTTAAAACAACCGCCTTCAATAAGCGCTGCCGCTTCCGCGATATCCGGGGCAAAGTATCTGTCTTTATCGTAAAAACTGACGAACTCACGCAAGATTGCTTTTGCTTGTTCAATTTTATCAGAGCCTTTTAACGGGGCTCTAAAATCTAACCCCTGTGCTGCCGCTAATAATTCAACCGCTAATACGCCATTAGTATTTTCAGCCATATCGCCTAATCGACGCGCGGCAAAGGTTGCCATAGAAACGTGATCTTCCTGGTTCGCTGATGTGGGTAAACTATCTACAGAAGCCGGGTGAGCTAGTGATTTGTTTTCAGATGCCAATGCTGCAGAAGTTACTTGTGCGATCATAAAACCAGAGTTAACACCGCCGTTATCCACTAAGAAGGCGGGTAATTTACTTAAGCTAGAGTCGATCAGTAGTGCCATACGACGCTCTGAAATTGAACCAATTTCGGCAATCGCCAGCGCTAAGTTATCGGCCGCCATCGCAACCGGCTCGGCATGGAAGTTACCGGCAGAGATAAAATCACCTTCGTTAGCAAATACTAATGGATTATCGGTAACGCCATTGGCTTCGGTATGAAGTACTTCTGCGGCTTGACGAATTTGGGTTAAACACGCCCCCATCACTTGTGGCTGACAACGTAATGAATATGGGTCTTGTACCTTTTCACATTCGATGTGTGATTGGGCAATTTCAGACGTGTCGGTTAATACATTACGGTAAGCAAAAGCGGCATCAATTTGACCTTTTTGGCCGCGAGCCTGATGCACTCTGTCATCAAACGGTGCACGTGAGCCCATTGCTGCTTCCACTGACATTGAGCCAACTGTTACGCCAGTGGCGAATAAATCTTCTGCCAAGAATAAGCCTTCTAACGCAAACGCTGTCGATGCCTGGGTACCGTTAAGCAGGGCTAGGCCTTCTTTAGCGGCGAGAATTACTGGTTCTAAACCGGCAATTCTTAAGCCTTCAAGTGCGGGGATAACTTCATCGTTATGCGACATTTCGCCTTCGCCTATTAATGGTAAAACCATATGTGAAAGTGGCGCTAAATCACCAGAGGCACCCACCGAACCTTTCTTTGGTACACATGGGTAAACTTCGGCATTAAGTAGCTGAATTAGTGCTTGAATCACTTGTAAGCGAATACCGGAAAAACCACGAGATAAAGAATTAATCTTCAATACCATCATTAAACGCACGGTATTATCTTCCATGTACTCACCAAAACCGGCAGAGTGCGATAATACGATAGAGCGTTGTAATAATTCGAGCTCCTCTTCTTTAATGCGAGTGTTGGCTAATAAACCAAAACCAGTATTGATACCGTAAACAACCTGGTCTTTACGGATAACTTCTTGCACAGCTTCTGCACTTTTATTAATACCAGCAAAGGCACTTTCATCCAGGCTGTATTTAATGCCATCGTAATGGCTAACTGCACGAAGTTGTTGCAGGGTTAATTGCCCTGGAATTATGTTTAATTCAGCAATTGTTTCAATTTGAGTCGTCATCATTTTATCCTTTTTTACCGTTTGCACCAGCAATCATTGGTAAGTCTAAACCTTGTTCAATAGCGCAGTTTTTAGCAATGTCGTAACCGGCATCTGCGTGGCGCATAACACCTGTGGCAGGATCGTTCCAAAGTACTCTGCCCAAACGAGCAGCAGCTTCGTCAGTACCGTCGGCAACAATAACGATACCTGAGTGTTGGCTAAAGCCCATGCCTACCCCACCACCGTGATGAATACTTACCCAGGTAGCACCACCAGACGTTGAGAGTAGGGCATTGAGTAATGGCCAATCGGATACCGCATCAGAGCCGTCCATCATGCTTTCTGTTTCACGGTTAGGCGACGCTACTGAACCTGAATCTAAGTGATCTCGGCCAATAACAACAGGCGCAGATAGTTCGCCATTCTTCACCATTTCGTTAAACGCTAACGCCAAACGAGCGCGGTCTTTTAAACCAACCCAACAAATACGTGCAGGTAAACCTTGAAAATCAATACGTTCACGCGCCATATCTAACCAGTTATGAAGATGCGGGTTATCAGGGATTAATTCTTTAACTTTAGCATCGGTTTTGTAGATATCTTCTGGATCGCCAGATAATGCTACCCAGCGGAATGGGCCAATACCTTCACAGAATAGTGGGCGGATATACGCTGGTACGAAACCTGGGAAATCAAATGCATTGGTTACGCCTTCTTCTAATGCCATTTGACGAATGTTGTTACCGTAATCGGTAGTTGCCGCGCCCATCGCTTGTAAATCAAGCATCGCTTGCACTTGTACCGCCATCGATTGCTTCGCCGCTTTTACAACGTACGCTTCGTCTTTTTTACGCATCTGTGCGGCGTGTTCCATAGTCCAACCTTGTGGTAGGTAACCATTTAAAGGGTCGTGCGCTGACGTTTGGTCGGTGACTACGTCTGGGGTAATGCCGCGTTTAACTAATTCAGGGAATACATCGGCAGCGTTACCTAATAAACCAACAGAAATCGCTTCGCCTTTGGCTGTGGCGTTATTGATGATTTCTAATGCATCATCAAGGTTTTTAGCTTTAACGTCGACATAACGAGTGTTAATACGAAAGTCGATACGCGACTCATCACATTCAACCACTAAGGCAGAAAAACCAGCCATAGTAGCAGCAAGAGGCTGAGCGCCACCCATACCACCCAAACCGCCTGTTAATACCCACTTGCCTGATGCATCACCATTAAAGTGTTGTGTCGCCATCGATACGAATGTTTCATAAGTACCCTGTACGATACCTTGTGAACCAATGTAGATCCATGAGCCAGCCGTCATTTGGCCGTACATCATTAAACCTTTTTTGTCTAACTCGTTAAAGTGCTCCCAGTTGCCCCAATTAGGTACGATATTAGAGTTAGCAATTAATACACGCGGGGCATTGCTATGAGTTTTAAAAACACCTACTGGTTTACCCGATTGCACCATTAACGTTTCGTCATCTTCTAAACGATTTAATACTTCAATGATCTTGTCGTAACAATCCCAGTTACGAGCCGCACGGCCAATACCACCGTAAACGACTAATGATTGTGGGTGTTCGGCAACTTCAGGGTCTAGGTTATTCATTAGCATGCGTTTTGCTGCTTCTGTTAACCAGCTTTTGGCGGTAATTTTGCTACCGCGATCGGCGCGAATTACGCGGCTTGTGTCTAAACGAATATCAATAGTCATGATGTTTCCTATAATCTATTAATTAAAAACTGAATGGCCACCCAGGCGATATTTATCACCAGGCGACGTTAAAATAGCTAAGCTTACTACCCCGGCTCTTGACCAGGTGCGGCGCTTCACTTGTAAACAGGGTTGTTGGTTATCGATGGCCAGCAAGGTTGAAATTTGTGTTTCGGCAAGTACCGCTTCAATCTGATGAGTCGCTTCGGTAAGCGGCGCTTCCCGGCATAGGTACTCATGCGGAGTGATTGCAGAGAAATCTTGCTCGATATACTTAGGCACCAATGCGGCGTTGACGAAACGCATTTCCAGTTGGATTGGTAATTGGTCTTGCATATGCAGTATTTTCGACAGGTATACGGTATCGCCAACTCTCAAGTCCAATTCTGCGGCGATAACACTATCAGCCTTGATGCTTTCTAAACTGAGTGCATTGGCAGAATACTGATGACCCGCTTCGGTAATTTCATCGGCAATGTTACGAATTTCCATTATCGATGATTGCGACTTAAAGCTGGCAACAAAGGTGCCAGAGCCTTTTGCGCGACTTAACACTCCTTCATCGGTTAACTCTTGTAACGCTCGACGTGCGGTCATTCGCGATACAGAAAATTGAGAGGCCAATTCATTTTCAGAAGGCACACGCTGATGTTCAGACCAATGGCCTGATTCAATCTGCTCAAAAATAAACTGTTTAATCTGGGTAAATTTAGGTGTCGTCATAGCTCAAATATCAAGGTTAACTTTCCAATTTGAAAGTTGTATATACAATATGAGAACTAATGTATAGGAATTCACCTGTATATACAAGTGAGTTTAATTAAATTTAAGCGATATGTCTTGTGGTTTGTAGGTTCTAGTTTGTGCCGAATTCTTTCCACGAACCACGAACTCTTTAAATTCTGCGGTTGTAGAGAGTATTAGGTGGATATGAGTTTAAATGTCTAATCTCAGAAGTCTTCTTTTTCTGGGATCTCTCTAGCTCAAAACATTGACAGCCCAGAAGTGGTAGATAATATTCGGGTTACTTTCAAGACCCTAATGGTTACCTTCGGGGAGTCGCAAGGAATCCACACCAGCCATCAACCAAATCTGCTAACCAGTTTATCAACGAACGCCACTTGCCCTCATAATCGGCAGCCTGCAAAGCGGACTTTATACAACAACTTGCAGAAATACGTCTCCGTCTTTGACTTTTATCGGGTAAGTAGTGATATCGTCAACATCGCCTTCACTAACGTGCTTGCCGTTTTTTAGGGAAAAGCTGTTTTTGTGCAAAGGGCAAGTTACTTTCGGCTCACCTTCCTTATCCCCTATGATGCCGCGAGAAAGCACCATGCGCTTGTCATGCGGGCAAAGATTTTGCACTGCGTACCATTGGTTATTTTCGGAAAGGTTAAAAACAGCAATTTGCCGGCCATTAACCTTTACGCAGCAACCCAAGTCTTTGGCAAAGTTTACCACTGCGCCAACATTAATCCATTCTGTGTTCATAATATCAGTCTCTGTAATTTTGTTGTGCTACTGATGCTGGTGTTTAGCATCTCAGTTTATTTTGCTTAGTGGTTATTTCAAGGCTTTTCCACTGTGCTGTAGCGGACGGATCTGCTCGCGTTCTCTGGTGAACTGCACCGTTTCATCCTGATCATCAGAGTTAATGAAGTGTTTAAAACGTTTGAGTTTTTCAGGATCGTTGAGAGTATTCGTCCATTCACACTCGTAGGTGTCGACCACATGCTGCATTTGCGCTTCGAGTTCGCTATTGATCGCAAGTGAATCGTCAATAACAACGGCTTTTAGATGATCGAGTCCCCCCGGAAGTTTCATCATCCAGTTCGCCGTTCTCTGCAGACGGTCGGCGGTCTTGATGTAGTACATCAGGAATCTGTCGATGTATTTGATCACCGTATCTTTGTCGATATCCGAGGCCAGCAGATCGGCATGACGAGGCTTGATACCGCCATTGCCGCAAACATAGAGGTTCCAACCTTTTTCCGTGGCAATAACCCCAAAATCCTTACATTGCGCTTCAGCACATTCACGGGTGCAGCCACTAACGGCCCCCTTGATTTTATGTGGCGACCGCAGGCCCCGGTAACGTATTTCGAGTTCAATAGCCAAGCTAGTACTGTCCTGAACACCATATCGACACCAGGTAGAACCAACGCAAGATTTAACGGTACGCAGTGATTTTCCGTAGGCATGACCTGATTTAAAACCCGCATTAATCAGGATCTTCCAGATAGCCGGCAGTTGATCGAGCCGAGCGCCTAGCAGATCTATGCGCTGACCACCGGTAATTTTGGTATAGAGATCGAAGTCTTTGCCAACTTGAGCAATAACCATCAACATGTCAGGGGTGATTTCACCGCCTGGAATACCGGGAATGACTGAGTAAGTGCCATCTTGCTGAATGTTGGCGAGGAAGGCGTCATTGCTGTCCTGCAGTGATGCATGGTTGAGGATAGGTTCATTGAAAACACTGGCAAAGATAGACCCTGCCGTTGGCTTACATATTTCGCATCCCGTGCCTTTGCCGTGTTGAGCAATGAGATCAGCAAAAGTGTTAATTCCGGTCGCGCGGACAACCTGATACATTTCTTCACGACTAAGGTCAAAGTGTTCACAAAGCGCATTGCTGACTTCGATACCATCCTCGGCCATTTTATACTGGTAAAGGTCGGTCAGCATTGGCACGCAACCACCACAGCCGGTACCGGCTTTGGTATATGACTTGACCGCACTTACCGAGTCACAGTCCTGATTTTTAATGGCATCAAGCACGTCACCTTTAGTCACATTTTCACAAGAACAGATGTGCGCCGTGTCGGGAAGATCACCAATGCCAATGCCGCTTTCAGCATCGTCATTCCTGGGAAGAATAAGACTCATTGGATCCGCGGGAAGCTGCATTTTATTTTGGTAAATTTGCAGTAGACTACCATATTCTGACGCATCACCGACAAGAACGCCACCGAGTAGAGTGTTGCCATCTGCAGAGATCAGTAGCTTCTTGTAAACTCCGGTATATGGATTATTCAGGACAAGATCTTGGCAGGATTTATCCTGTGGTTCAATGTCGCCAAAGCTGGCAACGTCGGTGCCCATCAGCTTGAGCTTGGTCGACATATCCGCACCGGTGAATGTCGCTGCGGAGTTACCGGTGAGTTGTTCGACCACGGCATCTGCCATAATAAAACCGGGTGCAACCAGGCCGTAAATCATATCACCATAAACTACGCATTCACCAATGGCGTAGATATTATCGTCAGACGTTTTCAGAGAAGAATTCACCAAAACACCGCCGCGAGTACCGACAGTGATGCCGCTTGCTCTTGCGAGGTCGTCACGAGGACGGATGCCAGCAGAAATGATGATCATATCGGTGTTTATCACGCTATCATCATTAAACTCCATTGCCGTAACGCTAGCATCACCGACGATATTTTTAGTGTTTTTGTTTAAATTAACCGTCATCCCCTGAGTCTCGATCAGTCGCTTGAGCATTTCCCCGCCAGCGTCATCTACCTGCCTGGGCATAAGCCTTGGTGCAAACTCGACTACCTCAGTTTTCAGCCCGAGTTCCTGAGCGGCTTTCGCCGCTTCGAGACCAAGCAGACCACCGCCGATAACCACACAGGTTTTGCATTTTTTAGCATAGGCAATAATTTCTTCCAGGTCTTCAATGGTTCGGTAAACAAAAACACCGGCTTTATCGATACCAGGCACCGGAGGGACAAAAGGGCTTGAACCCGTTGCCATGACAATTTTGTCAAAGCTTAATGTTTTACCTTTAATCGATGTCACCGTTTTATTGACGCGATCAATACTAATAATTTTATCTTCGAGATAGAGGTCGATATTACGTTCTTTATACCAATCAATACTGGCCATGCTTAGATCTTCGGCGGTTTTCCCCTCAAAATAAGCAGAGAGGCGCACGCGGTCATAAGCAGGACGTCGCTCTTCACAGAAGGTTATGATTTTAAATTGCTGTTTAGTATCTTTATTGCTCAGTCGTTCACAAAACTTATAACCTACCATACCGTTTCCGATGACAATGATATTTTTCTGGTTCATTGATTTGTTACCTCTGTTGCAAAAAGTACAGTATTTTTGAGTATAGGGGCTGATCAGCGTTCCTGATAGTCAGTATAAAAAAAATTTCGAGGAAATAGCCGTGCTTTCATTCGGTGTTGAGCGCCAGGCAGTAACACTTGAGAGCACGCGGCGCTGTCAATAGATTCAGTTAAAACATCAATTGTTGAGTAACTATTGACTAATTAACAGAAGCGACTAGATTAAAACCTAGGTGGGTGGTATTCAGTTTGTTTACTTATATTTTTTGTGAGTTTGAATGCAGCTGTTACTGTCAATACAGGTTAAATTAATTCGCTGGCTGGCTGAGACATTCAGGTCAATTGGAGAGGATTAAATATGCAGAAAATTTTAGTGCCGATAGATTTTTCCCATGGCATTGAGCAAATAATCCACAAATCAATGCAAATGGCAAAGGCTTTTTCGGGGGCTATTTACCTGGTTCATGTAGAGCAACCGATCAAAGATAGCAGTGGTCGTGATCACGGCGACCCAGTTGCTGAAATGGCCAATGATTATCCCGATCAAACCGCAACGTTGAATGCACTTGCTCAGCGGATCCGAAATGATGGCATAGAAACACATGCTATATTTATAGAAGGTGTGCCCAGCCTGACAATACTCGATGTGGCGCAAAAAGTGAGTGCCGAATTAATTGTCATGGGGACTCATGGCCATGGTGTGATTACTAGCTTTCTGCTGGGTGGTGTTAGTCAAGCCATAATCAAGAAATCAGCATGTCCGGTTTTGTTGGTACCAATCTGAGTGAGACAAATGAAACAGCAACTTGTGGTGATCGGCAATGGCATGGCTGGAATGAAAGCCGTAGAAGAGATCTTGTCTATCAGCCCAGAAAAGTATGCCATCACGGTTTTTGGTGCTGAGCCCTACGGCAACTATAACCGCATCATGTTATCGCCGGTACTCTGTGGCGAGAAATCTATTGAAGACATCATGATTAATGATCGTCAATGGTATACAAACAACAACATAATTTTGCATGCGGGTCCAGACAAGGAGGTGATCAACATAGACCGCATCAATAAAGTCGTTGAAAGCAAAGGTGGCACTCAGGCCTGCTATGATCGATTGTTGATCTCGACCGGTTCCAACCCGTTTATTTTGCCGATTCCAGGCAATGATCTTCACGGGGTGGTTGCCTTTCGTGATGTCTATGACGTCAATAAAATGCTCGACTACAGCAAGCACAAAAAACATGCCGTGGTGCTCGGAGGTGGGTTGCTCGGGCTGGAAGCCGCCAATGGGCTGGTGCAAAGAGGCATGCAAGTGACCGTTGTACACAGCAACGCTATTCTGTTAAACCGTCAGTTGGACCGTACCGCCGGGTATCTGTTGCAGCAAGCATTGGAACAGCGTGGGGTGCGATTCAAAATGCCAGCAAAAACTCTGGCATTGGTTGATGATGGCAATGGTCATGTTAAAGCCGTGCTCTTTGCCGATGACAGTGAGCTCCGCTGTGATCTGTTTGTCATGGCGATTGGTGTTCGCCCCAATATGGCGCTGGCACAAAGTGCCGGTATTCACTGCGATAAAGGCATCGTTGTCAGTGATACCTTGCAAACCTATGATCCAAGCATTTATGCCGTTGGTGAGTGTATTCAACATCGGGGCGATACCTTTGGCTTGGTTGCGCCGTTGTTTGAGCAAGCCAAAGTGTGTGCCAACCACCTATGCGGTGATGCTGTTGCCAAATATAAAACCCTGCCCAGCGCGACCAAACTCAAAGTCACCGGGATTAATCTATTTTCGTTGGGGGAATTTAATGGCGACCAGGGTTGCGAAATTATCCAATTTAGCGATCCCAGTGCCGGGGTCTATAAAAAGTTGGTGATCAAAAACAAACATATCATCGGTCTGGTACTGTTCGGGGCAACTGGCGATGGCGCCTGGTATCAAAGTTTGCTCGAACAACGAACCAATATCGAAGACATGCGTGAATTACTGATCTTTGGCCAAGCGTATTTTCAGCAAGAGTTGGCCGCAGAGGTTTAAGATGACAAATAAAACAAAACAAAAGCTGATTGTCACCACCGTCAAGACTACTTGCTGTTATTGTGGCGTGGGCTGTGGCATCACCGCCAAGGTGAATAGTGATACCGGTGAAGTTATTGTGATAGGAGATGACGATCACCCAGCCAACTTTGGACGTTTATGCTCTAAGGGCTCTTCATTAGCGGAAACACTGGAACTGTCTAGCCGTTTATTAGTGCCTCAGGTGTATGGTAAACCGGTAGATTGGGCCACTGCGCTAGAGACCGTGGCGAACAAATTTAATCAGCTTATTGACCAATACGGCCCCGACGCCATCGCCTTTTATGGTTCGGGGCAGTTATTAACTGAAGATTATTATGTCGCCAATAAACTGATGAAAGGGTTTATTGGTTCAGCCAATATCGATACCAACAGCCGCCTGTGTATGTCGTCCACAGTGGCGGGTCATAAAAGGACTTTTGGCTCAGATACCGTGCCAGCCTGTTATGACGATTATGAACAAGCTGAGCTAATTATCTTGATTGGTTCCAATACCGCCTGGTGTCACCCCGTTTCTTTTCAACGAATTAAGGCGGCAAAGGAAAATAATCCGCGGCTCAAGGTGGTGGTCATTGACCCACGAAAAACCCCGACCTGTGATATCGCGGATCTTCACATCCCGGTAAAAATTGGCACCGATGTCGCGTTGTTTAATGGTTTATTAAGTTATCTGTATCAGGAAAATGCCCTGGATCAGGAGTTTATTCAGCAGCATACTCAGGGGTTTGAAGAAACCATTATGGCCGCACAAAATGACGCCCTGAACGTTGCCACCGTCGCCCAGAAATGTCAGGTTGCCCCCCACATACTTGAAACGTTTTACCGCTGGTATAAAGAAACAGACAAAACCTTGAGTTTATATAGTCAAGGGGTGAATCAATCCTCTTCGGGAACGGACAAGGTGAGTGCTATTTTACATTGCCACCTGGCCACCGGACGTATCGGTAAACCGGGTTGTGGGCCGCTGTCTTTAACCGGGCAACCCAATGCCATGGGCGGCCGTGAAGTCGGTGGACTGGCACACCAGCTCGCCGCCCATATGGATTTTTATGCTGAAGATATCGAGCGGGTTAAACGGTTTTGGCAAAGTGATAACATCGCCGATAAACCCGGTCATACCGCCACCGAGCTTTTTGATGCCGTGGCGGATGGAAAAATTAAAGCGATCTGGATCATGGCCACCAATCCGGTGGTGAGTATGCCGAATGCCGACAAGGTTAAACAGGCGCTGGAACAATGTGAGTTTGTGGTGGTCTCAGACTGTGTGGCCCATACTGATACCCTAGATCTGGCTCATATTAAATTGCCGGCAGCACCCTGGAGTGAAAAAGACGGCACAGTGACCAACTCGGAACGCCGCATCTCCCGCCAGCGAGCGCTACTGCCGTTGGCTGGCGACGCTAAACCAGACTGGTGGATCATTGCGCAGGTGGCGCAAAAAATGGGTTTTACCGATGGCTTTAATTACCAGTCTAATGTCGAAATATTTCGTGAACACGCTCGCTTGTCCGGTTTTGAGAATAACAACAAGCAGCGATTACGTGACTTTGATATTTCTCTGTTGGCCGATATCAGTGAGGATGATTACAACAATCTACAGCCAACGCAGTGGCCCATTACCGCAAAGCGACCGCAAGGCACGGCACGCCTTTTTGACCAAGGGAAATTTTTTACGCCTACAGAAAAAGCCAACTTCACCCCAATACAGTTCAAACCACCTGCAAACTTACCCAACCAGCAATGGCCACTGATATTAAATACCGGAAGGCTTCGAGACCAGTGGCATACCATGACACGCACCGCTTTGGCACCTCGTTTGAATCAACATAAACCTGAACCCTTTGTCGAAATCACCTCGGCGGATGCACTCGATTACGGTCTGAACCAGGGGGAGCTGGCTCAAATTGAAAGTGCTTGGGGAAAAATGCTGGTCCGGGTAGTTATCACCGAGACGCTGCCTCAAGGTGTTATTTTTGTGCCCATGCACTGGACCGCGCAATTCAGCAGTCAAGGTCGTATGGGGGCGTTGGTAAATCCGGTCATAGATCCGATTTCTAAACAACCGGAGAGCAAACATACGCCGGTTAAGATTAAAGCCTATGATGCGCAGTGGCATGGTTTTATCATTTCCCGCCACCCGCTGGTATTGGATGGCATTGATTACACGGTATTGGTTAAAGGTAACGGTTATTTTCATTACGAAGTGGCCAGCAGTAAAAACATCCGCAACTGGCAATATCATCTGGCCAACCAACTTTCACCTTATACTAAGGAGCTGAATTGGCAGACCTATCAGGATGATAAAAAATTACTTTTCCGTACCGCCTGTTTTTCTGCGAAAGAACTACAAGCCGTATTGATCATCAGTCCTCATAGTCGCTTACCGGAGAGAGGCTGGATCGGTTCATTGTTTGATCCATTACGCACTGAGCCATTGAAGGACGATGAACGCATGGCCTTATTAACCGGCAAGCCCCCGCTGGGCACACCGGATGTCGGTAACATAATCTGCGCTTGTTTTAACGTCGGTGAAAAGACGATTTTATCGGCGATCAAAGACGGTAAATTAACGACGCCACAGGCGGTGGGTAAAAGCTGCAAAGCTGGAACGAACTGTGGTTCCTGTGTGCCGGAGATTAAAGAACTGCTTATAAGTCATCTCACTGTTACTGGTAGCTAAACACTGGATTATTTTTACATAATCGAAAGGTTTCAACAATTAACGCCAATAGAGCCGTAAAATTAGAGTTATAGTTGTAATGTTGAGCTTATGTTCCCGACAACTCTCGCTTCAATGCATCTTTATTCACTTGGTTCTTGTCACTCTGTACTAATGGCAGTGACTTTTTGTAAATTACTCTGCTTGGGAGCATGTATGAGGCTAAGTGTTTTTTCAGCTCAAACAAGATCTCGTTTTCGGTAATTTCGCTTACCGATGAGTAAACCATGACAATTTCTTCTTCGATCAGCTCGTTGTCGATGCCAAACACCGCACACGTTTCTATTTGTGGAATATTTTTCGCCACCACCGACTCAATTTCGAAAGGTGAGACCCTAAAGCCTCTGGTTTTGATCATGTCATCTTGTCGAGAAACAAAGTAGAAGTAACCTTCTTCATCTTTATAAACGTAGTCGCCAGTGGCCACGACAGTCTCGTCAGTTAACTGTCCTTCGAGATTGATAACCTCTTTTAAGATCTGCACGGACTTAAATCGCTCGGCATTTTGCTCGGGTGCATTCCAGAAACCTCGGTAAATATAGCCACCTCGATGGATCAACTCACCCACTTCTCGAACTGCACATTCCTTGCCACTGTCGTTAATCACATAAAGCTCTACATCGGGTATGGCTTTACCGATAGAATCCGGTCTAATTTGTACTTGTGAGGGGTCAAGATAAGTGGAGCGAAATGCTTCGGTAAGCCCATGCATAGAGTAAAAATTCGCTTGCTGGAAGGTGTTTTTACAATCCTTGACCATTTTCGCGGTGACATTGCCGCCGGATGAGGTGATAGTTTTCACACCAGCAAAAAGCTCGGCACTGGGAATTCTCAGCACGTCATCGTCAAACATCTGTGAAATAGTGACCGGCATCAAGGGTAAAACTGTCACCTTATCGTTAATGATGTGGTTGAAAAAATCGTCGGGCAAAATAAAGCGATGTAAGGCCAGCGTTGCTTTTTTGTATAAGGTACAAAATAATTGATTCAAGCCATAATCAAGATTGAAAATTAATAAGCCTGATATCACATCTTCCTGCTCTAGCTGCAAATACTGAGAAACAACACGAGCCGAGTCAATCAGGTTTCGATGTGAAATCACGATGCCTTTGGGTGTGCCAGACACGCCAAAAGAATAGGTAATTACCGCATTGCTGTGACCATTGATGTCACAGGCATAGGGTTTATTGTAGTATTTGAAAATTTCTTCAAATGAGGCGATGCCCTTACTTGCGGTTTCGTAAGAAATAATTTGGCCATCAAAGTTAATTTCTTCAATACTCTCAAGTTTAAGCTTATCGGTGATAATACATTTGATATCACAGTCGTTAATAATGTACTCAACTTGCTCAGGTTTTAATAAGGTAGTGAGCGGCACTAATATGTAGTCGGTCGACAGAATGGCCAATACTGCGATGACTTGCTCGATACCTTTAGTCGAATAAATGCCAACTCTCGAATCTTTTGGCAGGTCTAACTCTTTTAAGTAAAAAGCCACCTGGTTTACTTTGGCAAATAACTCGGCGTAACTGATACTTTTTTCATTATAAACGACGGCAGCTTTATCGCTATGCGCCGGTACGGCACCTTCAAGCAGGGTTCTTATACAATTTATTGACATAATTCTTTTCCTTGTTCGCCAAGCGTCCAAATATCATAGTTACTATCGAGTACGGTCACCGGGTTATGCTCTGAATTAAGAATTTTTTTATAGAAAAACGAAATAATATCTTCTATTTCATCGCCGGTTAATACCTTGGTAATACCGCCCGTTAACACAATGGAGTTAATCGAAAGTAGCTTTAAATTGATATAGGCTTTTTTATAATGAGAAATTTTACATAAAACCAAGAAAATAGCCAGTTGCATCAATATTTTAGTTGCTTTTTGGGTTTGCTCTTCAAAAATATTCTCGGTCACTTTTAAATGCATCAATAGCTCATAAACAAACTCATTACTCTTTGCCGCAAAAATCAACGATTGCTTTGACTTATAGACACCAAGCTTTTTAAAGACCAACCGGTCGTATTCATTTTCGGTGACGAGATTGTCGTCGACTAAATCTTTTGAATAATGAATGTCGGTGGTGGCGCCACCAATATCCAGCAAAATGAAAGGGTTTACCACGGAAAATTTGGCGTCAATTAACGGCAGGGTTTTGTTCACTACGTACGGGGTTGGGAATATTTGATTCGAAGTAATGTCATATAAATGCTTAATATCTTCCTTGCCTTCAATATCTTTTTGATACAGGTTGGTTAAATATTCTCTTAAATGCTGTTCGACGATATGCAGCCTGTCATCAATGATATTTGGCAATATTTCAACATTTGCAATGTTTTCTTGTATTGCCGGTGCATCGAGTTCATTACCGACAAAAACAATATTGGAATAGCGTAACTGGGCCAAATAATTGTACAAACTGTCAGAAAAAACATTGCCGTTTGAATTGATGCCGCCAACAATAATAACCACATCGATAAGATCGCTGGGCAATGAATAATCTTCAATATTTTGATAGAGCACAGTATCAATGATATTGATGCCTGAGTTAAAGGCAATATTGGTGGCATATTTTAATGAAAAGGTATTGGTAATGCCGATAATTAACGTCGTTAAACCACCATTAGCCGACGAACAAATATGCACATCCTCTTTCCCAAAACTGTCGATGGTATCGCCGCATTTATGCATTAAATCAGCTAAGATATCTTTATTAAAATCTCGAAAGTGTTGTTCTAGGTTGTTAGCGGTACTGAGCTTGAAATAGGTACTGCCAACATCTATTAGCAACTTTTCTTTGCTTGCCTTAGTTGCGCTGTTTTTTTCACTGTCACTATGTTCGACATTGTTGAGGGGACTGGTCATTGCATAATTCCTATATCGTGAATAATATCATTGACGATACTGGTGGTATCTTTGGTTAAATCACATTGTGCTTTATCATAAGCGTAACATCTGTCTGGGATCGGCACATTGCCTCTTTTGATAATTCGGATGTTTTTCTTCGCATCTCTGATGGTGATCATATTATTATGATTAATGATATGCGGAGAAAAAGGCACGTCGATAATACCGTTTTTAATCGAGTTAAACACTTTCCGCCATAGAGTATCTGCGGGGTCATTAAACACCGCCTCCATGATCGCTTTCACCTGTAGGGTTAACATTTCTTCTTCTTCTTCATCAACCACATTCGGTAAACCGTTTAAAATCCTTAAGGTATACTGAGTATTCGACACGGTTTTGGCATTGGCTTCTTTGGTCGGAATGCCCGAGGCTTCTTCTCTGGTTTTGGTAATGATTTTATCTGCACCCACCATAGACGCGATTACCGTCGACATGTTTATCAGCTGCTCGGCATAGTCTTTATTCATTGGAAAGGCGCCCATCCATTGGTGGTACACCAAGTGAATAGAGGCGTCGCTACAGTTAATTTGCGCGGCATAGTATTTCGCCAGTTTCTTCAATACGGCAGCGGTGACAATATCTTGGTTCATCGATCCTTGTTGCGCAAATGACACCGAGAATGACTTCACCCCTTCCTCTAATGACAGCAGCATTTCCAGTAACTGAATCACAATAGTAATCGATGGTGGCACTAAGGTTGCGGTTAGCGGGCCAAAAGATTCCCGGTTTATCGGTTCATTCAGTTTTGAATAGTTAGCACACACTCTTTCAACATACTTCCAATACAAAAACGCCTTGTCTAAAGGAAAGTTTTTTGAATAAGGCAAAAGGTAAGTAATGGGACCACCTTCTATCTCAAAAATCCCTGACGCAATAGCGGTTTCAATTAATAGTCTGGCATCAGGCGTACCGTGGCGTAAACTGACCGGCTTATTAAAGTGAGTGATCATCTTGCGGGTGGTGCGATAGCCATGATTGACCAAAGGGTAGCCATTAAGCATATCCACATCATTTTCTTCACTCAGGCGCAGCATTTTCTTTGACGTGGCGTAATCGTTAAGCCGGGTATTTGAATCTATGGTAAGCGGCAGTACATCAACATTGGCATCGACAAAAAACTCATACAGGGCAAATTGCTTTTTGTAGGTAGGAAAGCCACCTCGGGGTTGCACCAGCATTTTTCTTTTTTTCTTGAAATGATGAGAGATAAACAGATCTTTGCTGGCATTTTTGACAAATTCGGCTACTTCGGCAAAGTCAAAGGTATCGACATACTCATTGCCCAGAATTATTTCTCTTTCTTCTTGCAGCAAACTCATTATTTATTTCTCGCTTCTATCTCTCGGTCTTTAATAAGGGTTTCGAGCATGTCTAAGCCCGTATTTAAATCTACCTGGTGACAAACGATATCAAAACCATAATTTTTGTATCTCGGCACAATGTCTTCGGCGTTTCCGGTACCAACCACTAAATTGCCACCAATCATCATGATAATGTCATCTAAATGTTTATATTTTGCTTTCAGTAGTTTGACTTCTCGGCTCCAACCTTCCGCTTCACCGTTTAACGAAGAGATCATTAAAACATCAGCACCCGTTTCCACGGCAGCATCAAAAAATTCTTCTAAATAGGTGTTTACGCCTAAGTTAAACACTTCATAGCCGCGCGCATTCAGAGAAAGCTCAATTAATCGGTTAGCGACCACATGGATATCGTTACCAACTACGCCTGTTACTACCTTCATATCATTTATGCCTAATGTAAATTTGTATACTTATCCATTTTTACTGGGTATGTATGATATCAAAGTTTATGTAAAAACGCTTGTTTGGTGCTAGAATACTGGCTTATATAAAAGAACAGGACTGATAGATGACATTTTTTACCGCAGATATCTGTGATGAATACAGCGACCAGGTATTGGTATTAGGCGCTGGCTATAAAAATTATGGTGGGATAAGCAAATGCCAGGGCGAAATTGTTACCATAAAATTGGATAAGAACAATTCAGATCTGATCAAATTACTCAGAGACGAAGATGGCTCAGGAAAGGTCGTTGTTGTCGACGTAGACCAGGAATACTTTGCCGTAGTCGGTGAGAACTTAATGAAGTTTGCTCAGCAGAATAACTATGCTGGCATCGTGGTAAATGGCTACATCAGAGATACGTTTCAAATAGCCGATATTCCCGTGGCG
This sequence comes from Thalassotalea sp. 42_200_T64, assembly GCA_002162925.1. Lineage (GTDB taxonomy): Bacteria > Pseudomonadota > Gammaproteobacteria > Enterobacterales > Alteromonadaceae > Thalassotalea_A. The sequence continues at coordinate 29,865 of MABC01000036.1, read as the reverse complement.
TTATATGCGCTGGGGACTTGTTCGAGAAAATCCATTCCGGTGACAAGTGGTGAAAGAAGCATTAATTTGTCATTTGGCGGAATTGAAATTGACCACGGTGATTATCTTTATGCCGATACCGATGGCGTAATAGTTAGCAAGAACAAAATTGTTTAGCACAATTTTCTCTTGTCAGTTTTATGGTAACAGCGTTAGCTGAACAAAACTGACAAGAGAAAATACAAAAGCCCGCAGTTACTAGTAACTGCGGGCTTTTGTATAGGGATATACTTATCCTCCCGGGATAAGGAAGGTGTACCAATCTGCATAAACTTATAGGCAACTATTTACTTATGCAGGTTGATATAACTCACTAAAGTATTTTCGCGATAGATTGCGTTAAGTAGTTAACGTTATCCGGAGAAATACCCGCCAGGCTGATGCGGCTAGACCCTACAACATAAATGCTATAGTCATCTTGTAAGCGCTGTACTTGCTCTTTATCGATACCTAAAAATGAGAACATACCATTTTGTGTGGTGATAAAACTAAAGTCACGGCTAACACCATTCTCAGCTAATTTATCGACCAGTAACTGACGAACACCGTTAATCCTGTCACGCATTTCTTTTAACTCACCATGCCACTGAGTTGTCAGTTCTGCAGAGCCTAAAATAGTTTCGACAATGGCGGCACCATGCGCTGGTGGCATAGAGTAAATTACGCGTACCACTGAAAGTAATACTGAGCTAATAATATCGGCAGAAACAGCGCTGCTACCAATAATAGAACAAGCACCAATACGTTCACGGTATAAACCAAAGTTTTTCGAACATGAACTACAGATGATCATCTGTTCAACGGTATCGGCCATTAGTCTTAAACCGTATGCATCGGCGTCTAAATCTTCACCAAAACCTTGGTAAGCCATATCAACAACCGGCATAAAACCAACTTGCTTGGTAACATCAGCAACTTGTTGCCATTGCTCTTTACTCAAATCCATACCACTTGGGTTATGACAACAAGCGTGTAATAACACGGCATCGCCTTTCGGGATTTGTTTTAATGCGGCAAGCATACCGTCAAAGTCTAAACAGTTATTTTCATAATCATAGTAAGGGTAAGTTTTAACAGTCAAACCGGCAGCTTTAAAAACACCTTGATGGTTTGCCCAGGTAGGATTGCTTACCCAAATAGTAGCGCCCGGGGTACAGGTTTTGATAAATTCACCGGCAACACGTAGAGCACCAGTACCACCTGGAGTCGATACCGTGCGAATACGATTTTCAGCGATAACCTTGTGCTCACCTAGAATAAGTGCGGTCATTCTTTCATTGAATAGTGCCGAACCCGCTGAGCCTAAATACGCCTTGCTCGCTTCATTATCAACACGAAATTGTTCAGCCGCTTTTACACAAGCCAAAACTGGCGTATGTCCAGCTTCATCTTTGTAAATACCTGCACCAAGATCAATTTTATTTGGGTTACTATCAGCTTTGAATTTTACCGACAAGCCCAAAATAGGATCTGCTGGTAGTTGCTTTAATTGTGAAAACATACTGTTTACTACCTTTAAATGTTCTGCTAATTCCGCATTTTTCAAGACGGAATAATTATTCATAATATGGTTGAGGATTATACCTTAGATATTAGAATAATCGCACTAAAAAACAAAAACAAGCAACATCGATTCCACAAACGTGTTTTTAACCGCGATTATTGATAATAAAATTCAAAAATAGGGCTAGTAGACTGTTTTTATTACAGATCACATATAAATATTTTTTGATTTTTATAATAAAAAAGTCTTAAAACCTCAATACGCGCAAAACAACCCTTAAATTTTAGCGGATAGCTATTTCATCATTTCTCGCCATTCTCTGATTGCTGACTCGCAAAAGCATCATCAACAAGGCTAAACCTCCTAAGCTGCCGCCGCTGCTATTGTCATCAACTGAATCAATTTCTGGGTTGGTATTAGAAGTCTCTGGCAACACATTAATGTCGATAGTTAACTGCACCGTATTTGCGGCAATGCCATCCGAAACTTCGAGATCAAAGGTTAAGGTTTTCGTTTCGGTAACCTCGGGTGCCTTGAATGTTGGCGTAGCGCTTTTTTCATTAGAAAGGATCACACTTGGACCCGCCGTTTGCGTCCAATAATACAATAAGTTATCGCCATCAGCATCGGAAGAATTGGTGGCAGATAATTGCACGGTGTCACCACCATAGATGAGCTCTGCGGGCGCTATTGCTACAGCAACCGGTGTTTGGTTATCCGTTACAGGGGTTTCGTTATTGTCGCCAGGTAAACTTTCATCACAGTATTGTGCCGTATTTTCAGCTGTTGGTGAACAATGGGCTACGTAATCCACCTCCATGGTGACTTGTTGCAAACTGGAGTCGATAGAACCACCCAAATTTCCGCCCATGGCAACGTTCAGCAAGATAAACATAGGTTCTTTATATTGGGCACAATTGCTGATGTCTTGGCTGGTCACCAAGGTGTCATCGATATAAAAAAGCACGCTATTTTCGTCCCATTCCATCGCGTATTTATGCCAGATGAGAACATCTGAGCTGCCATTGGGGTAGGTATATCTAACTTCGCTGGCACAACCGTTGGTATTAAAGAAATTGGTGATGTAGGTATTCGGTTCGTTGGAAAACCATTCCCAAACGTCAATTTCCCCCGCACCTGGTTGCGGCCAGTGACTGAAATCATCATCATTTTTTTTCGGGTGTTCGGCAATGCGGTTCTCCAGCATCCAAAATGCCGGCCAGCTGCCACCTTCTAAGTTGTGAAATTTTATTTTTGCTTCTATCCGGCCATATAAGAATTCACGCTTATCTTTGCTATTAATTCTGCCTGAGGTCCAGCTCTTTTGGGCGCCGCCCAGGCCGGGGCAGCTTATCGATTGCTTTCGGGCAATAATTTTAAGGGTGCCATTGGAAACATCAAAGTTTTTATCCGCCGATGTTTCATCATCGGTATAGCATTGCACTTCATTGTTATAGTTTGCTTGGATTTGCGCAGTCCAGTTATCCCAGTTAACTGCGCCTCCTTCGAATCGGTCGATCCATTCAACTTGCCAGCCAGCGTGCACCGAAGCACTTAAAACCAATAGCAGTAAGCCGGTTGTGACAGTTTTTAACTTTGCTGAACAGACACTCGCTGGTGAAAACAACAGTGCTAAGGTTTTGATGGATGGCGGTAAGGTTTTGATAGTCTTTACTCCGAGCATAATAAATTAATAGCTTAAGCCAAAGCCATAAGGGAATAGTGGTTTGTATGAGGTGTCGTCAATATTGACGGTCGGGTGTGAGGTTTTTGGCCAGCTAAAGGACAGTTTGCCCTGAAAATTATAATCGCCAAATAACACATCACTAACGCCTTGCCCTTCAGAGCCTGGAAGCCAGGCGGCAACAAACGCATTAGACGCTTGTAGTTCTTTGTTAACCACGAGCGGCCTGCCCGAAATTAATACGGTAATGATCGGAATGTTATGAGTGGCAAGGGTCTTGATCATTTGATAGTCTTCCGGATGCAATTTCGCCAATTCTAAAGATTTGCCGTACGGCTTTATGATGTTCATTTCCCCATTAATCTGTGAGCCTGTTTTGACAATAATATCGTCGCCGCTGCGTATATCCCCCATGCCTTCGGCATAGGAGGTCTCACCAATAACCACGACAGCAACATCGAAACTACTGACACTTTCGGTGATCGAGTTAATATTGCTATGCAATTGTGCCTTAGGGGCTTGGCTTTCAATGGCTTGCCAAATTGACGTGCCACCTTCGATAAATTCATTGCCGCTGACGCCTTGCCAATCAAGGGTGAAACCACCACATTGATGGCCAAGGTTGTGGGCATTTTTGCCTGTCACTAACACTCGTGCCTGTTTATCTAATGGCAGTATTGCTGCTTGGTTTTTTAACAAGACTAAAGATTTTCGAACCGCTTCACGCGCCACTTCTCTGTGTTCTTTGCCGCCAAAACTGTCATCGTTTGCCAACTCTCTTAGTTTCGGTTGTGGCCGGTCAAACAAACCATATTGCAATTTCACCGTAAGAATTCGACGTACCGCATCGTTAATTCTTTCCATCGGCACAGTGCCTAACTCAACATGGCTACGAAGGTGGTCGATGAATTCTTGCCAGTTGCGCGGGATCATGAACATATCTATGCCGGCATTCACGCCAAGACCAACCGATTGATAAAAATCACTCGACAGATAGTCAATCGCATCCATGTCTGAAAGGATAAACCCGGAAAATTGCATGTTGTTTTTCAAAACATCGGTCAGTAAATATTTGTGGCCATGACATTTGTCACCATTCCAGCTACTAAACGAAGCCATTACCGTAAGCGCGCCAGCGGCAATCGCATGCTTAAATGGCGGAATATGAGTGTTCTCTAACTCGCGCCAATGTAACACCGTATCGCCTTGATCGACACCATGCGAAGTACCGCCATCACCTACCCAATGTTTGATGCCGGCAACAATACTGTTTGCTTGAAAACCGTTTTGCATGCCGTTAATTATTTTCGGCGCATAGGCGTTGATGATTGTTGGCTGTTCAGAGAAACTTTCATAGGTTCGGCCCCAATGATTATTACGAGCAACGGCAAAATTAGGGGCAAATACCCAATCGATACCGCAAGCTAGAACTTCTTTTGCCGTGACTTGCGCAATACGCTCCAATAAATCAGGATCAAAAGCGGCACCTAAACCAATGTTGTGAGGAAATATTGTTGCGCCTTTGACATTGTTATTGCCATGAACTGCATCGACGCCGTAAAGAATCGGAATAGCCAGGTGATCTTTATCGGCTGTCATCGATGCACACCAATAGGCATCGGCCATATTGACCCAGTCATTCGGAGAATTACTCTCCGGGTAAGAGCCAGCACCACTTAATACCGAACCTAAATGATAGTATTTCACATCTTCAGGGGTGCAGGTTAACCGTTCAACTTGCGTCATTTGGCCAATTTTTTGGTCCAGGCTCATTGAAGCAAGCAGTTGTTCTACTTGCTCTTGGATGCTGTTGTTGGGTTTAACTTTTCTCATTTATTTTGCATCGATAAGGTTGAATTCAGTTCTAAGGGACGCCTCTGAACTTCCGCCAAGCCAAAGATGAAATTGCCCGGGCTCAGCGTTTAGCTGCATTTTTCTGTCGTAAAATGCTAGATCATCACTGCTTAGTTCAAAGTGGATTGTTTTCGTTTCGCCCGCCGTTAAGTGAATTCTTTGAAAGCCTTTTAGCTCTTTCACCGGGCGAGTAACACTGCCGACCAAATCTCTAATGTAGAGTTGCGCTATTTCATCGCTGTCATAGTCACCTGTGTTGGTTAACTGGACTGATATGGTTAATGTGTCGCCGATAGCAATGTTGTTTTTACTAAGAGTAATGTTGCTGTATTCAAACTTGCTGTAAGACAAGCCATAGCCAAAAGAAAATAAAGGCGAAAAGTGAGTATCTAAATGCGTGGCCGCCATGCCTAAAGATGTTTGTGCCGCTCTTTCAGGTATATCGTTCATATGCACAAATGAGTCATTGGTGGCCGGTTTTCCGGTATGTTTTTGCGCATAATACAATGGGATTTGACCAACCGTGCGAGGGAAGGTTACCGGTAATTTCCCGGAAGGCGATTTAACCCCGAAGATTAAATCGGCAATGGCCGGGCCGCCCATAGTGCCAGGGTGCCATGCATAAAGAATGCTATCCACTTTATCCACTATGTTGGTAAGAGTTAATGGCCTGCCTGCCATAACAACCAACACAATTGGTGTGCCAGTTTCGGCAATAGCCTCAATCAACTGTTCCTGACTACCAGGCAAATCGATAGTAGAACGACAATGAGCTTCGCCAGATAAAATCGACTCTTCACCTAAAAACATCAGTGCAACATCAGAAGATTTAGCCATGGCGATAGCGTGTTCAAATGCATCTTGATCATCGCTACGGGTGTTTTTTAGTGCTTTTGCATATTTGACTTCAACGTCATCACCAACAAAGTCTTTTATTGCTTGTAGGCAAGTTTGGCTGTGCTGTGCTTCGCCATCAAATATCCAGGTACCAAGTTGTTCATAACCATCATTTGCCAGTGGCCCAATAACGGCTAATGAATTCACGGCGTTGGTTGAAATTGGCAATACGTTATTTGAATTTTTTAATAGCACACAACTCTTAAGTGCCGCCTGTTTTGCCGCCGCTATGTTTTCATCAGCCAGTACTTTGGGTAAAGAAGATGGATCGGTATAGGGGTTATCGAATAGTCCCAGATCATATTTTAAAGTTAAGATCCGGCCAACCATAAAATCAATTTGTTCGATATCTATTTTACCTTCAGCAACCAATGCTTGCAGATGATCGTGGTAAGTTGAACTTACCATTTCCATATCAATACCGGCATTGGCCGCTTCAAATGCCGCCTCTTTATCATTAGCCGTAAAGCCATGTACGGTTAGCTGGCGAATCGAATCCCAATCACTAACGACAAAGCCCGGGTAATTCCACTCTTCTCGTAAAACTTCTTTCATTAACCATTCATTACCCGAAGCGGGTACCCCATTGAGATCACTGAAAGAGGCCATAAATGTTGCAACACCGGCATCGGCTGCAGCTTTAAAAGGAGGTAAATAAACGTTTCTCAATTCGTTTTCAGGTATGTTGGCGGTGTTATAATCTCTGCCGCTTTCGCTCGCGCCGTAGCCAGCAAAATGTTTTGCACAGGCGGCAATTGAGCCAGTGTCTTTTAGATTTTTCCCCTGAAATCCTTTCACCATAGCGACGCCAAGGGTTGAGCATAAATATGGGTCTTCACCCAGGCTTTCGGCAATTCGGCCCCAACGTGGGTCGCGGCTAATATCTATCATCGGCGCAAAAGTCCAGTTTACCCCGCAGGTAGAGGATTCTAATGCGCTAACTCTGGCACCTTGTTCTACTACTTCCTCAGACCAGCTTGCCGCCTGTCCTAGCGGAATTGGGAATATGGTTTTAAAACCATGGATCACATCTCGGCCAATTAACAGCGGGATCCCTAAACGGCTTTCTTCAACGGCAATTCTTTGTAATTCATTGACCGTGCGTAAATCCACTTCATTTAACACTGAGCCAACCTTGCCAGCTTGCAAGGCATGAATTAAATGCTCGGGGATCCAGCCTTCATGGCCGGCCAATTGACTCATTTGGCCAATTTTTTCTTCGAGACTCATTTGCGCCAAAAGTTGTGAAACTATTAAATCAAAATGTGGGTTAAGCTCACTCATAATTTTTAAGCAACTATTTGCAGACATTGGTGTACCTATTAAAGACGATGAAATGCTTATTAGCGGCAATGGAAAATGCTGATCTGAACCGCAGAAAATTGTTCGTCTCTTATGTTCATTAAAAAATTTTTATGAATCTAAGACTATAACGACCCATGAAAGAAACAATGCAAACACGTTAAAGCGGACTCAGCTTGAGATGACTTGGGTTTTAGCGGAGTTTATTATCAAACAACCCTGATAATTGCGTTTTTTTTAACAAATTTTAGTGACTGTCCATTTCACCGTTTATTATTCCCTAACTCATCGTTTTTTCATTGTTTTGTGTGTATTTGTATATAAGGTCAGAGGTACCTTTAATTTGGTAGTTTCTATAACAAGCTGTGAAATCAGCGTGCAGTTGAGAAGATATCATCGAATAGAATTTTCAAGGGAATCGTGAAATGAGTAGCAATGGCCACTATCAAACGGCAGCAGCCGACAAAGTGTCGATGGCACAAAAGTTTACTTATGGTTTAGGGGCGTTAACCAATAATTTACTTGGGGCGGCAATTGGCGGCATGTTAATTGTGTTAAATCTGGGCTTAGGCATGAATCCAGCACTCGTTGGCCTGCTAGCTTCTCTACCTCGGTTAACCGATGCGTTAACCGACCCGTTAATGGGCTACATATCAGATCATACCAAATCAAAGTGGGGCAGACGCCGACCTTATATTTTTTGTGGCGCAATCGCGTCAGGCATTATTTTTGCCTTGCTCTGGCAACTGCCCACCGATCGAAGCGAAACGTTTTTATTTTGGACGTTTCTGCTTGGCTCGATTATTTTTTACCTGGCTTATACCATGTATGCCACCCCCTGGGTTGCCTTAGGGTATGAATTAACACCAGATTATCATGAACGTACCCGGGTAATGGCGGTGCAAAATTTCATGGGCCAATTTGCCTGGTTAATTGCCCCTTGGTTCTTATGGTTTATGCAGTCGGAGCTGTTTTTTGACGACATGGTTGAGGGCGCAGGTTGGTTAGCTTTATTGATTGGCATCTTCACCATTTGTGTCGGTGTTTTACCGGCAATATTTTTAAAAGAGCGTTTTGGTAATAGTACTGAGACAAAGGCAGAGAAAACGTCGGGCAAAAAAGCCGATACTGAGGAGTTTCCAGCCAGTTTAGGAGATTTTATCAAAGGCTTTGCCACCACGATAAAATTCAAACCCTTCTTGTATTTGTGTGCGGCAACATTTTTAGTGTTCAATGGCTTTATGTTGGTATCGTCATTTCAAACCTATGTCATTATTTATTATGTGTTTGGCGGCGATCAATCGCTTGGTGCCGAGTACGCAGGCTGGTCCGGCACGGTTTCGGCAATCGCGACTTTTTGTGTGATATTCCTGGTCTCTAAAGTCTCGACTATTGTGGGTAAACGCCGGGCATTTTTCATTGGCACCGGTATTTCCATTGTTGGTTTCGGCTTAAAGTGGTTCTGTTACAACCCCGAACAACCATTACTGTTATTAATCCCTCCGGTATTAATCGCGTTTGGTTTAGGTGGCTTATTTACGCTAATGCCTTCTATGGTAGCCGACGTTTGTGACATGGACGAACTGGAAACCAGTCAACGCCGCGAAGGCATGTTTGGCTCTATTTATTGGTGGGTGGTTAAATTAGGCATGGCCGTTGCGTTAGCGGCTGGCGGTTTCTTATTGAATGCGACTGGCTTTGATGTTGATTTAGGTGGCCAGCAATCGGCAGATACGATATTTTTAATGCGCATCTTTGATGTTGTCATCCCGATGATCACATCTGGCATCGCAATCTGGATGATCACAAAATATCCAATAACGGAAGGCATAGCACACGATGTTCGTGAAAAACTTGAATTGAAACGGGGTAAATCTGCGTCAATCGATGATGACTCTGCAGATGCTGAAGTGAGCTTGGCGACAAGTTAGAGTGAGTAAAAATGTACTGTAAAAAATCGACCTATTGGTCGATTTTTTAACTCAAGTATTTAGTCAATGATGTTTGAATGAATTTACTTCTATTGGTAAGAATAGAATGCCGGTTAAAGCACAAATACAAATTTTCGTTAACTGAATTTTTTAATTGATGAATGTTAATTAAGGTTTGTTGGTGAAACGCTTTTGCCGCATATAAAGGTAGAACGGTAAAGCCAAGCCCTTTGCTAACCGGCTCTAAAATCAAGCCGATTTGGTTGGAAAATCCCTTATGTTCAAATTGTTCAAAATGTTCAAATTCATCGAAATTTTTGCTTAACAATAATTGCCCATGATGTGCGGCATCTGGGTGTGAAATAAAGCCCGAATCAATTAATATTTGCCAATTTATCGATTCAATTTTATTTGAGGTCACTAACACTAATGGTTCAGCGGTTATTTTTTGACTTATCAGGCTAGTATCTTGGCTTAATTGCGTGAGCAGGCCTAAATCAATTTTACGATCAGCTATGTCCTGTTCTATGTTTTTGTTGGGGGCAAAAACGTAATCAATGACTAGTTTTGGGTGCAATTGCTGTAGTTCTAATAAGTAAGGATAGAGTTTTAAGCCAACACTGCCTGGGGATGATATTTTTACTCTGCCTTCATACGCCTCATCTTGCTTGATCAGTTGCTCTAGTTCAGCCGAGGAACGTAAAAGTTCTTTTCCTTTTTGAAATAATTGCTCACCAGCATTGGTGAGAGAAAAAGATTTCCCTTCTCTTATCAATAACGCGCACTCGAGTTGCTGTTCCAATTTTTTTATCTGCTGACTGACCCCTGATTGGGTCATAAATAATTTATCGGCGGTCTGAGTGAAATGACCTACTTCAGCAAGGGTGCAAAATGTTGTTAACCAAACTTGATTAATCATTACGAAACGTACTCACAGTTATAATTATTGATAATTTTTAATACTTTAGCATGCGGGCTATACTTTCACCATCAAATGAATTGAGAACAAACTTACTAGAATAGGTATAGGTATAGGTATAGGTATGAGCAAAGCATACCCAAGAACGTTTTCACACATAGGCATTTCAGTGCCTGATTTAGAAGCCGCGGTAAAGTTTTACACACAAGTACTAGGCTGGTACCTAATTATGAAACCTACCGAAATTGTTGAAGACGACAGTCCAATTGGTGAAATGTGCACCGACGTATTTGGTGCTCAATGGGGGAAATTTAAAATTGCTCATTTATCAACTGGCGATCGTATTGGTGTTGAGTTATTTGAATTTGCCAATCAACAGCAACCGGAAGACAATTTTGAATATTGGAAAACCGGTGTCTTTCATTTCTGTGTTCAAGATCCTGATTTTGAAGAACTAGTCGAGAAAATAGTAGCCGCTGGCGGTAAAAAACGCATGGCAGAGCCGAGATATTATTACCCTAATGAAAAGCCATATCGAATGATTTATATGGAAGACCCATTTGGCAATATTCTTGAAACATACAGTCATAGTTACGAGTTAACTTATGCCGCTGGTGCGTATTAGTTAATGGCGATGATAAAAAAACCGGCCGAAGCCGGTTTCTTTACTCTATTGGCTATCAGTATTACTGACAAATACCCGAGCTAGCAGCACTATCCAGTGGTAGTGCTGCAGAAACACTACTCACACAAAAGTTAACGCTAACACCTCCTGTTGCTGAAGTGCTGGTGAGGACATCAGCCACACCACTGGCATTTGTCAATGCTGAAGCTGATTCTGCCCAAGTGCCACTGAAGTTACCGGTAACAGTTGCTCCCGCCACTGGTGCGCCAAGATCATCGAAAACGGTTACCGTTGCTTTCCCGTATTTCTTACCTTTACCTGCACTCTGAGTTCCCGTTACCACAGAACTCACTACGGTGTTGGTAGCTTCACCGCCCCCAACCGAAGTGACAGAGACCAAGGTTGAGGTAGCATCAGTTGCACCTTCGTTATCCGTTACCGTGAGAGTTACTGTATAGTTACCGGCAGCGATAAAACTGTGGTTGGCGGTTGCACTTGAGTCAATGTTGCCATCGCCATAATCCCAATCGTAGCTGACGATAGAGCCATCGCTGTCTGAACTGGCTGAGCCATCAAAACTGCAGACAAGATCAGTACAATTGTTTGCAAAAGATGCTATCGGTGAATTATTGCCAGAAGCCCCACCTGTACCCAAGATTTCGATGTTATCAATAACATAGGTATCGTTGGTAAATGCATCCGGGTCAATCAGGAAGATGATAGAGTCAACCACGGTGTCTGCAGTCGCGGTATCGAGACGATCCAACATTTGAAACTGAAGAGTCTGCCAGCCATTGGCATGTTCGATGAAGGCTTCATATTTACTGTGGCGACCACCTGGGTAGTTGCTTGGTGTTGCAACGCTACTATTTTCCAACTGGATCAGAACTTGTTTACCAACCAGTGCAGGATTTGTGTTGTTGAAATCCATACTAAAGGCTTTTGAACCGAGAACAAAACCGCTGGCATCTGAAATAGCACTGGTACTTGCGGCTATTACATCCCACTGGCTTGCCGCATCACGGGTATAAGTCAATACACCGCCACCTACATTGTAAATGCCATTATTAGAAGTAATGGTCATATTGGCCGTGCCATCATAATTTTCAAGCACTGTTTCTGTAGACAAGCTTGGTCCCACATAAACAGATGTCGGCACCGAACAGCCACTGGTTACCGCTGTCAGCGTCTGATTACTACTGGCACTACTTTGATGCCACTGAACATCAACAGAGGTTGCGCTGGAAGCTACTATGGTGCCGCCAGTGACCGTCCAGTTGGAGGCTATACCATTGGCCACAGTGTAAGTCTCTGTGGCGCCAGGATTTACCAAATGATCACCTAACAGAGTGGGCTGGCTATCACCGTAAACACGTACATAATCTACTTTCAGGGTTTGTGGCAGTGCGCCATTATCAACTGCACCTCCCCAAGTGCCACCGACAGCCAGGTTCAACAGAATATGGAAATTATTCCTGCCATCAAATGGCCAATCTTCAGGGAGGAGATCTGTCGCAGTTTTGATTGAGTAAAGCATGTTGTCAACGTACCAGCGGATCTCATCTGCTTGCCACTCAATGGCGTAGGTATGAAAATCATCAGACCATCTGTCTGGTTGCTTCAACATACCACCACCGGTATGTTGGTTATTCGGATAGGGTTGCCCGTAATGAAGAGTGCCGTAGGCAAACATAGACGACTGTCCGGTCGATTCGAAAATATCTATTTCTCCGCTTACTGGCCATACCTCGGTAGGATCAGTGGGCAGCATCCAGAATGCCGGCCACATTCCTTGTCCGTCAGGAACTTTCATTCTTGCCTCAACACGACCAAAAGCCCATTCACCACTGCCTGGCATATTCGCGGTGCGTATGCGGCCTGAGGTATATTGTGTTGCTTTTACGCGCTGTTTTTTGGCGGTGATTGTTAATTGTCCGTTAGCAACGACAGCATTCTCGGCCTTGTAGTACTGAAGTTCACTGTTTCCCCAGCCACACATTCCCGCACCTTGATCACAGCCATCACCTAACTGGACATCCCAGTTGAGCTGGTCAAGAGTAGAACCATCAAATTCATCACTCCAGACCGGGATCTGGCACTGTTGTGCAAAGGCCATGGTGGAGATAATAGAGAGTGTGGAAGCCAACAATAAACGTTTTAGCCCCGTTGGTGCAATCATAGTGTTTTTCATCTTTTCACCCATTTTTTATAGTTATTATGCAATGTCTTTTATTTGCGCCCGTTTTTGCCACAATGCATTCGCAGATTAGTTCTATGAAATTAATGAATGGCTAAATTCTGAACGACAATATTTAATAGACCGAAAAATAATCACACGGTCAATACAGTTTGCGTCGAAATGGACTGCTAAGGAGACGGGTTGGTTATGTTGATATTGGATTAAGGTGAGCAAGGCGTTTCTTACAGCGTTGATCTGGAAGGTAAAAATTATTCTGGCCTGTTTGGCTGTTATATTAATATGAATTTAACTCGCTTATTTTTTCAGAATCTGTCTTTTGCATGTTTTAACTGCGCATTTAAATAATCTAATTGAGCCTGAATTTTCAATGCCTTAGGCTTAATCGCTTGTACCTCTGCAACTATTTTGATTACTGACCAACCTAGTTGCAAGAGTATCATCGCAATAACTGTCCCTGTTCTGCCGGTGCCGCCTTTACAGTGAACCGCCACCACCCCTTGGTTATTTATTTCATCTAAAATGCTCTGTTTATGTTTCATCCATTGTAATTCAAATGCCTTTTCGGGTGCCTGATCGTCAACAATGGGCAGCCGAAGCCAGGTGATTTGATGTTGATGGCAAATGTCAGGCAGTGCAAGCACATTATTTGCCACCATCTCTTTATCAGCCATTAAGGTGATTAACATTGAGGTTTGGTTTTGCTTTAACTGCAGTATTGAATCTTCAAGACTCGCAGATTTAGTGCCAGGGCAAGGGGTAAATATTAGCTTTGCCCCATTATCCAAAGCTAATGTTTCAAATGGATGGGTATTCACTTCATATTCCCATATTTAATTAAATTATTTAAAGTTACAACTGAACTCGGACAGTTTGCACCGCATTGGCAGCAATTGATACTTTTGCATACTGACTGCCTATTTTTAATGAATAGGATATTGGCTGCTTGGTGGTATTTAACAATTGCACACTGACTAAATTTTTGTCATTAATCGCGGCACTTGCGTGCAATGCATCGTTACCCAGGCCGGCTAATTGCGTATCGACTTGCAACGCTTTATCACCGGGTCGAATGGTTTTGCTAAATTGGGCAAGCACATAATAAATTGGTGTGTAATAGACTTCACCGGTGTTGGTATCAATCATAATAGGCGCGCCACAGAAGTTACCTACATGGTTTGGACCACCATGACTATCTAAAACAACATTCCAATCTATCCACCCCTCGAGCCAATGATCTAGACTGACAATAACATTTCGAGCATAACGATGCACCGGGGTATATACAGGATGATCTTCAGACTTTGGTGCCCATGTAGCCGTGTATGCCCAATCTGTCGCATTATCATTCCACCAGAACTCATCGTTGTTAAACCAGTTTTTTTCTTTAAAACGAACGGGATCTAATATGCCTGCGGGTGCAACCTTGCCTAAATCATCAATGGTACCTTCGGTATGAATAATGGAAAATTCAGGGAATTTTTCATGAACACGATCAAATACATCTTGATTAACCTGGTAAGTACTTTCATACCAATGTACAGCCGTACCATAAACATAAGGGGCAGTGTCTTTGTCGCCTAGAATTTCATCGGTCCAGTGCTCTATACCATCGCGGTTTTGATCGTAAATGAGCAGTTTTACATCTTTATGGGCACTCGCTTTTAGTTTCGGACCCAAGTGCTGCTTAATAAAAATATTTTGCGTTTGCGGAGTAAAATGCATGCTTTCCCATTGACCACTATTGCCATGGGGTTCATTTACCGGCGTAAGCGCCCAAATATCGATCCCTTGTTGTTGGTAAGCATCCAGATATTTAACAATGTAATCTGCATAGGTTGAATTGTATTGTTGCTTTAATTCACCACCGGTACCTTGATGACCATTTTCAGCCGTCGGTTTAATGTACCAATCTTCAATATCTTTCATCCATGGCGGTGCGGTCCATGCCGATGCCACAATTCTTAGGTCTTTGTCTGCTTGTTTATTTTTAATGGCATAGGCTTGCTTGATCATTGGCAATAAATCAAAGCGCTCATCTTTTATGCCGGAATGTTGTTTCGCGCTGAAACCATCTTGATCAACATTTATGCTAAAGTGTTTCAATTCAGTGTCATCGGCTACTGCGGCATACGAATACTTACCGTTAACAGCAAAGTCTGTGGCGCCAATATGGGTACGGGCTAAAGAAAAGTTCGCTCCATTTTCACCGTATATATTTTCCATCACTTCTGCTCTTTTGTCTTGCTCTAGATGGGCGAGAACATAGGCAGAAGATTCGGTAAAAGAGCTACCAATGCCAATAATTTTTTGTTTTACAATATCAGGCCTTACTTCGATCACCTTGCCATTAGGCTTTCCTTGTTGAAATGTCAGATTTAGCTGAGATGCTATTTTATCTCCAGCTTCACTGGTGAGTAATATTTCTGCAGTCGTTGTCAGCTGATAATTAATATCAGCAGAATTTTTATGCTCTTCAGCGCCCAGACTTTGCGGTAAGCTACCAATCAAGGTAATAGCAGACAATGTTGCTAACACGATATTTTTTTTGAAATTTTCCATCTTAAAACTCTCCCTGTATAATAATATTGGTTTAATTAAGGTATGAACTAGTTAGCTAAAATCAACTTGCCAAACAACCCTGCATCAATCCAACCTCTGTCTTTGCCTTCACCCGGAGCAGACTCTGAGCCGATAAAGTTTTCCCGCAAGGCACTACCATCGTTGTCACAATAGGCCAGCATTAGCCCCATAATTTTTCCCGCGGTCAGTTCAATTGGTTGGTTATCGGTTGCTGAATCTTGATAAGCGTCGGTATAAATATCGATACTTAATTCCCAGATAAGTTTATCGCCTTGCTGCTGCCAGCGACTTTCCACATGATGAGTATAAGTTTGCGCTAATTTATTTGTGCCGATATCAATCGCTTGATTATCCAGCGACATATGATAGGCAAAGGCATTATGATTGAACTGATGTTCACCACCAGAGAAATCCTCATCCAAAAAGATCTCTAAACAATCATCATCCCAATACTGAGTTAAGGGGTCTCTATGGCTATCGATCAGAATATCATCAACAATTTCTGCCATAAAATATAATTTGGATTTCGTCCAAACCACTTTATAGCGCCCTTGAAAGTCCTCTTTTGAATACTCTGGCCCTAACCAGCGGTTATCAAGGGTTTGCCATTTTGCTTCTTGCCAAATACTTTCATTGGCTACGCCGTCTACCTTGGGCGACTGCTCTGCGTACGGCGCATAATAATTTGTTCTGCCCTGGTAATGGGCATCTGCCGCGTAAACTTTTTGCATAAGGATAAATGAAAAGGTAATGATTATTGTTGAGCACAAGCTTGAATAGTTAATGTTTTTCATTTCATTATTCCCCAATATGAATTCATATCTGCTCTATATGGCAAACATTATCAAATAACCATCATCTAGTGATAAGGGAAGCAAAACAATGGTATTGCGCTAAAGTGGATTATTGCAGCGGCAGGGCGGATAAAAATTGACAATAACACGCCTCATTTTTTACCCTTTTATTGCACATTCTTATGCCATAGTTAGGGCATCGTTAAAGCAACTGTCATTAAGAAAGTTTTGTTTTAAAGATAACCACCACGAAGTCAATGCTTTGCGGGTATAAACCGAACATTATCAATGCGCATAACTGCGCCCTCGGCTTTACCCCAATCAGGAAAGACTAAAATTCGTTTAATTTTACTCAAGTCGGCATTTTCCATTTGGCTTGAAAGTGTAAATACATAATGTTGCCATTCATTATTCGGTGTCGGTCCACCATCGGTTAATGTTACTTGGGCGGCACTAATATCAGCTTCGAGTTTTAAATACCATGTTGAGCCAGCAGGTGGCGGGGTAATTTGTTTAAAATCAAACTCCACGGTTCCGCCTGCATAAGCGCTCATATCTAAAGGTCGGGGTGCGATAAACCCCGGTGCTGTGGGTGCATTTGCAAACTTAAACTCCACTACTTGGCTGGTCATTTGCTCATCATCCACTTGGCTGAATTCTGCTCCTGAGCAACAATCCCAGACGGTCCAATCTTGTTCATTTATTTTTTCAAAGATAGGCTTGGCTGGCGTCTTACGGGGTGAAATGCCGCAAGACTGATCAAGTTGCCATGATTCAGGTTCAGAGTTGTAGGCGCACTCTAACTTGATATTGTCTATTTGAATGTGTGCATTGGTTCCGGTGTACTCAAGCACAAAGGGAGAGATTACATTACTCAGATCAACCCCGTCCTGTTCTGCACGAGAAGATAATATGTCAGCGACTTTTAAAGCAACATGTTGCCACTTTCCCGGTGCTGGCAAATCTATTGCCGTGCTGCCTTTGCTGTCGTTATCACTTGCCATGCTAACGAGTAATCGGCTATCGGAAGAGGCGTTTTTAACCATCAGGTCAAACTCAACCTCGCCATTTTTCGACCAACTTGTTCCGCCCTCAAATCTTAATCCTTTTTCATATCCAGCAATGCTTGATGATGCATTAGATAGTAGGGCAACACTATTACTGCCTTTGAATTTAATATCCCAAACCTTGCCATGATGATCTGACAATTCAATATGTTGCTGAACAGCTTTGTCATCAGCAGATCCTGCAACAGCGGTGTGTAGAGTATTGGTTACCTTACCACCTTGCACGGGAAAGCTAAGAGTTTCTGGGCCGTCAGTATAAAGCATATATTGATTGCTAGCGGGTTTGCCCAAATCGGTATTTAATGTAACCTTTGGATCAATGGTGGCGCAACCTTTGCCATCAGGCTGAGGTGAGCCCTGTCTGTCATCTTGACATTGATATACACGCACATAGTCAACTAACATTTTGCGATCTTTAGGCCAATTGCGATCAGGTTCGCCAGGCCAGTTGCCACCTACAGCTATGTTCATGATCAAATAAAAATCTTGATCAAAGGGCGCCGCCGGATTGGCAACCTGAAATCCTTGTTCCTGCCCCTGCCAAATATAGTTATACCAGCCGGCTGAACTTTGGGTTTGATAATGCTTTGAGTCGACATACCAACGAATTTCATCGGCCTCCCATTCAATAGAATAAACATGAAAATTATCAGCCGGGTTGGCATCCATATGAAATGCTTTAACTTTATTTTCCCACTGCGGCCAAGGCAAGCCGTAATGCAATGTGCCATGCACCTCATTGGCTCCGATGCCTGGGTTTAAAGATTCCATAATATCGATCTCACCACTCGCTGGCCATTTGCCATAAACATCATCACTGGGTAACATCCAGAACGCAGACCACATACCTTCTCCTGGCGCGACCTTAGCGCGAATGTCTACGCGACCATAGCGAATTGACAGTTTGTTTTTGGTTTGCAACCTTACCGAGGTAAAGGGCGAGGTTTTTGATTTGTCACTGCTATCGTATTGGGGATGAATTTCAGAAAACTTTGGGCCGCTATAGTCTTCTTCTTTTGCCACCATATGCAGTATTCCGTCTCTGATAAAGCCATTTTCAGGACGATCGGTATAACATTGCAGTTCATCGTTGCCGCCCCCCCAACAGTCAATTTCAGCATTCCATTTAGAGCGATCAAGGGTGGACGTATCAAATTCATCTTGCCAAATTAAGTTCCAACCAAATTTTGCTAGCTCGTTAGTATGAGGATCTGCTGAAGAGTTAACGCCTGGTTCGCCTTGTGATGACTCATCCGAACCGGCCTCGGGTACACAGCCATTTAATGTTATTAGCGCAGCCAGAACAGTTACCGGCAGGAAGAAGTGGGGTCTGGTGAGCGAAAATGACATAGTTCTATCCCATTAATTTGATGTTGTTGTGTTCCAATATCAATAGCTTGATTATGCAACGACCTATGATAGGCAAAGGCATTATGATTAAACATCATCTAGTGATAAGGGGATCAAAACAATGGCATTGCGCTAAGGTGGATTATTGCAGCGGCAGACCGGATAAAGCACAAAATAAAAAGTCCAGCATCAGCTGGACCTTCAAACTAATACCATGACACAGATATTTTCATGGCATAGGTAGTTTCTAGGCTTTTCTTCAACCGATATATTATACCAAGTTGATTAAATATCTGCTCATTTTTAATGGCTAAAAAGAATAACTACTGCTTTATAAAATTGATAAGTAGAATAACTACTTACTAAATTTTATGCATTGCATTTATCCGTTTTAGCTCATGAAAAAGTAGATCACATACTTAATCAAATCGGTATAAACTACCGAATAAAAACGCCAGCCAACTAAATGATCCGGAATGACGATGCAGGTCTTCATCGGGCTTGGTTTCAACAGCCGGTACCGTTAAAGTTACAATTGACGAAATCACATCTTGGCTATCAGCAGCGGTCAATTCAAATATCAGCTTTGTCGCGCTAGCAACTTCAGGTACAACAAATGATATCGTCGTTGAATCAGCATCGGTAGTGGTGATTGTTGGCCCGGCTAATTGCCGCCAATTGAACTGAATCAGGTCGAAGTCGGCATCATTCGCACTAGCTTCTAACACTACAGGTTGGCCACTCACCACTGCGGCATCATAGGCGTTGATTTCGGGAAAGTGGTAATCTGTTTCACTAGCGTCAACGGCAATGATAGCTGTTTGCGCTTCGTCACTCGTTCGGGCGATATCGCCTAATGCCGATGATAAGTCTGTAGATACTTGCATAAATTACTCCTCTGCCGTAATTGGCATACGTGTTGAGTTATACGGATTGGTATTGTTGTCAGTATCAAGGCTAGCGGTAATACCATCTGCTCCGCGTCGCCTTGAACTCTTTAGTCAATTAATCTCGTGGTAATGCGATTAAACCAGCAGATGTTATTTTGCTATGTTTAAATCGGTCACATACAACTTATCACCGGCATTACCACCCACAGCAAATATCGCTATTTGCGTGAGTTTGGTTAGGTTTAATGGAATATCAGCAGTGTTAATATTCACTTCAGACCAGGCACTTGAAACGGTTAACGGTATTTTATGCTCGGCACCATCAACAATGAAGTCGACTGTGTATTCGCTAAAGGCGCCGGTGGCGGCAACTTTGAAATTAACGGTATTATATTTGGCTACGTCTATTTCATAGGTTTGCACGCCGCCATAAATATCGCCCATCAAGGCCAGTACTGCACCCCAACCGTTTCCTTTGGTGACTTCAAAGGCATTTAGGTCGGCATAGGTAACGTCGCCAGCAAGCATCGAACCGGTAGACCATTCACTAAAGGTGATATTGCCATCATTGACTAAGTTATTATCATCAACACGTAAGTCAACTGACTCACCGGAAGAGGTAAAGATCACAAATTTATCGTCTGTGCTGGCTTTCGCTGGCGGATGTGCGCCGTTGTCGTACATGATCAGATCGGTAATATATAATTTTTGATCTGCAGATACGCCGCCATTGTAGACGCCAAAGACTGCGATTTGACTGACATTCGATAAATTAACGCCATACTGCTCTAAATTAATATCGATCTCATTCCATTGTGATTGTTCTGCTAATCCAAAACCAACTTCCTGGGCTGAGCTAGAACCACCAATGGTCGATACAATAGACAGCGCATAGCGTTCAAAGGCACCGGATGAAGCGACTTTGAATTTAATATTGGTGTACTGGGCCAGATCAACATCATAATTATCTATGTTGCTGCCATCTGAGATATCACCCTGTAAGGCTAATACTGCGCCCCAGCCGCCAGCCGCGGTAAGCTCTATCGCACTTAAACCCTCATAATTGGTATCGCCAATTTGGGTGCCTGTACTCCATTCACCAAAAATAACATTACCCTCGGCGCTATTGTCGTCATTATCAACAATTAAATCGCTGGTTGTGTTTGGATTCGATGAGATAAAAACAAAATCATTTTCAAGTTCGCTATCCACAGCAATGGCTTTATCGACATAGATAGCCAAATCTGCAATATAGATTTTCGAGACATTAGCTGTACCACCGATGCCATACACCGCAATTTGCTCAATTGAAGATAAATTTAAGGCAAAATCGAATAAATCGACGTTAACATCTTGCCAATCGGTGATGCTGTCATCAACCGGTATGGTGACTTCTGAAACGACACCATTGGCGCCAATTGCCACTTCATAACTGGTATAACCGCCAGTGCTGGCTATTTTTAATTTCAACGTGGTATGTTCGCTGAAATTACCGTTAATGCCACCGGCAAAAGCCAATACTGTCCCCCAGTTCCCCGCTTCTGGTGAGTTTGCTCCGGAAGTGAGTTGCCAGCTTAATAAACCATTATAAGTGATATCACCGGCTATCTGCGTGCCTGTGCTCCATTCATTGACGAGCGTTTCGGCAAAATCGATGCCTGTGTCGGCAGTGGTTGATATAAAGTTAAATACTTCTCCAGATGGCTCAGCAGGGCAGGGATGCAGATCGCTACACTCGCAATCTTGGCTGCAAACGCAATCATCGCCGCTGCATGGCTCAGCCAGGCTGCCAGTGATGGTAACATTATCCACTCGGTAGACTGCGCCGTCACCTAGTCCCCAGGCAGGGAACATCATAATGGTATCAATACCATTTAGCTCAAGCCCTGAGTCATACAGGGTTTGTAACGAAATAGAATAATGCTGCCATTCACCGATAATTGGTGTGGCAATTGCTGCGGATACTTCACTTGTTTGATCCCCTTGCTCTACTTTTAACCACCAAGCCGTAGAGGCATTAATTGGCGGTGATACCAATTTTAAATCAAACTCAAGCAAACCTGTGGTTAACAACGGTGAACCATCGTAAAGGCTAGGAGTCGTTGAAAATTTAGTCGAAAAACCGGCGACGATAGGAGTTTCGCCTATGGTGAATTCGACCACATTGCCGTGTTCTGAATCATCAGTCTCAATGGTTGCTGAGCCGCCATTAGGTCCTGTAAACATCGGCCAAGTGTTATTGATGGCATCATTGAATATAACGAGATCGATAGCTTCGCCAGTTGAGGGTGGAATGGGAGTTTGTGCTTCACCTTCAATCAAAGTGCCGCCATCGGCAATAAGTTGATCATAGCCAGCTGTTATCGTTGCACATCCCTGACCCGTTGTTGCATCGCTTGAACATTCATAAACCCTGACATAATCAATTTCTAGGGTGTTGTTGGCATGATATGCCGTTGGGTCAACTCCGCCTAAGTTGGTATTTTCTGGCCAGCTACCACCTACGGCAAAGTTAATGAGCAGATGAAAGCGTTGATCAAATGGGGCATTGTCCCAAACCAGTTCTCCATCGACTTCGGTATACCAGCCTTTGTGTGTAAGACCATTGGCGTAACCATTGGCATTTAAGGTAACTGCAGATCTTAACTGAGTTTCATAGAGTACATCATCGACATACCAGCGGATTTCTCCTGCTTCCCATTCGATGGCATAAGTATGGAAATCATCCGCCGGATTCTCGTCGTTAGGTAAGGTGTAATTTTGACCTGTGTGGACATTATTCGGCCAGCCTTTGCCATAATGTAAGGTGCCATAAACATCGGTTTGCAGCGCTCCGCTGCCATCATTAAGCGGTACCCCCAGATTTACCGATTCAAAAATATCTATTTCACCAGAATGAGGCCAGCTGCCATACGCATTATCTGTGGGTAGCATCCAAATTGCCGGCCAAGAACCTTGGCCTAACGGCGATTTTGCTCTAATTTCAAAACGACCAAATTTCCAGTCGGCTTTGTTTTTGGTATTCAAGCGGGCTGAGCTATAAGGCAAAGTCTGACCTGTTTCATGCAGAGCGGCTATTTTTAAAATACCGTTTTCGATGTATGAATTTTCCGGACTGCTGGTATAACATTGTTTCTCGTTATTGCCACCACCGTTACAATTCACCTCGTGCGTCCATTTAGTACTGTCAATGGCACTGCCGTCAAATTCATCGTTCCAGGCCATCTGCCATTCGCCGCCTGATTGAGGGCTGCTCACGGTGATGGTAAAGCTTTGGGTGGTTTCATCGCTACCGTCACTGGCCATTAATGTAATGGCATGAGTACCTACATCACTGGTTGACGGTGTACCAGTTAATAAGCCTGTGGTGGCATCAAATGTTAACCATGTAGGTAATGTTGATGCAGAAAGAGTCATGTCATCATTATCAGCATCACTGGCAGCAAGCGTATAATTAAACTCTGTGTCCACCGATGATGCTAACATTGGGGTGCTATTGATTACTGGTGCACTGTTAACGGGTGGATTATCCACCTCAGGATCGCTGCTATCAGAACCACAACCTGCCAAGGTTAAACTGGCAATGAGAAGTGATAACTTTAAATTTATTCTTTTCAAAATTGTTTTTCCTGTAGCGCGCATTGCGTTATTCGGTTTAAGAATGCTAAAAAAAACGAGCTTACTAAATTGATAGTAAGCCCGTTTGGGGAGCTTCGTTAACGAGTTAACGTTAAATAAAAACTAATTACCTACGCTAGCTTGATCCCAGTAGTACGTCTTTTCACCGGCGGTTGCGCCATCAGTACCGAAATTAAAGAAGATAGAGGCTTTATCAAACACCCAGTCAGGGTGAATAAGTGGCTCTGTACCTGGTGCTTCATTGTTGAAATCAAAAGTTAGTTCTTCCCAGGTATTAACCCCTGTGGTTAACGCTTCTGTTTCAACGGTATGAGTCACATCGTTATGATCTTCAATTTTCAAACGAACCGGAATACCGGCATCAGGAGAATACACCCAAACTTTGATGATGTTTGTTGCATTAGCAGAGTTTACCGGGATCACTGTGGCAAAACCTGTATCGGTACCCATAGTGGTGCCGGCCCATAATGCTGCGCTATTTGATTTTGTCGACATAGCAACAGTGCCATGTGCACCCGCCGGATCGGCTACTAAAGTAGTCGCGTTACCGCCAAAATCAGATAGCGTGTAATTGACATCGGTTGCTTCAAAATCTAATGGCAGATCAATTTGAGCACCTGTTGCTGGTGGAGTTGTTGGTGTTGTTGGAACATCAGAACCACTATTTAATATTGCTACATTATCAACACGGTATACCGCACCGGCTCCTGTTCCCCAGGCCGGGAATACCATCACGATATCAATGGCACTGGTATCTAGACCCAAGGTAGCTAAATCAGCAATGTTGAAGGTATAGGTTTGCCAAGTATCCAGAACTGGCGCAGCATGACTTTCTTGAGAGCTTGATAAATCCACTTCAACGGCGGTTGCCCCTTCGTCGCTTTCAACTTTAAATTTCCAGACAGTGTCCCCTGGTGATGCGGTCATTTTCAAGTCAAAAACAATGGTACCTGTGCTGGCAATAGGACTTGCATTAAATGGTAAACCACCAACGGCACCATGGCCTGCACGAGTACTGAAACCCATTACGGTATCGCCACCGATGCTAAATTCAATGGTGTTGGCGTGATCAACATCATCAACAGCGATTGCCGGCACAGAGCCTGCACAACAATCCCATGCTAACCAGTCAGCACGATTTGTTTCATCGAAGATAACAACTTCATCAGGTTGTGGTACAACCGGTGGCTCAACCGGTGGCTCAACAGGAGGTTCAACCGGTGGTTCAACTGACGTATTAGCACCGTCTTGCAAAATCGCTACATTATCAACACGATAAGTCGCACCAGTGCCTGTACCCCAGGCAGGGAACATCATTAATACATCGATTTTACTGGCATCTAAGCCGCCTTCAACCAAATCGGCTATGTTAAAGGTATAGGTCTGCCAAGTATCCATCACTGGTGCAGCATGACCTTCTTGGCTGCTCGATAAATCCACTTCAACCGCGGTAGCACCTTCTTCACTTTCAATTTTAAATTTCCATACGGTATCACCCGGTGATGCCGTCATTTTCAAATCAAAAACAATAGTACCTTCGGTGGCAATCGCGCTCGCATCAAATGGTACGCCACCAACAGCACCATGACCGGCACGACTACTAAAGCCCATTACCGTATCACCACTAATGCTAAATTCAGTAACCGCGCCATGGTCAGCATCATCGGTTTCAACCGCTGGTGTAGAACCGGCACAACAATCCCAGGCTAACCAGTCAGCTCTGGCTGTATCATCAAAGATAAATAATTCATTACCGGGCTCAACAGGTGGCTCAACTGGTGGCTCAACTGGCGGTTCTACACTGCCAGCTGAGAAGGTTACATTATCAATTTGATAAGTTGCACCCTCACCGTTACCCCAGGCAGGGAAGATCATTACGACATCAATTTTACTGGCATCTAATCCTTCGGTAACTAAATCGGATACATTGAAAGTATAATGCTGCCAGGTATCTAACACTGGTGCCGCATGGGCTTCAGTACTCGTGTTTAAGCTTACTTCCGCAGCGGTTGCGCCACCATCACTTTCTAATTTTAACATCCAGTCGGTATCACCCGGCGAGCTAGTCATTTTTAAATCAAATGATAGTGTGCTATCTGCGCCTAACGCTGTTGCGTCATAAGGCATAGCATTTACCGCGCCATCGATTTCACGACTGATGAAACCCATCACGGTAGCCTGTGCGCCAATGCTAAATTCAACGGCGTTGCCATAATCACCACCGGCATCTACTACCATTGGCGTTGAACCGCCACAACAGTCCCAAGCTGGCCAGCTGGCAAGTTGGTTGTCGGCAAAGATCACGAAGCTAGTTGCAGGTGCAGGTGGATTTGTAGGTGGTTCAGTCGGTGGTTCAACCGATAAGGTCACGACAATGACGAAGGATTGTCTTACCATATCAGCACCGTCACTCACGACTAAAGTTACCGAATGTTCACCGGCATCGGCATTTGTCGGTTCACCGGATAACATGCCGATAGTCGAATCAAAACTTAACCAACTAGGTAATTCATCGGCTGATATGGTCAGTGTATCGGCACTATTTTCATCACTAACGTCAAAAGTGTAAGTGTACATTTGACCGGCTTCTACCGTCAGAGCCGCAGTGCTGTTCACTGTTGGCGCAGCATTTACTGGTGGCGCAGGTATATCTGCCACATCTATATCATTATCGGAACTGTCGGAACCACAAGCCGTTAGTGCTATCGCTAAACTTGCGATCACTAAATTCTTTTTGAAGTGGTTTTTCTTATGTATTCGTATCATTTCTTTCCCCACTGAACATTGTTGTAAATTCGTTATGTTTTTTATGTTTACCCATAAAAAACATCCATCATCACCATGTATCAGGCTGAAATTTTAAGCAATATGAAAGCGGTGAGGGGGTATTCAGCGGGCGATGAAGTGGAAAAACAAGGCTGTTTAATCGTTTATGTCACTAATTTCATCGTTATTTTCCCTTCGTTTACTTTGACTCCTTTTGGAGGGTTATTGCCAAATACCTATATAATTTCCGTGGCAGTTAGTGCCATTAAAGCATTATTTAAAAATCTAATATATATCACTCTAAGGTAAATAGAGTTGCGCTGTAGTTGGATATATTCTAAGAATTCAGGGCGTAATTATGTCTTCTTTTTAATCAAGCCAAAGTTGTTTAATTTCAAAATAAACATCCCTAAATTCAGTGCTGTACCAATCACCTGATTCTTTAAGTTTTGTTATACCAAACCACTCTTCGATATCATTCGGATCTTGAGTATATGAATCTTCTAAACCAAATTTCCACCATGCATCTAAATATTCATGAATAACAACGCCAGCCACAGGCAATGCAGCGCTTTGAATATCATTTAAGTTTTGCAATAAGCCGTTCTTTTGATCTTCAACGGTATTACCACCATAGCCGTAATTGGGAGCACCTGCTCGGTAAGCATTTGGTGAGACACTTAAGCCGGTTTCAGTAATCAACAAAGGCATGCCTGGATGACGTGATTTTAACTCTTCAAGCCAGCCTTGAAAGTAAGTACCCGTAGCGCTACCGGGTAATGTTGATGGTCGATAATAAGGCACCGCATATGAATAAGCATTATGACTGCGAAAATCAAGAAAGGGTGTTTCGACATAATAAGCAGTACGTATATCATTAGCATAAGAGACCAATGAACGCTTGCCATACTGTTCAAATTCATAACTTAGTGCATAATCTGCCATTTCGGCGATAAACGCTTCGGTGGCATTTATCTCTTCGCCGGTGACAATGTATTTCCCCTGATATTGCTGTATTTCTGGGTGAGCTGCGTTTGTCGTCTTAATGCTTTGTTCACTTAATTCATTGCCAATAAGGTAAGCCACCAACGGGGGATTGTTGTTGGTATAAACGCTGTAGATCCGATCAATAACCGCTTTAATATATGATTTGCTACCTTGCTTAAAGTGACTGTTTTGAAAATCAGCAACACTACCGTCTAGCCAAATGGTTTGAATAAAGTTGAGTCCACCAATATTTTTGAGCGCTTGATAGCTGTATGCTGGTGTGCCCCAAAAACGAACGGTATTGGCGCCCATCGCTTTAATATCTGTGATGTCTTGTAAAATACTGTTTTGCAACTCAGCAGAGAGTTGAGTTGATGTTTCTAACTGCCAGGGCAAATAACCAGGATAACCCGGTACATAAACAACGCCTTTAACGTTAAATGGCAAGCCATCTTTCAGGATGGAGTGTTCATTAACCGTGAAGTTATTGATTTCCGGCTCTACTGTCTCGGACTCTACAATTTCAGGTTCTTCTTGCTCAGCTAGTATTTCTTTGGGGGTGGAAGAATAACTTCCGCCACCGCAAGAAAATAATGTGCAGCAAAGTGTAATCATTAAAAAAGCAGTAATTTTTTTCACTAACATCACTCATTTGCCTCTGGTTAAAATACAATCAATCAGTTAGATATATTGTTTGATAAATTTATCAATTGCCTTAAGCGCTTTCATCCGATTTTTAGCGTTACTAAGGAGATGATCGCCTTTTTCTAATTCAATGAAGATGACATTTTTGTCGGCATCTTGTAATTCATCAAACATGTTGTCTGATTGATCAAATGGCACGATTTTGTCCCATTCGCCATGAATCAATAATATTGGTGCGGTTACTTTTTTAACATGATTAATTGGCGATATTTCTACTAAATGATCTTCTTTAACATCCCCTTTAGAGATAACATCTTGCCAATAAGATACCACCCAATGATCACTACCATGGTCATCCTCTTCAGTTGCTAACATATCTTCTACATCTGACACGCTGTTAATGGCAACCACGCACTTATACAAATCAGGGGTAAAGGTAGCACCAGCAAGGGCAGCATAACCACCATAGCTAGTACCAACGATACAGACACGATTTTTATCTATGATGCCTTTTGCAGCTAAATCTTGCACCGCATCGGTCAAATCGTCTTGCATTTTACGACCCCACTCACCATGCCCGCTTAATAGGTGATCAGGACCGAAACCTTCAGAGCCTCTAAATTGTGGCTGGATCACGACAAAACCTTGGCTGGCAAAATATTGAGATAGCCAGTTAAAACCGATTGTATCGTAAGACTCAGGACCACCGTGAGGGAGCATGATTGCTGGAAGGTTTTTAGCGGTTAGGCCCAATGGTGTGGTAACTAAAGAAGGAATAACTAAGCCATCTCTAGCTTTAAATTTGTACTCTTTAACGGCATGTACAGCTTGCGGAGGAATGTCTGGTCGTGCTGAAGCCAAAAAGCTTAGTGCGCCTTGCTGATACATTACATAGTCACCAGAACTCTGTTCACCATCCATGTAAAACACCACACTTTTCCAATCAGGCGTGTAATCTCTGATGCTAAAGGTATTATTTGGCATGGCCTTATTAATACCTCGCATGCGAGCATTTAACTTTTTATCGAAAAACTCATAACTTGGTGTAAAACCAGAGTACCTTACGCCATGAACTACGCGTTGAATATCAGTTAATACACTCTCAACATCTTTATCTTCATGGCTAAATATTGGTTTTGAAATTTTTCCATCGCTAAGTGCCATGGTGTAATAAGACCAGCGTCCATGCGCTTCGTCTTTGTTGAGCATCACTAAACTTTTTTGATCTGGCGTTACACCGCGAAATGATTTTGTTATATAAGGTGTAGTTTCTTTAAATATTTCTATCCATTCGTCTTTAATAAATGCTTCAATCCTGTGTACATCGCTTTCGTTGTTATAACGCTCGCGGGCCAGAACTTTTCCTTCATACCCTATAAAAAAATCGATGGTGTCAAAGGTACCTCGACTTTGGATCTGTGGTTGTCTTTTCTTCGTTAAATCAACTTTGTATAAGTTAAATGCATTAAATTTTTTATAAGCAGGCATATACGCGTATTTTTTATCCGATGATATGCCGAGTATTTTACCTACTTGAGTTTGGCCTTTGTAAATACCGTATCCTGGGGTCAGGAGTTGGTGCATTTTTTGCGATTGTAAGTTGTAGGCATAAGCTGCACTGACATTATACCTTTCTGAATTGCTATATATTAGTTTCCTACTTGAAACTCTAAAAATAAGCCGATCATTATCAATAAAATATGCAGTGTTAGGTTTGACTGTTGATATATCGATTTTAGCCAGTACTTTACTTTTTATTAAATCAATCACTATCATGATATCTCGGCCATCGGAGGTATCGCGATAGGCCATGCGTTCTGCACTTGGGGAGATAACCACCATACTTTTATTTGGTAATTTACCATAAGCTTCAACAGGTACTTGCTGTGCTTGAGCTAACAGGTCATAAGGCATTACGAGTAATGTGAACAATAGAAATAGGTTACGCATAGATTCATCCTTGTTTATTCTTTTTTAAATTTATTATGTCATTAACTTCTGCGGAGATTTATCGTTATTCAAGCTGAAAGGTTGAAAAGAAAAGGGTGATACATATAAGGCTATTGGGAGATAAACCTTATATACCGATGATCATTGAAAACACTCTTTTTTCAAACAAAACCGTTGACTTTTAAATTGACAGGATCATGATAGTCACATGCGAGAAATAAACCTAACATCAAAACAAATCA
>MABC01000043.1 GCA_002162925.1 Thalassotalea sp. 42_200_T64 | reverse complement strand
TGTCAGGTGCTCTAACTCAATTAATAGCTTATTAAATTGCGCTGGTATCATGATTTCGACCTCTACACTGATGATTTATACAGTATAGCAACAATTTATGGGAACATAGCCAATATTTAAACCGACGCGCTCCACTGATATATAAAGTCAATCTGGAGGAAGTACAAATAATAGACTTAGCCTATAACCCATATGATCAACAGACTGTAAAGGTTATTTATATTTCAGGTAAATAAACTTTCAACAATAATTTAAATATAGAAAGTTTATTTATTGATTATGCCTGAAAGTGCATTAGCTGACTAGATTGTTAATGCCACTAACGACTGCTGTTCGCTCTTATCAAGCAGTTGCGCCGACTGTAAGCGACTCCTCCGTACCATTTCTAACTGTTCGTTATCACTTTATCTACTTGCCCTGCTTCATTGATACTAAACGCGAACTGCACCCAGTCTTCTTTACCATCTCTTAACGCTGTTTCCGGTTATTCTGGGGACACTCTAACTATTGGTCTTGCATCATTATTTTGGCTGCCTGTTATACCAATCCGTATAATGATCTGTTCATTACGCGAACTGGTATTAGAACAAAGCCCGCACGAGTTTGGTGTTGTAAATCTATCCCGGGAACACTAACCGTCACAGCTTCACTATCAGCAAAGCTTTTACTTACAATGCAAAAGCATAATACAAAATTTTCTCTCAGCGAAAGTAAAGTAATTTTACAACGAAATTAAGTTACCAAGACTATCAATAAACAACAAAAACTTGTGATTGGCCTGTAAATGTTGTAATAATACAAAATTAACATTCAGAAAAATCATTAAAGCCGTGTAGCTAGCTTTTGCTATTTGAATCGAAATTACTGCACTGATAGTGCTAATTCATCAGTTAAAAAGAGGAAAATAAGATGGAAGATCAAAATACAACTTCAAACGAAGATAAGAGTGTAGAGTCAACAGAATTTGATTATGACAACAGTGGTTGGCCTCGTGACTTTGATATTCGTATTGAAGTGGCTGAGCAGCGTGAAGTATTGGAATGTCTCTAGCCACAGATTGGCTGAAACCAAGCTAGTTGTAGCAAATTAACATTAACCTCAGTGTTTGCCAGTTGTACCGAATCGTGGTTGATGTTCATATTTACCAGGTTTCAGGTTAAATTTTATTTTACATATAAATAAAAATTAACTCCCTGTAGTTCTCCCATATTGGTTTTATTGTCATAGAGTTGATGATACCTTTTTGCACCAGATACTATTTCTTGTGCGCTAGCATGAGCAAGTTATTTTACTCGATCGCAAGTTTTTTGTTTTTTACAGATTTAATCGCTGGTTGATCTGTTCAGGTTGGATCTTATAGTGGTTTGTTTGTTCTTTTATATCTGCTGAAGCTGAGACGAAAAACTAAACAGGAAAATCATTAAAGTTAAGATTTTTATAAACATCCTTGTAACTGGGTTAACTCATTGTTAACAAGTAATAATCTATAGTAAAAAACTATCTAATTCAATATTGATTGTCAAAACTCCTAAAAAATAATATTCTTGTATTGTTTGTTTCCAAAATCTAGACGTACCGACAAGTTTTTCTGACGTACCGTTTTGCCTTTTACAACTTTTGCTTTGTACTTCCAAGTGTTAAGTGCATCTATTGCCGCCTGATTAAATATCACTTCCGGTTCAGCATCAATAATGACAATATCTTCAACTTTTCCCCAGCGATTAATACTAAAATTCAGCGTTACCCAGCCCCTGATTTTTTGTTGGGCCGCGGCGACAGGGTATCGGGGTAAAGATCGGTAAATAGGTATGGCATCATTGTCTTTAATGACGCCAACGGCAAATTCCTGGTTGGCAAAGTTATTGTCGATGCTTATCTCTGGCATTGGCATATCAACCGCTAACTTGGCTTGTGTTTTTGCAACGGTTTTATCATTAAACTGGCCATCCGGTTTTTCCACAAGCTCTGGCGGTGGTTCCAGTATACGGTTTTTACGGGCAACTGTACTGTCTCGGGGCTCATTGATAATGGTGATAATCGTGAAGTCCTCAATTTCTGCAAGGTAAACCTCTTCTGTTGCAACTAAGGAAGCCATAATTGCGAAGAGCGCAAATGATATTAATGCCCCAAGCAGAATAGGAATAATAAATTTCAAACCGTCTCCAATACCTATCACCAATAAACTTAACGAATCAAGTTAATAGCTATCTGCATAAGTATATAGCCAACTCTGTGTTTATGCCGATTGTATAAGTATAGTCATTGATTTTAAAGGTAAAAGCTTATTATTGAAATAAATTATCGGACTTGGTAAAATATGTTGGGAACAACTTACCTAAGGATAAAAACAACATGGGTGCTACATTATTATTGACTGGATTTTATGCCGGTATTTTAACCGTTTTATATATTGCTTTATCGTTTAAAGTGATTAACTTAAGAAGAAAATACAGCGTTGGTATTGGTGATGGGGATAATTCTGAACTTGCCAAAGCCATTCGAGTGCACAGTAATTTTGCTGAGTATATTCCAATGACCTTAGTGCTGTTCGCTATTTATGAATTCAACGATGGTTCAATGCAAGTATTGCATGGTTTAGGCGGGTTTTTAGTCATGTGTCGATTTTTACATGCTTTTGGTCTTGCCAGAAGTAAAGGGACTACCTGGCAACGTTTTATAGGTGCAGCAGGCACTTTCGTAGTAATGTTAGTATTGGCCGTTATCAACATTGTCGTTATGTTTTAATTCATCCGTGCAACAAACCTAGCACCCTCTCAGAAATAGAGTGGTTGGCGGGGTTTTAACCTCGCATGGTTGGCGTAGATAATTTAACCTAGCTTTCGCCATCATGCGAGACTGAAGCCCCGCCAACCAATGCCCTCCCTGGCAATTCTTTGTTAATTCATCCTTGAATTAACAAAGCCCTGACATTTATTAATGTCAGGGCTTTTTTTAGTTGGCGGGGTTTTAACCTCGCTGGTAACTTAACCTGGCTTCGCCATAACGCGAGAATGAATTCTCGCCAACCAGTACTTATCCTCCCGGGCCATGAATGGTGTATAGGGAGGGCTTGTATACGATTAATTAATGATTAAGCGAGTTGCTCGGCAAGTTGTGCACTAACCGTTTCAACCGCTTGTGTACCATCAATGGTGATGTACTTACAGTTACCGGCATTGGCCTCTGCCTGATAGTAAGCAACTAGTGGCTTAGTTAAATCGTGATAAATACCTAAACGCTTACGTACGGTAGATTCTTCATCATCAGGACGAATCGCTAAATCATCACCAGTAACATCGTCTTTACCTGCAACTTTCGGTGGATTATAAACAATATGATAAACACGACCAGAGCCAGAATGTACACGACGACCGCCCATACGTTCAACGATGATTTCGTCGGCAACATCAAATTCGATAACGCTATCGACGCTTACACGATTGTCTTTCATGGCATCGGCTTGCGGAATTGTACGAGGAAAACCGTCTAATAAGAAACCGGCTTTACAATCGTCTTGAGCAATACGCTCTTTGACCAAACCAATAATCAGCTCGTCAGAGACTAATTGCCCGGCATCCATTACCTGCTTAGCTTGTTTACCTAATTCAGTACCTGCTTTAATCGCAGCACGTAGCATGTCACCAGTTGAGATTTGTGGAATGCCAAATTTAGCCATTAAAAACTGAGCTTGAGTACCTTTACCAGCACCCGGTGCACCTAATAAAATAATGCGCATATAGAAAGACCCTAAAATGTAGTCGAAATTATATTTATAAAAACGCCATGATACTTGTTGAAAACTTTGCAAACAAGTATTTCGCAGCAATTTTTTGGTTAACCTACATATTACTATAATTGTGCCGTTTTGCGACTAGACAATAGTCGCAATTACTTAGCAAATCAGGCCAAATTATTAGCAATTATGAATCGAAAAGCTTATTTAGTAAGGCTAAGCATTAACTTGTTCAAACGGCTAACAAAAGATGCAGGATCTTTTAAGCTGCCACGTTCAGCAAGAAGCGCTTGCTCAAATAACACTTCCGCCCATTCATTAAACTTGGTTTCATCTTGCTCATCTGCTACATGACTAATCAGCGCATGTTCCGCGTTTATTTCAAACACAGGCTTAGTTTCTGGCACTTCTTGACCCACAGATTGCATCAGTTTGATCATTTGGCTGCTCATGTCGTCCTCATCGGCAACAATACATACGGGCGAGTCGGTTAACCGATGTGAAATACGTACGTCTTTTACTTTATCGCCTAAGCTTGTTTTTAAGCGTGCAACCACACCATCAAAATCTTTTTCCAGCTT
Organism: Thalassotalea sp. 42_200_T64; assembly: GCA_002162925.1. Classification (GTDB taxonomy): domain Bacteria; phylum Pseudomonadota; class Gammaproteobacteria; order Enterobacterales; family Alteromonadaceae; genus Thalassotalea_A. The sequence continues at coordinate 7,978 of MABC01000043.1, read as the reverse complement.
TTCTTGCGCTTCTTTGGTTTCAGCATCGTCCATATCGCCTAAATCAAGACCACCACGAGTTACTGACTGCAATGGCTTATCGGCAAAGTCGGTTAAATGACTCACTAACCATTCATCAATACGATCGCTTAGCAGTAAAACTTCGATGCCTTTTTTGCGGAATACCTCTAGGTGCGGGCTGTTTTTCGCCGCTTCGAAGCTATCAGCCACTACGTAGTAGATTTTATCCTGACCGTCTTTCATCCGTTCAAGGTACTCGTTTAACGATACATTTTGCGTGGCCGTGTCATTTTCGGTTGAGGCAAAGCGTAATAATTTAGCAACGGCTTCTTTATTTGCCGCATCTTCCGATGGACCTTCTTTTAGCACCTGGCCAAATTCATCCCAAAAGATTTGGTATTTGTCGGCATCTTTCTTCGCCAGCTTATCTAGCATGGATAGTACACGTTTGGTACAACCTTTGCGCATTGCCTGGCTAACTTTGTTGTCTTGTAAAATTTCACGAGATATATTTAATGGTAAATCGCTAGAATCTAGCAAACCTTTGACAAAACGCAGGTAAGTCGGCATAAACTGCTCAGCATCGTCCATGATGAACACGCGTTGTATGTATAACTTCAAGCCATGCTGACGTTCGCGATTATACATATCAAATGGCGCTTTGGCAGGTACATATAACAATGAGGTATATTCTGTAGTCCCTTCTACCTTGTTGTGTGCCCACAATAATGGCTCGCCAAAATCATGCGATACGTGTTTGTAGAATTCTTTGTATTCGTCATCAGAAACATCCGACTTTTCACGAGTCCATAGTGCTTCGGCTTTGTTTACACTCTCCCATTGTGCAGGAACGGCAGCAACGGCAGGGTTCTCTTCGCCATCTGGGCCTTCACTGGCCGGGATTTCCGCGACTTCTTCACCCATCATTTCTACTGGAATAGAGATATGATCTGAGTATTTAGTGACGATTGATTTTAACCGCCAGTCGTCTAAAAATTCTTTATCATCTTCTTTTAAGAAAAGAATAATGTCAGTACCACGAGTAGACTTTTCAATATTTTCAACAGAGAAATCTCCTTCACCTGCCGATGTCCATTCCACACCATCACTAGCGTCGCTACCTGCGGCACGAGTACGCACAACTACTTTATCGGCAACGATAAATGACGAGTAAAAACCGACACCAAATTGACCAATCAATTGCGAATCAGACGCCTGATCGCCAGATAATTTCGAGAAGAAATCAGCCGTGCCCGATTTAGCGATAGTCCCTAAGTGAGTGATCACATCGTCACGAGTCATACCAATACCATTGTCAGATATGGTAATGGTGTTCGCTTCTTTATCCGCTTTTACCCGAACACGAAGGTTTGCATCGCCACCGTATAAGTCACCATTAGATAATGCTTTAAAGCGTAATTTATCGGCGGCATCGGCAGAGTTAGATACTAATTCACGCAGGAAAATTTCTTTATTGGAATATAAAGAATGGATCATTAATTGTAATAACTGTTTAACTTCAGTTTGAAAACCGTGAACTTCTTTATGGCCTGTATCAGACATAAAACTACATCTCCTAGATAACTAAAAATATACCTTTGATTGCGCCAATCGCGCTTTGGTATTTACTATGAATAAGATGTGGGGATAGGATAAAAATTTTAAAGGGGCTTTGAAAATTAAATTTTCTCCCCTTTAAATCGGCGGGCCAATTTAGTTGCACTTAATGAGGTTAATTAGGCATGGTTTATATGTCTAAAGTCAAATGTGAGCTCGTTGCACGTGATACACACGGGCAAATTAAGCCTTGTTGCTCTTGCTCGGCTGCGCTTAACGCATTATCGAAATGCTTAGGGGTCCCATCGAGTACTTTAACCACACAAGTTTTACATTCGCCAGCTTTACAACTATATGGTGCAGCAATGTTTGCGTCTAACATCGCATCCAAAATACTTTGCTGTGCGCTTACTTCTATGGTTTTTGCCGATTTATTTAACGTCACCGTAATTGGCGTGGCATTTTCATCGATGTTGGTAGTAAAACGCTCATAACAAATACGCTGTGGTGCAATATTTTGCGTTTTTCCAATTTCTATAAACGCATCGATTAATCGGCTTGAACCACAGATATAAAAGATGCTGTTGGCCGCTGCGTTGGCTAATATATGCTTGATGTTTAATCGTTGCTTTTCCTCTGAGCAATATAGCTTGAGGTTATCGCCAAATTCACGTTGTAATCTGTGTTGAAATGCCATTTTGAGTTTGCTTTTACCTGCATAATGCAGATCTAACTCTACCTTTTGTGCCCGTAAAGATTGTGCCATCGCTTTTATTGGCGTAATGCCAATGCCACCAGCAACCAACACCGCCGGCGCACCTTGGAGATGCCGTGCTGATTGTAACCTAAAATGGTTTTCTGGCCGTTGACAAGCAAGCACAAAGCCTAGTTGAATGTGTTGATGTATGGTATACGAACCGCCCCTACCCACAGGCTCATTTAACACCGCGATTTCATAAATATCTCTTCGTTGCGGGTTTGAGCAAATAGAATAATGCCGTAAAACTTGCTCGCCATTTGGCAATTGCACCGGTATTTGAATGTGCGAACCGGCACTAACTTGCGGTAAATCATCACCATTAACGTCACTTAACTCATATGCTCGTATGCTTGCTGTTAATTGCCTAATTCCAGATATTACTAACTTAAGTGGCCCATCACCCAGCTTGGTAGGGTAAGAGTTTGTTGGGGAAGAGTCATCTGGATTGGAATTTGTCGGTTCAGAATTTCTTGGGGTAGAATAGTTGCCGGGATCACTGTCAATATTCGCCAGCTGGTGCTTTAATTTTTGATTTTCTTGCTCTATCGGTTTGAGTATTGTTTGTATTTCATCATCGTTATATCTGGGGGTAATGTATTTCGGACAATTCCAGTCAAAGGCCTCAACATGAATTAAAAAACCACGCTCAACCGGTGCTCGAAAATCCGCTATTTCTAGCTTAGCTAGCGTTTCAGGATCATTCTCAGTGACGATGCTGACGCGGCCTAACAACTTCATTCGCGTGCGGTTAGGGTAATCCATAAAGATAATTGATACCCGATCATTGTTTCTAAAATTGCCGGTACTAATGTATTGAAGGTTGCCGGTATAATCGCCAAAACCTATGGTTTTGGCATCTAACACCCGCATAAACCCTGCCGGTCCGCCACGATGTTGTACGTAAGGCCAGTTTGTTTCGCTGACACTGGCCATATAAAAGCTATCACGGGATGCAATAAAGTTGGCTTCATGCTCACTGAGTAAATAATTTACATCTTCGCCTTGCTCCATACTGGCATAACCCTTGCGGCTATGTTGTTCAGTTTGAACTTGTTTCACTTGTTCTGTAAATGCAATTTTTGCGTATTTATGGGCCATCATTTCAACCTTAGCGGATGCATTAATTTTCGCTTTATAATCACTATTTTTATTGGCTAACTACAAAAGCCCAATCAGGCCTCTGTGATAAATACTCTTTATCCAAGGTGCTGTGTGTATTTTGACTTGTACCGGCACAGTTGGTATCCATTTCTGCGCCCGTTAAGCCAGATTTACTACTCATAGCAGTATGAGCTGATACACAGTATTGACAAGTATTTTGTTCTGCTAACGCTAGCGATATCACTTTGACAAATTCCACTTGATAAAAGAATACTCATGATTAACAATTGATTATTATTAAAAAAGGAATAATGTATGGATAATTTACATTTAATGAATGTATATGTAGCCGTGGCAGAAGAACAAGGCTTTGCTGCCGGAGCAAGACGGTTAGCAATGTCCCCCCCCGCGGTGACCAGAGCCATTGCTGCGCTTGAAGAAAAACTTGGGGTAAAATTATTAACTCGTACGACTCGATATGTACGTACCACAGATGCCGGCTTGCGCTATTTAACTGACGCCAAGCGAATTTTAAATGATGTGCACATGGCCAATGAAGCAGCTGCAGGCATTAATGCCGCGCCAACAGGCCATTTGGCTATCACCGCGCCAGTAATGTTTGGCCGAATGTTTGTTATGCCTGGCATCATAGATTATTTAAACCAATATCCAAATACCGAAGTGGACGCGATATTTTTAGACCGAGTGGTCAATTTACTCGAAGAAGGCTTAGATGTCGGGGTAAGGATTGGTGAATTGCCAAACTCGAGTATGCGCGCCTTGCGCGTGGGCTCGGTGCGCTTAATTTTGTGTGCGGCGCCAGAATATCTTCAAAGAAATGGTATTCCACAGCAACCTGCAGATCTAAGTCAGCATACCATTATTTCATCACGGGCAATGAACAACTCCAGCGATTGGCGGTTCGAGCAGCAAGCCCAAAAATACCAGGTAAATATTAAGCCCAGAGTCACGGTTACCACCAATGATGCGGCAATAGAGGCCGCACTGTCAGGATTTGGCCTCACGCGTTTGCTGTCTTATCAGGTGGCGCCTTATTTAGCTTCCGGGCAACTAAACATTGTGATGGAAAACTATGAGCCCGCCGCCAAGCCCGTTCATATCGTGCATCGAGAAAGCCATCTCACCACAGCCAAAGTTCGCGCTTTTATTGATTTAATGGCAAAGCGATTAAGAAACGATAACGCCTTGAATTAACATGAAGGTAAATATAAGGTTTTAGAAACTTTTTCTGCCAGAAAAAGCATGCGAAAGGGTATTACCATCGACAAATTCTAATTCACCGCCAACCGGCACCCCATGAGCAATACGGGTACTGACAATTTGATATTTCTTGGCGATTTCGGCGATAAAATGCGCAGTCGCTTCGCCTTCAACCGTTGGGTTGGTGGCTAAGATCATTTCATCAAAATCATTAGTTGCCAGTAAAGAGTCTAACTTATCCAGGCCTAATTCGTCCGGGCCAATACCATCAATGGGTGATAAGTGCCCCATCAACACAAAATATCGTCCGGTAAATTCACCGGTTTGCTCTATCGCAATAATATCGGCCGGTGATTCAACCACACACAGCATGCGCTTTAATTGTCGTTTCGGGCTTTGACAAATTTCACAATAATCGAGCTCAGTGAAGGTTCGACAACCTTTACAATAACCGACGTCTTCCATCGCTATGGCTAAGGTGGCTGCCAGTTTTTGCCCACCGATTCGGTTACGCTCTAATAAATGAAACGCCATGCGCTGTGCCGATTTTGGCCCAACACCGGGTAAACATTTTAAACTATCGATTAGCTCTTGCACTAAAGGGCTTAATTTCATCTGAATACTTTCAACTATTTTTATAATAAAACAAACTGGCAAAAGCTTACCAAAATCAGCAACGCAAAGCACTCGAAATTATTATCAACCAACTCACCGAGGACAAGTTAAACTTTTTGTTATTAAATTGAGAACTGCTACTATGTTTTACAAATCATAAAAAAAAGAAACCGTACCATGTCAAAGATTTCTCTGACCACAGTGCTCCATCGCTTTTTAACTGCCGCAGTTTTTTTATCGGTTAGTGCTTTTACTTCAGCAGTGTTAGCACAAAGCACAGTGATCGAAAATATCAATGGCTATACCTTAAAGGATAATCAGCTGCTAAAGTTTAATGCCATTAAGTTTAGCAATGACAAAATTGACAAACTGTATCTGTCCGGAGAAAAAGTTAAACCTGCAAAAAACGTCAACATTATTGATGGTCAAGGCAAAACACTAATCCCCGGGTTAATTGATGCTCACGGGCATGTACTAAGTTATGGATTAAGTTTACTTAGAGCCGATGTCAGTGCTACGAGCTCTGAGGCGGATGCGGTTAATCGCGTGCTGGAATACACCAAAAACAATCAGCAAATGACCTGGATACAAGGCAGAGGCTGGAATCAGGTGCAATGGCCAAGCAATCAATTTCCTACGGCAGCAAGCCTTGATAAACACTTTAAGGATACGCCTGTGGTATTAGGCCGGGTTGATGGTCATGCCATATGGGTAAATTCGAAAGCGATGCAATTAGCGGGCATTAGCAAAGTAACCGCAGATGTAGAAGGTGGGCAAATTATTCGAGATAGTAAGGGCGATGCCAGCGGAGTATTTGTCGATAATGCGATGAACTTGATCTATTCGAAGATCCCTGCCCTAACGCCGAAAGAGACTCAGCATGCGCTTAAAATTGCAATGAGAGCGTTAGCCAGTGTTGGCCTCACCAGTGTACATGATGCCGGAATTTCTTCCTCGAACATTGCCGCCTATAAGCAATTAAGCAGTAATAATGAAATGCTTATCCGGGTGAATGCGATGATTGACGTTACCGACAATCAATGGCAGCAACAAATGGCGAAAGGACCTTATGCCAGTGCTGATCAGATGTTAACCATCAATAGTGTCAAAATTTCCGCCGATGGTGCATTGGGCTCAAGGGGCGCTGCGTTAATTGCCGATTATTCAGATAAACCTCATCACAAAGGCCTGTTATTACACAGTGAGGCTGATTTAACCCGGTTAATCAAAACCTCAATGCTGGCAGGCTTTCAGGTTAACACCCATGCCATTGGCGATAATGCCAATAAAATGGTAATAGATAATTATCAAACGTTGATAAAAGAAACGAAGAGTAAACATCTTCGCCATCGGGTAGAGCACGCGCAAGTACTGCGCATAAAAGACATTCCACGCTTTGCTGAAAATGGCATTATTGCCTCGATGCAGGCCACTCATGCAACGAGTGATAAAAATATGGCCGAAGACAGATTGGGAAGTGATAGAATAAAAGGCGCATATGCGTGGCGTTCATTGCTTGCTAACAAAGCCGTAATTGCGGCGGGATCAGATTTTCCAGTAGAATCCCCTAACCCGTTTTTTGGTTTGCACGCGTCAATTACTCGACAAGATAAACAAAACCAGCCGATGAATGGTTGGTATTCAAATGAAGGCATGAGTATGATTGAAGCGTTTAAGTCATTTACCTTAGATGCTGCTTATGCGGGCCATCAAGAAACCATGATAGGCAGTTTGCAAGATAATAAAAAAGCCGACTTTATTTTGCTCGATCAAGATATTTTCACCATTACGCCTGAGCATATTTGGCAAACGAAAGTGTTACAAACTTGGGTAAACGGCAAGCAAATTACGCCCTAAGTTACGAAACACATTATCCATCTAAAACTTATTACTATAGAAGACCCTATGACTATGAAAAAATTATTATCCCTTTGCCTCGCCGCTTCACTTTGTTGTGCTTCATTTGTACAAGCACAAGAGGAAACGGTCGGTCTTGTTGTAGCAGGCGATAAACCTATCACCTTGCTTGGTAAGCAAGTGTTTAAAGGTGACAAAGCACCAAATTTTGACGTGGTTGATCAGCGTTTTGCCAAAGTTAAGCTTACCGATTTTTCCAATCAAACAGTGTTGATTTCTGTGGTACCAAGTTTAGATACCGGGGTGTGTTCACTGCAAACCAAACGCTTTAATGAAGAAGTGGCAAATTTACCCGAAGACGTGGCAATGTTAACCATTAGTAATGACTTACCGTTTGCGCAAAAACGTTTTTGTACTGCCGAAGGGGTAGACAAGTTAACAGTGTTATCCGATTCAGTGTGGCGTGACTTTGGTGAAAAATATGGTTTATTAATCAAAGATATGGGACTGTTAAGTCGAGCTATTTTTGTTATCGATAAAAGTGGCAAAGTGGCTTACAAAGAATTGGTTGCCGATATCTCGACTCACCCAGATTACGAAGCGGCCTTAGCTGCGATTAAAGAAGCGAATAGTTTGGCTGCTAAGTAATTCTGAACACAATTATTCCCTATCCACCATGATTCACATTTCGACATGGATGTCGTGTATTAAAGCAATGCATTAATACATGGATAATGGTATGTAAGTAGAATAACGCAGGAGATGTATGGACTCCTCCCCTTAACGGGGAGTTTACGGTATAAATAGAAAAGTATTCATTCAAATCAATTTTACCAGGAGTCCACACAATGGAACAATGTAACGTAA
>MABC01000055.1 GCA_002162925.1 Thalassotalea sp. 42_200_T64 | reverse complement strand
ATAGGCCGGATATACGTATGTAGTTTATTCCTGTTCTTTATAACGAAACGAGTTTTAAGATAAAAATAGTTATCAGAAAGCATTGCGTTTTTTGAGGTGTACATATATGTGCTTATACCCGGCAGGCAGGACGCCTTTTAAGGGTGATTAATTTTTACAGTTCCCACTCGTCTTCGTCGAGTAATTCTTTAAGTCGCTTTTTTTCAAGCAATTCGTCAATGCGTTTACGGGTTCTTGCACAATCGATGCCACCGACTTCTTTATCAGTGTTTGCTGATACATCGTCATGATAATCATAGTCACTAAGGCCTAATTCGACACCTTCAATAATTCTCCTAGACATTAATACTTCCCCTCTCTACCAAACAAAGAATAATAATAAGAATACAAATGCTAATACCGATCTGCATAAGGAATGAGCCACTCAGCGATAGATATACTCAAAGGTTTTACCCTCTGTAATTTGAAAAATAGGAAAGTTTATTGCTTACGTCAAACAATAAATTAAGAAATTTATTCGACTGTCTATGTTTATTTCAAACCTTAGACCATCAGCAGTGTGTAAGTTATTGTTGCCCGGTTATTTTGTCGGTGAGAGTGACGGATATAATATTTTTTACTGCTTTATAATTTTTTATCGAATAGCTAGTATGTATATATCAATAATTTAAATATATGGTCCGATGAAAAGACAAAATATACTCATTACCGGAGCAAGCGCTGGACTCGGCCTTACCATGGCCAACAGAGAGCAGAATTTTGGTCACTTAGTCACGATTTCATCAGTCAGTTCACAATGTGGTTTTGCTAAGTCAATGACGGTATATGCGGCCACGAAAGCAGCGCTGGCGTCTTTAACCGAAGGTATCGGAATTGATGTACCTAACACACCTATAAGAGTGACTACAATTCATCCCGGTTATATTGCTACCGAGATAACCAATCCAGATAAAAAGCTGCCGTTTATTGTCAATGCCGACGTTGGTTGTAAAGCGATAATCAAGGCGATTGAAAAAGAAGTGAATGTTGCCTTTGTGCCGTTTTGGCCCCTGGGCAATGATGCGTTATGTGTTAAGAATTTTACCTGTTGCGTTAATGCGCAGGCTTAATTAATGGAGAAGTAAGGTTTTACCGGTTTGAAAATAGCTATTTGAGAGCCGACTGAACGCTTTAGGTATGAGATAGGCGTTCAGTCGGCATAAAGACAATATTTGGCAGATTAAAAGTTCACCGCGTAGCTCTGTGCTAAATCAACAATTTTAGTGCTACCTAAACGTTTTTCCAGATGATTGGCGGTAGTGTAGGCACCGCTGTTTTCAGCGAAGTTGATAATATTTTCACCATTACAAACCACTTTCAATGCGACGGTTTTTTCATTTAAGTGAAAGCCTTTAATGGTACTGCGCATTTCACGGAGATCATCAGATTGTGCCGATTTGCACACATTAATAAGCGCTGATTCGATATATGGGTCCATAGCCGCGCTGCTGTTAAACGCTGCTAATAATGATACTGAAGTAATACTGGCTAAAGTTAATGCTTTTAAAGTTTTCATGATGTTGCTCCTGCTGATGCTGTGTTAAATTAGGCTGTTGTTATTTATTGCTGCTGCCTATTAATAGTGGCTTATTTTTATTAAAAAGTTGTTAATGAAAATCGGCGAGGTGTAACGGGATTTTTTCAGTGTAATGTTGATAAAATAAACAAAATACTAATAAAATCAGAGGTTCAGTCGAAAAAACAGCAAGAAATGAGTGTTAGCATTGAAACATTTTATTACATCGATGCATAATAATTCAGTTATTTTTCATTTAAATGCAAGTTGAGTGGTGGTTTTTCTGCGATGAAATTTTATTTATTTTTGCGAAAACAGAAAATTTAGGACTATTTTCAATGTTTGCCGTTTATTCTTGTAACTTTTCGTTGTCATTCGTCGGCTGTAACTGCTAAAGTACTGGTTAAATATCCAGTTACAAATACTTTTAAATGCCAATATTTGACATTGGCCAAACAATATTAAGGGATCATAATGGCAGTAGAAAGTCGTTTTGTAGTCATTCGCAATGGGGTGGAGGTTGAAACATTTATGGATAAGAAAGCTGCAGATGAGTATGACAAAATGCTCGATATGGCAGATAGTCTGTCCGATTTGTTTGATCAATCAGCACTTGAGCTTAATGAGAAAATGGTCGAAGAGGTGAGTATTTTCATCGCTAAAAACCGCGAAGACGTACTGGTTGCCTTGCAAGCAAAAAAAGCTAAAGTGACAAAACCTGCGGTCATCGAAGATGAGGTAGTCGCTACTGTTGATGCCAGCGGCGCAGTAAAGAAAGGTACCGTAAAGAAAGCAAAAAAAACTACTAAGGCAAAAGCTTAACTCTACTTAAATGACTTTACCTGAATTTACCTTAGTACGAAGCAGCAAGCGTAAAACCGTAAGTTTGCAAGTAAAATCTGGCAAGGTCAGGGTGCTTGCGCCTAGGCAAATCAGTGATTTGCAAATTACCGAACTGGTCGAGCAAAAATCGCTATGGCTATGGCGCAAAATTAGTGAACAACAGCAGCAGCTTGAACATAAGTTTGCGCGGCAGTTTGCTGTCGGTGAATGCTATTATTTTCTCGGCAAGAAATATTCATTAGCAATAGTTCACGCCAACCTAAAAAATGTGCAACTTACTGATAACCAAATCGTTGTCACTTTATTAAAGCGAGAGTATGAATCTTCTTTAATTGCCGATAAAGTGCAAGCTGCCATGCAACAGTGGTATTTAGAGCAAGCTAAGATCATTTTACAGCAACGATTATTAGAGCAACAGCAGTTCACTAAGCTATCTGCGACTGCGGTTAAAATCAGACATTATAAAACTCGCTGGGGCAGCTGTGATGCCAAACATCGGATAAACCTAAATTGGTTACTGGTAATGGCCCCCGTTGAGGTTATCGATTATGTGATAATTCATGAACTTTGCCATACCGTCCACCTCAATCATTCCATCGCATACTGGCAGTTGGTGGATCAATTCTTCCCCCACTATAAACAGGCTAAAACATGGCTTAAAAACCATCAGCAACACCTTAATTGGTGATTTTTTCCGCAACAGCCTAAAATAGAATAGCTTTGGTTATATTTTATAAGCAATTACATTGAATTTGCGGTTGACAGTAAATAGTACCTAAGGCAAAGTATGGGTATGAACATATTTATGCACGCAATCATTATTCTTATTACCACCACCATTCGTACCCGAATGGAGGTCATTGGCTAGCGTGTAAAATAAAAAATTTTCGAAGCCCGTGACCTGCAAAGTTCACGGGCTTTTTTAATTTATGTTTCTCTATATTGTTTAGCATCTGCTAAACAATATAGAGAAACATAAATAAACAGTTTTAAATTATTAAGTATTATTGAGGTTAATAAAATGAGAGTACTAAAGTTTGGTGGTTCGTCCTTAGCCAATGCAGAGCGGTTTTTAGCGGTTTGTGAGATCATTACCAATAAAAGCCAGCAATCGCCAGTGTCTGTCGTGGTATCTGCACCACAAGGCATTACCAATCATTTAGTCGCATTAACCGAAACCCTAAGTGAGGGTGAAGAGCTTGAACAAGGCTTGGAGCATTTATATAAATCGGTAAATAATATCTTCGATGGCTTGGCTGATGCCGATGTTAACTTTAACCGCCAACATGCAGAGCAAGCGTTATTGCGTTGGTCACAGCAATTAAAACGCTGGTTAGAAGGTGCGGCCATGCTGAACCACTGCCCTGATCATATACGCGCCAGGGTGATAAGTTTAGGTGAGCGATTAAGTGTCGCCATTTTAGAAGCCATTTTAGGTAATGACCAACAACTGACCGTTATTGAGCCCGAAACTTTCCTGAAAACCAATGAAACATCGCTGAATGCGGTAGCCGATTTGGTGTTGTCGAGACAACTCTTTGTTGAACAATATCCTAATCAACAACGCATTTCATTGATGCCAGGTTTTATTGGTGTGGCACCTAGCGGTCAGGTTACAACCCTTGGGCGAAATGGTTCAGATTATTCGGCGGCGGTTTTGGCGGTATGTACCAATGCTGAGTGTTGCGAAATTTGGACCGATGTTGATGGTGTTTACAACGCCGACCCACGCTTAATAAAAGATGCGAAATTGCTGGATCACTTATCGTACCAAGAAGCGATGGAGCTTTCTTATTTTGGCGCGAAAGTGTTACATCCAAAAACCATCGGTCCTATTGCCCAATATCACATTCCTTGTTGGATCAAAAACACCGGCAACCCAGACGCCAAGGGCACACTCATTTCTGGCGAAGATAAAGGTCAAAAACAAGTAAAAGCCATTTCCAATCTTGATGAATTAACTATGGTTAATGTATCGGGTCCTGGTATGAAAGGTATGGTGGGTATGGCGAGCAGAGTCTTTGCCTGCATGAGTCGTGAAAACGTTTCAATGGTGATGATCAGTCAGTCTTCCTCTGAATACTGTATCAGTTTTTGTGTGTACTCTCATGATGCTTATCGAGCACAACAGAGCTTACAGCTTGAATTTGAATTGGAATTACTGAATCAGTTACTTGAACCAATCGATCTACAGTCACATTTGTCTATTGTCTCGTTAGTCGGTGATGGCATGCATCATCAACGAGGCGTTGCTGGCAAGTTGTTCAGCTCGTTAGCGCAAGCTCGGGTAAACGTGGTTGCCATCGCTCAGGATTCTTCAGAGCGCAGTATTTCTGTGGTCATTGAACAGCGAAAATGTACCGATGCGTTAAAAGTGTGTCATCAAAACTTTTTCTCTCATCGTCAAACCATCGATGCCTTTGTGGTCGGCTGTGGTGTGGTTGGGAGTGAGTTACTGGCGCAAATCGGCAGACAACAGGCAAGTTTAAAAGCGCAAGGTGTCGATCTCAGAGTTTATGGTATTGCCAATAGTAAGGGCATAGGTTTTAACGCTGAAGGCATCGATATGCACAATTGGCAACAAGGAATGCAATTGAATGTTAAACCGTTAACGGTTGACTCAGTGAAAAACTTTGTGCGTAATCACCATTTAATTAATCCGGTATTAATTGATTGTACCTCCAACGAAGATTTAGCCTTAAAGTATGCCGACTTTTTAGCCGAAGGGTTTCATGTGGTCACGCCAAATAAGAAAGCCAACACCGATAGCTGGTCTTACTATTTGAAATTAAGAGAGTGTGCACAGAAAACCAATCGTTTGTTTTTATACGAAACCAATGTTGGCGCTGGTTTACCGGTTATCGGCACGTTACAAAACCTGTTTAAAGCGGGAGATGAACTAGTACAATTTGCCGGGGTGTTATCCGGTTCATTGTCGTACATTTTCGGCAAGCTGGACGAGGGTATGTCATTATCTGAGGCAACTGAAATTGCCAAAAGTAATGGTTTTACCGAGCCCGACCCTCGTGACGATTTGAGCGGTATGGATGTGGCGCGAAAGTTACTGATCATGGCGCGTGAAGCCGGTATGCCGTTAGAGTTACACAATATTAAAGTGGAATCGGTATTGCCTGATGATTTTGATGCCTCAGGTAGCATTGATGACTTTATGGCGCGTTTACCTGAGCTTAACTCAAAGTTCGCGGCAAAAGTGGATCAGGCAGCAAGTGCCGGTAAAGTGTTGCGCTACGTTGGCGCAATCAACAATGGTGAGTGTCAAGTTTCTATTGAAGCAGTAGATGCAAGCCACCCGTTATATGGCATTAAAGATGGTGAAAATGCCTTGTCTATTTTAAGTAAATATTATCAACCCATTCCACTGGTATTACGTGGCTATGGCGCTGGTGCTGCCGTTACTGCAGCCGGTGTTTTTTCCGATGTATTGCGCACCCAGGCTTGGAAGCAGGAGTTATAATGGCTATCAGAGTTTTTGCCCCTGCCTCCATTGGTAATGTCGGTGTCGGCTTTGACGTCTTAGGCATGGCCGTTACCCCGGTTGGCGATGAGTTGTTGGGGGATATCGTGCAAATTGAACCGGCATCAGGCAATGAGAGTCGATTGCTGTTAGAGGGCGAGTTTGCCAATAAATTACCTGGCGACCCGAAACATAACATTGTCTGGTATTGCTTGGAGTTATTCAATCAGCAACTGATTAATGATGATAAAACGGTTGAAAATGTCGATTTAATTCTCGAGAAAATGATGCCGGTTGGTAGTGGTTTGGGCTCGAGCGCCTGTTCGGTTGTGGCCGCGCTGGTCGCCTTAAACGAGTATTATAACCAGCCATACAGTGATGCCAAACTGCTGAAAATGATGGGCCAAATGGAAGCACAAATAAGCGGCAGTTTGCATTATGATAATGTCGCACCGTGCTTTTTAGGTGGGCTGCAATTAATGGTGACTGATGAGAGTGTTATCACTCGCAGTTTACCGACTTTTGATGATTATTATTGGATCATGGCCTACCCAGGTATTGAAATGTCGACCAAAGCAGCACGTGAAGCATTGCCTGAAAGCTATTCTCGTGCCGATGTCATTGCTTATGGGCAAAACCTGGCAAGCTTTATTGATGCCAGTTACCGTAATGATGCGAAACAGGCATTTACCAATATCCGTGATATTGTCGCTGAGCCTTATCGCCAATATTTATTACCAAAATTTATTGAAACCAAGCAATATTTACTCGCCAATGGTGCCGATGCGGCCGGAATTTCTGGCTCAGGACCGACAGTATTCGTTGCTTGTAGTAATCTCGATAAAGCTGAGCAGCTAAGTGAGTACTTACGTCAGTTTTACCTACAATCACCAACAGGATTTGTCCATATCTGTAAAGCAGATATTCAAGGGACTCGGTTGGTATAAATACATAGAATATAAACTGAGTTTGAATGCTTGGTTTTAGAGGATTTATGATGAAGTTTTATAATTTAAAACACCCAGAACAAGAAGTAAGTTTTTCGCAAGCCGTACGTCAGGGCCTAGGTAAAAATCAGGGATTATTTTTCCCGAAGCAATTGCCAAAGTTTGATGATATTGAAAGTTTGCTGGCGATGCCTTTAGTAGAGCGAAGCGTTAAGATCTTATATCCGTTTGTCGAAGACGACTTAACCGTAGCGCAATTTACCAGCATAGTGACCAACGCGTTTAACTTTCCGGCGTTGGTACAATCGATAGATGAAAAGAATGCGGTGTTAGAATTGTTTCATGGCCCAACGCTCGCCTTTAAAGATTTTGGTGCCCGCTTTATGGCGCAATGTTTGCAAACATTTACCAAAGACAGTCCCGAGAAAATTACCATCTTAACCGCCACTTCGGGGGACACCGGCGCAGCGGTTGCGCATGCGTTTTATGGTTTAGATAATATCGAGGTCACCATTTTATATCCGAAGGGCAAAATCAGTTTATTGCAGGAGAAAATGTTTACTACCTTAGGCGGCAATATTTCTACCATAGCGGTAGAGGGCAGCTTTGATGATTGCCAGGGATTAGTAAAACAGTCATTTGATGACT
This sequence comes from Thalassotalea sp. 42_200_T64, assembly GCA_002162925.1. Classification (GTDB taxonomy): domain Bacteria; phylum Pseudomonadota; class Gammaproteobacteria; order Enterobacterales; family Alteromonadaceae; genus Thalassotalea_A. The sequence goes on along the minus strand of MABC01000055.1, from coordinate 63,965 downwards.
TGCAGCTGGCGCAAGCAATTGGCTTGAATTCGGCTAACTCGATCAATATCAGCAGACTGTTGGCGCAAATTTGTTACTACTTTGAAGCGGCAGCACAACTGCATCGCCAGCGTGGAAAAATTGATGATTTAGTCTTTTCTATTCCAAGTGGTAATTTTGGCAATTTAACTGCTGGCATGTTAGCGAAAGCGATGGGCTTGCCAATTAAACGCTTTATTGCCGCCACCAATGCCAACGATACGGTACCTAGGTATTTACAGACGGGTTCTTGGCAACCGAATGACACCATTGCCACCATATCGAACGCGATGGATGTTTCGAAACCAAATAACTGGCCGCGGGTTGAGCACATGTTACAGTCGGGCATAGTTGATGAAAACTGTTTAAGCTCAGTGGCCATCGATGAAGAGCAAACACAAATGGGTATCCACAGTTTGAATGCTTTAGGCTATATCAGTGAACCGCATGCCAGTGTTGCCTACACCGCATTAAAATACGGTTTGAATGATGATGAATTTGGCGTGTTTCTAGGCACGGCACATCCGGCAAAATTCAAAGAAACGGTAGAGAGCACCTTAGGATGCCTGTTAGGATTACCGAAAGAGCTTGCCGATTGCAGTGGTGAAAGCATACTCTCTTCAGAGATGAACGCTGATTTCCAACAATTACGTTCATACTTGCTAGCACAGGTAAACTAATTGCCAGCCGTTCGAGTGACAGTTTTAAGCTGCAAGCAATGAGAAAAATCTTATGAACTGGCAAGAGTTGTTAAAAACAGAACAAGAACGTGATTACTTTCAAGCCCTGCTGACAGAAATTGCCCGACAACGGCAACAAGGGATCGAAATTTACCCAATGGATGAAGATATCTATAGCGCCTTTGAGTTAACGCCATTTGCCGATATCAAAGTGGTGATTATTGGCCAGGATCCCTACCATGGTCCAGGCCAGGCTCATGGCCTTTCCTTTTCGGTTAGGGAAGGGGTAAAAGTGCCTCCGTCATTGGCTAATATGTATAAAGAGTTAGGCAATGATCAAGCAAATTTTCACATCCCATGTCATGGTGACTTACGTTATTGGGCAGAGCAGGGGGTATTGTTATTGAATACGGTGTTAACCGTCCAAAAGGGCAATGCTCATTCGCATGCAAAATTGGGCTGGGAGAAATTTACTGACAAAGTCATTGCGCTTATTAATGAGCAAAAGCAGGGCGTAGTCTTTATGCTTTGGGGCGCGCATGCGCAAAAAAAGGGCAAGCATATTGATACGGCTAAACATCATGTCTTAACCAGCGTCCACCCTTCACCATTATCGGCTTATCGTGGTTTTTTCGGCTGTAAACATTTTTCTCGGGCAAATGATTATCTGTTAAGCCAACAACTGCAACCGATAGACTGGCAAATAAAAGAACAGCAATCATTACAAATACCAAGTTGATTAAATATCTGCTCATTTTTAATGGTTAAAACGAATAACTACGGCTTTATAAAATTGATAAGTACGAAAGCATGGATGGTGGAGATAGGGCGACTCAGGAGACAAAGCCGAGAATGGTTGTTCCATTGTTCAATTTGATAACGCGGCATAAATTGCTTTAAACCCATCGAAGAAGCGCTTGAGCAATCCCACTACGTCGTTGCAGCTATTTGTAAGGTTTGTACACGGATGATGAACTGTATTAGGGCAACGCAGGAGATGTTGCCGAGAATAACCATTACTACATAACAGCGCCTTGTATTGGAATCGCTCAAGCACTCTGAAACCTGCATCTTGAAGTGGAGCGGGTATATAAGAGCAGGGTAACTGCTACCTTATGTTACCGGCTACTGGCTTAATAGTTAATCGAAATAAATGATCATTTCGGCGGCAACACAATGGCAATCATTGCCACAAAGTGTGCATTGATAGCCATCGACACTGTCCTGATACCATTTATTCGGGTGGTCTTTCACTAACACTCCACCACATTTAGTGAAATATTTTACCGCGCTATTACCGGGGCTTTGTCGCCACAAGTGGCTTACTCCCGCTTTTGCCCCTTGTTGTTGCAACTCAAAAATGGATAACTTTAATAACTGCGAGCCAATACCATAACCGCGAAAGTTGGCTTCAACGGTATTACATTTTAAATACGCGGTATTATTCATCTCGGTTCGCCACAAATGCGGAGAATACCATTGATCGGTTTGCCACATGGTTGGGCTATAGCTTATCCGAAACCCCACCAATTGTTGTCCGGCATAAGCAACAAAGTTGGCATTAAGGCCATCCTTCAAGCCTTTATCAAAGCATTGCTTTAGATTCTCAGCATTGAGGTAGCCTGTCCCATGGACGTAATTTCCTAAGGTGATGATTGCCACAAAGTCACTCTCTTGCATTGGCCGATAATTAATGGTGCTTGAATTTAACATGGTATTTTCGTTCATCACTGAATTGACTTTGAATTATACGCCGAATTTGACATCATAAGGGTAACATTTCCAAAAGAATAATGATGTATGTACGATCCTCTCCATGATAAATCACCAGGCACCAATGTTGCCTATCCTGACAGTTATTGGGCCAGCGTCAGTGGTAGTGCTCCAGATTCTGATGGGCAGTTAACTCAAGATATCGATACCGATGTGGTTATCATAGGCGCTGGATATACCGGCCTGTCTTGTGCGTTGCATTTGGCTCGTGAGCATAATGTTAAGGCAGTAGTGGTGGAAGCGAATAAAACCGCTTGGGGATGTAGCGGCCGTAATGCGGGTTTTATCCTAAAATCAACTGGTCGCAAGCCCTGGACCGCGATGACGAAAAGCTGGGGCGAAGAAGTGATGCGTGGTATTTATGCGGAAGTGTGCCAAGGGGTCGAAACGGTAAATTCACTGATTGCTGAAGGCATAGACTGTGAGCAGCAAGACCCCGGTTATATCCGAGTTGCGCATAAGCCCTCGATGTTTCCCGGTTTAATCAAGCAGGCTAAACTATTACAAGAAACGTTTTCTTACGAGGTTGATGTATTAACACGCAATGAGTTGCATCAGCAATACATGGCAGATCAAAACGCTCATGGCGCCATTCGTTTTCATGACAGCTTTGGTATCAACCCGTTAAAGTTGGCCTGGGGTTATCAAGATCTGGCTCGACAAGCCGGGGCGAAAATATATACCGGCACTCCGGTAACCGAGCTTGGTCAGGAAAATGGCAAACAAGTTGTTGTTACCCCACAAACAAAAATCAGCGCGAGCAAGGTAATACTTGCCACTAATGGTTATACCCCTAAAAATTTCCACTCAAGCGTTGCCAATAAAACCCTGCCAGTATTATCACAAATTATCGTGACTGAACCCTTAAGCGAACAACAACTGCAAGCGTGTAATTTTTTAACTTCGAATGTTGTCATGGATACACGAGCGCTAAAATACTACTATCGAAAGTTACCGGATAATCGTATTCTCTTTGGCGGTCGCGGCGCTATTACCGGCAAAAGTTCCGATGATCCTTACTATGCGCAAAGATTGTTAGTCGTGTTAAAGCAAAGCTTTCCGGCATTGCAAAGCATTCAATATCAATACGCCTGGTCGGGTTGGATCTGCATGTCGCTTGATGACATCCCGCACATTAATCAAGCTGAGGATAATCCCAATGTTTTTTATGCGATGGGTTATTGCGGCAATGGTGTTTCTTTTGCGGTACAGGCAGGTAAACGATTAGCAGATAAAGTCATCGGCATTAACTTGCCTAATTTACCCCTTTATAATCGCCAATTACCCAAATTTCCATTGCCAGCCTTAAGGCGAGTCGGGCAATGGGGATATTTTCATTATGGCAAGATTAAGGATAGTTATTTTTAAAAATCAGCCGTTTAAAATGTTAATTGTACATTTTTCCAACAAAATAATGCTTGATTTTATCTTGCTGTTTCGATACTTTAGTCATAACAGTTGGAAGGATTCTAAAAATTGTGGCGTATTTCTATAGGCTAATAACTGAAGAAGCCACATCACTATAATAAAAGAGTTCAAAGCTAATGAATAATCTCAATACCAAAGTCGTCACCGTGATTTATTACGACGTAAATACGTTAAAACTGAGTCATTACGTCGGTGAATTTCCCGTCCAAGACAAAGGCAGGGTGATCCTCCCGCAATCTTTTAAAGATAATAAAGCGATTGTTTCAGTCTGCGATGGCGAAAATACGCCGCTAGAAATTGAATACGCAGATAAAAGCGATCGCAATCAAAAGATGAAACGACAAGATAATAAAGTCGTCACCGTGTTTTATTATGATAATCGTTCCTTGGTACTGAAACATCGAGTTATGCATTATCCGTATACTGCAAACGGCAAGGTGATGATCCCTACCGAATTTAAGAAATATAGAGCCATTCTTGCTGTTTATGAAGGTGACCTAACTGTTCTTAATAAAGTGGGTGAGCGCATTTTACCGATGGAAGATGCCGCTTAATAGCCGCTATTTTCTTTCCTCTACACGACCCGGTTTAATTGCAAGCCTTGCTGATAGCTTTTTATGTTGTCAGCAAGGCGATTGATTAAGCGTTGTTGTGCTTGTAAACTTCCCCATGCAATATGAGCCGTGATCAACAAATTATCTAACTTGGCATTGAGTAACGGATGATCCTGTGGTGGAGGCTCATTCTCTAATACATCTAAAATTGCCGCGCCAATTTTTTTCGACTTTAACGCCGCTAATAAATCTAAACTATTAACCAATCCACCTCGGGCGGTATTGATGATAATGACCCCCATTTTCATGGTTTTTATGCTTTGCTGATTGATAAGGTTTGCTGTTTCATCACTAAGCGGGGCGTGTAAACTGATGATGTCAGCAGTACTAATCGCCTGTTCAAAACTCACTCGGCCTGGTCGGATGGAGCTGGCCAATTGCCTTTCTGCAATCAATACTTCCATTGCAAAAGCTTTGGCAATTTCACTCACTTGCTTGCCCAAACCGCCATAGCCAATGATGGCGATTTTTTTTGCCGCTAACTCATTAATTGGCAAGCCAAAATGGCAAAAAACTGGACTGTTTTGCCAATCTCCCTGACGACTATTTTCAATATAATGGGAGGTTTTTTGCAGGTATTCCAAGAGCATGGCGAACACGTATTGGGTAACCGAAGTATTGGCGTAACCGCTAACGTTACAAACAGCAATTCCAGCCTTTTGCGCAGCAACTAAATTAACATTATTAGTGCCGGTTGCTGCAATACAAATAAGTTTTAATTTGGGCAACTGTCTGATGATTTCTGCAGTGATCATCACCTTGTTTGAAATGATGACTTCCGCAAATTTTGCTCGAAAAATTACCTTCTCGATTGCCGTATGTTCGAAATAACTGATCGTCGTTACATGAGATTCAATCGGAGATAAATCGATATCTTCGCTAATGGTACTTCGATCTAAAAAAACAGCGCGCATCTCTTTACCTTTTAACTAGTATTATACCAATTGATCACCTACCAATCAGATTTGGTATTAACCGGGACGACCATCTTTACGAGGTGTAAGCAGCATCGGGCCATATTTTATAACAAAAATCCCATACGATGAAAGCCAGCAAAGTACACTGAAATTGATAAATACACTGTAATGCTCTGGTATAAACCAAGGGCCAAATACTCGGCTGATAGTGGCGATTAATATCAATATAAAGGCAAAACTCATTATTTTTGGAGGCTGTAATGCTCTACCTGTATGGCCTAATGTTACCCGAGAAATCATTGCTAAAATTAGCCCTCCCATGCCACCAACAGTGAGCAAATGCCAAAGGTGGTTTAATGGTAATGTTTCATTGAAGTGGCCTATGCCAAGTGCAATTAGGCCAAACCAAATAAAAAATAATGCGCTGTGTAAAGACCATAGCAATGGCACGCCGAGTGTGATCCATGGCTTCCAACGCAGCCAGCGTAGCATTTGGCTGAACCCGGCAACTAAAAATAAGCTGCCTTTAATTGAATTATTAATTTCCAGTATCGGGGATAAAAAATAACTCAATACTAATAACAACAAACTGATATTAATCGTTAATTCCAATGCGGGAAGTGGATTCACTTTTGTGGTTTGCGTGCCATTTGCAGTAAACATCGGGGTTACCCGACCCGCCATAATCGACATCAACAAGGTGACCAACATTACCGCAATGTAAGCCGTAGGTATTAGTTGAGAGGCATTACCGGCGTTTATGGAAACATGCATCAATATATTGGCTAAGGTAAATAACAACAATAACGGCACAAAAAACATGTTTTTACTTTGTTTCACTTTCATTATTGGAATAGCAAGAAATATAGCGGCGACCGGTAGGAAAGCAATATCAATATAACTACTTATTTGGTGACCTAACATATCGGGAAATAACATGACCACTCGCCCTAGTAGCCAAAGCATAAATAGCAGAAACAAAGGTGTGCCAGATAAACCTCTCTGTCCGGTCCAGTTCTGTACTGCGGTGAGCAGAAAACCAATAACAATGGCGCAGACAAAACCAAAAATCATTTCATGGGTATGCCAGAATATGCCTCCGCCATATAAATTTAATGATACTTTTCCCGCCAAAAATAGTGCCCAGGTCAATAATGACAGCACGCTAAATAATGCGCCAAAAGCAAAAAATGGACGGAAACCGAGACGAAAAAGAGGAGTGATCTTTTGTTCTTGAGCAAGATCGGTAATTTGCATTAATTGGCCTATTTAGCAAATAAACAGTACTCAGTATTTTAGCGCATAAAATCACTGATGTTTAGCGTTGTTGGCTATAAGCCAATAAAATCATGAAATTAACATTAATTTGCCGCTAATGTAAGGCTTTGTTGTTTTCAGTAATAAGTTGTCAATAGCGATATTTTGAATCACCTTGTTAAAGGTGTACTTTCACCCCTAAAGCAAATTCTGTGTCATCATTACCGGTACTACCGTCAGCATTGGTGTCGTCATGGAGTAAAGCTTCGGCAAAAATAACACCAAAATTATTGTTAAATTTATATTCGGCACCAATAAAGTTGTAATACATTTCATAATCACTATCTGATTGATCAGATTCTAATATATTGAAACCACCATAAAAACCTAATCGACTTGGCATTGAATATTTAATGTAAATTTCTGAGCCATTAGCATCGATATATTTACCATCGTTGTCTAATTCATGATATTCAGAAGTAACAACAGCCAATGCCGCATGAAAGCCTATGCTTGCATCACCATAAGTCGCACTTAAACCCGATATGATATCATCGACACTGCCACCGCCAAAGGTAGGTGAAATATCAATTTCACTGGTGTTAACCGCGGCACCAACGCCAAAATCTTGCCATTTGTAACTTACCGCCAAACCATAGCCATTGCCCATGGTTGCGACTTCTTCACCATCAAACACCATCCCGGGCGCATTCGCAATTACCGCTTCATCTTGAGCTTGTAATTGCACACCAAGATTAAAATGACCAAATGCTTTTCGCCAGGTGATTGCTTGTTCGGCACGGCCAGTTCCTGATAAACCACCATCGGTACCTAGATTATATACACCGCTTGCATTTCCGCCATAGTATTGCAAAACATCGGTTACGCCGACCACATCATAAAAAACGGCCCATTGTTTACCAACCCCAAAACGGCCCCATTTTTCATGGTTGAAATGTACATAACCCAGCCTTGAAGTTAACGCATCTCCGGCACTACCGGAAGGGCCGTTACTATCACCAGTGAGTGTCAAATTGGCATTCTTTTCAAAATTTGTTCCCCACTCAAAAGTTAATCCGGCGGTCCAGTCGCCCTCTATTTTATGGGTTAAATCTAAGCCCCAGCGAGAGCCAGAGTCGGTAATTTCATCTGAATCTTCTGTGCTTTGTAACGTTAGTCTTAGCCAACCTCGGGTAGCGATAGAAGTATCATCATTGTTCAGGATCTCTATGGCATGGGCTTGTTGGGAAGCAATTATTCCAAATACAACTGCGGCAGTAATGATCTTGGTTGCAGATCTCATTAAGGTTTCCCCGGTTTGCTACTGTTTTTATTTATTGATAATAAGTATATGCGAAGATTTTGATATTTCTCGTTTTTACAAAATATTAATGATGGTGAAAAGTTAATGTGTTGTTAAGACTGTTTTTATAACTCTAAGCTAAGCTGGGGATGCGATAATGAAGTTCAATTTAAATAAGATTAACCACTTCTTACACACTTATAACCTATCGTCACAAGATATAATTGGTTAGTATAAGCGGTAATTATTGAAAGCAACATTTAGAAGTAGCACATGTTAAATCTTACCGATATCCAACCACAACAAAACGAAGTGTATTTGGATAACAACGCGACCACAGCGGTATTACCGCAAGCCGCGGAAGCAGCCATTCATACCATGAACTTTTGTTACGGTAATCCAAGCTCTAGTCATATGACGGGAGTACGTGCTAAGTACATTCTCGATTCTACTCGTACTTTAGCGCGTCAGGTGATCGGTGCAACAGACGGTAAAATTATCTTTACCAGTGGCGCTACTGAAGGCATTCAAACCGCAATTATTTCGGCGCTAAATGCTGCTCGTCAAACGCCTGTTAATCTTGCCAAATCAATATTGCTCTACGGTGCCACTGAACATAAAGCTGTGCCGGAAACATTGAAACACTGGAATCAAATGCTTGATATTGGCGCCGAAGTTGTGGCCATACCGGTCGATAACAACGGTATTTTAGATTTTGATTTTATCGCCGCAAACGTTGCCAAAGCATTAATGATTTGTACTATGGTGGCAAACAATGAAACCGGTGTTTTCCAGGACTTAAAAGGCCTGGAAACGGTGATTCGTGACAACAATCCAAATGTGTTATGGATGGTGGATTGCGTTCAGGGTTTAGGAAAAATATCTCTTGATATGTCAAATGTCAGTATTGATTATGCGCCATTTAGTGGTCATAAATTATACGGACCGAAAGGGGTTGGTTTTATGTATGTACGTGAAACTGCACCTTACACGCCATTTATCGCCGGTGGTGGCCAAGAAAATGGTTTACGTTCAGGTACTGAAAACCTGCCTGGCATCGCCGCATTAAATGCCATTTTTAAGCTGCTTTGTGATGAAAATGATGACACCTTTAAGTCACACGATGTTTTAGTTTCTTACCGTTCTCAGTTAGCTAAAGCGCTGGCGGAAGTATTTCCTGAGATTGTTTATAACCACAATTTTGGCAATTCATTACCGACAACGCTGAACTTTGCGGTGAAAGGCTTATCGAGCAAAGACATCATGAACTTATTTGATGCTGCGAAAATTAGGGTGAGTGCCGGCTCTGCATGTAGTTCAAAAGTAACCGGTAGTTTTGTGCTTGATGCTATGGGTAAGCCTACCTGGCAAAGTGAAGGCGCTATTCGCATGTCTTTCGGCCCTGCCTCCAGTCAAGCTGAAATTGATTATGCCTGTACCGCCATTAAAAATGCGGTAATGGCAATGAGAAATAGTTGTTTAATTCTTGCTGATACCGATGAAAATGTTGACTCAAAAGTGAATGGCCTGCAACAATGGATTTACGATCAGCAATGTACATGGTGTTACATAGATAAAGATTCCAAAGAAATACTTCTGATCGATCCGGTGCCAGAGATAGTGGCTAAATTTGATACTCTGGTATCATGTCAAAACTACACGGTGAAAGCGATTCTAGCGACTCATATCCATGATCAGCAAAGCAATTGTCCGGCCGAAGTTCGTGAAATTTTAGCAACGAAAATGCCTGCCGGTAGTTATGAACAACTGGGTTGGAACTCTGCTTCAACCTTAACGGTCACCTTAGAAAATGGTGAAACAGCACCAGCAATTTCCGTAGGGAGTAAAGTTATCGCGCAAATCGCCTTACCGGGTCACACTACTAACAGTGTTGCCTATTTATTAGGTACGCCTGTCTCAGGTAAATTAGCGACTAATGCTATTGATTACGTGTTCTGTGGCGATACTTTACAAATTGGCGGTATCGGTCGAAGCGACTTTAAAGTAAGTGATAGCAAGGCACTTTATCAGTCGATTCAACGATTAGCTTCGATCATCACAACCCAAACCTTAATTTGTCCAGCACATGATTATAAGCAATTATTCACTACTAGCTTAGAGTTAGAAGGTGCCAATAGTGAGCTATTAACTAAGGTGATCTCCGGTAATGTAGATACTGCAGGTTTTGTTGCCAGTAAAGCAGAGCTTGATAAGAAAATCACCCTTAGTGATGCACCCGAACTTTGTGGCAACATCAATAAATCGATAGATCCATCAATTGATGTTAATCCAGAAAATTTGGTCGCATTCTTAGTTGAAAATGATGTGATGGTGCTTGATGTTCGTGAACCGCATGAGTTTGCTGCCCATCAACAAGAGTATCTGGCGGATCAAAAAATTGTCAATGTACCACTGACCAAACTCACCGAGTTTGTGCATGATTTTTCTGGTCAAAAACAAGATGAAAATTTTGTTTGTATTTGTCGTAGTGGTAGCCGAAGTGATGCGGCCGCAAAAACGTTAAAACGCATGGGCTTTGCCAATGTTTATCATGTGCCGGGCGGTTATGCCCTAGTAAGCTAATTTGCTGAATTTAATTTGAGTTTACCACCCTCTCGGGTCAGGGAGGGTGGTATTAGCTCACGTTTTTTGATTGCTGATTTTTACGAGATATTAAAGTTTCCACCTGTGGCAATGAAGAGAATATGTCAGTGATCAATTCGACATAACCTAAATTTTCAAATTCTTGCTGAGCCGCTGTTGGCACTTGCAATAACATTTCTTTATTGATGGTGTACAAGCCCTGTAGGTTCACCTGTTCGCCATTTTCAAAGCGAATATCTAAATCTACCGCTTCTAATAAATCTTCCGCCAATAACGCCTTGATGAACTGCTGATTGAATCTTAACCCTTCGACAAATTGCGCCAACTGAGTGGCTTTGGTTTGTAAATATTCAGTCGCACGACCTTGCTCGAATAAGGCCTCACCTTGAGTTTGCTGTACACGAGAGCTGACAACATCAATGGCAAGCGCTGGCTTCGATACCTGCTCACCGTTTCGCTGTTGGATGTCTTCAATTAAGAAAAATGGCAGGGTTTGTATTTTTAACGGGATATATTGGCTTTGCCAATATCCATTTTTTATAAACAGATTTTCGTCTACGTTTAAACCGAGCAACGCCATCAGGTTAAATTGTCCGGTTTCCGGGTCTTTGGCGAAAAATATCGGAAAGTGTTGGGCGATTTCTTTAAATTCTTGTGGCACGTTTTGCACCATGTGCTGCATAGAGGCTTCAGCGACACTGCCCAGAGGCAATACTTTTGTGTGCGGATGACTGGCACTGTCTAACTTTTCTAATTTGATCATATTCATTCCACAATTTTTTTAGTTAAAGTTAGTTAAACTTTTTGAAAGCCAAATTGACATACCTTGTTAATCAACTCGCGATGGCTCGGCAGTGCCGTTAGGTAGCGTTTGATCAGCTGCTGGTTTTCGGTAAACAGTTTGCGGCTTTGCGCTGTACGTCATCGCTAACAAAGCCAGTCTCAATCGAGTGATTATAATCCATGCCGTAGAGCACGTATTGATAACTTGCTGCTGAGAACATTTCTCGTTTGCGTTGAAAGTCGTACTCAGATGGTGATCTGTGTTGCCATAACGACATCAACTCCTGCAAACTTTCCGGTATGGTTTCCGGGTCACGGTTATCGCGCCAAAATGCGCTATCGGCACGTTTGCTGGCAACGTAATGTAACTTGAGAAAATCGATCACCCGATCCCAGTTATATTGAAATTTATCATTGTAGCTTTTAGCAACAATATCCATGGTTTCACGATTGGCTGGTAATTGCTCGCTGATGCTGGCGCAAGCCAGTTCAATCATCACCAACGCCGAGGCTTCAAGCGGCTCCAAAAAACCGGCCGACATGCCAACAGCAACGCAATTATTTACCCTAAATTTTTCTCTGACACCCGGGTTGATATCGATTTTTCGAAAGCTCAAGTCCTTGGCCTTATCGCCAATCGATTCAGCCAGATAGTCCCTTAATAACTGCTCAGCACGTTCCTGGCTCGAATGCTTACTTGAATAGACATGGCCTACACCACGCCGCGTCCGTAAGCCGATATCCCAAATCCAGCCGGATTCTTGTGCGGTTGAAATGGTGTGCGAGGCAATTGAGCTGTCGGCTGAATCGTATGGAATTTGCACCGCTAATGCGGTATCGATGAACAGGATATCTTTTTTGCACACGGACGGTATTTTATAGTGTTTGCCAATCAGCAGGGCAGAAAACCGGTACAATCAATAAATAAATCACCAGTAATATCGCCATGGTTAACACTACTCACCGAGGCGATATCGCCATTTTCTGCAGAAGTTACTGCGCTGACGTGATCAAGAATATGTTTCACTCCCAGTTTTTGGGTGCAGTGATTTTTCAAAAACTCGCGAACTTACCAGCATCCAGGTGGTAAGAGTAATTTGCCACCGCGGCATATTCCGGCGTGGTGATTAATTTAGGGGCTAAATTGCGTTCACACAATTGTTCCTGATAACACACCACATTGGAAAACGACACATTTGATTTTGCCATCTTCCATGGCTTGAATAAATCGACATCAAAGTATCCTTGCGGCAATACCAGTGGATGATAGTAAAAATCATCGTCGCTACCGGTTACCCATTTTGCAAACTTGGCGCCTTGTTTGAAACTGGCATCACATTCACGCATGAAGTCAGTTTCCGAAACACCCATATTCCTTAACGTATTACGCATAGTTGGCCAAGTGCCTTCACCAACACCTATGGTTTTCACCTCGGGTGATTCGATAAGCGTTATTTTAATGCCGCCAGGTTGGTTGGCATGATGATTTGCCGCAAGTGTCCCAGCCGCTATCCAGCCAGCACTGCCGCCGCCAACAATTACGATGTGTTTTAATTCATTGCTCATAATTCCACCCGTTTTACTCGTCTTAGCTTTTTCGGAATTTTTAACTGTTCGTTAATGTTTTTGCTATCTTTTTTTACTAAAGTTTTCACTTTATAACCCAGCACAGCACAAGTAATGCCGACAATTGGCGTTAACCAATTAAAGAAACAAAATACCGCATACTCCAAGGGATTCACTAATAATACCGATTGCATATAGGCACCACAGGTATTCCAAGGCACTAGCGGCGAGGTTACTGTGCCGCCATCTTCTAGCGCCCGCGATAAATTTTCAGGGGGCAAATTACGGTTACTGTATTCATCTTTAAACATACGCCCCGGCATTACAATCGCTATGTATTGATCGGCGGCGATACAGTTTGTGCCGAAAGCTGTGATGATAGTGGTGGTGATCAATGAACTGGCTTTTTGTGAAAAACGGATCAAGCTTTCGACGATTTTTTTCAATAAACCAACCCCTTCCATGATGGCGCCGAACGTCATCGCACAAATAATGAACAGGATGGTGTTTAGCATTGAGCCCATACCACCGCCACTTAGCAGGTCGTTCATTAATGCGTTATCAGTATTTAACTTAACCCCTTCATGCATCACTTGCCAAACCACGGTGATGTTGGCGCTTAAGCTACTCAGGCCACTGTCGGCATAAGGTAAAATCAAATCTTGCTGAAACAACACCGCCCAAACTGCACCGGTAATGGCGCCGATACCAATGGCTGGGAATGCCGGCACCTTTTTAACCGCTAATCCTAAAGTGACCAGCAAAGGTAACAGCAGATACCAATCGATAAAGTACACTTGTTGCAGGCTGGTCAGCAAAGCGCCTAACTGACCATCGATAACAGGAGCCTCTTGATTAAAGCCAAGCATTAAGAAAATGAACAAGGCGATAATAAAGCTGGGAATGGTACTCCAGATCATGTGTTTAATATGCGTGAATAACTCGGTGCCTGCCACCGCAGGAGCAAGATTTGTGGTATCGGATAATGGCGATAGCTTGTCGCCGAAGTAGGCGCCACTAATAATTGCGCCAGCAGTGATTGGTGCCGAAATGTTAAGGCCGTTTGCTACGCCCATCAAAGCCACACCTATGGTGGCGGCAACCGTCCAGCTACTGCCAATGCTAATCGCCACGATGGCACAAATTATTGAGCAACTAACATAGAAGTAATCGGGATTGAGAATTTGCAAGCCGTAATAAATCATTGTTGGCACAGTACCTGCCAATAACCAGGTACCAATTAATGTCCCTACCGCCAGTAAATAAGAATGGCGCCAAGAGTAGGCTTATCCCTTTAACAATGCTTTTTTCAATGTGTTTTCGCTTATGACCGTTTTTTAAACCAATAATAGTGGCAATACCGGCACAAATCATAAGAGCTATTTGGTTAGAGCCCGATGACGAGTTATCACCAAAGTAAAATACCGCCATTGATAACAACAGTACCAGGAATAATATCGGGATCAAAGCATCAAATAAGCTTGGGCTACGCGCTGTGTGGGTCATCATTACCTTCTTTTGTTGCTATGGAGAATTAACTTGCTATTTGAGCTATGCCAAATGATTACGCTTGGTGATCGATTCTCCTAAATTGGTTAATCTACTTATCCAGTTCTGCAGCTGTTTTGGTTCCTTCGGCGCCGCACTAACGCCAGCGTTTATCTCATTATTTAGCACCGATAAAACAGCGAATGCTACGGGAGTAGAAACCAGTCTTGCCATTGCTTGTCCCGACTCATTACCGGTACAATCGAGCAAGTAGCTTTGCTGCCAGATTTTTTCATCCGCTTGTTTTGCCTCGAACTCAACATAAAGCACAACCCGGTCCGGTTCATCGTCATCATAAGCATACTGTTGTTCAAGCTGTTGACTGATTTCAGTGAATCGCGCTTCACTTTCTTGGGCAGATAACTGGGCAATTTCATCAAACAGGTATTGCCATGCGGTTGACCAACCGGACAGTCTCAGTGTACCTCTGACAAATTCTTTTACCTTGTCATCGGCAAGCTGATATTGTTCGATAAAAGGGGGGGAATCCCGGTTCGGGTAGGCCTGAAAGGTTTCCTGACCCGAACCTAACTCAACTCGATAATCGCGCAATGCTTCCCAGGGCGCTTGAGAGGTTTTGATTTCCCCCTCACTTATCCATTTTGCCGGCGATTTAAGCGCTTTCAACATCCCCAATGGCGACCAGCTAAATTTGTATTTAAAGTCGTTTACTATTTTCGGAAAACCACCACAGTATGAGCGAAAGTAAAGTTCATTATCTGGGTTAAATTGTGCACTATTACGATACTGGTCTACTAAATCATGGGCGAATAAATGATCGATGCCCGGATCTAAACCTACTTCATTAATCAGGCATAAGTTCAATGCTTTGGCCTGGTCATGCAGTGCCGCCATGTCAGCAGAAATATAACTGCTTGAGACAAAGTGCGCTTGTTTGTCAAGACACAGAGTAGCCACTTGCATATGTTTGGTTACCGGTAGCATAGAAACGACAACATCACCCGGATTGATGGTCATTGCCAGTACATCCCAGTCGAGTTGCATAATTATCGTTTTATCGAAGATATCGGCTAATGTTGCTTTTGCTTTTGCCAGAGAGCGATTCCAAACAATAAGCGGGTGTTCACTTTCTGCCAGTAATTTAATTCCGGGCTTTGAGGATAAACCGGCACCAAGCCAGTGAATTGTGGGTTTCATATTGCTTGTCATCGTGGACCTTTATATCGAGTCGATTTTTTGTTGATAAAGCGCCAATGCTTTCGGCCAAACGCCCTGGCTTTTATCATCAAGAGTTAATACATGGGTTAATAATTGCTGACCATAATCTTCACTGCTTTCGTTGGGTAACCGCGAAGGTAGATGATCCATCGCAATTAAGCTCAACGGATTCTTGTCCGCGGCTATTTCAATACATGGTTGCTTAAACGTAGTACATTGATGATAAATGGGCAAAGGATTGTAACTGCCATAAGGGTCACAACTGACATCAACAATAACCGCCAATTTACGGTCTGCGCTATTGAGCATCTCGGTAGTAATAAATGGTGGTAAATCTTGATTTACCAAGACGCAGTTTTCCAGAATATCCATGTCATTGATTTCAACGAATGGACCACCTTTTTGCGTTTCGGCTAAATCCCATTCTACCACTCTAAGGTTTAATGCTTTGGCTAAATCGACGGCGCCACTGCCACTTCGACCTTTGGCGCCTATCACTAATACCCGTGGCTTGTTATTGCTATTTTCCAGCCCTTTAGCAAGCTCGCTAAGTAATGAACCTTTATTCGCATAAGAGTGAATATCGCTTAATGCTGGTTTTATGCCCTGGTTTTGGTTTACCCAGGCTTGTACCGATAACGCGGCACCGGCAAATCCTGCCCAGTAGCCAAACGCGGCAATGCGGCGATTGTTGTCATCTACTAAAAATTCCAGATCATAAAGCTTACCACTGCCTGTTTTAAAACGGCTTAGTAAGTCTTGCCAACCGAGTTGGTCTTTATAGGCATGGGCAAAATAAATATGTTGATGAATTAATGGGAAATCGTGCTCTGGTAGTTCTTTCAACCCCAAAATAATGGCATCTCTTGGCGCACCGACCCAACTGCCTGCAGTAACGATGTTACAATTTACCGCCTGATAGTCAGCATCATTAAATATGCTTTGTTGAGACTGTTCAACACTCACTTGAAAACCTGCGGCAATCAGTTGCTGTGCACCATTAGGTGTTAACGCGGTTCTTTGTTCATCCTGCTTGGTTTCGGCGCGTAGCCAGATATGAGGTTTTTCATAATAAAGTATCTTAAAGACGATAGATTGAAGGGTAAAAGAAAGGGCCAATTTAAATTTGGCCCTTTCTTGCTCTATTGCAGTTAGAAGCTTGCTCTAACACCAACTGAATAGCGTGCACCAGTTTCGGCAATCGAAATCATATGGTTTGATAATGTACCACGTTTTTTCGTCACTTCATTGGTCACATTGATGCCTTCAACGAAAATGGTGAAGTTATCGTTAATGTCGTAGCTACCACTAACATCAACTTGTGAATAGTCTTCAACATAGATAGGATCGCCACCTGCCCAGTTTTCCATTGTTTGCAAGAACTCATCACGGTTGTTATATGCTACCCTGAATTGGAAGTTCTCTTGTTCATAAAACACGACCAGGTTTTGTGAATCCCCTAAGCCAGGAATTTCTACGTCATCATCGGAAGAACTCTCCACAAACGTCATATTTGCCATAAAACCAAAGCCGTTAAATGGTGCTGGTAAATAGTTTAGCGTATGTTGAAAAGCAATCTCAAAACCATCGATGGTGGTAGAATTTAAGTTTACTGGACTGCTGATGTTATATTCAAAATCTCCGCTAGGTAAGTTAAACGTTTCTTGTCGTTGGCCTTGATCGATAAAATTATCAACATCTTTGGTGTAATAGGCCGCCGATGCATAACTTGCCTCATCAAAGTACCATTCAACGCTTAAATCGAAGTTAGTCGATTCGTAGGGCTTCAGGTACGGGTTACCGCCAGAGGCATTTAAGCCGTCAATTTTACCACCGCCGTACGAAAGAGCAGGGGAAAGTTCAGTTAACGTAGCTCGAGTGATACTCTCAGAGTAAGCGGCGCGAATAAATACATCTTCAACCACTTTAATGTTGGCGTTTATGCTAGGCAAAAAGTGATCATAATCACTGGTTACCGATAGCGGCACAATATCGTCAGACATCACAGGAGAATAATTTCCAGTGCCATCTGGACCGTTCATATCTTCTAATTCATTACCAAAACCTGACGATTTCGTTGTGGTTTCCACGTAACGAACACCAGCAACCACTTACCATGGCATTTCGCCAATTTCACCCTGGAAATAGGCATCGACATACAACGCCATCAATTCTTCGTTCACTTCAAATGAATTTGCTACTACATCGTGAGCCGTATGACCATCATATTGATCAATATTCGCTTTCATTCTAGCCGCATCTTCTGGTGATAACTGGCCATAGCCTGCTTCACTTTCGAGGAAGTCCATAAACTCGTAAGAATTAAAAATCAACCAGTTATTGGCCGGATAGCCGCCTTCGGCAGACAAGAAACCATCGGCATTAAAATCGGTAAATAAACTTGCTGGTAATTCGACAATGTAGCCACCCCAGCCATTACGGATTTCGGTAAAGGTATTGGTTGGCATCGTTTGTAATGTTCGGTCTGAATAAGACGCACCAAAATTGACTTTGCTTAACACCCCTTGATCGAGTACCCACTCGGCATCGAGACGCATTTCGACAATCTCATCTTCAATATCATCACCAAAAAACTGGGCCCAGTTCGCGCCTAAAATATCTTTATCAAGATTTTCCGCAAACGCTAATTCCGATACGCCGCCCTGGCTGTAATCGACGGTGTAGTCATTAAAGAAGCCGGCAACGGTATCGGTTCTGTCATTACCATTATTTGATTCGGCTTTTGAGTAAGAAATATCGGCGACTACATTTAAGTCACTGTTAACTTGCCAGTCAGCGTTAAAGCCAAAGGCGGTAGTTTCCGTTTTGGTGTTAGACAAACGGTTTAAATAATCGGTGGCACTATTAATACTTGAATCTAGCGTACCACAGTACGGTTTTCATCGAGTTCTGCACCAACGGTGTTGCCAACTTCGAACCAATGGGCAAGAATGTCTTGACGAAAACTTACGTCGTAGGATCAATACAAGGCATCGGCGGTAAATAGCAAATCATCATTAGGCTGGTATTGAAGCACTAAGGTACCACTGGTACGTTCACGAGTTTCTGTTTTGACGATTTGGTCATAGTTTCGTGGAAAATAGACATCATCAAAATCACCTTCCAAATCTAAGTCAGTACCACCATACCAACCGGCAGTTTGTGCTTCATCACTACGAAGGTCACGATCGCTATAGCTTAAGGAGGCCAATACGCCAAATTTATCATCGTCAAAGGTGTTGCTAATTAACCCGGAAAACGTTGGATTGGTTTCTTCCGACATATCATCGTACGTGCCTTTGGCACTGACAACTGCTTTAAAGCCATTGATGTCTAACGGACGATGGGTGGTAATATTTACCGTGGCGCCAATGCTACCATCTTGAAGTTTAGCAGTTTGGGTTTTGTGCACTTCGGCACCACTAATTAATTCTGCCGCCAGAGTGTCAAAGCTAAATTTACGACCACCACTCACGGTTGCCATCGTACGACCATTCACCAAAACCGCGTTAAACTCAGGACCTAAACCACGAACACTGATAAATTGACCTTCACCGCCATCGCGATCGATAGAAACGCCGGAAATACGTTGCAGAGATTCGGCCACGTTCTGATCGGGAAACATTACCAATGTCTTCTGCTGAGATCGCATCCACAATGCCATCTGCTGACTTTTTCAAATCCATTGCCCGTACTAAAGAGCCGCGAATACCAGTAACCGTAATGGTTTCTACGCTTTCGTCCATGGCATCTGCTTGTTCTTCAGCAGCCAGTACGTTATTAGTTGCGCCTAAACTAAGCATGATTGCCATAGATAGATAACTAAGTTTTGGTTTTGCTAGTTGCATTTCAATCCCTCCCCGGGGTGTTTTTTGCATCAATGTCTGCAAGTTGTTGCATTATTTTGTGTTACTCAAACTAATAACTCTTTACCGTTTGTTACATTGATACTACAAGTGAAAACATCATTTGCAATATTTATCATATAAATGGTGTGGTGTTAACTGTCTTATTAATGTTTTTTAACGACCATTAATAATAGCCGAAGAATACAGCCTATATATTGCACAAACATTAGAGCAACTACAGATCAAGGACAGCCAAACACAGCAAAGCTATCACTTGGCTGAGGCCGAAAAAACTGTCTACGCTCAGCCTGGTGCGCTGATACAAAAATTTGAATTTTCCGATTTAACCCTAGTGTTAACATTACAGTACGCCAACAATCGCACCGCTTTGGTCAGTACCTATATAAGCAATAAATCGGCGGTCAGCAAACACTTGCAATTATCCTGGCAGGGCGGGTTATTAAACCAATGGGATGATAAACGTTCGGTGCCACAGGCTTTACCTGGCTGGTCAAGAGAGCTAACTAGCAATGAAAGTGGGCTAACCATTCACTTTGGCAAAGTTCGGGATACCTGGAATATTCTTACCAGTGGCAGCTCGGCCTATAAAATTAGCCGCTCGCTAAAGACAAAAACGGCGATAACTCCAGACACGTTAAGTTATCAAGCCATAGCGCCAATTACTTTGGCAGCTAAGCAAACTTATGCTCTTTATACTACCCACAGTTATGTTCATAACCAACAAGAAGCCGAGCAGCAACAAGTGTTGTCGGCACAAATACTGGATAATCCTGAGCACTATATAAATGCGGCTAAGCAGCGTTGGCAAAGCTATATTAGTCAGGGCCTAAAGCAGGAACAGGCCCCTGTTGAACAACAATAAATTGCGGTAAAAGCGATAGAAACCTTGACCGCTAATTGGCGTAGCGCCGCCGGAGCTTTAAAGCATGACGGGGTAACACCGTCAGTAACCGCGCGATGGTTTAACGGCACCTGGGCCTGGGACAGTTGGAAACATGCCTATGCATTGGCGCATTTTAATAATGACCTGGCCAAAGACAATGTTCGCGCGATGTTTGATTATCAAGTGAACAAAACGGATCCTTTAAGACCACAAGATGATGGCATGGTGATTGATGCGGTGTTTTATAATAAAGACTCAGCCAGAGGCGGCGATGGAGGCAATTGGAATGAAAGAAATACCAAACCACCGCTAGCCGCATGGGCGGTATGGGAAATTTATCAGGCCGGTAACGAACTGGCATTCATCAAAGAAATGTTCCCTAAATTACAACGCTACCATCAATGGTGGTACCTCAATCGCTTTCATAATCAAAACGGTTTGATTGAATATGGTGGCAATAAGCACAAATACCATAATGATAACGAAGGTAGCATCAGTTTTACGGTAAAGTTTGAGCAACACAAACAAAGCAAACTGGCGCTTGCTCATTGTCAGCAAGCCGGGAAACAATGGTTTACCTGCTCTGGTATGGCGCTGTATGAAGAGCTATTGGCAACGGGCAAATACGCTGAGCTCGATATTGGCGCACAACATGGCGCTGGTTGGGAGTCAGGCATGGATAATGCCGCGCGCTTTGGTTTTATTAACGCCGAACAATTACAGCATTACGCGAACGCTAATTATCAAGGCAAAATCGAACTTGCACGTAAAGACTGGCAGGTAATGTTCTATGAAAATAAAACTAGCGACGGTACCTTATTGGGCTTTTCCATTAATCAGGAATCGGTGGAATTAAATGCTTATCTGGCCAAAGAAAAAGCCCTGCTGGCGAAAATGGCGAAATTACTCGACTTACCGAAAGTAGCAAAAGAGTACTTACAAGATTCTGCAAAACTGGCTGTGCGGGTGAATCAGTGCTTTTCGATGAAAACACCGGCTTTTATTATGATCGCAAATTTTCAGCAGATGATAAGGCCGATCAACACGGCTGTGTTGGCGAATTACTGACTTACCGAGGCCGCGGACCAGAAGGCTGGAGCTCGCTATGGGCCGGTATTGCCGATAAAGACAAAGCCGCTGCAGTAAAAAATGTCATGCTTGCTGCTGGCGAGTTCAATACTTTAGTGCCATTAGGCACCGCTGCGGTCACCAACCCGGCCTTTGATGCCGATATCTATTGGCGCGGCCGGGTATGGCTGGATCAGGTTTACTTTGGCCTTATCGCGCTAGACAATTATGGCTATCAGGCAGAGGCGATAGCCCTGGCCAATAAACTCTTTGCCAATGCTCAGGGGTTATCGGCACAAGGTTCAATTAGGGAAAACTATAATCCGTTAACGGGAGAAGTGCAGGGCGCCAGCAACTTTAGCTGGAGTGCGACCCACTTGTTAATGTTATACCGAGAATTTTTGCTGGTAGAGAAATAGCTTCATATTGGGCTAATACCAGTTCGCGTAATGATGTGATCAATTGAGAATGATATAGAAAGCTTTAGAACAACTGAAATTTTGAACAGATAGTTATTCATATCTTTTTGAAATTCCAGGAAGTTATCAAGCTTTATATACATTCCCGAAGGGGAACTCATGTGTTGTTTATATGAGTTTCTCATGAGCAGATAATTATACGGATTGGTATAATTAAGCGGTTAAGGATTGGTGTAATTTATCCGCTTACTGACTATGTTTAACCACTAGTTGCTTTAATTTGGTGATTTCTTTGCTCGGGTGTTGATAGGCTAGTACTATTTCACGTTTTAACATTAAGCCTTGGATCGGGCGAAAAACAATGTCGGAATTACTCAGTATTTCCGGATGTGCCGGCACTAGCGCACAACCCAAACCTGCACTCACCAGCCCCAGCGCATAATCTATTGTTTTTATCTTAGCGCGTAAATCTACGCTGATACCTTCCAAAGTTAAGGCTTCCTGGAGTGAGTACCAGGCATTACAAGGCGTACGCTGAATGAATGCCAACTGATCAAAATCGGCCAGGGTGATACGTTCTTGCAACGACAATACATGGTTATAAGGCAGCGCCAATAAATAGTCTTCTTGCCAAAACGAGACATAATGCTCATTTTCACTTAACTCCTCTTTAATGATGATGCGCGCATCATTATTTTCAGTATGGCCGACCAAAGTTAATTCCATCGAATTATTTGAGGCGGTAAAGTCTTTTAACAGTGCACTCATACGCTCTACCCCCAGACCTCGGGTAACGCCAAGATAGAATGGTTTTTTGCTGTCGCTGTCTTTAAATAATGTTTTAATCGCATCGGCCTGGCCTAATAACTGCTTGGCTAACGGATAGAGTTTTTTACCGGCATCGGTCGGGGTTACGCCACGCGCATGTCGTACAAACAATAAACAATCAAGGGTTTGTTCCAGTTGCGCGACTGCTGCTGATATCGACGGTTGGGCAACAAAACAATGTTTGGCTGCCGCGCTGAAACTGTGCTGCTCAAACACCGTCACATAATATTGCAAACTTCGTAAATCCATACACCGCCCTTATTTGGCTATAGCCTTCAGGTATCGTTTTCATCTATAGGCATTGCCTATAGCTACTAAAGAAAAACTATATTTTAACTTTGTCTTAATTTTATCTAATATTGGTCAACAAGCAATCACTTATTAACATCACTAATATTTTATAAGGCGTTATCATGTCTAGTTCAGCAAATCGTCCAACTTTTAATTGGCAAGATCCATTATTACTTGATTCTCTGTTAACCGAAGAGGAGCGATTAATTCGTGACGCTGCGCATCAGTATTGTCAGGACAAATTAATGCCGAGAATATTGGAAGCGAACCGCCATGAAATCTTTGACATTGAGATCATGAAAGAATTGGGAGGACTGGGGCTACTTGGCGCTACCATACCAGAAAAATACGGTTGTGCCGGCGTTAACTATGTCTCATATGGTTTAGTGGCCAGAGAAGTTGAACGAGTGGACAGCGGCTATCGTAGTGCGATGAGTGTGCAATCCTCGCTGGTGATGCATCCTATTTATGCTTACGGAAGTGAAGCACAAAAAATGGAGTATTTGCCAAAATTGGCAACCGCAGAGTTAATTGGTTGTTTTGGTTTAACCGAGCCGAATTCCGGCTCTGATCCGGCTAGCATGTTAACCCGTGCCGAAACGGTTGACGGTGGTTACCGTTTAACCGGTACGAAAATGTGGATCACCAACTCACCAATTGCCGATATCTTTATTGTCTGGGCAAAACTTGACGGCGTTATTCGTGGTTTTATTTTAGAAAAAGGCATGCCGGGTTTAAGCGCCCCGAAAATTGAAGGCAAGTTTTCCTTAAGAGCATCAATCACTGGCGAAATCGTCATGGATGAGGTGTTTGTCCCTAGTGAAAACATGTTACCGAATGCCAAAGGTTTATCTGGCCCGTTTGGCTGTTTGAACAAAGCCCGTTACGGCATTTCCTGGGGCGCGTTAGGTGCGGCAGAGTTCTGTTGGCATGGCGCCCGTCAGTATACTTTGGATCGTAGCCAATTTGGTAAACCACTTGCAAGTACCCAACTTATTCAGAAAAAACTGGCCGATATGCAAACTGAAATTACCACTGGCTTATTCGCCTGTTTACAGGTGGGTCGATTAATGGATGCCGGTACCTTATCACCAGAAGCCATTTCACTGGTGAAACGCAACTCATGTGGTAAGGCCCTCGACATTGCCCGTATGGCTCGTGACATGCACGGTGGTAACGGTATCAGCGATGAGTTCCACATTATTCGCCATGTGATGAACCTGGAAGCCGTGAATACTTACGAAGGTACTCACGATGTACACGCGCTGATTTTAGGTCGTGCGCAAACGGGTATTCAGGCATTTTTCTAAAAGCGTCTTTATTAGTCACCTTGAATTGGCCATCTTAACATGGTCATCTGCCTTAGCTCCTGGAATACATATGGTCGATCGTAATCAATTAGTGAAAGAAAACTTTGTCAGCTTCGTCAGCGCTGAAAACTTGCCGCAATCAACAAGCAAACTAACGCCAGCCGATGTTGGCTTAACGGCGAGTGACTTAGTCGATATCTTTGAAAGCCAGGTGATGAGTCGTCATTTGGATTTGCAATCACGAGTGATGCAAAAACAAGGGCAAAGTTTTTATACCATAGGCAGTGCCGGCCATGAAGGCAATGCGGCTTATGCCAAAGCTTTTAGAGCAACCGATATGGCCTTTTTGCATTATCGCAGTGGTGCCTTTGTCATTCAGCGCGCCAAGCAAGTAGCCGGGCAAACACCTTTGTATGACATGTTGTTATCTTTTGCCGCATCCATTGATGATCCTATCTCCGGTGGCCGTCATAAAGTGCTGGGCAGCAAAGCGTTGGCGATCCCGCCACAAACCAGCACCATAGCTTCGCATTTACCCAAAGCCATGGGCACTGCATTTAGTATCCCTTTGGCTAAACGGTTAAATATGAAAGGCGAATTACCCAGTGACAGCGTGGTTATTTGCAACTTTGGTGATGCCTCATCGAATCATTCAACCGCACAAGGGGCATTTAATTGCGCTGCCTGGGCAGCCTATCAGTCAGTGCCGATGCCAATTGTATTTGTTTGTGAAGACAACGGCATTGGTATTTCCACCTCGACACCAACAGGTTGGATTGCGGCTAACTTTAAACATCGCGCCGGTATTAAATACATCTATTGCGATGGCTTAAATATGCTTGATACTTATCATAAAGCTAAACAAGCAGAAAAATATGCTCGTGTACACGGCAAACCGGTATTTTTGCATGTCAGAACAGTGCGTCTACTAGGTCATGCCGGCTCTGATGCCGAATTTGTTTATCGTGATATCGCCGATATTGAAGCTACAGAACAGCAAGATCCATTGTTGCACAGCGCGCGTATTTTGCTGGAAAACGAGATTTTGACCAGCAAACAAATCATCCAAATATATCAACAAGTAGAGCAGCGTATAGCCAAGATTGCCGAGCAAGTAGCCACCAAGCCAAAGTTGGAAACTGCCGAGCAAGTGCAGGCGAGTATTGTCCCGCAAAGCAAACATAATCTGCCAGCAGAATTGGTCAGTGCCGAGCAGCGGCAGCAGTTGTTTGCCCATGAGAAACACAATCTCAATAAAAAGCAGCATTTGGCCAAGTTGCTCAATTGGACCTTAATGGATCTGATGGCGCAACATGACAACATTGTGATGTGTGGCGAAGATATCGGTAAAAAAGGTGGCGTTTATAATGTCACCAGCAAGTTGTTCGATAGATTCGGCCATAACCGGGTGATCAATACCTTACTCGATGAACAATCGATTTTAGGCGGCGCCATTGGTTTTGCCCACAACGGTTTTTTACCGATTGCAGAAATTCAGTTTCTTGCTTATGTGCATAATGCCGAAGATCAAATTCGTGGTGAAGCGGCGACGTTACCGTTTTTCTCTAATGGTCAGTTTACTAACCCTATGGTGATCCGTATCGCCGGTCTCGCCTATCAAAAAGGCTTTGGTGGTCATTTTCATAATGATAATTCGTTTGCGGTTTTTCGTGATATTCCCGGGTTAGTCGTGGCCTGCCCGTCAAATGGTGCCGATGCCGTAGAAATGATGCGCAGTTGTGTGCAATTAGCGCAACAACAGCAACGCATCGTGGTATTTCTTGAGCCTATCGCCTTGTATATGACTAAAGATTTACATCAAGCCGGCGATGGTTTGTGGACTGCCAATTACTTACCTCCGGCTGATGCGAAAGCTGAGATCAATCAGCAAGTGAGTGTCTATGGCGAAGGTACAGATATTTGTATTTTGTCTTACGGCAATGGCTATTTTCTGTCTCGTCAGGCGGAAAAAATTCTCGCCGAAAAAGGCATTAGTTGCCGAGTGATCGATTTACGCTGGCTCGCACCTTTAGATGAAAAAGGCATCCTCGAACAAGTAAGCCAATGCCAGCAGGTGATCATTGTTGATGAGTGCCGTAAAACCGGCTCCATCAGTGAAGCGCTGGTGACGTTAATTTATGAGCAACAAGCAGAACAAAGTAGCAAAGCTACACTGACTCGAATTACTGCCGAAGATTGCTTTATTCCATTAGGCAGTGCCGCATATCACGTGTTGCCATCAACGACAGATATTGTTGAAATTGCTTGTGCAATGATGAAAAATAAAAAAGGATTAGAGTGTATTAATGAGTACAACTAAGACGAAGAAAACCGCCGTGGTCATTTGTCCTGGGCGTGGCACCTATAATAAAGAAGAACTTGGTTACCTTAAACGTTTGCATAGCGATAAGGTAGCGCTTGTTGAAGTGATTGATAATTATCGCCTGCAGCAGGGGCAAGTGAGCGTGAGCGAACTCGATACCATGGCGAAATACAGTATGCGTAAGCATACCGTCGGTGAAAACGCCTCCGCGCTAATCTACGCGTGTGCTATGGCCGATTTTCAAGCCATTAATCAGGATGAATATGACATTGTCGCGGTAACCGGTAACTCGATGGGCTGGTATATTGCTTTGGCTGTTGCCGGCGCGTTAAAACCGGATACGGCCATTGAGTTAATCAATACTATGGGCTCAATGATGACAGATGGCGTAGTTGGCGGTCAGATGATCTACCCTATTGCCGATGAAAACTGGTGTGAAGACAGCGCTAAAGTTAAGCAAATAAGGCTGTGGTTAGATGAAGCAAACCAGGAAGATGACTGTGAGGTTCATATTTCGATCCACTTAGGTGGTTATCTGGTATTTGGTGGCAATAAATTAGGCTTAAGCGCGTTAGAAGCCAAGTTACCGGTAATACAAGACCGATATCCGATGAATTTATTTAACCATGCCGCTTTTCATACGCCGTTGTTAAAAGATACGTCGGCAAAAGCCAGGGCTTTATTATCGACAGAGCTGTTTTCAACACCGCAATTCCCCCTGATCGATGGTTTAGGGAATATTTGGCAGCCGCACAGTAGCGATCTCAATGCTCTGTACAATTACACCTTAGATACGCAAGTGGTCGAGCCATATAATTTCAGCAAAGCCATTGAAGTGGCAGTGAAGGAGTTTGCCCCAGATAAATTGATTATTTTAGGGCCCGGGGCAACGTTAGGTGGTGCCGTTGCCCAAAGCTTGATTAAACAGCAATGGTTGGGGTTAAGCTGTAAAAGTGATTTTATCAGCCGACAGAAATCTGATCCGTTTATTCTGACCATGGGGCTTGAAGAGCAACGCAAACAGGTTTTAGCTTAATAGCGTTAATCAACTTGGTATCACTCTACTGCGAGCAAGAATAGAACGATGAAAGAACAGACCTTCCTTAAAGCCTTCAAAGCGTTGTTAAAAGCGCAAAGCTGCAGCTCGCAGAGTGAGATCACCACGGCATTGGCCAAACAGGGTTTCGATAATATCAGTCAGGCGAAAGTTTCTCGTACACTGACCAAATTGGGCGCAATAAAAAACCGCAATGTAAAAAACCAGGTGGTTTACATGCTCCAGGATGAGTTGGCGGTGCCTAAATCAAAGCAGGCAATCCATACGGTAGTGAACAGTGTTAAACACAACAAGATGCAAATCATCATCAAAACTGGCATTGGCGTTGCGCCATTGATTGCTCGAATGTTAGACATACAGGGGGAGTCGATTGGTGTGTTAGGGACACTGGTTGGCGACGATACCATTTTCATTGCGCCAGTGGATGTCAATGAAATAGGTGAAATCACCGAATCGATACGAATTTTACTCGACGTGGAGTAGCTAAAAGAAAGCTACGAGCAACGAGCTGCTGGCAGATGGGTTGGGGAATTGAACTCGGTGATTTTATCTGAACAATACTCAGAAACAATTAACCACGTCATCCCGCACTTGATGCGGGACCTCCCTAGGTGTACAGAGAATATCTTACCATTTCTTTATTCGACGTTGACGCATTGTTTGTCTGTTTAAACTACACTTTAATTTCAGTCCTTGAAAAGGAATTCAATCGTGAAATAACCCGAAATTTATATCATTTCAAATAAACATAATACCGTTTTGTATATTGGTGTCACGAGTCATTTAGTTCAGCGAATTTATCAACATAAAGAAAAGCTTATTGAAGGTTTTAGCAAACAATATAATCTTTTTAAGCTTGTTTACTTTGAACTATATGACGATATGGAGAGCGCTATTTTAAGAGAGAAAAAACTTAAAAGATGGAAACGAGATTGGAAAAACGAGCTAATTAGTATAGTGAACCCAAGCTGGAAGGATTTATACCCAGATATTATTTAGGTGCTTTTTTAGATCCACCTATTACGTCAGGAGGTCCCGCATAAAGTGCGGGATGACGGCGCTCTTTTTAGAATTTAGTGGATAGCTGCTAGTAGCTCGAAGCATCTTTTAGCCCGTAGCATCTTTTATCCCGCAGCCTTTATCCCTTCTTCTCTTCCAATTCCGTTATCGCGTCATTTACCAGACCAACGGTAATTTTTTGCGTTTTTAACGAGGCATCATGGGCGGCTTGTGGGTTTCTATTGGCAATATTGTCAAAAATGTCGGCATGGGCCTGATATTCATCTATGGTGATGGCTTTAAAGCGATTGGTGAAGCGCAAATTCACCTGCAAAGCAATTTCAATAAAGTTTTTAAGCTGGATAAAGAATGGGTTGTTGCTGGCCCCTAAAATACTGGTATGAAATTCAATATCCGCTTCTAAGGTATCGTCATAACCATCTTCAGCACTTTTCATTCGCGCCAAAGCATTTCTAATCAACTCAATATCACTGTCTTTTGCGTATTGTGCTGCCAAATAAGCCGCTTCGGGTTCTATCGACAAGCGCAGTTGCAGAAAATGGCGTAACATATACAAATCTGGCTTGCCAATCAAGATCCAGTTTAATACTTCGACATCAAATAAGTTCCAGTGTTTTGAATCTAATACTTTAATGCCCTGTCTGGGACGCGAACTGATCAAGCCTTTCGCGGTTAACATTTTTACCGCTTCCCGGGTTGCCGTGCGGCTGATGTCGTATTGCGCGCAGAGGTCTGCCTCAGAAGGCAGTTTATTACCCACTTTGTATTTACCTTGCAAAATATCTTTGCCTAACTCGTGCACTAATTGTTGAGTTAAATTGCGGTGTCCTGATTGCATAATGATCTGCTTAGCCTTTAATTATGATTAGTATGATAATTGAGATTGCCCCAATACACTAGGTTAATTTTAAACTCTTTGTTAATGCTCGGTTGTGGTGTTGTAAATGGTAATTTTGCTGAAATTGTATATTATTTTTTAATAATACTTGAAAATATTATTTATAATTATATTATAAATAGTATATTTTGTCAGGTTAGAATTTTAAAATGAAATTATTTACCAAAAACATTGCCCTGCTATCCGCGTCGTTATCTGTGCTTTGTTCGTTATCAGTAACTGCAACAGACAGGCAACCGTATGAAGAT
This sequence comes from Thalassotalea sp. 42_200_T64, assembly GCA_002162925.1. Taxonomy (GTDB): domain Bacteria; phylum Pseudomonadota; class Gammaproteobacteria; order Enterobacterales; family Alteromonadaceae; genus Thalassotalea_A. The sequence continues at coordinate 34,081 of MABC01000055.1, read as the reverse complement.
CACACGGTGTTTGCCATCAATAAACTTGCTGGTCACGCAACTTTATTTCCATTTCAATCTACATCTGCAGCACTGGCGACTGAAAAAGAACAAAGTAGCAATTTTATCTTGCTTAATGGCTTGTGGCAGTTTGACTGGCAAAAGTCACCGAAAAATAAACCAGCAGGTTTTCAGCAAGTCAGTTTTGATGATTCTGCCTGGAGCCAAATTCCGGTTCCCGGAAACTGGGAAACCGAAGGCTTTGGTTATCCTATTTACTTAGATGAACGTTTCCCGTTTACCACTACCTGGCCTGATGCGCCGAGTGATTACAATCCCATCGGCTCTTATCGTAAACCGTTTGTTTTGCCAAAAGCCTGGCAAGACCAACAAGTATTTCTTCATATCAGTGCGGCTAAGTCTTCACTGGATGTGTGGCTAAATGGTGAAAAGGTCGGTTTCAGTCAAGGGTCAAAAACGCCGGCTGAATTTGATCTGACGCCTTTTATCAGCAACGACAATAATTTATTGGCATTGCAAATTCGTCGCTGGAGTGATGCCAGTTACCTGGAAAGCCAGGACATGCTGCGCATTTCAGGTATAGAGCGTGATGTCTATTTATACGCGACCAATAAGCAGCAAATTTTCGATTTTCACGCCAAACCAACACTGAACAAAGACTTTAGCAAAGCAGAGTTAGCGTTAGACGTAACATTAAAAAATCATCAGAAAACGGCCAGCAAGCAACAGCTTGAATTTCAACTACTCGACCCAATTGATGACATGAAAATGGTGATGTCAGGTGAAACTAAGCTTAGCCTGAAATCAGGGGCAGAGAATAACGTAACGCTAACCGGCAAGCTTGCCAACCCGCGGCTAGGGACTGCTGAAACGCCAAATCTTTATACCTTACTGATCACCTTAAAAGACAAGCAAGGCAATCACTTAGAAACCATTCGTGATGACATCGGCTTTCGTCATATTGAAATCACCAATTCTCAATTAACGGTAAACGGCAAAGCCATTACTATTCGTGGTGTTGACCGTCACGAAACCGATCCATTGCATGGTCATGTAGTGACCAAAGCGTCGATGGAAAAAGACATTAAGTTGATGAAATAATTCAATATTAATGCGGTACGCTCTTCGCATTACCCAAACAATCCGTACTGGTACGATTTAACCGACAAGTACGGCATGTATGTGATTGATGAAGCCAATATTGAGTCACACCCGTTGGCGATCGATGAAAAAACACAATTGGGTAATGAAATGAGCTGGTTACCAGCGCACCTTGACCGTACTCAGCGTATGTTTGAACGCGATAAAAACCACCCGTCGATTATCATCTGGTCATTGGGTAATGAAGCCGGTGAAGGCAAAGTATTTGCAGCCACTTACCAATGGTTAAAAGATAACGATGGTACTCGCCCGGTACAATACGAGCCGGCTGGCGAAGAACACTAAACCGATATTTTTGCCCCTATGTATCCATCGATTGAACGATTAGTGAAATATGCTGAATCGAATCCGAAACGCCCGGGGATCATGATCGAATATGCCCACGCTATGGGTAACTCGGTCGGTAATTTGAAAGAATATTGGCAGGCCATTGAAAAATACGACGTTCTACAAGGTGGCTTTATTTGGGGTTGGGTCGACCAATCATTGCAGTATACCAATGATGACGGGGTAAAATATTGGGCTTATGGCAAAGACTTTCATCCAGATTTGGCCAGTGATGGTAACTTCTTAAACAATGGTTTAATGAACGCCAATCGCGAGCCACACCCACATGCCTTTGAAGTGAAAAAAGTCTATCAGGCTATCCGTTTTGACCATAAAGATAAGAAAGATTTGCTCGCGGGTAAATTTACCCTAGAAAATCGCTTCGATTTCATTAACCTTGAGCAATATGATTTGCATTGGTTTATTGAAGCCGATGGCAAAAGAATTGCTCAGGGAAAACAGGCTCTACCTAGTGTAGCACCAGGCCAAAGCAAGAATTTAACAGTTCAGTTGCCTAAACTGCCAACGGCGAGTACGAAAGAGTATTTTATCACCCTAAGTGCGGTAATAAGAGAGCCTCAGCCGTTATTAAACGCCGGCCATGAGCTCGCTTTTGCCCAGTTTAAGTTGCCAGTGAAAGCACAACAAATACACCTTGTTAGTACTAATTTTGCCAAGCTAAAACAACAGTTTATACAACAGCAAGACAATCATTAACTGACCTTTAGCAATGCGTTGGCAACGATGAGTTTTGATAGCAAATCGGGTTGGTTAAGCCATTACCAGTATCAAGGACAAAACTTGTTAACGGCACCATTGATGGCGAATTTCTGGCGCGCACCTACCGATAATGACTTGGGTAATGGCATGCAAAAATGGGCCGCTATCTGGCAAACGGCCGCGGCTAGTTTAACCTTAACCTCATTAGAGTCGAAGCTGCAAAAACATGGTGTTTTGGTGAGTGCTCATTATCGCAGCAGCGCCTTTGAAGGTGATTACCAGGTACAATATCGCTTGCACAACAATGGTCAAATTCACCTGCAAACCGAGCTCAATATTGCGCCGGGACAAACCTTGCCAAATCTGCCGCGTATGGGCATGCAATTAACCATGCCAAGTGATTACCAGGCGTTATCATGGTTTGGTCGTGGTCCGCATGAAAGCTATAGCGACCGTCAGGATTCGGCGCAAATTTCCTTGTATAAAGCTATGCTAAATGAACAAATTCATCATTATGTGCGTCCACAAGAAAATGCCAATAAAACCGATGTTCGCTGGTTAGCGCTGAAAAACAGTCAGGGCCAGGGCTTAATGGCCGTTGGTGATGAGCTACTGAGCGCCAGTGTCTGGCCTTATGCGCAGAGCGCTATCGATTTTATTGCCGGCAAAGATGGTGAAGAATCGGCTTCGGGTTTAGTGCCGGTAACCAGTAAGCATGGCGCCGAAGTTAATTTAGGTAATGCCGTTACGGTGAATATTGACCATAAGCAAATGGGCGTTGGCGGCGATACCTCTTGGGGCCGATTAGTGCATCCGCAATACACTATCCCGGCACAAAGCTACCAATACGGCTTTACCTTAATTCCATTCGCTGAGCAAAATACTGATATGTCAGTATTGGCTCGCGGTTTTAAAGAGAAATAATTATGACAACTGCCACTGATGCCACTAACTGCCAATTTTCAGAAGCAACAATCGCTGAGTTAGTTGAGCAACACTATCAACTACGCGGTAAATTAAAATCTTTACCTGGCTATTGCGACCAAAATTTAATCTTAACCACAGATGCAGGTGAGCAATACATAGTTAAAATTGCCAACTCTAGTGAGTCGAAATTAGAACTGGACATGCAAAATTCGGCAATGGCACATTTAACCGCAAAAGGCATCAAAGTGCCGCACGCCGTGGCTAACGCTGAGCAGCAATTACTGACCCTTGTTGAAAATGAAAATGAAAATGAGCACCAGCAGACGTTTTATTTGCGCGTACTCAGTTATTTACCTGGGGTGTTTTATGCGGATGCAAACCGCAGCTCGCATAGCCCTGAGCTGTGGAGCAGTCTTGGCAAGTTTGTCGGTGCAGTGGATCAAGGGTTGGCGGATTTTCAGCATCCCGGCACCTTTCGGTATTTAGAATGGGATCTAGCCCAAGGCTTGGGTATTTGCCAAACCAAAAAACATTGTTTAAACGCTGAGCAACGCGACTTGGTCGATCACTTTCTTAATTTGTATCAAGCGCAAACTTTGCCAATGCTGGCACAACTGCCGCAAGGGATCATTCATAACGATGCCAATGATTACAATGTATTAATCGACGATGAAAAGCTGCCGAAAGTGTGACTGGTTTAATCGATTTTGGTGACGTGGTGCACAGCCAGGGGATTAACGAACTGGCTATTGCTGGTGCCTATGCGTTGATGGGGCAACAAGACCCGTTAGCGACATTAAAATCTTTGGTCGCCGCTTATCATCAGCAGCGAGCCTTATCAGAAACCGAGCTGGAAGTGTTGTTCTCACTGGTGGCATTACGATTATGTACCACAGTGTGTAATTCAACCCTTGCCCACCAGCTGCAACCGGAAAACGACTATCTATTAGTGTCGGTGCAACCGGCCTGGGCCTTGCTTAAGCAATTACGCCAGTTAAATCCGTTTGCCGTATATTGTCAGTTAAAGCAAGCCTGTGATTACCCGGTTGATAGCGGAAAAAGCAAAGATGAGATCACCAGCTATCGACAAAAACACTTAGGGAAAACGCTGAGTTTGAGTTATCAGCAACCGCTGAAAATAGTCCGTGGTCAGGGCGCCTATCTCTATGATGAGCAAGGTAATGGCTATTTGGATATGGTCAATAATGTCTGTCATGTCGGACATTGTCACCCGAAAGTGGTGGCCGCAGGTCAGGCGCAATTGGCGAAATTAAATACCAATACCCGTTATTTGCATGACAACCTGGTCAATTATGCCGATAAATTATTGGCCACCATGCCTGATGAGCTTTCGGTGTGTATGTTGGTGAACTCAGGCAGCGAGGCCAATGAATTGGCATTTCGCTTAGCCCGAAATTACAGCAAATCGAAAGAGTTATTACTGGTGGTTGACGGTGCTTATCATGGTAATACCAGCGCCTGTATTGAAGCCAGCCCATACAAATTTGATGGTCCGGGTGGCGAAGGGGCGCAACCTTATGTGCATAAAGTAACCTTGCCAGACCCTTACCGTGGTGAATTTTTAGGTGACACTATCGAAACGGCCAATGCTTATGCCGACAGCGTTGACACGGTTATTAGCGAGTTGGCAGCGCAGGGTAAAAAACCGGGCGCGTATATCTGTGAATCTCTGCAAGGGGTTGCCGGACAAATTATTATGCCACAAGGCTACCTCAACGCCGTTTACTCGAAAGTGCGGGCCGCTGGCGGCGTATGCATTGCCGACGAAGTACAAGTTGGTTTTGGCCGGGTAGGTAGGCATATGTGGGCATTTGAAACGCAAAATGTAACGCCAGACATTGTCACTCTGGGCAAGCCGATTGGTAATGGTCATCCGATGGCGGCGGTGATCACCACTCAGGCGATTGCCGATGCCTTTGTTACCGGCATGGAATATTTCAATACCTTTGGTGGCAACCCGGTATCTTGTGCCATCGGCATGGCCGTGCTCGATGTCATTAAGGATGAGAGCTTGCAACAACACGCATTAACCACCGGCAATTATTTCCAACAGCAACTGAAGCAGTTGCAGCAACAATTTGACCTTATTGGCGAAGTCAGAGGCTTAGGTTTATTTATTGGTGTTGAGTTGGTGGAAGATAGCGACAGCAAGCAACCGGCAACCGATAAAACCTCCTGGTTAATCGAGTACTTCAAACAAAATAACATTTTATTAAGTACTGAAGGACCATTTTACAACATCTTAAAAATTAGACCGCCATTGGCGTTTAGCCAACACGACGCCGATAAATTTGTCGCCGTACTCAAGGCCGGTTTAACCGAACTTTTATAAGTTAACCTGAGCTCAGGATAAGCAGTACTTATTTTGAGCTCAAGTTAAACCAATAACCACATTTACAGAATTAATTACAGCTTTAGGAACACTCATGAACTTTTTAAAAACTTTAGGCATTAAGCAACATAACTTTGGCGCATCTACAGGATTGCAATGGCTTAATACCGAAGATCAGGGCCAATTTGATATTTCATCGCCAGTAGACGGTAAAACCATTGCCAGTGTGTACCAATGTTCAACGGCGGATTATGAGCATGTGGTCGCTACCGCACAAAGCGCTTATAAGAGCTGGCGTAAAGTGCCATCGCCACTGCGTGGTGAAATTGTACGTCAAATTGGTAATAAACTGCGCGACTTTAAACAACCTCTTGGTGAGTTGGTTGCTTATGAAATGGGCAAGTCGTTGCAAGAAGGGTTGGGCGAAGTTCAGGAAATGATCGATATTTGTGATTTTGCCGTCGGTCTTTCACGTCAGCTTAATGGTTAAACCTTGCATTCTGAACGTCCACAACATCGTATGTATGATCAATACCATCCACTTGGCATTGTGGGTGTGATCTCCGCGTTTAACTTCCCGGTGGCGGTTTGGGCATGGAACGCGATGATCGCGGCAATTTGTGGCAACGTGACTATTTGGAAACCTTCAGAAAAAACACCATTAACGGCCATTGCCTGTCAAAATATCATTAAAGATGTGTTAGCCAGCAACGATATTGCCGAAGGCGTATTTTCACTGGTCATTGGTGAAGGTAATGTGATTGGTGAAGGCATGTTGCACGATAAACGCTTGCCATTATTGTCGGTAACCGGTTCTACCCGAGTGGGTCGTCATGCCGGTACTAGCGTTGCCGCACGTTTTGGTAAATCAATTTTAGAGCTGGGTGGCAACAATGCCGTTATTGTTAGCCAGGATGCCGATTTGAATATCGCCATACCGGGTATTGTTTTTGGTGCCGTTGGTACTGCCGGCCAACGTTGTACCAGCACTCGTCGAGTGATTGTGCATGAGTCAAAATATCAACAAGTAAAAGATATTCTGGTGAAAGCTTACCCGGGCTTGCGTATTGGCTCGCCATTAGATGAAAGCAATCATGTAGGTCCGTTAATTGATACTCAGGCGGTAGCAATGTTCAGTCAGGCTATCGACAATGTACAAAGCGAAGGTGGCAAGTTACTTTGCGGTGGTGAAGTGCTTAGCGGAGAAGGTTATGAGTCTGGCTGTTACGTAAAGCCAGCAATCGTAGAAGCGGAAAATCATTTTAACATGGTACAAGATGAAACTTTCGCGCCAATCGTCTATTTGATCAAATACTCCGGTGACTTGGATGACGCCATTGCCATTCAAAATGACGTGGTACAAGGGTTATCGTCGGCCATTTTCACCAATAATCTGAGAGAAGCCGAAAACTTCCTGTCTCACTGGGGCTCAGACTGTGGTATTGCCAACGTCAATATTGGCACATCGGGTGCTGAAATTGGTGGTGCTTTTGGTGGCGAAAAAGAAACCGGTGGTGGTCGTGAATCGGGCTCTGATGCCTGGAAAGCATACATGCGTCGTCAAACCAACACCATTAACTACTCAACTGAATTACCATTAGCACAAGGTATCAAATTCGATATCTAGAAGTTTACTACCGTTCAGTAGCGCTAAATTTACCGCGCTACTGAGCGGTAGTTAACTTATTATTTATAATTGGTATTGGTCAAAGCTCCTGCCGGCAAACAAATATTCGAAATTTCTAAATAAATCAATCTAGATCAAATCCTATCACTAAAACCTAATTTAAAATATTGGCAAGTAGTTGGGGCAACCCTTGTTACTTTATTTTCACAGCGTGAAAAATTAACGTCTAAAACTTTTTTTAATTAACGAGGTAGTCGTTAATTAAAAAAAAGTTTTAGACGTCTAGACGTAAATAGCTAGATTTTTAAAAAGAACCAAGGTAGAATCCTCATCATTAAAAATAAATAAACAAAATTGTCAGTATTTCAAGCTGAATAGAAGAGTTTATTTATCGAGTTAGATAAGATTAAAGAGACATTATGGCTAAACATTACTTTACTTCAGAATCAGTATCTGAAGGTCACCCGGATAAAATTGCCGATCAAATTTCTGATGCGGTTCTCGATGCAATTATTGCCAAAGACAAGCATTCACGTGTTGCTTGTGAAACTATGGTGAAAACCGGGGTAGCGATTATCTCTGGTGAAGTAAGCACCACAGCCTGGGTTGATTTAGAAAAAATCACTCGTAAAGTCATTTCAGACATAGGTTATACCTCATCCGAAGTCGGTTTTGATGGTGAAACTTGTGGCATCATGAACTTAATTGGTCAGCAATCTCCTGAAATTGCCCAGGGTGTTGATAGATCAAAACCTGAAGATCAGGGTGCCGGTGACCAAGGATTGATGTTTGGTTATGCGACCAATGAAACCCCTTCACTGATGCCTGCGCCATTATACTATTCGCACCGTTTAGTGGAACGTCAGGCCGAGATGCGCAAATCTGGCGTATTGCCTTGGTTACGCCCTGATGCAAAATCGCAAGTGACGTTTGTTTATGAAGACAATAAGCCGGTGGCCATTGATGCCGTGGTATTATCTACCCAACACAATCCGGATATTACTCAGGAAGATTTACACAATGCGGTAATGGAAAACATTATCAGGCATACCTTGCCTGAAGAGTTATTAACCGAAGATACCAAGTACTTTATCAATCCAACCGGTCGTTTTGTCATTGGTGGCCCGGTAGGTGACTGTGGTTTAACCGGTCGTAAGATCATCGTTGATACTTACGGCGGCATGGCTCGGCACGGTGGTGGTGCATTTTCTGGTAAAGATCCATCAAAGGTTGACCGCAGTGCCGCTTATGCTTGCCGTTATGTCGCAAAAAATATTGTTGCTGCCGGTCTTGCTGACCGTTGTGAAATTCAAGTGTCATACGCCATTGGCGTAGCTGAGCCTACATCGATTTCAATCGAGACTTTTGGTACTGGTAAAGTAGACGAAGAAACGTTAATTACTATCATTCGTGACAACTTCGACTTACGTCCATACGGCATCACTAAAATGCTCGATTTATTGCACCCTATGTACCTACAAACGGCTGCATACGGTCACTTTGGTCGCGACCCTTATGAGATGACGGTTGGCGATGATACCTTTACCGCCTTTAGTTGGGAAAAAACCGACAAAGCCGCAGCGCTTAGAGTTGCTGCTGGTTTATAAACGCACAATTCGATAAATCCACGGTGCCAGGCCTGTCCTGGCATCGCTGTTTCTGCAGAAACTAAAATCATATTCCCCCTTGTTTTTTAATACCTTAGCCCCTATCTTGTTAGCATCAATAACAATTATTTTCTCGTGAGATTTATCGGTGAGCAACCCTCGAATTTATCAAACTGGCGATTTCAATGTTGGCAGCAATACGCCTTTATCCGATGATGCCTTTGGTCATGTGGTGCGTGTGCTTAGGTTAAAAGCAGGTGATGAAGTGACTTTGTTTAACGGCGATGGTCACGACTATCAGGCGGTACTAACTGAGGTCAGTAAAAAACAGGCAAGGGTAAATATTACCAGCAAAGAATTTATCGCTAATGAATCGCCATTAAATATCCATTTAGGGCAGGGAATTTCGCGTGGCGACAGAATGGACTTTACCCTGCAAAAATCGGTAGAACTGGGAGTGAACACCATTACTCCTTTATTTACCGAACGTTGTGGGGTTAAGCTTAATGCCGAGCGCTTAGAGAAAAAACGTCAGCAGTGGCAAAAAATTGTTATCAGTGCTTGTGAGCAAAGCGGTAGGGCGGTGGTACCGCAAGTATTAGCGCCAGTTGCTATAGCTGAATGGTTACATCAGCCAAGCGAAGCGCTAAAGATCAATTTACACCCACGAGCGGAACACTCCATTATGGGCTTACCGATGAGTACAAATAGAGTCAGATTGCTAATTGGCCCGGAAGGCGGCTTATCTGAGCAAGAAATAAATGATGCCAGCGATGCCAACTATACTGAAGTACTGTTAGGACTACGAGTGCTGCGTACCGAAACCGCGGCGTTAACGGCCATTACTGCGTTGCAATGTAAGTTTGGCGATTTAGGCTAATAGCTACGGGCTACGGGCAACTAACGCAGATAAACAATTTTAAATAGAAACAATTTAGGAACAAACATGACATTAAAGCTTGGCATAGTAATGGATCCAATTACTACGGTAAAAGTGGCAAAAGACTCCAGCATGGCAATGATGCTGGAAGCGCAAAAACGTGGCTATGAAATTTACTACATGGAAATGCAAGACCTGTATTTAGACCAGGGTGAATGTAGAGCCAATGCCGCCAAAATTACCGTCTTTGATGATAGCGACAAATGGTATGAACTTGAAGATGCTAACGACATTGCCGTTGCCAGTTTTGACGCGGTATTAATGCGCAAAGATCCACCGTTTGATACCGAATACATTTATGCAACCTACATGCTTGAGCGCGCCGAAGAGCAGGGCACATTAATTGTCAATAAACCGCAAAGCTTACGCGATTGTAATGAAAAACTGTTCACCGCCTGGTTTGCCGATTTAACCCCAAAAACCATAGTGACTCGCTCCGCTGAAAAAATTAGAGCGTTTCATCAAACCCATAACGATGTGATCATCAAACCACTCGATGGCATGGGCGGCTCGTCAATATTCAGAATGGGGCCAAATGAGAGTAATGTTGGCGTAATTATTGAAACCCTGACTAACCATGGCGGTATGTACGCCATGGTGCAAGAATACATGCCAGAAATTGTAGATGGTGATAAACGCATCTTAATCGTTAATGGTGAGCCAATGCCTTATTGTTTAGCGCGTATCCCGGCAAAAGGGGAAACTCGTGGTAATTTAGCCGCTGGTGGCCGAGGCGAGGCAAGACCATTATCGGCTAGCGACAGGTTAATTGCTGAAACTATTGCACCAGAGCTGAAAAAGCGCGGCCTGTATTTTGTTGGTTTAGACGTGATTGGTGACAAAGTGACTGAAATCAACGTCACCAGCCCAACCTGCATTCGCGAGATTGAAGCGGCTTATCCAATTAATATCAGTGGTAAACTGATGGATGCGATAGAAGAGCAGGTTGAAAAGATAAAGGCGATTTGATTGCAGAAAATCATCCGTCAATTAAGCCGGTCTACTATAATAATAATACAAAGTTGATTAATCGTTTTGGAGAAAGGTATGGAAAGTTTAGAAAACCAATTACTCATTGCTATGCCTAATTTACAAGATTCGTATTTTCATAAAACAGTGACACTTATTTGTGAGCATAACGATGACGGCGCGATGGGACTGGTCATTAATATCCCGGTAAGAATTACCGTAAATGAATTGCTGGCCCAAATTGATGCAGACAAAAGCGACGATGGCAGCTTGAGCCAGCGTGTACTTTCTGGCGGCCCGGTGGCAACCGACAGAGGCTTTGTGCTGCACAATAATCAGGATGGCTGGTCAAGTTCGCTGGCCTTAGGTGACGATATTATGATCACCACCAGCAAAGATATTTTAGAGTCACTTGGCACCGACAGTGCCCCAGAGCAATATTTAGTGACCCTAGGTTATGCTGGCTGGGGGGCCGGACAGCTGGAAAAAGAGCTGCAAGAAAATTCCTGGTTAACCACGCCGGTGGATAAAGAGATCTTATTTGATACTCCAATTGAACTCAGGTGGCAAAAAGCGGCGGAAAAAATTGGTATTGATCTTGGCCATTTATCTACCGATGTCGGCCATGCCTAATAAGTAAACCTTCCTTTATAGTGTCAGGCCTGATGTAATGTTTCATCAGCTCTGACCTTACTGTTCATCATCCCAGACGTAACTTTCGTCATTCCTGACTTGTTCAGGGAACTTCTAAATTCAACGCTTATCTTGTAAACTTCGCCAATATTAAAAAACAACTGCAAAAGGGAACATCCATGGCAAAATCAGCAAAACCACAAGGTCAACGTACCTTATTAGGTTTTGATTTTGGTACCAAGCACATCGGCATCGCCGTTGGTCAGGAAATCACTCAAAGCGCTTCGCCGTTAAAAGCAATCAAAGCCAAAGACGGTATTCCTAATTGGCAGGATATTGAACACATTATCAAAGAATGGCAGCCGGATTTACTGGTAGTAGGTTTACCGTTGAATATGGATGGCAGTGAGCAAGAGCTGACCAGGCGCGCCAAAAAATTCGGCAACCGCATGTCCGGCCGTTTTGGTCTTACTGTAGGCTTTCAGGATGAGCGTTTAACCACTGCCGATGCCAAGGCACAACTGTTTGAACAAGGCGGCTATAAAAACTTGCAAAAAGATCACATCGATTGTCAGTCGGCAGTGATCATACTTGAAAGCTTTATGAGTGTTTAACCATTAAAAATGAGCAGATAATTAGTCAACTTGGTATATAAGTACAAGTGCAGTTTTTGTATTCATTTTTCGCCTGTACTAATGCCAGTTCCGTTTCTTGTAGTAGCTTAATGGCACTGTAACCACTTAACTGAGTATCACTTACGCCGAAACTGGCGGTTACATCAAATTGATAACAAATTTGCTTGGTATCTAAAAAGTTAATGTCGAGGCGGTATTCTTCTGCTAATCGCACTGCCTGTGTGGCATTGGTATTGCTAAGCAAAAAGCCAAACTCGTCGCCACCCAGGCGCCCGTAAATAGTGCCTTCAGGGAAAAACTGCTTGTGCAAAGTTATCATTAAGGTGATCAATCTATCGGTTCTGTCATTACCTTGTAATTCATTGACCTCTCTTAAGTTGTCAATATTCATGATCACTAAACTTAAGATTTTCTGTTGCTCTTTGGCTTGGTTAAGCGCAGTAGCACATTGCTCTAAAAAAGGCTTTCTATGTAAAGAACCAGTGGCTTTATCGTAAATCAGACCGTGTTGAATTTTTTTCTTTTCCGCCCAATAAATAAAATGCAATCTGATCATCCATAGGATCATAATCAGCAGGATTAGCTGAAATACCCGGTCGCTAATAAGGAATCGTGATAACACCGTATTGTTTTCAACTTTTCTTTGCTCATGTTGTTGTTCATTGGCAATGCTCGCCTGATAGTCTTCTAACTCAATTTCTAAGGCGGTTAGTTCATATTTAAGTTTATACAGAGCTAATGATTTCTCTCGATCTTTTAGGGCAATAGCGTGCTCGGTAGCCAGTTTATCTTGTAAATAACCTAGTTGATTCTTGCTATTGTGCCGCGCTTTGGCAATATTGTAATGTACCTTTTGTGCCATTAACGTGGTTGGCAGGGTTGGATAATCATCTTTATATGCCAATGCCTGGTCGGCATATACGCTTGCTTGGTTAAAATCATTTAATTGGTAAAACACTTCCGCCAGATAGCTGAAGTGTTTCAAAATATCGACCGGATAAGCGTTTAATTTTACTTGCTCAATACTGTCTAATAATAGGTTTTTCGCTTGTTGATAATCCTTATCTGCCATTAACATCAGCGCTTTTATTGTCAGTAGCTTTTGTACCACAATGCCCTCGTTTAAAATACGGCACTGCGCCAGCGTTGTACGGATCAAGTCATCATTTGCCTGAATTTGTTTAAGCGCAAATAAAGCGTTAATTTTTTGATGATTAATTAAGCAAACTTGTCTTGCCGTAGGCTGGCCATTGTCGATTAACTCCATGACTTGTAATTGTTCCATGACTCGTTGTGGCGCATCTAGCCGATTAAAAAAATAAGCCAGCGTATAGTAAGTATCGTAAATCATCTCATCCTCTAATATCTCATTTTGCAAAATGCTTAATATCGGATGAAAATTGTCTGAGCTTAGTCGGTAATTACTCAATAATAAGTTTAAAAACATAATATTCCCATATGCCCTTATTTTAAAATTGGCATTGGGAGAGCTGATATTTTTGATGTGATAGAGCAGCGCCCGCTGGTAATTACCCTGCATGGTTTGTTGATAAGCCAATAAGTATTCGTATTGATCAAGTTGTTGCCACGACAAACTGCCTTGTCGTTTGCTTAACTCGCTAATGAGCAGATTACTTTGTTCGGTGCCCCTACTTTTTATTTGCAACGCACGCGCAATTACCTCATCGGTAGATAAGCTTTCATGGTCGGCAACGCTGACTTTACTAAACAGCAATATCGATAAAATAAACAACGCAGCCAATACACTGGCGACTTGTTTAGGAGCGAATGTTTTCAGCTTGTTCAAAATAATATTTTAACCCATGGTCTTTTACTTTAAATTTTTCGCGTTCAGTCATTGAGCTATCAAAACAACACACTTGATCGCCACCATTTTGTTTGGCTTTGATCAATGCTTTACTGGTGTCACACATTAAGTATTTTAATGAATACTCGCTGAGCTTGTTATCACTCACACCGATACTGGCCGTAATTGAGTGCTCAGTAAAGCCGAGGGCATTGGCCAATTTAGCGATTTGTTTTTTTATACCTTCGGCGACAAGCATGGCACTGTCGATATTATTTCTCGGCAATACAAGTACAAATTCATCGGCGCCCATCCGGCCAATATTATCAAGGCTGGCAACATGACGTTTTAATATCCTTGTCAGTGCTACTAATAATTGATCGCCGCTAATTATGCCGTGCTTTTGATTAAATTCTCTAAAACCATCAATATTCACCACGATAAGTGCCAAATCATGCTTTTGCTCAATTTGCCTGCTTATGGTGCTTACCGCTAAGTCGATAAAATGGCGGCGGTTATATAGCCCGGTTAAAGGGTCGACTTTATTAATGTCGTAGGTACTAATTTGCAGATGACGAAAATATAACAAGCTGATACCAAGTAAAAATATGATGCCCAGTTGTGCAGCAAAGATTATTCGATTATTGCTAAAGCCTTGTTCATATTCATCAATTTTGACCGTGGCTTGCAAGCTTTGTGTGGTGATGATTTTAAGGTCGGCAGCAAGTTTATCTTTATATTTGGCTTTGCTAAAAACCGTGTGCTCAATTTGCGCTCTGGCATAGGTTTTTTGCTGTTCTATTGAATTAACCGTTTTTATAATTTTTTGATAGTTAAGTAAATAAGTTATCGCTAATTCTGAATTGCCTTGCTGCTCGGCAATCCTGGCCAAGGTTTGATAGGTTTGCAGCGCCCATTTTGAATTGGCGTCGTCGGCAAGCAAGGCGAGCGATTTTTCACCATATTCTTTAGCCAAATCGAGTTGATTTAGACCCAAATATGCTCGAGATAGTTGGCTAAATAGCATTTGATGATGAGGGGGATATGTAGATGCTAAAATTTGTTCTTTCTGGGCGGCCAAACTCTCAATGGCTTTCGCGTATTGTTGTTCTTGATTTAAATACCTGGCTTGTTCTAATAACAGACTATTAGCCGATATGAAGTGGTTGTTACTATAACAAAAATCAATTGCGCTAAGTGCTGTTGGAGCAACGGCCGTTATTTGTTTTAATCCTAATAAAGATAATGTCCTCTCACGTCCCAATAAACATTTATCATAATTAGATAAGCCTTTATCATCAATTAAATTTAAATAATTTAATGCCAAACGATACTCTTCTATATGGTTATAGTAATAACCGATAACCCGTAACGCTTGATATTTTAACTTCGGTTTTGTCACATTAGGCAGATTGGTTAATAACTTGTCTACCTGAGCATTGCTTTTTTCAAATTGATTTAATAAAAAATGTAGGTTGAGTTGGTAACTTAAACTCCTGACTCGTACATTGATGTTTTGTGATTGTTCCACTTTTTTATGATGAATTATTGCTTGTATAAAATCGCCTTTAATGCCTAGTTTATAGGCTTGTAAATAGTGTAACTCTTCCTGTTGAGCTGTTGTAAGTAAGGATTGATGGTTTTGTAAAAGAGTAAGATTTTCGTTAAATTGCTTTTTATCGCTTGATCGAATCGAAATAGACTGAGTAATTATTTTGTCGATTTCATAAGAATTGACTGTAGTGGCAATAGCGGAAAAACTGATAAACACTAAATTGATGAAAATAAAACAGCAAAAAACCAAATGTTGAGCCACTTTGTAAAGCTGTGCTGTGTTTGGAATTTTGCTCATTGCAATGATTTAATATCGCCAGTGGATAAATGGCTAGTTGGCCACTAAATGGCTAGTTTAATTTTGTCATCTTCTGCCGGGGCATCTTCTTGATCTGGTACATCATTTGGATCATCAACTGAGTTGCAAATGATTTTAGGCGCATCAATAGATTCTTCAAGCGCAATTGTATCACCCTTTAACAGTAAATTAATCTGTTCAGCATTAAGGCCGTGCTGTTTTGCTAAGGTAATTAATTGCTGTTGGCTTAGGTTCGATAATTCTGCCTGGCCGCCCAGTTTGTTCAGTAAACTAATTATTGTTGTCATAACATCCTCGTTTGCATTATTCATTTTTTGGATTTATTTTTTCTGTCAGTCATTATCAGAGATCCAGTGACAGAAATTTAAGCTAAGCAACTTCCTCATACCTAGCAATTGATATCATGGTCAGTTTTCTATTTTTTTTCAATAAAAATTTCTGTAAAAACCATATTTATCGTTGAATTTCAGTTAAATACTTTTTAGGGCAGGTGCGCTGCGTTGTTTTTCCAACTCGGCCAGTTTTGCCTGAATGCTTTTATTCACTTTAAGTTTAGCGCTAGGAGGAATTATCATCGTGGTGATTTGCTTAACATCGGCATGAATAAAATCGACTAATGGCATCTGCTCAATACGCGGCTGTTCAAGTGCCGTGGCGGCGGCCTCATATAAAGTGATGGTGTGATCTGCCGGATAGTGCTGCTGCAATACCTCAACCAGTATTGCCCGGTATTTTTCTCCTGTGGTAAACTGGGTAAGGGTAGTATCACCAACAAAACCCACTTGCCAAAGGATCAAATAAGCGCTGTTATCCACCTGACGCTGAAAATTAATAAATTGACTTGCTTCAAAATTAGCACAACCAACTCTGCCAGGATCTACGCCACAGTCACTAATTAAACAGTCTTCAGCACTAATGCCGGCGACCATTTGGGCAAAGTAACCTTCAGTTTTTGCCTGTTTAATAGCTTTGTGGGTAGGGGTTACAAACATGCCAGGGTGGCCATAAAACGCCCCCACCACTTTTTTGCCCTGACGCATGGCTTTTAGCATTTCATCCATCATTTGCTGATAAGTTCGACTCCTGGGTTTGCCTTCTTGGTAATACTGCTGTAAATCGTGCACATTGGGGTTAAGTTCTTGCAACCACATTTGCATAAAGCCGGTATTGCCGGTGATGAAAACAATATCGGCCTGCTCAATATGACTCTTTGCTATTGGCGTAATGTGCGCACCTAAAGTAATGCCGGTACCTACGCAGACTAAGCTGCCTTTTTTTTCTGATTTATTCATGGCTGTCTTTTGTTTTTCATTTCACTGTATGGAAAATGATTAATTGATTACATTAACTTGTTACTTTACTCACTCACCGTTAATTGGTTTGGTTTTCAATATACCAATAACAATCAGCATCGGTGTAAACCACTTTTGCATCGTCCGGATTTTTTCTATCTGCATTTATCTGCACTGTCGTAACTTGTTTCGTAGGCCAGCTTAAGCGTTCAATGGTTTTGATCATGGCCAGGTTGTTTTTGTCTGTGCGGATCATCAGTAATGGTATTTGTATGTTATTAAATGCCAAGTTCAATAATTCAGGCAACACCTCTTTGGCGATGCCTTTGCCAATATTTTCGCTTTTTAAGGAAATTCCCACCTCTACTGAGGCTAAGGTTTTACTCCAAATGAGCGCACAAAATCCTAATGCTTGATTGTCGATACGATTCCTTATAATAAACGTCAGCATAGTGCCTACCGTATTGCGTTTCAGGCAAAAGTTAAAGCGCTCTTCCGCTTGTTCTAAAGTAAATACGCCGCCAGTATGTAAACAAGTGACAGGGTCTTGATACAAAGAAATAAAAAACTCTTTATCATTGTTGTGCAGTAATCGCATTACATACTGAGTGGTTTCAAATTGCACTGAATGGTTGCCTCTAAAAATAATAAAATAATAAAATAATAAAATAATAAAATAATAAAATAATAAAATAATAAAATAATAAGATAAGCTTTCTAACATGCAAAGCGATCTAAATAATTTCCGATACCTATGTCGATACCTATGTGTTTATTCGTAAATGTATTTCAGCTTATTTTCATTCGTCTTAAATTTTTCACGATCTGTCATGGTTTTGTCAAAACAGTAAATTTGATCTCCGCCTAGTGCTTTGGCTTTCATTAACGCTTTACTGGTATCGGTATAAAAGTACTTTAATGAGTAATCGCTTAAATTGGAGTCACTGATCGCCATACTCACTTTAATTTGGCTATCTAATTGGTTTTTCAATCGCTCAGACAATGCAGCTATTTGGGTTTTAATAGTTTCAGCAATCGGTTTGATTGTTGCACTGTTTTTGTTTGGAAATACTAAAATAAATTCATCGGCTCCGGCTCTACCGATATGCTGGTTGTCTTCAACAAATGAAGATAACAGTTTTGCCAGATCCTGCAGTAATTTATCGCCTTGTTCTATCCCAAACTCTTGATTGAAGGCTCTAAAATTATCTACATTCACAACTAATATCGCCAACTCTGCCTTGTTTGATCTTTGTAAACTTACCGTACTAACCGCTGAGTCGATTAAACCATTGCGATTGAGCAGGTTAGTGAGAGGATCATGATTACTTTTGTCTTTGGTGGAAATTTGCAAATGACGCAGATATAATAAACTGCCACCTAGCAATAAAATAATGCCAAATTGTATGGCAAATATCAGGCGATTGTTGGCAAAGTTTTGAACGTATTCATTACTCTTATGTGAGGCCAGATGACTACGTTTACTGGTACTGTTAAGTTCGTCATCGAGCTTTTTTTTGTATGCTTTTTTACTAAATATGGTATGTTCAATTTGCGCTCTGGCTAGCGCTTTTTGTTGAGCTAACGAAGCAATAGTTTGCTGCATAGCCTGATATTTAAGTAAGTATTGTATCGCTTGCTGAACATTGCCTTGGCTTTGCGCCACTTTTGCCATGGTTTGGTAAGTTTGTTGATCCCACTTTGAGATTTCTCCTTCTTTCATAAGCTCTATGGCTTTTAAGCCATAGTACTGTGCCTGGTCTAGATCATTTAGCCCCCAGTTGCTCAATGTTAACTGACCAAATAGAGTTTGATGATGAGGAGTGTAGGTAGAAGCCAATATTAACGATTGATAAGCCTGCATATGTTGATTGGCTTGCGCGTAGTTATGCTCTTTGTTTAAGAATCTGGCGTTTTCTAAAATGATACTTTGTGCAGTAATATTTTCTTTATGGCTTAAACAAAAGTCAATATATGCCAGTATTTGCGGATCGTTACCACGAATATTTCTCAGACCTAAATTCGCTAATAATTCTAGTTGCTGTAACCAACACTGATTTCTTGGCGATGAATTGGCATCTTGCACTAAATCCAAATAATTTAATGCCAATTGAAATGCGCCAATATGGTTATAAAAATAACCAATAATTTCATGAACATCATTTTTCAACTTTAAGTCATCAAGGTTAATCACCTCATTAAGCAGCCGATCAATTAATTGATCACTTAACGGATATTGGTTAATCAGATATGCCAGATTCAATTGAGTTTTTAAGCTTCTTATTCTTACCTTAATGTTTTTCGAGTTTTCCACTTTTTGGTGTATGGCAATAGATTGCAAAAATTTACCTTCCATGCCTAATTTATACGCTTGTAAATAAACCAACTCTTCTCGTTGGCTGACCGATAATAATGCTTGATTTTGCACCAGTAATGCCAAATTTTTATTGTAGGTTGGGATGTCGCTAGAGCGAATTTTAATGCTTTGGTTGATGATGCGGTCAAAATCTTGATTGGTTAATGCCATTACGTTAAATGCAGCACAACAGCTAAGAATAAACAATAAAAAACCGACCGCAAAAATGTATTGGCTGTCGGTTCTATTATGTATTAACTGTTTGCTCATTAAATCATTAAACCACTGTTTGGCTTAGTGTTCAATTGAGCAAATGGCGATTCTTTGTAATACCCAAACAATCGCCAATTTGTGCCGTGTATGATATCAATCTGCATAATCACTGAGTTGACTATATATGTATGCAGAGTGGTATTAGTGAATTAAACGCGCTCTGATGGTACCGTTAATGGCTTTTAACTCTTTTAACGCGGTTTCTGCATGTTCCGCATCTACATCAATTACCACGTAACCAATTTTATCGTCAGTTTGCAGGTACTGCGCAGCAATGTTGATATTACGCTCGGCAAACGCCTGGTTAATGTGAGTTAACACACCGGGCTGGTTGTGGTGAATATGGAATAAACGGCTACGACCAGTATGCTCTGGCAGTGACACTTCCGGGAAGTTCACCGCAGACAGGGTTGAGCCATTATCAGAATATTTCACAATTTTACCCGCCACTTCGCGACCAATGTTTTCTTGCGCTTCTTTGGTGCTACCACCAATGTGCGGCGTTAAAATCACATTATCGAAAGCACGCAATGGTGAAATAAATTCATCATCGTTTGATTTTGGCTCTACTGGGAATACGTCAATGGCAGCACCGACAACTTGTTTGCTTTCTAAAGCGCTTGCTAACGCATCGATATCTACCACAGTACCACGAGAGGCGTTGATGAAAATCGCCCCTTGCTTAATTTGTTCAAACTCAGCCTCGCCCATCATGTTTTGCGTTTCTCTGGTTTCGGGTACGTGCAACGAAATGACATCAGAGATGTTTAATAACTCGGTTAGGCTGTTTACCTGGTTGGCGTTACCTAATGGCAGTTTAGTTTCAATGTCGTAAAACTTAACTTGCATGCCAACGTGTTCTGCCATGATGCCCAGTTGCATCCCTATATGACCATAACCAATTATACCCAAAATTTTGCCACGGGCTTCTACTGAGCCTACGGCTGATTTGTTCCATACGCCACGATGTGCCTTAGCACTTTTTTCTGGAATACCACGTAATAATAATAACAGTTCACCCAACACTAACTCGGCAACCGAGCGGGTGTTCGAGAACGGGGCATTAAATACCGGAATACCACGAATTTGTGCAGCGCCAATATCTACCTGGTTGGTACCAATACAAAAACAACCGATAGCCGCCAGTTTATTGGCATGAGCTAATACCTCTTCGGTTAATTGGCTGCGAGAGCGAATACCGACAAAATGCACGTTGGCAATTTTCTTTTTCAGATCTTCATCCGACAAAGAGCTTTTCAGATATTCAATGTTGCTATAACCGTTAGATTTTAAAATTTCCAGGGCCGATTGATGCACACCTTCAAGTAAAAGGATTTTAATTTTGTCTTTGTGTAGAGATTTTTCTGTCATGGCTCTTAACTCTGCTTGTGGTTAAATTTACGTTATTCCTGATAAACAGGACTAAAAAATGATTTGGATGGCTAGATAGCTATAAACTAACATATAGAGTTAAAACTCGAAAGAACTATTTTTGCCCGTTTCTATTACAAAAATAGGATAAAGAGCTAGCATCGGTAGCTAGGTTAATAATAGTCGGGTTATTGGTACTAAGCTGATTTTTATTCGGAAATTCAGTTAAAGATTGAAATTTAATTTTGAATGTCGGCGTGGCAGATCTGAATTTGAATCCCCATGTTAATGTGAGTTAGGGGATTCAAATGTCTTTATTGCAGAGTGTAAGGCGATTACTTGACGACTTTGCTGCCGTTTGGTGTTCCCAGTACTAAAATATCGGCTGCGCGATTGGCAAATAAACCGTTGGTGACTACCCCGACAATGGCATTGATTTTCGTTTCCATCCCTACCGGGTTTAATATTTTCATGTTGTACACATCTACAATCACGTTACCGTTATCGGTGATCACGCCTTCACGATAAACCGGATCGCCACCTAATTTTACCAGTTCACGCGCCACATAACTGCGCGCCATTGGAATGACTTCAACCGGTAGGGGAAAATTACCCAACACCGGCACTTGTTTGCTTTCATCACAAATGCAGACAAATTGTTTGGCTACTGCGGCGACAATTTTTTCACGGGTAAGGGCGCCGCCGCCACCTTTGATCATATGCATGTGCTCGGTAATTTCATCGGCACCATCTACATAAACTGACAAATCGTCTACCGAGTTTAAATCGAAAACTTCAATGCCATAACCCTTTAACCGTTCAGTCGAT
The DNA here is from genome assembly GCA_002162925.1 of Thalassotalea sp. 42_200_T64. Classification (GTDB taxonomy): domain Bacteria; phylum Pseudomonadota; class Gammaproteobacteria; order Enterobacterales; family Alteromonadaceae; genus Thalassotalea_A. The sequence goes on along the minus strand of MABC01000055.1, from coordinate 12,382 downwards.
ACTTCTGAACTGGAAACCGCGCCAACAATGGTGTGTTTAATGGTGGCCAAAGCGTCGATAAAATGATTTACCGTAGAGCCGGTGCCGACACCAACTATGCTATCTTGCTCTACAAATTCAAGCGCCTTAATTGCCGCTGCTTTTTTCATTTCATCTTGGGTCATGGTATTTTCCGTGAGGTTGTTTTTCACTAAATCACCTAAAGAACTCATCTTCAGGTGATCTGCCGATAGATTTAATTGCGCAGATTATAACCTTGTATCCAGCCAGGATAAACGATTTTTTAGTGCTTTTAACGCTTAGGCAGGATAATACCAATCCGTATAATGATTTACCCACTTAGAACTGCATGAACGGCATTAGAACAAATGAAATTTGTGACGTTATAGTTATTCTACATCGAACAGATTTTATGAAGTTATCATGTTGTTCATGAGTTCCCGAAGGGCGTGTTTTAACGGTTAATATGCGGCGTTATTGATATTGACAAGGGAATTACCATTCTCCGCAATCAATGCCTTGCCAATCAACCGTTAAAATCACGCTAAGTGGGAAAATGCTTATACGGAATGGTATCAATGCGGAGTAAAGATTTCCGGAATGGGAATATCCCAGTGTTCCGTTGGCACTTTATCCACTTGCTGGCATTTATGGGCGACGCCAATGGGGTAGGGGTTGGCCGCATGGTCAAGACCATTTTCAGAGACTTTTTGCCAATGGGCCAAGGTTCTGTCATAAAAGCCTCCGCCCATGCCTAAACGGTTGCCTTCGTTATCGAACGCCACTAAAGGCGTAATGAGCACATCTAACTGGCTTAGTGGCAGCACTTTGGTGACATCGAGTTTCGGCTCGGGGATCTGATATTTATTTTTCACCAGTTCGCCGTGCTCACTATAGTGCAGAAACAATAAGTGGCCCGGGCAAAACGGATGTAATACCGGTAAATATACTTGTTTGTTATTGCTAAAACACCAGGCAATAAACTCATTGAGATCAAGTTCGCCATCGTTGGCCAAATACAGGGCGATAGTGTTGGCGCTTTGCACTTTGTGATGGCGGACTAACCTGTCTTTAATGTGAGTTGCGGCAATGTGCTGCTCGTGCACCGATAATTGCTGGCGACGGTTGCGAATAATTTTTCTCAGGGTGTTGCGTTGGTCCATACGACTTTTACCAGTTTGTGAGTCTGTTAAGTATAATGGGTTAACTTAGCAAAAATTAAAAGAATAATACTTATTTTATAAAGCTGCAGTTATCCATTTTAGCCATTAAAAATGAGCCGATATTTAATCAACTTGGTATTTAATAAAAGCGGGAGTAAACAAGAAAAGGCGTAGCTCTCCAAGATGCCGTTACCAACGTCAGCCCTTGAACAACCGTGTGTTCAAGGCGGAGATTGCACAGCTGCCGTAGGCTTCCCGATTTACACGGGCTTGCGCAATAGCAACCGATAAACCCCCTTAGGTAAAACTTATCGGCTCAGGGACATAGTTAATAACCGAACACCCCAGAGAACGCAGTCATTATACACTTTCAAAGGGCTTTGGGTGTATAAAATTGTAATAAATTAGTCCGAGAGTGTCTAAGTGCCGATTATTAAATCAAAGTGGTTGATTTTATAACAATTGTCATAAAATTATTTTTACTTAAGCTTAACTAGGCGCAGAAATTAGCTAACTAAGTGTAGTAAATGGCTATTTACTGGTTCGAAGGCCGTTCAAATGTTACGATTATACCATTATTTTCTGTAATTAGAGTCGAAACACATGTCAGAACAAAACTCTTTATCTTTTGCCAATGTGCAAGCAGCCCTTGGTGGTGAGAATTTTCAGGGCCACGCCTCCGAAATTCATGGCTTGTTAACCGGGATCATCAGCTCGGGTTTTCCGTTTGAAGACGAAGGCTACTTACCCATCATCAATGACTTTTTCAATAATGGTGAAGGCTTAGGCAAACAGCTAAAAGATTTAATTAAAACCATGTATGGCGAGATCTGGCAAGCCGTGCTCGATGATAATTTTACTTTTCAATTATTAGTGCCCGATGACGATGAAGCTATGGTAGAACGTGGTCATGCAATAGGATTATGGGTGCAAGGCTTTAACCTGGGGTTTGGCTTACAACAACAAAATAAAGCTAAATTTTCTGAAGAAGTTGACGAGATCATTAAAGATTTTGCCGACATTGCCAACTTATCAAATGAACTCGACGAAGACGAAGATACCGAACAGGCCTATTATGAAATTTTAGAGTATGTGCGTATTTCAGCATTGTTATGTTTTGCAGAATTGGGCGCTAAACCCGACTTAAGCGCATCGACAAAAACTTTGCACTAAGTTTTTGCACTAGTCTTATGGCATTAGCCTTACTGAATTAACTACTACTTGAAACGTTAACTATGAAACATACCCGAATTGATATGGACGAGTTTGTTGCTCGTCGCGCCGCATTATTGGCCACCATGCCTGATAACTCAGTGGCGTTAATACCCGCTGCGAAAGAAGTCACTCGCTCTCGCGATACCGAATACCTGTTTTGCCAGGACAAAGATTTTTATTACTTAAGCGGTTTTCATGAGCCTGATGCGTTATTGGTGTTGGTGAAAAATGATCCGGCATTAACCATGACCGAAGCGGCAACTGAAACTGTATTATTTTGCCGTGATAAAGATCCAGAACAAGAAGTATGGCACGGCCGTAGAGTAGGGGCTGAGCAGGCTGAAATTCAATTTAAAGTTGATCTTGCTTACACCTTAGACGAACTAGAACAAATTCTGCCAATGTACATCAACGGCAAACAAACGCTATTGTTTGCCCAAGGGGCACAAGCCGAATTTGATAATTTAGTGTTTGCCTGTTTAGAAGTATTACGTGGCGGTGCCAAGCAAGGATTAAAGGCGCCAAATACCATCATAGATATTCGTGACAGCATTCATGAAATGCGCTTGATTAAATCGGCTGCGGAAATTGCGGTAATGCGCGAAGCCAATGTGATCTCTGGCAATGCTCATAAACGCGCCATGGCGTTTGCTGCTCAGGGCCAGTTTGAATATCAGGTAGAAGCCGAAATATTGCATGAGTTTGCCGCAAACGGCGCCCGTGCAGCCGCCTACGGTTCTATTGTGGGAGGCGGTGAAAATGCGACGATTTTGCATTACACCGATAACGATGAAGTATTGGTTGATGGCGATTTATTGCTGATTGATGCTGGTGCCGAATTATCTGGCTATGCCGCCGATATCACGCGTACTTTTCCGGTAGATGGTAAGTTTAACGAAGCGCAAGCGGCATTGTATAACTTAGTGTTAGAGTCGCAATTTTCTGCTATTAAAACCATCAAACCAGGCAGTAACTTTGCCATTGCCAACAAAGTAGCCAACGACGTATTAACCACAGGCTTGTATGAACTAGGTTTGTTAACTGGTGAACTGGATACCTTAATCGAAGAAAAAGCCTGTAAGAAATTCTTCATCCATGGCTTAGGTCACTGGTTAGGCCTGGATGTGCACGATGTTGGTGACTATCAAATGGATGAGAATAAAAATCAGCTACGCAGCTTTAAAGCCGGCATGGTAATGACCATCGAGCCAGGATTATACATAGACGCCGAAGCCGATGTTGATGAAAAATGGCAGGGCTTAGGTGTGCGCATTGAAGATAATATTTTAGTCACCGAAACCGGTTATGAAAATTTAACCACCACGGCGCCAAAAACCATCGCAGAGATTGAAGCGGTGATGGCGAAGTAGAAACGAGAGACGAGAAACGAAGAGCGTGGATAGCGTAATGTTTTCATTAAGTTGTGCTTCATCAATGTACGCACTTTATTATTGACATACAGTGCTTAAAAATATTGTAGTTCCTAGTTCCTAGTTCCTAGTTCCTAGTTCCTAGTACCTTTTGCCTTAACGAAGTTAAAATTTAGCAAACAAACATTATGAGCAAAAAAATACAACATTTTGACGTAATAATCTCCGGCGCTGGCCTTGCCGGCGCCAGCATGGCGCTTGCCTTGTCAAAACTAACGCACAGCGATGGTACGCCTTTATCGATTGCCGTTGTTGAGGCCTTTGCCATTAATGATGACTTGCCGAAAAGTTATGATGCCAGAGTTATTGCCTTATCGCATGGCAGTGCCACTTACCTAAACGAACTAGCGGCCTGGCAAACGTTAAAAAGTGATGCCATGGCAATTCGCGACATTCATATCTCAGATCGCGGCCATTATGGCAAAGCGAGAATGAGAGCCAGCGATTATGACGTATCGGCGTTAGGCTATGTGGCCGAATTACAGGCCATAGGCAACAGCTTGCTGAAACCGCTAAAGCAATGCAGTAATGTACAGTTTTTTGCCCCACAAACCATCACCGATATTGTCTGGCAGCAACAAAGTGTGAACGTGAGTTTTGCCTCAGCTGAACAACTCAAGGGCAGTTTGTTGCTCGGTTGTGATGGCGGCCAGTCGGTATGTCGGGCTCAGGCAAAAATAACCAGTAGCACTGACGATTATCAACAAGTGGCGATCATTGCCAATGTCACCCCGGAAAAAGCCCATAATGGCCGTGCCTTTGAGCGCTTTACCGAATATGGCCCTATTGCCATGTTGCCGATGACCGAAGGCCGGTGTTCTTTGGTGTGGACGGTAGCTACTGAGCAAGTTGAGCAGATTTTAGCACTCAATGATGCCGATTTTGCCGAGCAGTTAGCGCAAGAGTTTGGCCATTGGCTGGGCAGTATTGACAGCGTTGGTAAGCGCTTTAGCTTCCCGTTAAAGCTGATCAAAGCCGAAGAGCAAATTCATCATCGTATGGCATTAATTGGCAATGCCTCGCATACTTTACATCCAATTGCCGGCCAGGGCTTTAATTTGGGCATGCGCGACGTGCAAGTGTTGGCGCAGATGTTTGAACAGGCCTTGAAAGACGCTAACAATAACCCAGAAAAACTGGGCTTGAAACTGGATTTAGGTGAGCATCAGTTGTTACGTCAATATGCGGATAACCGAGCCACAGATCACCAACAAGTGATCGCCTTAACCGACTCGTTGGTGCATTTGTTTTCCAACAACTATTTACCCTTAGTGGTGGGCCGCGGTGTTGGCTTAAAAGTATTAAATTACCTGTCGCCATTAAAAGCGGCACTGGCGCAGAAAACCATGGGCCATCGCAGCAAATGAGCTAGCGAATAGAATTTAAATATTAAAACTTATAGATTAAAAGAACAGATAAGAACAACACTATGAAAAATATCGATATCGTCATTGTAGGTGGTGGCATGGTAGGGCTTACTACCGCACTGGCCATTCGCCAGCAAACGTCCCTTTCGGTGGCGGTGATTGATAGCCAAGAATTGCATAGCATTAAGGAACAGCCACACCTAAGAGTGAGCGCCATTAACAATGCCAGTAAGCAACTGTTTACTAACCTCTGCGTATGGGATGATATTTGCGCGGTGCGTTCACAAGCCTATAGCAATATGCATGTATGGGATAAAGACGGCTATGGCCATTTAGATTTTGACCAAAGTGATATACCCACAGGCTCTGGCGCTGACAATTTAGGCAGCATTATTGAAAACGACATCATTCGTAATGCGCTGTGGCACAAAGCCGAGCAAGACTCTGGCATTCGCTTTATTCCAGAAAATATCACCAGCATGGCGGTAGGTGGCAGTGAAGTGTTTTTAAGTTTTGCCGAGCAACCGCCAATAATGGCCAAATTAGTCATCGGCGCCGATGGTGCCAATTCATGGGTACGCAAGCAGCTGGACATGGCGATGACCTTTCGCGATTACGATCACCATGCCGTAGTGGCCACCGTTGAATGCGCCCAAGGCCACCAAAATACCGCCTGGCAAGTGTTCTTACCCAGCGGGCCGTTGGCCTTTTTACCACTGTATCAGCAGAACACTTGTTCTATTGTTTGGTCACTGCCACCTGAGCAGGCCGAGCGTATTAAGGCGTTATCCACTGACGATTTTAATAAAGAGATCTTGGCGGCCAGTGATGGCAAGTTAGGCAATATCCGCTTGCAAAGCGAGCGCGTATCGTTTCCGTTAACCATGCGTTTGGTGCGTGATTTTGTCAAAGACCGAGTGGTGCTGATTGGCGATGCTGCCCATACCATTCACCCGTTAGCAGGCCAGGGCGTAAATCTGGGTTTGGTAGATGCCGCTGCGTTGGCGCAAACGCTTGCTGATATTTGTGTACAAGGCAAAGCATTAAACGATGCGCAAGCATTGGGCCATTTCAGCCGCTGGCGCAAAAGTGATGCCAGCGAAATGATCGTGGCGATGGAGTCAATCAAGCAAGGTTTTAGTCTGCAACAAACTTTACCCAAATTTATTCGCGGCTTGGGTATGTCGTTATTAAATAACGTGGCGTCGCTAAAGAAACTGCTTCTCAAACAGGCAATGGGTAGTCGCAGTGACTTACCAAAACTGTGTAAAGTGCAAGATCCACTGGCATAATAAGAACTAGCTGTGAAATTTTATTCGGTTATCGCTTTTTTGTTGAAATATAGTTCGGAATTATTTTTAAATTCGGGTTTTTATTTTAAAAATACCCGTTTTGAATTGATCCTGTGAAATTGGCAGAGTATAATCTATCGCAAAATTTCGTAGCGATTTGGCTAAGGTTTAACCAGAACCGTTAATCAGATCATCAAGACCTAAAATTTCAATAAATTAGATATAGGCTAGTGATTGGAACTAGGGTAAAGCAATGAGTGAAAGCAATATGACGAATAAAACTGTACTACACGCAAAGCATTTAGAATCTGCTGCCAAGATGGTAGATTTCTACGGTTGGGAAATGCCAATCAACTATGGTTCACAAATTGAAGAGCATCATGCCGTTCGTACCAATGCCGGTATGTTTGATGTATCACACATGACCATTGTTGATGTACAAGGCAGCGATGCACAAGCCTTTTTACGTCGTTTGGTGATTAACGATGTTGCTAAACTTGAAGTTGCCGGTAAAGCACTTTACACCGGTATGTGTAATGAGCAAGGTGGCGTTATTGATGATTTGATCGTGTATTACTTCACCACAACCGATTACCGCTTAGTAGTAAACTCGGCAACGCGTGAAAAAGATTTAGCCTGGATCAACAGCCAAGCCGCTAACTTTGACGTTACCATTACCGAACGTCCTGAGTTTGCCATGATTGCCGTGCAAGGCCCACAGGCAAAAGCGAAAGTTGCTACACTACTTAATGCTGAACAAACGGCAGCCGTTGATGGCATGAAGCCGTTTTTTAGCGCGCAAGCCGGTGATTTATTCATTGCCACTACCGGTTACACTGGTGAGTCAGGTTATGAAATTGCATTACCACAAGAGCAAGCGGCCTCATTTTGGCAACAACTACTAGACGTTGGTGTTGCACCATGTGGTTTAGGCGCTCGTGATACCTTACGTTTAGAAGCCGGCATGAACCTTTACGGTTTAGATATGGATGAGACGGTATCGCCTTTAGCTGCTAACATGGCCTGGACCATTGCCTGGGAACCGAGCGATCGTAACTTTATCGGCCGTGAAGCTTTAGCCGCACAACGTGCCGCTGGCGACCAGCACAAGTTAGTTGGTTTAGTCATGGAAGAGAAAGGCGTATTACGTACTGGTTTAAAAGTATTGGTAAATGGCGAAGAAGGGGTGATCACCTCAGGCACATTCTCACCAACTTTAGGTCACTCCATTGCGATGGCACGTGTTCCTCGTTCAATTGGCGAGACTTGTGAAGTAGAAATGCGGAAGAAATCGGTTACTGTTAAAGTAATCAAGCCAAGTTTCGTGCGCAATGGTAAGAAGTGCTTTTAAGATTAAGCCCGATAATTAGCAATTAACTATTTATTTCTTAAATTTTTTGGCTAAGCTGTTAAGAGCTAGATCATCAAATTTAATAACAGATTTACAATTTTACAAATTTAAATATTTTTAGGAACTATAAAAATGAGCAACATTCCTTCTGAGTTAAAATACGCCACATCACACGAGTGGGTTCGTAACGAAGGTGACGGTACCGTTACTATCGGTATTTCTGAACACGCACAAGAACTTTTAGGTGACATGGTATTTGTTGAATTACCAGACGTTGGTGACGAAATTAGCGTTGGTGACGACGTAGCCGTTGCAGAGTCAGTAAAAGCCGCTTCAGACATTTACGCACCAGTTTCTGGTGAAGTAATTGCCGTAAACGAAGACCTTGAAGATTCACCAGAGTTAGTTAACTCTGACGCGTTCGGCGACGGTTGGATGTTCAAAGTCAAATTAGACGATGCTGGCGAACTAGACGCGTTATTAGATGCGGAAGGTTACAAAAACGTAGTTGATGACGAATAATTAAGTTATTCAGTTAGTTATATACCCGATCCACTTCAAGATGCAGGTTTCAGAGTTCTTGAGCGATGCCAATACAAGGCGCAGTTATGTAGAAATGGTTATTCCCTTTCAAATAGCTGAAACGACGTAGTGGTATTGCTCAAGGACTTCTTCGATGGGTTTAAAAGCAATTTATGCCGCGTTATTAATTTTAACAATGGAACAACCATTCTCTAAATTTAATGCCTTGCCTAAATTGCTTTTAACTCCCACTGAAATCCCGCATGTTGAAGTGGAACGGGTATAGACCCTGAGCGTTTGCTTGGGGTTTATTGTTTTAATAATACTCTGGCTAAATCGCATAGCATGAATATAGCGGTAAGTAGGGCATTGTTAATGTATTAAATTTTTTTGATGTTATAAGTGATGACTATGTCTATTCAAACCTTGAGCCAGTTAGAACAAACTGAAGATTTCATTCGCCGCCATATTGGTCCTGATGCCGCACAAACAGCAGCGATGTTAGCGGAAATAGGCGCAGATTCTATTGACGCATTAATCGATGAAATCGTACCTGCCAATATTCGTTTAGCAAATTTACCAGCCATTGGCGAAAGCAAAACCGAAGTTAAAGCCCTAAGCGACTTAAAAGCCGTTGCCAGCTTGAACCAGGTGAACACCTCTTACATTGGTTTAGGTTACTACCCAACGCATACCCCTAACGTGATTTTACGTAACGTGTTGGAAAATCCAGGTTGGTACACCGCGTATACGCCTTACCAGCCAGAAATTGCTCAAGGTCGTTTAGAAGCATTATTAAACTACCAACAAATGTGTTTAGACTTAACTGGCTTAGACTTAGCATCAGCATCATTACTTGATGAAGGTACTGCCGCTGCTGAAGCCATGGCATTAGCAAAACGCGTATCGAAAAACAAAAAATCTAACTTGTTCTTCATCGCCAACAGCGTATTCCCACAAACCATTGACGTTGTTACCCAACGTGCTGAAATGTTTGGTTTTGACATTGTCATGGGTGACGCGAGCGATGTAGTGAATCACGACGTATTTGGTGCGTTATTACAATACCCAACGGCCAGCGGTGAAGTAAGCGATATTACGCCACTAATCGAAGCAGTACATGCGAAAAAAGGTATTGTCGCGGTTGCTGCCGATATCATGAGCTTGGTATTACTGAAAGCGCCAGGCGAGCTTGGTGCCGACGTAGTGATTGGTTCAAGCCAGCGCTTTGGTGTGCCAATGGGCTACGGTGGACCACACGCCGCCTTCTTCACCACATCAGACAAATACAAACGTTCATTGCCGGGCCGTATCATTGGTGTGTCTAAAGATACTCGTGGTAAAGATGCCTTACGCATGGCCATGCAAACGCGTGAGCAACACATTCGCCGCGAAAAAGCCAACTCAAACATTTGTACCGCGCAAGTATTATTGGCCAACATGGCAGCATTCTACGCCATTTACCATGGCCCTAAAGGCTTAAAAGTGATTGCTAACCGCATTCACCGTTTCGCTGATATTTTATGTGCGGGTACTGCGTCTAAAGGCTTAGTCGCAATTCATGCGAACTATTTTGATACGTTAACCTTTAACCTAGCCGGCTCTGATGGTGCTAGCAAAGACGAAGTTGTTGCCCGTGCATTAGCCGCTAATGTTAACTTGCGTACCGACGTTGACGGTCAAATCAGTGTATCGGTTGACGAAACCACCACTCGTGAAGACATCGCTGCGTTATTCGATATCTTATTAGGCACAGGTCATGGCTTAGACGTTGCTAAATTAGATGCCGCCATTATTGATTGTGGTCACTCGTCAATTCCAGCATCAATTGTGCGTGAATCGGCAATTTTGACCCATCCAGTATTTAACTCGCATCACTCTGAAACAGAAATGCTGCGTTACATCAAAAGACTGGAAAACAAAGATTTAGCATTGAACCATTCAATGATCTCATTAGGCTCATGTACGATGAAGCTTAATGCCACGGCACAAATGATCCCGGTATCATGGCCTGAATTTGCGAATATGCACCCGTTTGCGCCAATGGAGCAAGCACAAGGCTACAAGCAGATGATCGACGAGCTAGGCGACTGGTTAGTTGAACTTACCGGTTACGACAATATCTCAATGCAACCAAACTCGGGTGCACAAGGTGAGTACGCCGGTCTTATCGCCATTCACAAATACCACGAAAGCCGCGGTGACAGCCATCGTAACATCTGTTTAATTCCATCATCGGCGCACGGTACTAACCCCGCTTCTGCGCAAATGGTTGGTATGAAAATCGTGGTTACTGCCTGTGACAAAGACGGCAACGTTGACATGAACGACTTAAAAGCAAAAGCAGAAGAGCATTCTGAAAACCTTGCTTGTATCATGATCACCTACCCATCAACACACGGTATTTACGAAACAACCATTAAAGAAATTTGTGACCTCATTCATGACAACGGCGGTCAGGTTTACCTGGATGGCGCCAACATGAACGCCCAGGTTGGTATTACCTCTCCTGGTTTCATTGGTGCAGATGTATCCCACTTAAACTTACACAAAACCTTCGCCATTCCACACGGTGGCGGTGGCCCAGGTATGGGACCGATTGGCGTAAAAGCCCACTTGGCACCATTCTTACCAGATCACGCCTTAATCACCGTGAACGATGACACCAAAGGCAACGGCGCAGTATCTGCCGCACCATTTGGCTCTGCCGGTATTTTATGTATCTCTTACCTGTACGTTGCCATGTTAGGCAAAAAAGGTGTAACTGACTCAACCAAGTACGCGATCACGAATGCAAACTACCTGACCCACAAGTTAAGCCAACATTTCCCAATTTTATATACGGGTAAAAATGGCCGGGTAGCACACGAATGTATCGTTGATTTACGCCCATTAAAAGAAGCCTCTGGCATCACTGAAATGGACGTAGCCAAGCGCTTAATGGATTACGGATTCCACTCACCAACCATGTCATTCCCGGTAGCTGGCACACTGATGATTGAGCCAACCGAATCGGAAGCGAAAGTAGAGCTAGACCGTTTCGTCGAAGCCATGACGTGTATTCGTGAAGAAATTCGCAAAGTAGAAAAAGGTGAGTGGACGGTAGAAGATAACCCTCTACATAACGCACCACACACCTTAGCAGACATCACTGATGCCAACTGGAATCGTGCCTACTCGGTACAAGAAGCAGTATTCCCAGTAGCGGCAGTTGCAGCCAACAAATTCTGGCCAACCGTGAACCGCATCGATGACGTATACGGCGACCGTAACCTAATTTGTTCATGTCCTGCGGTATCTACTTACGAAGATTAATGAGTAAGTGTCATAAAGCATTTAAAAATTAGACAAAGGTATTTAAAAATAGACAAACTACTAGTTTGTCTATTTTTTTGTCTTAAATAACGTCAATGAAAAGGTAATTAGTGATATTTTGTTAGTTCAAGCTGAACACAACAGCTCTAGTTGGAAACTCTAACTACATAATATTGAAAGACGAGTCAGAGTTGGGTTGACTAGGTCACTGTTATTATTATGTTTCAAAGTTACATTTAAAATAGCCTTTGATTTTAAATACGATATAGTATGTAACTAATTAAAATTATTTAAGAAAATCATGGAAGATATTGCATTATTAGTAGGGAACGATATCAATAATATAGCTGATGGTAATTCATGGTCTCAGTTACTTTATGGATTAACGAGTTATTTATCTATAGATGTTAAGTTTCCTGATGAAAAACCTTTTCCCTTAGCCTACGAAGAAATATTTTTTAAAACAATTAAAAGTACTAATTTTCAAGAAAGTGACATAAAGAAATATGTGGCAGAGCACGTAAACACAATCAAAGGTGGAAAAATACATGAACTGATTTGTCGTTTAGGTGTTAAAGATATTTTAACCACGAACTACGACCTATCATTAGAAGCAGCTTATACCCGTAACACTTCAAGGTGCAGGCGTCAGTGTTTGAAAGTTGTCATTAATCCAACTGTCTAAAGTATCAGCTATCCTCGGAAGTGTTATGGCAAAAAAATCATT
>MABC01000007.1 GCA_002162925.1 Thalassotalea sp. 42_200_T64 | reverse complement strand
TAGTGGTGAGCCACAATTAGTCCTAAATGTGGAGGAGAGGAACAGTATTATCATTGACTGTCTGGGCAGCATCTATCAGAAAATTTATTCCTAAAAATGCTGCGGAATGTCGGCTAGAACAAAAAATAGCATCATTTTCAGGCTAATTATTAGTGTTAATAATTGATGATTTTTAACGAAAATATTGAAGTTGGTTTGTACTTGATGGAATTTGTATAAAGCTTATGAAGTAAGCTTTATTTGGCTATAAAACTTTAGGAATTACTGAGCAGAAATAGCAGTAATAAAGATGGTACCCGGAGCCGGACTTGAACCGGCACATCCGTTAAGACGCGGGATTTTAAATCCCGTGTGTCTACCAATTCCACCACCCGGGCACAGTACCTAATAGGTATAGGGTAAGACTTTTTTAGAGTAGAGATTGGTTCCCTACTTTTCGAATAAACTAACAGGAGATTTATCGATAAGAAATTGGAGCGGCTAACGAGACTCGAACTCGTGACATTCACGTTGGCAACGTGATGCTCTACCAGCTGAGCTACAGCCGCTTCATTTGGAGCTTGTATCATTTAAAACGATACATTTACATAAATATTTCTTGTTCAGTTTAAGAAATGGTACCCGGAGCCGGACTTGAACCGGCACATCCGTTAAGACGCGGGATTTTAAATCCCGTGTGTCTACCAATTCCACCACCCGGGCATGATATCTCTGTTGAGCATGCCTGTCATTTCTCAATGAACAAGTAGTAAAACTAGATTGGAGCGGCTAACGAGACTCGAACTCGTGACATTCACGTTGGCAACGTGATGCTCTACCAGCTGAGCTACAGCCGCTTCATATATCTATGGTTTTTAAAATTTAAATTGGAGCGGCTAACGAGACTCGAACTCGTGACATTCACGTTGGCAACGTGATGCTCTACCAGCTGAGCTACAGCCGCTAAATTTAAATTTTAACACTTCGTACAATCAAACTAAGTTGATGAAAATGGTACCCGGAGCCGGACTTGAACCGGCACATCCGTTAAGACGCGGGATTTTAAATCCCGTGTGTCTACCAATTCCACCACCCGGGCAAAGTGGAGGCGGGTCCCGAATTCGAATCGAGGTCCACGGATTTGCAATCCGCTGCATAGCCACTCTGCCAACCCGCCAATTTTCATCAACTGTTGGTGATGTACTTCCCTAGTAAAAATTGGAGCGGCTAACGAGACTCGAACTCGTGACATTCACGTTGGCAACGTGATGCTCTACCAGCTGAGCTACAGCCGCTTCAAGGTGTTGACTCCTTGTCAACGGATGTGCATTCTACATCGTTCTATTGATGAGTCAACACTTAAATATCAATTTTTTTCTGTTTGCTCAAAATACGACTAATCTGTTTAAAAAATGTCTAAATATTGCTGTTTTCTTAACAATTAAGGCTAAATAAATATATTTCTGTTAAAGATTATTTGCCAGAAACCGCTGGCCAGGCTGCCTTAAGGTATTGAAACATTGATACAAAGGCAAATATAGTGGCAAAAAAGTAAAACATCCAGGCCGCATAAATAATTACTTCAGGCGGAAGGTCGACCACTAAAAGAGGAATGTCGTAATTGGGACGCCAAATTAACCCCATTAACGCCAACATTTGCGCTGCGGTTTTCCATTTCCCCAATTCAGATACGGCAACATTACCACGTTTACCTATATCGGCCATAAATTCTCGTAATGCCGAGATCACAATTTCTCGGGCTATCATGATCACCGCAGGTATGGTTACCCAGATGTTCCGATATTCGGAAACAATTAAGACTAACGCAATGGTGACCATTAATTTATCCGCTACCGGATCGATAAACGCACCAAATTTACTCGATTGTTCTAATTTACGGGCAAGATAGCCATCTAGTGCGTCGCTTACCGATGCCACCCAAAATACGGCAAATGCGGCAAAGTTAGACCAGTTCTTTGAAAAAATATCAGGCATCATGTCGTTTAAATAATACACAACGATAAAAACAGGGATTAATATAATCCGAAATAAGGTAATTTGATTAGGAATAGTCCACATGATTAATACTACTAACTTTTTATTTGTGGTTATTGTACATGATGTTTAAGCATTGTCATGTAAGGCGTTAAAAATATTTGTCGCAAGTTCAGTGCTAATACCTGGGACTTTCATCAGTTCTTCGACATTTGCTTTTTTTACTTCCTGTAATCCTCCCAGATACTTCAATAAGGCTTGCCTTTTCTTTGCTCCAATACCTGGGATATCTTCAAGCGTTGATTTTTTAGCAGCCTTTGCCCGTTTCGCCCTATGCCCGGCAATGGCAAAACGGTGCGACTCATCACGAATATGCTGCACTAAATGCAGTGCCGGTGACGTTGGCGGTAAAGAAATTAGTTGATGAGAGCCGGCCATGATTAATGTTTCTAAGCCCGGCTTTCTTGACTCCCCTTTTGCCACACCAATTAGCATTGGAATATTTTCTAAATCCAGCTCGGCAAAAAAGCTTTCGGCTCTTGCCAATTGCCCTTTGCCGCCATCAATAAAAACAATATCGGGTAATTTATCACGATCGGTTACTTTGCCGTAGCGTTTGTTTAAGGCAAAAGACATGGCGGCATAGTCATCGCCTGGTGTAATGCCCAGTACATTATAGCGCCTATAATCACTTTTCAATGGCCCGTCAGTGTTAAATATCACACAAGAAGCGACCGTTTGCTGGCCCATGGTGTGACTAATGTCAAAACATTCCAAGCGTTCTATCGGCTTAGCTAATTCGAACACATTGTTCAGCTCTCTGAACCTGGCTTGCATCGATTCCTTATGGCTATTTTTCACATTTAAGGAATTTTCAGCATTGGTATTGGCCAATTTCAGGTATCGAGAACGTTCACTTCTCACTTTTGCTGATACTTTTACCTCACGCGACACTTGTTTTGACAGTAAAGCCGCAAATTCAGTTTGCGACTCAATCACCATAGGTAAAATAATTTCCCGGGCAATCTTTCCCTGTTCAACGTCTTCGCCCAAATAATGTTGCGCAATAAACGCACTAATAATTTCTTCATCCGTGGTGTCGGCAGGAATATTCGGGAAAAAGCTTTTGCTTCCAAGAATTTTTTGCTCGCGAATAAATAACAAGTGGATACAAGCCTGATTTTTTATTCGATAAAAACCAATAACGTCAAGCTCGGCGGTGACGCCACTGACAAATTGTTGCTGTTGAACTTTACGCAATGTGGCTATTTGATCACGAAACTTCGCTGCTTGTTCAAAATTCAACGCCATACTTACGGTTTCCATATTCTCCACCAGAGTGGCGATTACCTGTTCATTTTTACCTTGTAAAAATAGCCGAGCTAAGGAAACTTGTTGTTGATAATCTTCATCGGATATTTTTCCCACACATGGCGCAGAACATCGTTTTAGCTGAAATTGTAAACAGGGTCTTGACCGAGCGCGATAATAACTGTCTTCGCATTGTCTGATTGGGAACAGTTTCTGCATCAACCTTAAACTTTCCCAAACGGCACCGGCGCTGGGAAATGGTCCGAAAAATTCGCCTTTTACCCGCTTGCCACCACGATGGGAGCCAAGTTTCGGATGCTTATGAGCACTGATCAGTAAATAAGGGTACGACTTATCATCACGCAGCAGTACATTATATTTAGGTTGGTATTTTTTAATGAAATTGTTTTCAAGAATTAATGCCTCCCCTTCAGTATGAGTAACGGTAACATCAATCGCGGTGATGTGGCCAACCAAAGCTCTGGTTTTGACACTGCCAACGTCTTTGCGAAAATAACTGCTTAGCCGCTTTTTTAAATCTTTGGCTTTACCCACATATATAACCGTTTGCTCGACGTTATACATTCGATAAACGCCGCTTTGTTCGGTTACGGTAGATAAAAACGCTTTATGATCAAAATCGCCAGGTTGTTGCGGCACCTCTTCAGACATCAGTTATGCCACATTGTATTGAAGTTACACATTCAGCTTATAGCATCTCAGTATTTAACAAGCCATAGCGTATTGCCAAGTGAGTTAATTCCACATCGTTGCATACCGAAAGCTTGTCAAACATTCGGTAACGATAGCTGTTGATGGTTTTACTGCTTAAACTTAATTGGGTCGATATATCGACAACTTTTTCACCGCGGGTGATCATCATCATAATTTGTAATTCACGTTCTGATAAACAAGCAAAAGGACTTTCATCGGGCTTGTTAAATTGATTTAACGCCATTTGCTGAGCAATACCTGGTGTTATATAGCGTTGGCCGCTTTTTACCGCTTTTATCGCCTGGATCATCTCTTGCGGCGGGGTACTTTTGGTTAAAAATCCAGAAGCCCCGATTTGCATCACTTTGGTCGGGAATGGATCTTCCACATGAACCGTTAAGATGATTACTTTAATATCAGGGGAAAAGCGAATAATTTTCTTGGTCGCTTCCAAACCACCAATACCTGGCATGTTGACATCCATTAATACAATATCAGGGGAATGGTTACGACAATATTGTACGGCAGCTTCACCGGTTGAGGCTTCAAAAACAACGTCTATGCCTTTAGCATCATCGAGTAAACGCCGAATCCCCGTTCTTACTAAATCATGATCGTCAACTAATAATACTTTGATCATATTGATCATCCTGTTCCTGTTCGTGTTTGGAAAATACTGTGTGTTAAGAACGCTAGTATTTTCAATTATAGAAATTTTATAAAGCCTTAGTTATTGATTTAAACTATTAAAAATGAGCAGATATTTAGTCAACTTGGTGTTATACCAATTTGATTAAGTATCTGGTCTACTTTTTCATGAGGAAAAACGGATAAATACAATGCATAAAATTTAGTAAGTAGTTATTCTACTTATCAATTTTATAAAGCAGTAGTTATTCGTTTTAACCATTAAAAATGAGCAGATATTTAGTCAACTTGGTATTATAGTTTATATTGCTTTAACCAATTGTTGAGCAGACCTATCTGGCCGTTTTTATAGGCCGCATAAGTGATGCGAATGGCATTCGATAAGATAGTACTATCATTCCATTCGGTTTGCTCGTCGATCAGTCGATAACATTCAATCGCTTCTGCTGACAAATAGCCACGGACTTCTTTTTTACCATCGAGTTTTTGTTTATCTCTAAATCTTTGTTGCTTTTGTGCATTGGTTAATGCCGCTTTTTTTCTAGGCTTATCAGACATAGGCAATACCTTGATTAAATAAATCATCAATTTTGTTTACTATGGTTACGGATAACCGTGAAAATTGCAATTTATTTAAAATTTATATTGTTTAGTGTACAAGTGTTCGCTAAAGTAGCGACCTATAATTTCTGATAACCGTTATAGTGACTCCTGTCCTAAAGCAATTATCTAAACTTAACATTGAGAAAAAAGCCTCATGGAACAAAAAAACTCTTTTGATAAAGCGGGTTTAATTCAAGCCGGTAATGGCGAATTATTTGGCCCAGGAAATAGTAAATTACCTTCAGATAATATGTTAATGATGGACCGAATCATTAAAATTACTGATGAAGGTGGCAAGTATGGTAAAGGCGAAATAATCGCCGAGCTAGATATTAATGAAGACTTATGGTTCTTCGATTGTCACTTCAAAGGTGACCCGGTAATGCCCGGCTGTTTAGGTTTAGATGCTATGTGGCAATTGGTTGGCTTCTTCTTGGCATGGTCTGGTGGACCAGGTCTTGGCCGTGCATTAGGTGTGGGTGAAGTGAAATTTACCGGTCAAATTTTACCTACCGCTACAAAAGTAACGTATAAAATTGATTTAAAACGCGTGATTAAGCGTAAATTATTTATGGGTTTAGCCGATGGTGTCGTATCGGTTGATGGCAAAGAAATTTACCACGCGACAGATTTAAAAGTTGGTTTATTTACCGATACTTCTAAATTTTAGCTACAAGATTTTAGAAACAAGTTTCTAAAATCATAAAAAAGGGGAAGCTATTGAGCTTCCCCTTTTTTCAACCGGTTGGCGGGGTTTTAACCTCGCGTAATTAGATAGCTAAAATACTAGAACTTACGACGTCTTCTGAACATTAATGCCATTGCCGTTAATATGGTCATAAAGCCAAAACTAGCACCACTGCGCTCGATTTTCTCACCTAACTCTTTAGAACAATCCAGCTGGGTAAGCTCTTCGCCGGTAGGCGTTAGAAAAACTGCTCGTAGCACGTCTTCTTGAACCACTTCACCGGTTTCCGGGTTTACTATTGTTCCACCTTGAGAGTTTAACTTATCTGATTTCACCCATGCGGTACCTAAAATTTCATTACTGGCGTTGATGCTATGCCCTTCGACAATCACATATTTCGCTTGATCTTCACAAGTTAAAAAGTTGTTAATATTATAGAAATTGTCATTGTTTACGTCGTACATAAAACCATGACGACGTCTTCGTACTTCAGGGCTATCAATAAAATCTTCAATTTCACCTTCACCAACAATCATGTTGTTTTCATTGATTGCATACGGATAACTCGATGAGCCGAGAAAGAAATCTGTCGGAAAAAAAGCTTCCATTTCTGTGGCGTTGGCATCGGCATAGAAAAATTTGGTTCGCGCTTTACCGTTAACGTAGGTCCACATATACCCCGTTAATAAACCATTGTTATTGATGTCTAAGGCACGGGATTCAAAGTAATCATCCCTGTCCATAAATTCAATAATTTGATCATCTTTAAACACAGCGGCCATCGATGCGGCTCTTTCTGTCTTTTTCGGTGTGGTTTCATCCTCATCCCACCAAAAATGCGAATAACCAACGATAATGCCTTCATCGTTGATACTGGTTGCAGCACCGGTAAATGGACGTTTATCATCTTCATGAACATTCACGACGCCAATACCTAAATCAACGGCATTTACTATGGTGCCCGATTCGTCCACTTCCCATTTAAAGGCGTTCGAGTAATAAAGCTGAGCTCTTTGTATTTGTACGCAAATTTCAAACGGTATGTCATCGGCGCGGTCATCACAATAGTCATTTTCGGCTTCGATATTTTCAATGGTGGTTTCGTTTAAAGCAATGCTTGAAGTGCCAACAGCCGTTCGATTAATGTTAATGTCATTAATCGATGATAAGCCGCCGTATTTTGCTTCAAGCGGGGTTAATTCAACAATAGTTGAACCATCAAAACTCACCCAGCCACGAGCGCTGAATTCACTGTAGAAATGGATTTCTTCTTCATCACCATCTAAAAATGGTGGTAATGGTAAATAAGGAGCAGATGAACTACCAAATATCCAACCATCATCCGTTATCCCTTTGGGAACATCAATGGTAGAGCGGGTTAGTGCGTCAGTGTCTGGGAATACCGTATCAAATACCTGCAATTCACTAGAAATTGCCGTATTTCCATCAAAGACAAACACCAGGGCATCGCCAAATTTTTGGTATTCAGACGCACTTTTATTTTTTGTGCCTGAGGTTAACCAGAGAGTCGTCCAGGAAAGCGCGTTGGCGTCAGGGTTTCCGGCGCGTAATAGCTCTTCGGCTTCATCATCTATTTCAAATAAATCATAATAACGATCATGAAAGTTTATTGACATGCGCACGATATCGTCAAAATCATCTTCGTCTAAATAATCATATTGAACCGGGAAATTATAGGTGGTGTTGCCAGACAACACGGCTTGGCCTATGTTGTTTTCCACACCGTAGGTATTCTTTACCGTATCAACAAGACCTAAATCTTGAATGGTGTAGCTTACTGCGTGGGCAGACTGGTTGATTAAAGCACTACTAATGCTTAAAGCTAAAACAGATTTTATCAAGGTTTTCATTAGCTACTTTTCTCTTGAAGTTCTTCTAATTCTTGCCATCGGTCGAAGGCGACTTCTAAATCGCTCTCCGCTTTATGTAAAGCGTCTAATACCAATTGCGTATATTCACTATTATTATTAAAAAAATCAGCAGCGTTTACTTGTTGCTGATATTCATCTACGTGCGTTTCAAGGGATTCGAGTAAAGCCGGCAAAGACTCTAACTCACGTTGATCCTTATAAGAAAGCTTATTTTCAGGCTTTTCTTTCACCAGCACTTTCGGCTGCGCTTTTTCTTTGCCCTTTCCTTTGAGCGCAAATTGTTTGTTTTGTTCCGCTTTCAACGATAAATAATCTTCAACGTCACTATAACCACCAAAAATTTGTTCAATATGGCCACTACCATCGAAATAAAGGCATGAATTCACACAGTTATTCACGAAATCTCGATCATGGCTGACCAATAGTACCGTACCCGGGTAATTAGCGACAACCATTTCGAGTAATTCTAAGGTTTCGATGTCCAAATCGTTGGTTGGTTCATCAAGAATTAATAAATTACTTGGTTTTAAAAACAATTTTGCCAGCAATAAACGATTACGTTCACCACCAGATAACGCTCTTACCGGGGTTCTGGCCCGTTTGGGACTAAACAAGAAATCTTGCAAATAACCCAATACATGGCGAGTTTTGCCGTTTATCGTGACTTCTTGTTTACCATCCGACACCGCATCTTGTACCGTCATGTTAACATCAAGCTCAGCCCGATGTTGATCAAAATACGCGACTTCGAGGTTAACCCCTTGTCGCATCTTGCCAGAAGTTTGCGTTAATTGCTCGGTAATTAATTTTAATAAGGTAGATTTACCAGTACCGTTACCACCAATAAGTGCTAAACGGTCACCGCGGGTGATCAACAGTTCTAAATTGTTGATGATAGTCTTACCATTAAACGCCATGTTTAAGTTAAAGCATTCAAATACTAACTTACCGCTACGCTCCCCTTGTGACAGCACCATATCGTCTTGTTTTTTCACATCGCGACGGGCTTTTCGCTCAACCCGAAGCTTTTCAAGCGCCCTAACCCGGCCTTCATTGCGGGTTCTTCGAGCTTTTATGCCTTGTCTGATCCAAACTTCTTCTTCGGCTAAACGTTTATCGAACAAATCATTTTGCGTAGCTTGTACTTGCAAATCATGCTCTTTTTGCTGCAGGTAGGTATCATACTCACCGGGGTAACTGGTGAGTATGCCGCGATCTAAATCGATAATGCGAGTTGCCAATGAACGGATAAACGCCCTATCGTGCGAGATAAAAATCACAGTGCCGCTATAGCCTTTTAAGAAGTTTTCCAGCCACAATACACTTTCAATATCTAAATGGTTGGTCGGCTCATCAAGAAGCAAAACGTCTGGGCTGGTTACCAGTGCTTGCGCCAGCGCAATTTTACGTAACCAACCACCCGATAACTCATTCACGTTTTGATCGGCATTTAACGATAGTTTGCTTAATACCTGCTCAACCCGTTGCTCGTCTTCCCAGGCATTGTTTTGCTCAAGCTCGGTTTGGATCTTGGCCATTTTCTCCAGGTTTTTGTCACTTGGATCGAGAGTCACTACATTGATGATCTCATGGTATTGTTGAATTAAAATACCGTTTTCTTTTAGGCCTTCTGACACGTAGGCAAAAATACTTTGGTCGCAAGACTTAGGCGGGTCTTGTGCCAACATGGCAACTTGCACATCGTTGGAGATAGTCAGTTTACCATCATCGAGTTTTTGCTCGCGGATCAATATTTTCAATAACGAGGATTTGCCGGCGCCGTTGCGCCCTACCAGACAAACTCGCTCGCCGGTTTTAATTCTTAATTCAGTGTTATCAAGAATTTTGCCTTCACCGAACGCCAGCTCGGCATTTGTAATTCTAATTAGTTCCACAGATAAACTCTTGTAATTGTTGTAAATCAAAAGGCCAATATAACGCTAGGTTAGTTGGCAAATGTTCCAGCACGGGAATGCTGGTACTGTACAGTTCTACCAATTTGGTATCATCAATAATATCAACATATTGATAATTATCATTATTGATTAACTGAACGCATAAGGCTTCAGCCAGTTCACACAAATAACACCCTTCGGTGCCATATAAGTTATAGATTGCTTTTTTCATATTTAATCTTTCATAATAAAACGCGCTATAAACGACTGATACACCAGCTGTTATGAATGTGCTTATTGCGTTTAAAATCAAAATCGCGGGTAACTTCGGTTAAATTTTCCGCTTTTAACCCCACCAGGTTTAAGCCATCAAAATCCATTTTAAAATTACGCTTGTTATTGGTGAAAATTAATTCGCCTTGATCCGCAACAGATTTCATTCCGGTTTTGATTAAATCCATATGATCGCGCTGCACATCAAAGGTGGTATCCATTCTTTTCGAGTTTGAAAATGTAGGTGGGTCAATAAATACCACATCATACTTAAAGCTGTTGTTTTTTAACCACTGTAAACAATCGGCTTGAATAAACTCATATTTGTGACCACGTAATTTATTTAACTCAAAATTATCTTGCGCCCAATCTAAATAGGTTTTAGACATATCAACAGTCGTCACTTTTTCAGCGCCGCTAATTGCCGCTTGCAATGATACTGAACCGGTATAAGCAAAAAGATTAAGTAAGGTTTTACCTTTGGCTTTTTTAGCGACAATTTTACGAGTTTTGCGATGATCTAAAAATAAACCGGTATCGAGGTAATCCCACAAGTTAACTTTTAACAACGCATCGTATTCTTTTACGATCAGCGATTTTTTACTTTTGCTTAACTGCTGATACTGGTTTTTACCTTTTTGTTTACTTCTTACTTTTAACGCAACCTTGTCAGCGTCAATGTTTAATACTTTTGGCGCCCAGAAAATAGCTTCTTGTAGACGATTCGCGGATTTAGCTTCGTCGATGTCTTTCGGCGGCGCATATTCGTGCAGTACTAAATGATCGCCATAGATATCAATAGAGACATTATATTCAGGAATATCGGCATCATAAACACGGTAACAATTCACATCGTTTTGTTTAAGCCAAGACTTTAACCCTTTCACATTTTTCTTTAAACGATTGGCAAAGTCAGAATTTTGACCGGAGAAATCGGCTTGCACCGGAGTACGTTCTAATTGCCCGGCATCAATGTTATATAACGCCAATTGACAATCTAGTGGGCCATTTTTAAATTTATAACGTTTAAAGCTTGAAAGCTTTAATAGCGACAACATTTCTACATTGGCGGTAATAAGGCCTACTTTCCAACCTAAAAACTCTTGTTTAAATACTTTACCCAATTCAGTAAAGGTAGAAACAAGCTCAGGTAATGAACCAATTCGTTCACCATAAGGAGGATTAAAGAGAATATGCCCGGGTTCACCAAACTGATTTTTTAGATCTTCGGCTCTACCTTGTTTGAATTCAATCATATGGCCAAGGCCAGCATTGCGAGCATTTGCTTTTGCCGTTTGCAGTACCCTACCGTCCATATCAAAACCAAAGACTTTCACTTTACTATTCGCCAATGCTTGCTCAGTATCGATTTTTGCAGCATCAAGTAGTTGTTTGAACAAACTGGCGTCGTGAAATTTCCAGCGACTAAAGCCCCATTGAGCTCTATCAACACCGGGTTGCATACCAGACGCCATTGCAATAGCTTCAAGCAATAATGTGCCCGAGCCACACATAGGATCGACTAATGGCTTAGTGGTATCATTTAACCAACCAGAGCGTACCACCAGTGCTGCAGCAAGGTTTTCTTTAATTGGCGCCGCACCGGAGTGTTCACGATAACCGCGTTTAGACAATGAACGGCCAGAAAAATCAACATAAAAAGTCACTTCATTTCTCAGCAACCGGGCTTGAATACGAATGTCAGGGTTAGTCTTGTCAACAGATGGCCTGTCTAAGCCTTCATCCCGGAAACAATCGACTATCGCATCTTTAACGGTTAAGCCACCGAATTGCGAATCACGAATGTGTTCGTTCTTACCAACAAAATCGACTGCGAATAAATCTTCGCTGGTAAAATGCTCAGTCCAATCAATATCTTTTGCTGCTTTATATAGTGCATCTTTATCTTTTACCGGTGTTGGCGCATCTATACGAATAAGAATACGACTGGCCAAACGTGATTTTAAACAGGCTTGATAACCCGTTGTCATTGTTGCACTAAAATGAACGCCTTCTGGGCGTTGTACAACGTCACTACCGCCTATTGCAGTTATTTCATCGGCTAACAAAGGCTCTATGCCAAAAGAAGTTAAAGCTAAAAATTGTTTCATGTGGTGTTCCAAAGCATTTGATGGCGCAGATTATAAACGACCTGCCTTCATTTGTCTTATTACAAAGACAATTAAGGCTACTTTATTAATGGTCGGTCCATGAATCAAAATTTTAGCCTGGTAAAAATTCAAAATAAGACTTTATTATCTTAAAAATCATACAGTTTTCGCTTATAAAAAAATCAGCTGTTTATTGATTAATCACAAATACGAATTATATTAGATATTTTAATAAATCTGCTTGCATTATGATACGGCAGTCCTTATAGTACGCCTCGAATTCAGGCGCGGGATGGAGCAGCCTGGTAGCTCGTCGGGCTCATAACCCGAAGGTCGTCAGTTCAAATCTGGCTCCCGCAACCAATTCTCTTATTTTAAATAAAAGAATTCTGAATTTATTCTTACATTATGAATCAAAACTGATGTGGCTTGTTTAAGTTTATCTTAAACCATTCGGACGCGGGATGGAGCAGCCTGGTAGCTCGTCGGGCTCATAACCCGAAGGTCGTCAGTTCAAATCTGGCTCCCGCAACCAATTCTCTAATAACAGAATTCAAATAGTTATTGGCTTTCCTATTTTAAATAGGTCATTCGGACGCGGGATGGAGCAGCCTGGTAGCTCGTCGGGCTCATAA
>MABC01000090.1 GCA_002162925.1 Thalassotalea sp. 42_200_T64 | reverse complement strand
TAGCTCAATCATTGTGCCACGAATTTGTGATATGAAGTATGCATGAGCCGTATACGAGGTCCGTACGTACGGTTCTGTGAGAGGGATGGAGCATAAGCTCCACCCTACTCGATGTTAAATCTTAGACAATCAGCCTCGGCACAGGCTCCTACATTAACCGACCTGCAAGCATCTATGTTGTTGTTAAAATACTGCTGCCATAACGGATTAAGAAATTCATTACGATGATAAAATCTTGGTATAGTTTTGTTTATTAAATTCATCAACATTATCAGTTACTTACCTTGTTTCAGTGATTGAAAGTCACGATCTCAGGTTTTAACTTATGAGTTCATATTCGTTTTTGGAATAAAAAATCGTTATCTATTCTTTTATGTTTCACTCCAAGCTGTTTATCCTGTACTCATATTAAATTAGTGTAGAGTTTGGAGCAGCACCATGTTGGTAAAAGCCAATGATGACTTAGGGTCAAGTTTAAGCAGTGACCAACTGCAACAATTACAACAGGTGATTCATCAATATTCACCATTGCAACTTGCCTGGGCAAGCGGTTATTTGGCGGCAAAAAGTGAAACTTCGCCTAGTATTGTCCAGCCACAAGCTGCGGCAAGCCCGGTTGGTAAACTGACGATATTGTATGGTTCACAAACCGGTAACGCTAAAGGTGTTGCAGAACAAGTTCATAGTAGTGCTTTAAGCCAGGGGATCAAAGCTACCTTGGTCAATATGAGCGACTACAAGCCTAAAAGCTTAAAAGCAGAAACTCATTTATTAGTGATTGCCAGTACCAATGGCGAAGGCGAGCCACCCGATGATGCGATGGCATTGCATGACTTCTTAAGCTCAAAGCGTGCGCCTAAACTCGATTCACTGCAATATTCGGTATTGGCCTTAGGAGATTCGAGCTATGAATTCTTCTGTCAAACCGGCAAAGATTTTGATGAAAAATTAGCAAACCTTGGTGCGAAACGCATTAGCGATCGTATCGATTGTGATGTTGATTATCAAGAACAGGCGAAAACTTGGCAAGAATCTGCGTTGAAACAAGTGGCCGATACTCTTACCTGCAGCACTGCTGAAGTTGTACATTTACCGTTTGACTCAGTAAATACTGCGGCAAGTGCCAGTGTCTACAACAAAGAGAATCCATTTGTCGCGACGGTATTAGCGAACCAAAAAATCACCGGTCGCGATTCAAACAAAGTGGTGCAACATGTAGAAATTGATTTGAGCGATTCTGGTCTCAGCTATCAACCAGGCGATGCCTTGGGTATTTGGCCGGTCAATGATACTGAGTTAGTCACGCAATTAATTGCTAAGTTAGGATTGGTTGCTGATGAGACGGTATCAATAAACAATGAATCAGCTACTTTGCAGCTAGCATTAACTGAAAAGCTTGAAGTTACCGGTTTAAGTAAAGCAAGTATAGTTAACTGGGCCAAATTGGCAGACAACGAATCACTAAACTCATTGTTAACAGATAACGAATCATTACGTGATTTTATTAACAGCAAGCAAGTGATTGATTTAGTAAGCACATATCCGGCTACCCCAAGTGCGCAACAACTGGTTGATAGTTTAGCGGCACTTACGCCACGTTTATATTCTATTGCTTCGAGTCAAGAAGAAGTCGAAGAAGAAGTTCACTTAACCGTAGGCTTGGTTGAATATTTTGAATCGGAAGGTGTCAATGAAGAGCGTCGTTTAGGCTCCGCTTCAGGCTTTTTAATAGAACGCTTGCAAGAAGATGACGAAGTGAAAGTGTTCATTGAACACAACAATAATTTCCGTTTACCTGAAAATCCAGAGACAAAAGTGATCATGGTTGGCCCTGGTACTGGCGTTGCACCATTTAGAGCATTTTTGCAGCATCGTGAAGGCGCCGATGCCAATGGCGAAAACTGGTTATTCTTTGGCGATCAAACCTTCACCCAAGACTTCCTATATCAGCTTGAATGGCAAAGTTACCTGAAATCAGGCCTGTTAAATCGCTTAGATGTTGCCTTCTCACGCGACCAGGCAGAAAAAGTTTACGTGCAACATAAGCTTGTTAAGCAAGGCAAAGAAGTCTTTAACTGGTTGGAAAATGGCGCACATTTTTATATTTGTGGCGACATGCAACGCATGGCCAAAGATGTTCATCAGGCATTAGTAGAAATTGTCAGTGAGCACGGCAATAAAACAGCGGAACAAGCTGAAGATTATTTAAAACAATTACGCATTAGTAAGCGTTACCAGAAGGATGTTTATTAATGTCGAACTATCAAAATAACTTAGATGCAACCGATCCTAATGTGGTTAAAGGCAATCTAGCCGTAAATGAAAGAATCAAAGGCGAAAGTAAGCATTTACGTGGCACCATTGCCGCGGATTTAAATGATGACATTACCGGTGGATTTACCAGCGATAATTTCCAGTTAATTCGTTTTCATGGCATGTATCAGCAAGATGATCGTGATTTTCGTGCCGAGCGCACCAAGCAAAAGCTTGAGCCGTTACACAACGTTATGCTGCGCGCAAGAATGCCGGGCGGAGTAATAACTCCGACGCAATGGCTAGCCATAGATAAATTCGCCGATGAACATACCTCATACGGCAGCATTCGTTTAACGACTCGACAAACCTTTCAGTTTCACGGGGTATTAAAGCCGAACATTAAATTAATGCATCAAACGCTTAATTCTATCGGCATCGACTCTATTGCCACCGCAGGTGATGTAAATCGTAATGTGCTATGTACGTCGAACCCAGTTGAATCGGTATTGCACCAGCAGGCCTATGAATGGGCCACTAAAATCAGTGAGCACCTGTTACCAAAAACCCGAGCTTATGCAGAAGTGTGGCTGGATGGTGAAAAAGTTGAAGAAACTGCAGGACAAGAAGTTGAACCTATTTTAGGCAGTACTTACTTACCGCGTAAATTCAAAACTACAGTGGTCATTCCACCAGATAACGATATTGATGTACACGCTAACGATTTAAACTTTGTTGCCATTAGTGATGGTGAAAACCTGGTCGGCTTTAACGTTTTAGTCGGTGGTGGTTTGGCGATGACCTTTGGTGATGACTCTACTTATCCACGTCGCGCCGATGATTTTGGTTTTATCGAATTAAAAGATACCTTAGCGTTTGCCGAGGCGGTAGTGACCACTCAGCGTGACTGGGGCAATCGAATAAATCGTAAGAATGCGAAAACTAAATATACCTTAGACAGAGTCGGTATCGAGACTTTTAAAACGGAAGTTGAAAACCGCACTGGCGTTAAGTTTGCCGATTCTCGTCCTTATGAATTTACTAACCGTGGCGATAAAATTGGTTGGGTTGAAGGTATTGATGGCAAGCACCACTTAACCTTGTTTATCGAAAATGGTCGTATAAAAGATAACGCCGATGCCTCGCTTAAAAGTGGGGTAAAAGCCATTGCTGAAATTCATCAGGGTGATTTTCGCATGACCGCCAATCAAAATTTGATTGTCGCCAGTGTTGCCGCAGATCAGAAAGCCATTATTGAACAAATTGCGATTGAGCATGGTTTGATTGATGCATCTCAGTCACAGCAACGTCAAAATTCGATGGCTTGTGTCGCGTTTCCAACGTGTCCGTTAGCGATGGCTGAAGCCGAGAGGTTCTTGCCTGAGTATGTGACACAAATCGAAGGCTTGCTGGCAAAACACAACATCAGTGATGAGCACATTATTTTCCGAGTTACCGGTTGTCCTAATGGCTGTGGCCGAGCATTGCTGGCTGAGATCGGTCTGGTAGGCCGTGGTCCAGACAAATACAACATGTATTTAGGTGGCAACATTGCCGGCACCCGAGTACCTAAACTTTATCAAGACAATATCAGTTCAGCACAAGTGTTGACTCATATGGATGAATTGATCGGTTTATGGGTTGCTAATCGAAATGACAATGAATGTTTTGGTGATTTTGTGATTCGTCACGGCATTGTTAGTGAAGTTAAAGTGAGTTCTAGGGATTTTCATGGCTAATTTAGCAGTAAATAAACGTTTTCCGGCAACCTTGCCCGAGTCGCTATTGCAAAATTGGAATGAGCAATTAGAGCAAATGACTCCAGTCGAGCGACTCGAATGGGCATTTGCTAATTTGCCTGATAATTTTGCCTTAACCTCAAGTTTTGGTATTCAATCGGCCGTAATGCTGCATATGACTACCCAAATAAAACCTGATATCCCGGTAGTGCTTACCGATACCGGTTATCTGTTTGCTGAAACTTATCGGTTTATCGATGAGCTAACCGAACGTCTGAACTTGAATTTGCAGGTGTTTCGCGCCGACATTTCGCCGGCATGGCAACGTGCCAGACATGGTAAACAGTGGGCGCAAGGGGAAAGCGAACTTAAACAATATAATGTCGCCAATAAAGTCGAGCCATTAGAAAAAGGCTTAGACGAATTGCAATCCAACACCTGGTTTTCTGGGGTGAGACGTAGTCAAACCGATCATCGAAAATCATTGCCGGTACTGCAAGTGATTCGTGGCCGCTTTAAGTTTCACCCAATTATTGATTGGACCAACAAAGATGTTCATCAATATTTGACCAAGCATAATTTACCTTACCACCCGTTATGGGAAGAGGGTTATGTATCGGTAGGTGATAAACATTCCAGCCAACCGTTAACTCTAGGTATGGATGAGCAAGACACCCGCTTTAACGGCATGCAACGAGAATGTGGATTACATACAGATGGTGATGGAATCTAAATACCACGCCGCTCCTCGGTAAATAAAGAAAGGCCAGTGTAATTTATACACGGGCCTCTTTGTTTCTAAAGGCTACGGGCTACGGGCAGCCCGTGTTAGTTTCAATCAATATTTAAATTAACACATTCTGCCAGAAGCCAGAAGCCAAAAGCTCGTAGTTCCCCGTTCCCCGTTCCGAGTTCCTAGCATTCTGTACCTACAACACCGGCGCAATCACCAGTGACACAATCGCCATCACATTAATCAAGATATTCATTGAAGGGCCGGAAGTGTCTTTGAACGGGTCACCAACGGTATCGCCAACCACCGTTGCCGCATGAGTATCGCTGCCTTTACCACCCAAGTTACCTTTTTCAACGTATTTCTTGGCGTTATCCCAGGCACCACCGGCGTTAGCCATCATTAATGCCATCAATACACAGCCTAATAGTGCTCCAGCTAGCATGCCCCCCAGAGCTTGTGGACTAATACCAAACCCGACAATTGCCGGCGCACTTACCGCAATTACCCCGGGCAAGATCATTTTCTTCAACGCCGCTGTGGTGGCAATGTCGACACAACGGGCAGTATCAGGCTCTGCTTTGCCTTCTAACAACCCCTCAATTTCTCTAAACTGCCGGCGGATTTCATGGATCATCTCAAAGGCGGCATCACCCACTGCAGTCATGGTTAAAGAAGCAATAAAGAAGGGTATCATTCCACCAATAAACAAGCCGATTAGCACTTGCGGATCACCCAGGTGAAGAGTGAATCCTGGAATTTTCAAGGTCATGGTCTCCACATATGCGGCAATAATTGCCAATGCGGCGAGCGCTGCCGCACCAATGGCGAAGCCTTTACCAATGGCTGCGGTTGTATTACCTAATTCATCAAGAGAATCGGTAATCTTCCTGGTTTCTTCACCTAATCCAGCCATTTCAGCAATGCCCCCGGCGTTATCGGCAACAGGCCCATAAGCATCAATAGCCATAGTGATACCAACGGTTGCCAACATACCAACGGCGGCAATACCTACGCCATATAAACCGGCCATTTGTGTCGATGCAAAAATGATCGCACAAATGGTTAATACAGGCACCACGACCGACTCCATTCCTATGGAAAGGCCAGTGATCATCACTGTTGCCGGACCCGTTTCACCCGCTTTGGCTATTTTCTTAACGGGTGAACCTGAGGTGTAATACTCGGTGACTAAACCAATAATGATGCCTCCTATTGCTCCTGTTAATACTGCCCCCCATACATTGGTGCTAATCCCTAGATATTGCACGGTAAAATATGCGGCAATGATAAATAAGACTGCCGCCGAAATAGTTCCCGCTCGTAGCGCAAGTTCGGCTTTACTCGATGACATCGATTTCACCAGTAAAATACCGAGTACTGAACAAACTAAACCAACGGAGGCTAGCATTAACGGTAATGCCATTAACGCAGAACGATCTCCAAGAGTTTCAACAGTCATAGTCGAAGCGATGGCAATGGATGCGATCATCGCACCACAATAAGATTCAAAAATATCCGAGCCCATACCAGCAACGTCCCCCACGTTATCGCCAACGTTATCGGCAATAACTCCTGGGTTTCTTGGATCATCTTCGGGGATGCCTGCTTCAATTTTACCAACCAAATCAGCACCAACGTCGGCACTTTTGGTAAAAATACCACCGCCGACACGAGAGAATAGGGCAACCGATGATGCGCCCATACCAAAACCGTGAATATAGTGGGTGGTGGTTGGGTCGCCACCAAAATACCAATACAAAGTGCCTAAACCGATAAGTCCAAGTGAGGCAACGCATAACCCCATGACGGAACCACCAAAAAAAGCTACTGTTAATGCCGGTGCTGCGCCTTTTTCATGGGCGGCATTGGTTGTTCTCACATTCGCTTTGGTTGCGGTAAACATACCAATATAACCGGCAAGTGCTGATGAAACCGCACCCACAAAAAACGCCAACGCGGTATTAGGGTCGACAAACAAATAAAGTAAAGCCAGTAACACCGCCGCGAAAATAAATAGCATCTTATATTCTCGATGCATAAATACCATGGCGCCCAGGTGGATTTGGTCGGCAATTTTTTTAAGATTATCGCCACCCGGATCGTATGATTTGATTATATTATAAAGAATGAACGCAAAGATAAGGCCTGCAATACCAAGAACCGGAGGCAGGTAGAGTAAATTTTCCATAGAATCCCCATTATTATTTTTATTCACCACACATTTATCAATGGCGGTTTTAATTTTGTCTGTTTTCAACCCATGCACACCAGCATTAATACTTTAAAAAATTAATGCGGTTTTGCATTACCGAAGAGACAACTTAACAATGCGGTTTGTATGTATAGGCAAATACTCGTTGAATTACACTAGTGATTGACGTCATTAATGTTGCCGAATAGAAGCAGCTATCAACGCTGTTTTTTTATTAGCGTTAGTTTTACATTACTCTTACTCACCACAAAAGTGTAGTGCAAGATGTGAAATAATAATTATTGCAGCGGTATAAATCGTATTTTTAGTCCATTAGTCTAAAGTTTTTAATTATTTGTGCATTTTAACGGCGAAAAAGTCGAATTTAATTTTCAACTCGTTATAATAACGCCAATTTTAAAATATCGTCTAAATGGGAAGAGCCATGAGCCTTAATAGTGTACCAGCGGGTAAAAACCTACCAGAAGAAATTAACGTAATTATCGAAATTCCAGCACACGCAGATCCGGTAAAATACGAAGTTGATAAAGATTCAGGAGCAATCTTTGTTGATCGTTTCATGTCAACTTGTATGCATTACCCAACTAACTACGGTTATGTACCACATACTTTATCGCTTGATGGTGACCCGGTAGACGTATTGGTACCTACGCCATTCCCATTATTAGCCGGTTCAGTAATTCGTTGTCGCCCAATTGGTGTGTTAAACATGACCGATGAGTCAGGTGAAGATGCGAAAATTTTAGCGGTTCCAGTAGATAAACTATCTACCATTTACCGTGGCATTAATGAAGCTACGCAAATGTCTGAGTTATTATTAAACCAAATATCTCACTTCTTCGAGCACTATAAAGATTTAGAGCCGAGCAAGTGGGTTAAAATTCAAGGTTGGTCAGACGCGAAAGCTGCGCGTGATGAAATCGTATCAAGTGTAAAACGTTATGAAGAAAGTGAAGAAAAGCCAGCATTCTAATTGCTCGTTTTCTTCGAAAGAACCTGCTTCGGCGGGTTTTTTTATATCTAAATTTTGATTGTTTAAGTATGTTTTCATTACTTTAGTCGTTTAAAAAGTGGATTTAAACGTTGGATTTAAACGGTTGTTTGAAAAAATGGTTGCTTTGCTTCAACAGACAAGGCAAACTCAGACATCGATAAATTTAAGCTATCAGTTATTCATCCAATTTGGTTTATTGTTGATAGCAAAATAATTTTTCAATAAATTTTATTTAGAGCGAGGGAGTTTCAGCATGATATATCAAGGCAATTGCCTATCTGCCCAATTACTTGACGACGGTATCGTTGAGTTATGTTTCGATTCAAAGGGCTCAGTTAATGCATTAAATATTGCAACTTTAGCAGAGTATAAAAACGCTATTAACGCCATTTCAGAATGCAGCGATGCGAAAGGAGTTGTCGTTACTTCGGCAAAATCTACTTTCATTGTTGGTGCCGATATCACGGAATTTACCGAGTTATTTAAAACTCCAGATGAACAAATCGCCGGTGTTTTTAAATCCAGCAGTGACATCTTCGATATGTTCGAAGACTTAAACATGCCAACCATTGCCGCCATTAATGGTTTTGCCTTAGGTGGCGGCTGCGAAGTCACTTTAGTTTGTGATTATCGAGTTGCCGATAGCAATGCCAGCATCGGTTTACCCGAAGTAAAATTAGGTTTAATGCCTGGTTTTGGTGGTACAGTGCGCCTTCCTCGTATTATTGGCGTAGACAATGCTCTTGAATGGATGACAACAGGCAAGGCGTATAAGGCGCAACAGGCTTTAGATTTTCGTGCTATTGATGCCGTTGTTGCACCAGAGAATTTAAAATCTGCTGCTATTGATATGCTCAAAGATGCCATTGCAGGCAAACTTGCCTGGCAAGCTAAGCGTCAAGAAAAACTAGAGCCAGTATTATTATCTGATATTGAACATGTGATGAGTTTTAATACCGCAAAAGGCATGGTTTATGCCAAAGCGGGTAAACATTACCCGGCACCAATGGCGACGGTAAA
Organism: Thalassotalea sp. 42_200_T64; assembly: GCA_002162925.1. Lineage (GTDB taxonomy): Bacteria > Pseudomonadota > Gammaproteobacteria > Enterobacterales > Alteromonadaceae > Thalassotalea_A. The sequence goes on along the minus strand of MABC01000090.1, from coordinate 4,006 downwards.
CCTGTTAGAAAAATCGGTTAAGCTTGATCGCAGCGCTGCGATGTTATTAGAAAATGATGCATTTGGTAAGTTGGCTAAAACCGATGCCTGTGCTGCGCAAGTTGGCTTATTTTTAGCCGATCAGGTGGTAAAAGGCAAAGCCAAAAAAGCCGGGAAAATGGCAACTAAAAAAGTGGAACGCGCTGCCGTATTAGGCGCCGGTATTATGGGCGGTGGTATTGCTTACCAGTCGGCTTATAAAGGTACGCCTATTGTGATGAAAGACATTAACAATGCGGCTCTTGATCTAGGGCTAACCACTGCCGCCGGTATTTTAACTAAGCAAGTAGAAAAAGGCCGGTTAAATGCCAAGAAAATGGCCCAAACGCTAAACAACATTACGCCAACACTTACCTATGACAGCATTAAAGATGTTGATATTGTCGTTGAGGCTGTTGTTGAAAATCCAAAAGTAAAAGCCGCAGTACTTAAAGAAGTTGAAGCCAATGTAGCCGATGACACGGTGATTACATCGAATACCTCAACGATTTCAATTGACCTTCTTGCCGAAAGTATTGCCAAGCCAGAGCGTTTTTGTGGCATGCATTTCTTCAACCCGGTAAACAAGATGCCATTGGTAGAAGTCATTCGCGGTAAAGATACTTCCGACGATACCGTTGCCGCCGTTGTCGCCTATGCCGCTAAAATGGGTAAATCCCCAATTGTTGTTAATGATTGTCCTGGTTTCTACATCAACCGGGTTTTATTTCCTTACTTTGCCGGTTTCAGTCAACTGTTACTCGAAGGTGCTGACTTTACCGCGGTCGATAAAGTGATGGAAAAACAATTTGGTTGGCCTATGGGCCCAGCATATTTACTGGATGTTGTAGGTTTAGATACTGCCGATCATTGTACAGATGTAATGGCGAATGGTTTCCCAACCCGTATGCCTAAACAAGATAATGATCCAATAAAAGCCCTGTATACTGATAATCGCTTCGGCCAGAAAAATGGCATTGGCTTTTATGAGTACTCAAAAGATAAGCGTGGCAGACCACAAAAAGAAGCAAGTGCCTCAAGTATTGAATTGATGTCTGCTATGTGTGCTGACACCACCAGTTTTGACAAAGAAGAAATTATTGCCCGCTTGATGATCCCTATGGTTAACGAAACTATCCGATGTTTAGAAGAAGGCGTTGTCGATACCGCTGCCGAAGCTGACATGGGCTTAATTTACGGTTTAGGCTTCCCGCCGTTTAGAGGCGGTCCAATTCGCTATCTTGAAACTGTCGGATTGCAATCATTCATCGATACTGCAGATAGGTTTGCTCACTTAGGTGAAATTTATCAAGTTACCGATGGTTTAAGAGAGATGGCTAAATCTGGTCAATCTTATTTCAACACTGATGTTAAAACAGCTAAATAAAGCGGAGAATTATTATGAATGAAGTAGTTATTATCGATTGCATCCGCACTCCTATGGGACGTTCAAAAGGCGGAATGTACCGTAACGTCCGTGCTGAAGAGTTATCTGCCAGCTTAATGAAGCAAATTTTACAGCGTAACCCTAAGCTTGATCCAAATGATATTGAAGATGTTATTTGGGGATGTGTAAAGCAAACTAAAGAGCAAGGTTTTAACATTGCACGCAACGCAGCATTACTTGCTGACATGCCAAAGCATATTGGTGGCGTAACAGTAAACCGATTATGTGGCTCATCAATGGAAGCATTGCATAATGCCAGTACTAGTATTATGGCTGGACAAGGGGATGTATTTTTAATTGGTGGTGTCGAACACATGGGGCATGTACCTATGATGTATGATATCGATTTTGCCCCTGCAATGGCTAAGTATATGGCTAAAGCTTCCGGTAATATGGGCTTAACCGCTGAGATACTAGGTCGTCAACATGGCATAAGTCGTGAAATGCAAGACGCATTTGCTGCACGCTCACATCAACGTGCACATGCAGCTCAAGTAGAAGGCCGTTGGGACAATGAAATTGTCGGTATTCAAGGTCATGATGCTAATGGAACATTGAAAGTATTTACTCAAGATGAAGTTATTCGTCCTGAATCTACCCCTGAAAGCTTATCAACTTTACGCCCGGTATTTGATCCGGTAAATGGTACTGTTACTGCGGCGTCTTCATCCGCTATTTCTGATGGGGCAAGCGCAATGCTGATCATGTCAGCGAGTAAAGCGAAAGAACTTGGCTTAACACCTAGAGTGAAAGTTCGTGGTATGGGCGTATCAGGTTGCGATCCTGCAACAATGGGCTTTGGCCCAGTACCTGCCACTAAAAAAGCACTGAAACGTGCGGGCTTAACAACCGCAGATATTGATCTAGCCGAGTTTAACGAAGCGTTTGCTGCGCAAGCATTATCATGTATTAAATCATTAGATATGATGGATGTTATTGACGATAAAATTAACCTTAACGGTGGCGCCATTGCTTTAGGTCACCCATTAGGCTGCTCTGGAACTCGCATTTCGGGAACGTTAATAAACCTTATGGAAGCAAATGATGCCAATATAGGTTTAGCCACTATGTGTATAGGCATGGGTCAAGGTATTGCAACTGTATTTGAAAGGGTTTAATTAATACCAGTATCAAAACAAAACAGGGAAGCATAGCTTCCCTGTTTTGATACTGGTATTAATTTGCTTTAACCAATAAATCTTTACTGGCTCCTGCATTAATCGCAACTTCTATTGCGGCTTCTTCTGTTAATCCTGCTTTAATTGCTTGATCAATGATTGAACGAATGTGCTCTTTATCGAGAGACCTTACCGCCACTGCTATTACTGCATCACTTTGTTCTGGGTTATTGCTGAAAGCATTGCTCAGTAATGACATAAATTTTTGCGGCAATGTTTTAAATGCCATCGCCAATATGTTGCCAAATTCATCGGGGTACTCTTCAGTAGTAGAATTAACAATACTATTCGCCATAACTGGTTGAGTTTTTAAAGCGGTAACAAAAATGTGATCTCTGTCTTCAGGATGCAGTTTACTGGCGATAAGCACGATGTCATTAGCGTATGCTGGTTCTGCTTGGATCGCGGCTTTAATTATTAGATCACAAGTCGCAACTTCATGCTGTAAGGCAAGTTTGATTACATCTTCACTATATTGTGGGTTAGCAGCAATAGCGCCTTTGATCACTTGCTTATATTTATTGCGGTAGTTGCGAAAAGCGACATCAATGATCGCTTCTTCCAATTCTGGATAGCGTTTAAGCAAACTGCTCACACTTCTGGCAACAGAAATGTTTTTATCCACTTGCCTTGTTAGCAGTTTTTCTAACAGCTTGTCTTGTGAGTCTGAGTTATTTGCATGTACTGAAGTGCATATAACAGCCAGAGATATAATGAGAATTAGCGCTTTCATAGTTTTCAATTGAATTGTTGTTATAGTTTTTGAGCTTCTATCTAGCTATAAGTTCAAAAAACATGCAATGTCATTTCAACTAAAAAAGTAAACTTAATCGGAAAAACGTTTCTTTTTGTGACCCAAAGCAATAAATCGTCTGGTTTTTAAACAATATTTAAGTTTTTTTAAATTATATTAAAATTAATCGAAAAAGGTGTTGACGGCAGCGCAAAAACCCCTAAAATGCGCATCCACTTCCAAGGCACTTCTCTTCGAAAGTTAAGAGAGGAACCTTGCAAGGGTTTTGATACCTTTTTTCGTCTTTAGGGATAAATAAAGCGCCAACAAAAATTTGAAAATGAGCTTTAAAGTTAATTGCGAAATACTTTAAAAACATGTTGACATCGAAACTGGATGACGTACAATTCGCATCCGCTTCGGGCAAGGCTACTAGCCAGTTCCAAGCAAGAAAGATTAAACGAATGCGATTTAATCTTGTACATGAAAGAGGTTAGGTTTTAAATCTACCAGTCGAATAAAACGTTCATCCATGAACTGTTCGACATTAATACTTCCATGTATCTATCTTTAACAATTAGTTATCATGCAATTTGTGTGGGCACTCACATTGAGATTAATTTACATAGT
>MABC01000049.1 GCA_002162925.1 Thalassotalea sp. 42_200_T64 | reverse complement strand
ACCCTATCGTTAGCCGATAACGCCCTTGCCATTCGGATTATCTTCCCCTTAGTCAGGGTGATACAGACTTCTTTCAGTCTGTCGGGTTTGCCAGCTTTGCTGGGCAAACAAAAAAAGGATCACGGCAAGCCGGGATCCTTAATTGTAATTTCAACCGAGAATTGGTGACAAGATCATCGTTTCTCGTTTCTAACGATACTACTTCACGTACTTTTCCATCCATACGAAGACTTCACGATACCATTCTTTTAAGTTATCCGGGTTACGGATATGGTGATCTTCATCAGGGAACATCACTAAACGAGAATCGATGCCTTTGCGTTGTAACGTGGTAAATGCGCCTAAGCTTTGACCATAAGGCACGCGGTAATCAAGCTCGCCCTGGATCACCAACATTGGCATCTTCCAGTTATCGACGAAGCGCGAAGGATCGAATTTAGTGTACTCGGCTTCGTTTTCAAAGTACGGACCACCAAAGTCGTGCTCAGGGAACCATAGCTCTTCGGTGACGTTATAAAAGCTCTTCATGTCAAACAGGCCGGCATGGTTAACCATACAGTTAAAACCATCTGACCAGTTACCCATGATCCAGTTCATCATATAGCCACCGTAAGATGCACCTAATGCACAGGCATTATCACGGTCTAACCATGTTTGCTGTTGGGTAATAAAGTCCAACCCTTTTTGTAAATCTTCAAGTGGCTTACCACCCCAGTCATGCGAGATTGAATCGGTAAATTCCTGGCCATAACCGGTAGACCCATGAAAATCTACCATCACTACCGCATACCCTTGAGCTGCCCAAAGTTGAGCATTCCAACGGTAATGGAACATGTTGCCGAAGCTGCCCTGTGGGCCGCCGTGCACTAAAAATGCAATGGGATATTTTTCACCGTCTTTGAAGTTTGCTGGTTTTACCCAGTAACCATGCACGTCTTCGTTGTTCCAGCCTTTAAATTTAAATTGCTCAAAGGCACCTAACTTAACGTTAGCCATTTTCTCTTGGTTAACCTCGGTTAATTGCTTAATGCCGTAGCCATCTTTATTAATGGTAAAAACGTCGCTTGGGCTACCTAAGTTATGACGGGTAAAATACAAAGCATCACCGGCAATAGACACATCACCAGCATATCCTTGACTATAAATTGGTGTTACATCACCAAATTGTAAATCAATTTTAAAAATACTTTTTTGGCCAACATCCTGGGCAATGGCAATAACACTACGGTTATCACTGTCAAATTGAAAACTGGCAATTGAGCGGTCCCATAGTGGCGCCACATCTTTTACTGTATTGGTGCGTAAATCTTTGACTTGTAAGTTAAATTTATCTGACTCATAAACCACAGTTTTCATCGCTTTATACGCTAAATAACGACCATCGGACGAATACACCGGCATCGCATCCCAGGCTTTATTATCAACAGTTAGATTACTCACTTCGTTATTTTCAAGGTTAACTTCAAAGATATCCCAGTTGGTAGACCAGGCATGGTCATTACCCGGAACTTTTGCTGAAAACGCTAACGCTTTGCCGTTAGGTTTAAACGACACTTCGCTCATCCCAGAAAAATCGGTGTTCCAATCGGCCATGACATCCACAGCTTCTGTGGTTAGCTTCCCTTTTTGCAGGTTGGCAACAAATAAGTGTGAGTTCAAACTGTCTAACCAGTGATCCCAATGACGTACCATTAATTTATCGTAAGCTCGGGTATTGTGTTTTTTCGCTTCCTCGATGGCAACAGCGTCCTCTGTACAGGCAAACGTATTACAACCCGGCATTATGGTGAAAGCCACGGCAAGCTTTTGCTCATCTGCCGATAACTTATAGCCTTCAACATCTAATGGGAAATTGGTTAACTGCACCGCTTCGCCACCTTTAATGGATAAAAACCATAATTGACTTGAGCCCGCACGATCAGAGATGAAGTAAACACCACTACCATCTTTTGCCCAGGTAACAGAGCTTTCACTGCTGCTATGGCTGGTAAATTGGCTAACGGCACCTGATTTAACGTTTTGTAGCCAAAGATGATTGCTGCCCTTTTGCTGACCTTTTTTAATGCCATAAACCAGTTGGCTGCCATCCGGTGAAATAGACACGTTATGTAATTGGTTTAAGCTATTTAATTTGTCTACGGTTAAAACTTCGCTTTGCTCAACCGCCAAAGCAGCAGTGGCAAAAGGCATTGTGGCTAGTGCTGCAACTTTTAAGTATTTACTGATCATAATATTCTCTTGTTTGACCTATTTTTTTTATTATTTGAACATTTAACAGGTTTAATATACCAATTTGGTTAAGTATGTGATCTACTTTTTCATGAGGAAAAACGGATAAATACAATGCATACAGAATTTATATCATCCATGATAATTCTAAGTTCATTCATCCCTGAATTAAAAATTTAGTAAGTAGTTATTCGTTTTAACCATTAAAAATGAGCAGATATTTAATCAACTTGGTATCATACAAACGCCGGCTATCACTAGCGGGCGTTTGTAGTGTTACGCGAGTTATCTAGGTTACGCTTTTGCGGCGTCGATAACTTCTATTTTTTTCTGCCAAATCGCAGGGCCAGTGACATGTGCAGATTCACCTGTACTGTCAACGGCAACCGTTACCGGCATGTCTTCTACTTCAAATTCGTAAATGGCTTCCATACCTAATTCTGCAAAGGCAACCACTCTCGATTTCTTAATCGCTTTAGAAACCAAATAAGCTGCCCCGCCTACCGCCATTAAATACACTGATTTGTGATTCTTGATACTTTCAACGGTTGCCGGGCCTCGCTCTGCTTTGCCTATGGTACCTAACAGGTTTAATTCATCTAACATCATGTCAGTGAATTTATCCATTCGAGTTGCCGTGGTTGGTCCTGCAGGGCCTACCGCTTCATCACCTACGGCATCAACCGGGCCGACGTAATAAATAAATTTATTATTAAAATCTACGCCTTCCGGTAGCCCTTCACCCGATTCTAATAACTGTTGAATACGTTTATGCGCAGCATCACGGCCAGTTAAAATTTTACCTGACAGTAATACGGTTTCACCGGTTTTCCACTCGGCAATATCGGCCTTAGTTAAACCATCAACATTAACACGGCGAACATTGTCACCCACTTCCCAAGTCACTTCTGGCCATTCTTCCAGTTTTGGTGGGATTAAATTGGCTGGACCACTGCCATCAAGGTGGAAATGCACGTGGCGTGTGGCCGCGCAATTTGGGATCATAACCACAGGTTTTGATGCCGCGTGCGTAGGTAAGGCATTAATTTTTACATCAACAACTGTGGTTAAGCCGCCAAGCCCCTGAGCACCAATGCCGAGTTTGTTCACTCGTTCAAAAATTTCTAAACGCAATTCTTCTTCAGCATTTTCTGGACCACGTTCAATTAACTCTTGAATGTTTACCGGATCCATTAAGCTTTCTTTGGCAAGTACGCCAGCTTTTTCAGCCGTGCCGCCTACGCCTATGCCTAACATTCCTGGAGGACACCAGCCTGCGCCCATCGTTGGTAAGGTTTTAACCACCCAATCGGCAATAGAATCACTCGGGTTTAACATCACCATTTTGGTTTTGTTTTCACTACCACCGCCTTTCGCCGCGATCATCACTTCCACTTCATTACCGGCAACCAAGTCAATATGAACCACAGCCGGGGTATTGTCTTTGGTATTTTTACGCGCGCCGGTGGGATCGGATACAATCGATGCACGTAACGGGTTATCTGGGTTGCTGTATGCTCGACGAGTACCTTCATCGACCATTTGTTGTACGGTTAAACTGGTGTTATCCCATTTAACATCCATACCCACCTTCACAAAACAGGTAACAATACCGGTATCTTGACAGATCGGGCGTTTGCCTTCGGCTGACATGCGTGAATTAATTAAGATTTGCGCGATGGCATCTTTGGCGGCCTGGCTCTGCTCTTTATTGTAGGCTTTTTCAAGGGCTTGAATAAAATCGATGGGATGGTAAAAAGAGATGTATTGTAAAGCATCTTCAATGCTGTCGATAAAATCCTGCTGTTTTATAACCGTCATAATTGTCTCGTCGTTAACGTTAAGTTTGCAAAAACGATACAGCAATACCAAGTTGATTAAATATCTGCTCATTTTTAATCAGCTTGGTATAAAATAACAAAACATAACCGCGAGTTAGAATTGTTAGCCAAATCGTGTAAAAGTGCATTGTTTAAAAGTGAAACTATAATACAACTCTCAACTTGTGATAACAATATGACTATTGGTTATATTTGCGATTAAAGTCGTGAAAAACTTTGCTACAATATGGATAACTAAATTAATGGTTTGATACAAACCAACAACTGATCGTAATAAGCCTAGTGAAAGTACAACAAAAGACAGCGCAACCTTATTTTACCACGCCGCTAACTTGTGCAAATAAATACACACCAGAGCAATTTTTTGAAATTTGGGCACAAGACAATTGGGCATTCTGGCTCGATTCCGGCAACTCTGATCACGTTGATTGTCGCTATGACATTTTTGTTTATGAGCCGGTAGTCACACTTAAAACTGCAATCACGTCCACCAGAATTCACTACCGAGAAAGTGATCAAATAGAAATATCAACGGCAGACCCTCTCGCTCTAGTTAAACAAGTACATGCCGAAGTCTTTCCATCGCCAATGACCGAAGATGAAAACTTGCCATTTTGTGGCGGCGCAGTCGGTTATTTTAGTTATGACTTGGGTCGCCGTTTTGAAAAACTGCCCGCAACCAGTAGCATCGACATTACCCTTCCTGAAATGGCAATTGGTATCTATAAAACAGCCATTATTTATGACAGAAACTCTAAACTCTATACCCTGGTGAGCCACGAGAATAACCTGAAGGAAATTAGCGAACACATCAAAGGCAAGCTGACCAATTATTACAATAGCGATACTACCTCACCTCCGACAAGTTTTAAGCTGACTACCGATTGGCGTTCAAATATGAGCAAACAGCAATACGCGGATAAATTTAACCAGGTTCAACAATATTTATTATCGGGCGATTGTTATCAAATTAACTTGGCGCAACGGTTTTCAGCACTCTATCAAGGTGATGAATATAGTGCCTATAAAAAATTACGACAAAGCAATAAAGCGCCATTCTCGGCGTTTATGCGTATTGAAGATGGCGTTATTTTAAGTGTATCGCCGGAGCGGTTTTTGCGTCTGAAAAATCAAAAAGTACAATCAAAACCGATAAAAGGTACCCGACCACGATCGAATATTAAAGAGTTCGATCTGGAATATGCGCAGCAATTACAAAACTCGGCAAAAGATCGGGCTGAAAACTTAATGATTGTCGATTTATTGAGAAACGATATCTCAAAAGTAAGTCGACCAGGTACAGTAAATGTGCCTTCCCTTTTCGCCATTGAAAGCTTTCCGGCAGTGCACCATCTAGTCAGTACAGTTGAAGGGGTGTTAGCCCAAGGCTTTAACGGTACAGATTTATTGCGCGGTGCTTTCCCAGGTGGCTCTATCACTGGCGCGCCGAAAATAAGAGCAATGGAGATCATTGAAGAACTCGAACCGCATCGACGTAGTGTTTATTGCGGCTCTATTGGTTATATATCAGCGTGTGGCAACATGGATAGCAGCATCACCATCAGAACCCTTATCTGTGAAAATGAACGGATCCACTGCTGGGCAGGCGGAGGCTTGGTCGCCGATTCAAAAGTAGACAGTGAATATCAAGAAACCTTTGATAAAGTAAATAAAATATTACCCGTGCTGCAATCGTCTAATGAGTCAGGATAATACCAATTTGATTAAGTATGTGGTCTACTTTTTCATGAGGAAAAACGGGTAAATACAAGGCATAAAGTTTATAAGTAGTTATTCTACTTATAAACTTTATAACGCAGTAGTTATTCGTTTTGACCATTAAAAATGAGCAGATATTTAATCAACTTGGTATTGTAATGCCTTTGTTCGATAAAAACTGCTAGGATAAAAATAAGTAGGGAACATTTTTATAAAGTTGCAGCTAGGAATTGGCAATGAATAAACAGCAGTTTTTACAGCGCTTCGCCTTTCATCACCTGAATGAAATTACTCATACCTATCAACACAATGGCGAGCTGAAACATGCCGGTGTACTTATCCCGCTGGTGCAAACGTATGACGGCATTGAAGTGGTCTTAACGCAACGTGCCAATCACTTAAAACATCATGCTGGACAAATCAGCTTCCCCGGTGGCAAAGTCGAAGAAACCGATATTGATGTAGTTGAAACCGCATTACGAGAGGCTGAAGAAGAAATTGGCTTATCCCGCAAGGATGTCGATATTATTGGCCAGTTAAAACAATACCACACCATCACCGGTTACTTAATCACCCCTATTGTCGGCTTTATTCCCAAAAATTATGCCTTCAAGGCTGATGATAATGAAGTTGCCGAAATCTTTCATGTGCCTTTTAGTCATTTTATCGATGAAAACAATCACCTAAGTTATGAACTTAAACGCAATGGTATTAAGCAGAATATCTATTTTATGCCATATTTAAACTATAACATTTGGGGAGCTACCGCAGCCATTTTAAAAGACTTAGTCAGCCACCTAAAATAAACATTTTATTTGTTGGGATTATTCCGGATTTTTGGGTAATATCCGAATATAATTTTAAAATTGCGTTAGCACGCCAATTAATATTCAGGTTTTAGTGATGATAAGTGTGTTTGATATGTTTTCCATTGGTATCGGGCCTTCCAGCTCCCATACTGTAGGCCCAATGAAAGCGGCGAACCGTTTTATTGACTCATTAAAACAAGACAAGGTTTTTACTCAGGTCAATCGCATCAAGGTAGAACTATTCGGTTCTTTAGGGCAAACCGGCATTGGCCATGGTACTGGCAAGGCGATAATTTTAGGCTTGCATGGTGAAGCTCCTGAATCGGTGGCTGTTGACAATATAGACAAAATTCTGGAAACCACAGTTGCCAGTGAACAAATTATTTTAAACAATGAAAACAGCATCGCCTTTCCAAAAGAAGATGCGATAATTTATCATCGCCGCAAATCCTTGCCAGCACATGCCAATGCCATGACCATTTTTGCCTTCAACGGCAATGATATTGTGTTAGAGAAAACCTATTATTCGATCGGTGGCGGATTCATTGTCGAAGATAGCGAATTTGAAAAAGAAAAAGATAAAGCCTTGTCTTTGCATGCCAATATAAAACGACCATACACTTTCACCTCGGCAGATGCGTTACTGACAATCTGTAAAGAATCAGGTTTGAGCATTAGCTCAGTGATGATGGCAAACGAGAAATGTTTAAACGATGAAAATTACATACGGGCAGAACTGATTAAAATATGGAAAACCATGTACGCCTGTGTCGAGCGTGGCATTAAAACCGAAGGGATATTACCTGGCGGATTAAAAGTTACCCGTCGCGCCCCAAGTTTACATCGCTTGTTAATGGTAGAGAAAAATGCCGACCCACTTCAAGCCATGGACTGGGTGAATTTGTTTGCTTTGGCCGTAAATGAAGAAAACGCGGCTGGCTCGCAAGTGGTCACCGCGCCAACCAATGGTGCCGCCGGTATCTTACCCGCCGTACTTTGTTATTACGACAAATTTGTAAAACCGGTTTCTGACGATGATTGCATTCGTTATTTATTAACCGCAGCGGCGATTGGTATTTTATACAAAACCAATGCCTCTATCTCAGGTGCCGAAGTTGGTTGTCAGGGCGAAGTTGGTGTTGCCTGTTCGATGGCAGCAGGTGCGTTAACCGAGATTTTAGGTGGTGACCCGAAACAAGTCGAAAATGCGGCCGAAATCGGCATGGAGCATAACTTAGGGTTAACCTGTGATCCGGTTGGTGGACTGGTACAAGTACCTTGTATCGAACGTAACGCGATGGGCTCAGTGAAAGCGATAAATGCCTCACGTCTGGCGATGCGTGGCACTGGTACGCAAAAGGTTTCTTTAGATAAAGTAATCAAAACCATGTTGGAAACGGGTAATGACATGAAAACGAAATACAAAGAAACATCACGCGGTGGTTTAGCAGTGAATATTATTGAGTGTTAAAAACAGGTACAAGAGACGGGGTACAAGGTACAAGCAGATTAGTTATTTTATTCGATAATAGCTGTACCCTTTAAACTTAAAAAGCGCCTTTCGGCGCTTTTCATATTTTACGATTTAATATCACTGTTCTGAAGTCTAAAACAAGCTGCGTGTACCTTATTTTATAAGCCGTGGGTTAGAGTGTAAACCACACTGCCAGTACCTTGTACCTTCTTTTACTTATTCTTACTTCACCGGTAATTCAATATCGCCGATCAGTTTTTCAATTTCATCATTGTTCTTTAACAACATCGCTTTAGTGACGATGTCCCGGTTTAAATGCGGCGCAAAGCGTTCAATAAAATCAAACATATAACCGCGTAAGAAAGTACCTCTGCGAAAACCAATTTTTGTGGTACTTTGTTCAAATAGATGGCTGGCATCGATTACCACCAAATCTTTATCTTGCTCAGCATCAATCGCCATGGTGGCAACAACGCCAATCCCTACGCCTAAACGAACATAGGTTTTTATCACATCAGCATCGGTGGCGGTGAAGACTATTTTTGGATCTAAGCTTGCTTTTTGAAAGGCTTTATCTAATACCGAACGGCCAGTAAAACCAAAAACATAAGTGACTAACGGATGAGCCGCAACATCGTCAATGGTAATTTTGCCAATTTTCGCCAGTGGGTGATCTTTTCTCACTATGATGCTGCGGTTCCAGTGGTAACAGGGCAACATGATCAAATCGTTATATAAATGCAAAGACTCAGTAGCAATGGCAAAATCGGCTTCACCTTTGGCAGCGGCATCACTGATTTGTGCTGGTGTGCCTTGATACATATGCAATGACACTCGGTCATACTTTTTCACAAACCCTTTTATAATTTCTGGCAATGCGTAGCGTGCCTGGGTATGAGTGGTAGCAATTCTTAATTTACCTTCATCTGGCTGAGTATACTCTCGAGAAACCGATTTGATGCCTTCCACTTTTGACAAAATATCTGCGGAAATTCGGATGATCTCTTGTCCTGCTTGCGTGACATGGGTTAGGTGTTTCCCCGAGCGACCAAAAATTTGTACGCCAAGTTCATCTTCCAACATACGAACTTGTTTACTAATACCTGGTTGCGAGGTAAATAAACTGTCTGCGGTGGCAGATACATTTAAGTTATTGTTGAGGACTTCGACGATGTAACGTAGCTGTTGTAGTTTCATTTGATATAGATGATGGCTTATTTATAATAAAAATATATATCAATATGACCTAATAATCTATAGCTTGGTAAATTTTTTGTTATAAAAACTGAGTTTTTATAACAAGAAACGAATATTAATGCATAAAAACACGATAACAACCCTGTCTTTGAACTAAAAAGCCGCATATTTATGCGACTTGTTCTTAGTGTTTAACGAACGTTACTTTTTCGCTGGAGCTTTTTTGGCTTTGGCTTTCGGCTTGGCTTTTTTCTTCGCCAGCTCTTCAATCCACTTACCGTCAACGTATTTAGCAAGCCAACCGGTGGCTTTTTTATCGATTTCGGTCATCACATATTGTTCTTTGGTTTTACGTGAATAACGAACGACAGCAAGGTTACCATCCGGATCTTGTGTTGGGGCATCGGCCAGGTAATAAAACTTGGCAGATATCCTGTCACGAAAGCGCTGTAACTCTTCAACTTTAGGTGCTCGTGTTTCTCTCGATTTAGGGAAAGTACTCGCGGCCAGGAATATGCCGGCAGCACCATCTCTTAATTTAAAGAATGCTTCCGATTGTTCACACTTAAGCTCTGGTAAGTCTACTGGATCTTCTTTTGGGGGAGCCGCTTCACCACTTGCCAATAACTTGCGAGTGTTTTTACAATCTTCATTGGTACAATCGAAGTACTTGCCAAAACGACCATTCTTAAGTTCCATATCTGACTGGCAGCGATCACACTCAAGTACCGGGCCATCGTAGCCTTTGATCTTGAATTCGCCCTTCTCCAGTTGATAACCGTCACAAACCGGGTTGTTACCACAAACATGAAGCTTACGGGTTTCATCAATAAGATAACTGTCCATCGCTGTGCCACACTTGTCACAGCGTTTCATCGCCATTAATGCTTCCGTTTCCTGATCTTCAGATAAAACGCTTACCGCTTCTTCACCTGGCGTCAGGTTCATGGTTTTAGTACAACGCTCTTTTGGTGGCAAACTATAGCCAGAACACCCTAAAAATACGCCGGTAGATGCGGTACGAATGCCCATTTTACGATTACAGGTTGGACAATCAATATCGGTGATAACCGGCAGGTTACGTTGCATCCCACCTTCGTCCATACTTTTATCGGCAAGCTGAAGTTGGTCGGTAAACTCGGTATAAAATTCGGTTAATACATCTTTCCAAAAGGCGTTATCGTCGGCAATTTCATCGAGACGCATTTCCATATTGGCGGTGAAATCGTAGTTCATTAATTTTTTAAAACTACCCGATAAGCTGTCAGTAACAATCTCACCCATTTTCTCGGCATAAAAACGCTTTGTATCAAGACGCACATAACCACGGTCTTGAATGGTCGAGATGATTGACGCATAAGTAGATGGACGACCGATGCTGCGTTTTTCTAACTCTTTTACCAATGACGCTTCACCAAATCGTGCCGTTGGCTTGGTAAAGTGCTGGCTTGGCTCAATATGCTTCAAGGTAACGGTTTCACCAACCGCTAAATCTGGTAAGTGTGTATCTTTCTCGCTGCCACTTTTGCCAGCGCTGCGTGAATGAACTTTTGTCCAACCATCAAAGCGCATCACACGGCCTTTCGCTCTTAAATCGAATTCACCGGCAGTTACCGTTAATGTGGTTAAATCGTAACGCGCGGCAGTCATTTGACAGGCAACAAATTGACGCCAGATCAAATCATACAATTTACGGGCATCTTGCTCCATACCATCTAAAAATGCGGCTTCTTTGCTCACATTGGATGGACGAATGGCTTCATGCGCCTCTTGTGCATTCGCCTTGGCACCATACACTTTCGCTTTTTCAGGTAAGTAGTTTGTGCCAAAGTTACTGCTTACATACTCGCGACAATGCTCAACCGCTTCTTTACTCAAATTGGTTGAATCGGTTCGCATATAGGTAATGTGACCGGCTTCGTATAAACGTTGCGCTAAGCCCATAGTGCGTTTAACGCCAAAACCTAAACGAGTACTGGCGGCTTGCTGTAGCGTAGAGGTAATAAAAGGTGCCGACGGTGTGCTTTTAGACGGTTTATCTTCACGTTTGCTAACCTGATATGCAGCACTTTGTAATGCCGAAACAGCCGCCATGGCATCCGTTTCATTGTCAGGTTTAAACGCTTTACCATTTTGGCGAGCAACATCTAGTTTAAGTTCGTCTTTAGCGATAGTTATGGTGTCGGCTTCTATATCCCAGAACTCTTCTGGTACAAACGCTTTAATTTCGCGCTCACGTTCTACCACAAGTTTTACTGCAACTGACTGCACTCGCCCTGCCGATAAACCACGAGCAACTTTTTTCCATAGCAGCGGGCTTACCATAAAGCCCACAACGCGGTCTAAAAAGCGTCGTGCCTGCTGGGCATTAACGCCATGCATATTCAGCTCACTTGGCTGTTTAAACGCCTCCTGAATTGCACTTTGGGTAATTTCATTAAATACCACTCGGCAAAAGCGGCTGTCATCGCCACCAATAATTTCTTTTAAATGCCAGGCTATCGCTTCTCCCTCGCGATCCAAATCGGTTGCGAGATAAACCATATCGGCCTTATCCGCAAGTTTCTTTAATTCGTCGACGACTTTTTCTTTGCCTGGCAATATCGCATAGGTTGCTTCCCAGTCTTTTTCCGGATTTATGCCCATGCGACTAAACAAAGCCACTTTTTCACGTTTTGCTTTGTATTTCTCTTTTTGAGCCGGTGTCATTTTTTTCAACTCTGCGGCAGTTTTGGTGGCGGCTTTTTTACCGCCACTGTGCGGTAAATCACGCACATGACCAACACTAGACTTAACGATGTAGTCGTTACCGAGATATTTGTTAATTGTCTTCGCCTTTGCAGGGGACTCGACAATTACCAGAGATTTTGCCATAAAGCTTCACTTTCCTGTATTCAGCTATTGAGATGTCAATCTGAAATATAATTTTGTTGAGTTAGTCGTTAACTCATTTTTAATGTATTGCTATTAGGTATATATGTAAATTTTACCACTGACAAGCAATTATTTTATAACCCTAGTGTTCTTTATTAACTAAATCGGGTTGAATTCGTATTTTTCTAGGGCACATCATAATAAAAATCAAATTAAAATATAAAGCAATATTTTCATATATATTCATATATTTTACGAATTTAGCGAAAACTGTTCAATATTCAAACAAAATACAGATTTTACCGCTGTTAAAAATAAATAAGGCCTCAACAGAGGCCTTATGGTTTGATTGATATTATTAAATATCTTTAAGGGGCAAGTACAATTGCTACACTTATTCCTGTTGAATATACTACTTGGTCTCCCGATGGCGTGGTAACTTTCACCGAAAGTGATCCGGTTTTGGCCTCAGTCCCACCTTCAATTTCCACTGAGAAATTACGTCCACTGCTCCTAAATTCATTTGGCCAGATAAATGAACTCTCACTCACTATGGAGCCAACTGAAGTTATAAACTCAATAGTCGTTCCGGCTGGCATAGGCTGATTTGCCGGGCCATTGATATATACGGTAGCGCTACCGACACCCACTCCTAAAATATCAACGACATTAGCACCAGTGTCTGTACCGCTATCGGTAGTTGATACTATAGTGAGTTCTGCATCTACCGCAGATCCCGCTAATACAATCACCAAATCGCCTCTTACGTGGATAGATTTTTGAACACCACAGTCTGGATGAGGAGTTTCACTACATAAACTACCATTGTATAGGCCATCTGCGGTGTCATAAGTCAAAGGGGTGCCAAAATTGGGGTCGACAAAATCGAAAAACTCTTCATCTGCATCTCTAGTCCCATTTTCATTCTTATCGACAAAGGCTTCCGGTAAATCAAAAGGATTACCTGAAATATCATTACCGGCAAAAGCGTTAACTTCAGCATCCAAGTCTAGGCCCTCAACTACCCCCTGATCAAAGCGGCCATTACCATTCAAATCAAGAAATGATTCTTCGCCTACGGCATGCGCTAAAATTGTCACTCGATTATCAAAAGGTCTTGGATTTTGAGAGCTAAATATGACACTACAGGCACCATTTTCGGTAATACAAGACGGTTCAATGGCTCCGCCTTCGGCAGTAAAGGAAACCGCGGTACCATCAGGTGCTAAGTTATTAAATCCATCCGCTAATCGGGCAGTAATAATTGACTCTGTACCAACAATTCGGAAGCCTTCAATGTTATAAATATCTGCGGTAAGGGTAAAGCTGTCTTGATCTGGTATACCCGTTGACACCACCATCAAACTTGACTGAGTCGCAATCAATGGATCTGATAAATTAACAGAAGCAGTCACTCTTACCGGAGTTGCTATGGTTCCTGCATTCACCACAACTTGCGCAAAGCCATCTAAATTGGTTTGAGCCTGGTCTGGACTTAACGATAAACCACCCGCATCAGTATTTAATGAAAAATCAATAAACTGATTTGGCGAAGGTAACCCATTTACGTCTAACACTCTAAAAATCACGGTTGAGTGCTCAGGAATTCCTGCAGTACCGCCACCTTCCAGTGACAAGTTCTCATTCGATACACTAACAAATTCAATGCTTCCGACATTGGCTTCTTCGACATCAATGGTGACACTATCCGTTAAACTTTCAGTACCGGCATTGGCGGTTACCGTAATGGTATCGGTTCCCGTACAGCCTTGTGCTAAATAAGAGCTGACGGCTGAGCCCTGGAACGTCGTAACTTGTTGATCCAATATCGCTTTACCATCTAATGAACAGCTTGAGCTAAAGTTAACCACTACGGGTTCGGTATAAAGCGCACCGCCATTGTTAGTGTCAATAATGGTAACTGTAACATTGGTTGAACCGCCCGCCGAGATTGGTGTTAACCCAACTGTGGTAGAGCCAATTTCTAAACCTGCAGCGCCAACGATAATTAAATCTTCACCGCTTTCACCGGTACGTAACGTCGCAGTCACGATACCAGCGCCTATGCCATTGCCAGCATAAATGTCGACAATGGCTTGATTAGTTACCGCATCCGTAATTGCCGTTGGGATTGGTATCTCACCTATATCAGTACTAAAAGTCACTAAGACTTTCTCACCGGCAGCAAGACCATTCACAGTCGCAATAATTTGTCCTGGCGTGGTGGTATTAATGGTATCAATGACATTTGTGCTGTCCGGCTCAACCAATAACATCTCAATAAAAATACCAATCACTTCATCGCCTTCGGTAGCAAAACTGTCACTGTCAGTCGCACCGTTGCTTAACGTGGCCGTTGCTAAACCGGCACCTTTGATAGTACCTGCCGAGAGGGTGACCGTTGCAATACCCGAAGCGTTGGTTAACGCCGTCCCCGAAAGAGGGTCAAGCAAACCTAAGGTCGAGGCAAAATTTACTACTTCATTCGCAACCAAAGCACCTGTGTCGTCGGTTACCGTTGCTTCTACGGTTGAAGCGCTTGCTGCACTGACCGATTTATTAGTAACAAATACCGATACACTGTTACCTACGGCTTGCGAAGCATCACCTAGTGTTGAAAATCCTATTGTATCTAATTCACCACTGCTGATCGTCGCCGTGACGATACCGGCCCCCTCAACACTGCCCGCGGTTAATTGAATAGTGGCAATACCCGCTCCATTCGTTAATGCCGTAGCCGATACTGGGTTAAATACCCCCAGTGATGATGAGAAGTTGACGACTTCGCCTTCAACGCCTGCGCCATTATCCGTCACGGTCACCGTAATGGTGGACGGTGCGGCTTCGGTGATTTGTCCGATGATTTGATCTAAGGTTACCACTTTACCGGCTATCGGTGTGCTGTCTCCATCGGTCGCAAAACCACTGGTATCCGATTCGCCACTGCTTAAGGTCGCCGTTAGTATGCCAGCACCTTGTACGCTGCCCGCGGTTAATTGAATGCTGGCTTCACCATTGACATCGGTTAATGCGGTCGCCGACACTGGGTTAAACGCGCCTAATGTGCTGGTAAACGTTACCACTTCATTGGCCAGGTCCATACCATTTTCAGTCACCTTCACCATCACCGTATAAGGCGCGAGTTCAGTCACGGTTGCTGTAATGTCTTGTACCGTAATGGTTTTGCCCAGGTTCAGGCTTTCATCGCCTTCGGTGGCAAAGCTGTCATTATCGGTGGCACCGTTACTTAACGTGGCCGTGGCAATACCGGCACCTTTGACGGTACCTGCGGTTAATGTGATTGTCGCAACACCTGAGGCATTGGTTAACGCCGTACCCGATACCGGGTCAAGTAAACCCAGTGTTGAAGCAAAGTTCACCACTTCATCGCTAACCGGTTGATTGGTTTCATCCAATACGGTGGCGGTTATGGTCGATGGGGTTAACGCATCGATAGCTTTATTGGTTACCGAGACAGACACACTATTACCTTCCGCCTCAGACGCATCGCCTAGTGTCGAAAATCCAGTGCTGTCTAATTCACCGCTGGCGATTGTCGCGGTGACAATACCGGCACCTTCAACACTGCCTGCGGTTAATACGATAGTGGCACTACCGGTGTTATCGGTTAATGCGGTAGCAGACACTGGGTTAAATACCCCCAATGATGATGAGAAGTTCACCACTTCGCCTTCAACGCCTGCGCCATTATCCGTCACGGTCACCGTAATGGTGGCCGATGCGGCTTCAGTGATTTGCCCAACAATTGGATCTAACGTCACCACTTTACCGGCTATCGGTGTGCTGTCTCCATCGGTCGCAAAACCGCTGGTATCCGACTCGCCACTGGTTAAAGTCGCCGTTAATATGCCAGCACCTTGCACAGTGCCCGCGGTTAATTCGATAGTGGCAATACCTGAGCCATTGGTTAACGCCGTTGCCGATACCGGGTTAAACGCCCCCAATGTGCTGGTAAACATTACCACTTCATTGGCAAGGTCAATGCCATTTTCGGTCACTTGTACCGTCACCGTATATGGCATGGCTTCGGTTACTGTTGCAGCAATGTCTTGTACGGTAATGGTTTTGCCCAGGTTCAGACTTTCATCACCTTCGGTGGCAAAACTGTCACTATCGGTCGCGCCGTTACTTAACGTGGCCGTAGCAATACCGGCACCTTTAACGGTACCCGCGGTTAATGTGATTGTCGCAACACCCGAGGCATTGGTTAACGCCGTACCTGATACCGGGTCAAGTAACCCTAGCGTCGAGGCAAAGTTCACCACTTCCTCCGCAACGGAGTCACCATTTTCATCCAATACCGTAGCGGTTATCGTGGTTGGGGTTAACGCATCGATAGACTTGTTGGTGACCGTCACTGACACGCTATTACCTGCGGCCACTGGTGTGTCACCTAATGTGGCAAAACCTGTAGTGTCTAACTCTCCACTGGTGATCGTCGCAGTGACGATACCGGCACCTTCTACACTGCCTGCGGTTAATTGAATGGAGGCATCACCCGACGCATTCGTTAATGCTGTCGCAGAGACAGGATTGAATACACCAAGGGATGAAGAAAAGTTTACCACTTCGCCTTCAACGCCTGCGCCATTATCCGTCACGGTCACCGTAATCGTGGCTGGTGCGGCTTCGGTAATTTGCCCGATAATTTGATCTAAGGTCACTACTTTGCCATCAACAGCCGTGCTGTCTCCATCGGTCGCAAAACCGCTGGTATCCGATTCGCCACTGATTAAAGTCGCCGTTAAAATGCCAGCCCCTTGCACGTTGCCCGCGGTTAATTGAATGCTGGCTTCACCATTGACATCGGTTAATGCGGTCGCCGACACGGGGTTAAACGCGCCTAATGTGCTGGTAAACGTCACCACTTCATTGGCAAGGTCCATGCCGTTTTCAGTCACCTTCACCATCACCGTATACGGTGCTAATTCCGTCACGGTCGCGGTAATGTCTTGCACCGTAATGGTTTTGCCCAGGTTAAGGCTTTCATCGCCTTCGGTGGCAAAACTATCACTATCGGTTGCGCCATTACTTAACGTGGCCGTGGCAATACCGGCACCTTTGACGGTACCTGCGCTCAAGGTGATTGTCGCAACACCTGAGGCATTGGTTAACGCCGTACCCGATACCGGGTCAAGTAAACCCAGTGTTGAAGCAAAGTTCACCACTTCATCGCTAACCGGTTGATTGGTTTCATCC
>MABC01000027.1 GCA_002162925.1 Thalassotalea sp. 42_200_T64 | reverse complement strand
GAAAATCAATGATTTTTTTGCCATAACACTTCCGAGGATAGCTGATACTTTAGACAGTTGGATTAATGACAACTTTCAAACACTGACGCCTGCACCTTGAAGTGTTACGGGTATATTTGTTTTAGTCCTAAGTCAATATCGGCTTTAAGGGTTTCTAAATCTTTTTCTAAGTTCAAATTCATCTGATACTCCCGTTATTATCTTTATATATAATCTCAACTTACAATATTGTCAATCATTGAAGTTATGTGATGATATTTTTCGTTAATAGCCTAATCTTAAAAGTTCGTAGATTTGTTCTGCTTTTTTGAGACCAATGCCTTCAATTTGAGTTAATTCATCGGCACTGGCATTAAAGACGCCATGGACTGATGCAAAGTGCAGTAACATTCGTTTTGCTAAAGTAGCGCCAACATTTGGCAAACCTTGTAAAATATAAAGCTGTTTATTTTTACGTCGCTTCGGCTTATAGCCCATTCTCGGTAACGTTTCTATTGTTCTGGCAGCCTTTTGTTTTGCTGCAAACAATAACAAATTAGTGGTTTCAGCCTTATTTGCGGAGCGTAAAATAGTGATATCGTAAATTAAGCCGATGGTGACTAACGCGCCTAAAATTGCATTCCGATGAATATGATAATCTTCAATATCAGTAGCAGTACCTTCTAAAATAAATGCCGTTGAGTAATTACTTTCTGCAAGACGAGATGCTTGTTGAAATATTCTTCCTGAAATTATTGACACAACTAAATCTGCCATAGATTTTCTTTCGATAAGCAACCAGTCATCAATAAGATAATCACCAAGTGATAAACGTTTACTTTCTAATTGGATGTCTGGGTTAGTTTCTAGGATGGATAGAATTCCACTAGTTTGCTCACGATCGTCAGCAATGATGTTGATTTTATTCATTTAACATTCCTTGTTTTGAAAATCTTTTCTAAGTATAGACCGTGCGTGAAACTTTGCTTACAGGTATTAACGACTACATGGTTGGCAAATTTTTCAATCTCCAAATTTGACAGTGAGCAAATAAAAAATACACTTTAAACAAGTGAAATTTTTAAAAGGCATCAATCATGAGTTTTCAAGGCAGTTGTTTATGTGGAAAAATTACCTTTGCGGTAACTGAGTTTGAGCCATTGATAGGGCATTGTCATTGCACCATGTGCCGAAAATTTCATGGTGCGGCATTCTCGACCTTTGCCGATGTTAAACTGAAAAATTTTAAATGGCTTAGCGGTGAAGCATTGCTGCAAAGCTATCAAGCAAGTAATAATACGGTTCGCCAATTTTGCCAGCATTGCGGTTCCAGTTTGACCTTTTGTTCATCCTACAATAATAACGATAATACAATCGAAATTGCTTTAGCTGCATTTGATGATGACATTAACATTAGCCCGGATGCCCATATTTATACTGATACTAAAGTCACTTGGCTTAAATTAAATGACGGCCTGCCGCAATATCGTCAATACCGGGACTCTACACAGGGAGAAAAATAACTTTTAAACTATTATTTTGGTATTTTTTACAGGGAACTTATCTATTTAACCATTGTGTTTGTTTACGAGTTAATGTACAAATATTAGTAGGGATCGCTTTTTAGAATATGGACATGGCAAAAGAAACCAGTATAAGATTTGCCTTTATCGACAATGTTGTTAGTTGGGAAGGGCAAATAAACACCTCTCATATCGCCCAAAAATTTCACTTAAGCCGTCAATCTGCCAGCCATGTATTAAAACAATATCGCGAGAAATTTCCTCAATATTTACGTTACGATCCCTCGTGTAAGGCTTTTATAGCCACAACTGAATTTGATCAAAAGATAAATGGTCAAGATTTTTCAAATTATTTAACGGCAATTTTTTCAAACAAAAATAGCGTTATCGCCAGTGTCGATGCATGGGCTTTGGAAGTGGAAGCGCCGTTAAGAAACATTAACCCAATTCAAGTCAGGCCAATATTGCGTGCAATCAGAGAGAAACTGGCGATTGATATTGGTTACATCTCTTTATCAAATCCTGATTATCTCGATCGCATCATTCAGCCACATGCCTTGATATTTGACGGTTTACGCTGGCATGTTCGCGCCTATTGCAACAAAAACCAAGCGTATAGAGACTTTACTTTATCGCGATTTAATGGACATGCGGTATTTGAAGGTAAAGCAAAAAACACCGTAATTGAAGATGAAAAATGGAACACTTTTGTAAATGTTGTCATCGAGGCCGATCCCAGGTTAAACCCACAACAAAAACGGGTGATTGAACGGGATTTTCAAATGACAGATGGTCAAAAAACAATGTCAATTCGTGCCGCCTTAGTGAATTACTTACTGCGACGGTTGCATATCGACAGCTATAAAAACACTCCTGAAGAACAACAAATTGTACTCACCCGGGAAAGCCGGAAGAACATTTCTATGTACTTGCCTATACCCCTATAGTTTCTTTACGTGTTGAAAAATACAGTATTGATGATGGCAATATGGCAAATTACTATTGCTTTAGTTTGAACATCAAACGGTTGATTTAGAATAATAATGTTCGAAGTAATTAATGATATTTTTGTTCTGTTTAACGATTATAACAAACGTAAAAAACACAAGACTAACATGCTAAGCGATATCTAATTATATGAAAAATTTATCACCATCAGATTTAAAAGCAATACTGCATTCTAAACGGGCGAATTTGTATTACTTAGAATATTGTCGGGTGATGCAAAAAGATGGGCGAGTGCTTTATTTAACGGAACAAAAAAAAGAAAACCTATATTTTAATATTCCAATTGCCAATACAACGGTCTTACTGCTTGGTAATGGCACATCAATTACCCAAGCCGCTGTGCGCATGTTAGCGCAAGCGGGTGTACTTATTGGTTTTTGTAGCGGTGGTGGTACGCCACTTTATATGGGGAATGAAGTGGAATGGCTAACCCCACAAAGTGAATACCGGCCCACAGAATATCTACAAGGTTGGATGAGTTTTTGGTTTGATGAAAGTAAACGCCTTGATGCCGCTAAATATTTTCAACAGGCTCGTATTGAGTTTCTCCATAAAATTTGGAGTAAAGATAAAGATTTAAAAACGGAAGGCTTTACTACCGATGATCCCGGCATAAAACAAGCACTACAACGTTTTGATCAACGTTTGGCAACCGCAACCAAGACGTCTGATTTATTACTTACTGAAGCCCAGCTTACCAAAGCAGTTTATAAATTTGCCGCTAACACGACAAAAACTAGTGGCTTTACCCGTCAACATCAATCAACAGATAAAGCCAATGATTTCTTAAATCATGGCAATTACTTAGCCTATGGTTTGGCCGCATGTACTCTTTGGGTTTTAGGCATACCCCATAGTTTTGCGGTAATGCACGGTAAAACTCGGCGGGGCGCACTGGTATTTGATATTGCGGATTTAATCAAAGACGCCATTGTTTTGCCATGGGCATTTGTTTGCGCCAAAGAAAATGCAACAGAACAAGAGTTTCGCCAACAAATCTTACAAGCCTTTACCGATCATAAAGCGCTGGATTTTATGTTTGATCAGGTTAAAAGTATTGCTTTACAAGGTGAGAGTGAGGAGCAGACGAATGACTAGTTGGCGCAGTCCTGACTATCAAATTCACATAACCCTCTCAAAAGGACGTTTAACCTTTCGGGCGGGCAATGTCTTTGAGGTAGAGCTAAAACGAGAGAGCCGATCCCGATTGCTTGGGGGAATGATAATGATCACGGCACAAGAGATTACTCAAGAATGCCATCATATTTATGCCGATTTATGGATTGATTCAAAAACAGCCATAGTGCCGTTAAATGAAATAGTCAGGATACGCTTGATGGATGAGTGTGATCCTATGTACCAATCTAGCAAGGTAAAAGATGAATTAAGAAAAATTCTGCCAATAGAGTTATCAGGCGTTATCTATTCGATTGAGCAACATCCTGAAGAGGTGAAATAGCAAAACTATGATGGTTACTTTCATCTCACAGTGTGAGAAAAATGCCCTAAAGAAAACCCGAAGAGTGCTGGACGCCTTTGCCGACAGAATAGGCGACAACACCTGGCAAACCTTGATCACCGAAGATGGCTTACAAACGGTGAAAAAAATGCTGCGCCAAACCGCCAGCAAAAGCACCGCAGTGAGTTGTTTTTGGATACGATCGAGATCACGTAGCCAGTTATTATGGGTGGTAGGGAATAAAGCTAAGTTTAATCAACAGGGTCTTGTTCCGGTTAATGCAACAAGGAAAAATTTGTTGAACAGCGAAATTGAAAATGATTGGAAATATCTTCCGTTGATAAAAGCATTAACCGCGATTTCTGCACTCTTTCATGATTGGGGTAAAGCTTCTAAACTGTTTCAGGAGAAATTAAGCCCAAACAGTAAAAATAAATTTAAAGGCGATCCGATAAGGCATGAATGGATCTCGGTTTTGTTATTGAATGCTTTAGTGAAAAACAAAGAAGATAAAACATGGTTGAGTGAATTAGTAAAGGGTGAGTTATCTGAACAGCAACTCAATAACGCTATAAGAACACAACAGACAACATCATTAGAACAATTGCCCGATGCGGCTAAACTAGTGGCTTGGTTAATTGTTTCCCATCATCGGTTACCTTTTATAAAAGCTGATTGGCGTGATGAAAAATCTCCAGACTTATCCACATTGCTAAAACGTATTACTCAAGAGTGGGGTTATGAAAACAGGCAAGATGAACAAGAATATTATAAGCGAGTTGAACACTGCTTTGAGTTTCCTAATGGTTTATTAAGGCAATCTACAGAATGGTTAAAACACGTAAAACGTTGGTCAAATAGCTTATTGCATTGTTTGCCGTTAATTGAATCCGCCATGCAAGATGGCAGTTACCGTTTGGTATTGCACCATGCGCGTTTATGTTTGATGTTAGGTGATCATTTTTATTCTTCACAAGCTGCGGCGAAACATTGGCAACACCGTACTGGATTATTTGCGAATACCGATAGAGAAACAAATGATTTTAAACAAAAGTTAGATGAACACTTAGTCGGGGTTGCACAAAGCGCGTTAAAAACCGCACATTTACTGCCAGCTTTTGAACAAGAGCCACCTGTAGCAACGGGTGTACAGGTATTAAGGCAAGTAAGTACAGACCCTCAATACAAATGGCAAGATAAAGCCGTAACTAAAATAACTGATTGGAAAAAGCAACAAGATAAGAAATCAGTCGGTTTTTTCGCGGTTAATATGGCAAGTACAGGCTGTGGTAAAACCTTTGCTAATGCCAAAGTGATGCGAGCATTGTCGGTTGACGGTAAAAGTTTACGCTATATTTTAGCCCTTGGTTTACGCACCTTAACCTTGCAAACAGGCGATGAATATCGTGAGCGGATCGGTTTAACAAAAGCACAGTTAGCGGTGTTAATTGGCTCACGAGCGGTTGCCGAGTTGCATAATCAGAAGTTCATTGAAAAAGATGAAGTTACTGAAGAGGTGTTAGGCTCTGAATCTAAACAAGCCTTGTTAGATGAATTTATTGATTATGAATGTGAGTTACCTGAAGAGGGCTTAAGTACGGTTTTAACCTGTGATAAAGACAAACAGTTTTTATATGCACCGGTATTAGCTTGCACCATTGATCACTTAATGGCGGCAACCGAAACCAAACGTGGCGGCCGTTACATTTTGCCAAGTTTGCGTTTAATGTCATCCGATTTAGTGATTGATGAAATCGATGACTTTACGGGAGCTGATTTAATTGCTATTGGACGTTTAATTCATTTAGCGGGCATGCTGGGGCGCAAAGTAATGATCTCGTCTGCCACTATTCCACCTGATTTAGCACAGGGTTATTTGAATGCTTATAAAAAAGGTTGGCAGCTTTTTAGTAACAGCAGAGATGAAGCTAAAGCAGAAATTGGCTGTGCCTGGATAGATGAATTTCGCACGGATGTTCAGTCAATTAAAGCAAATGATAGCGATATGGCGTTACAACAATATCAGCAGCAACATGATGCGTTTATTGATAAAAGAGTTAATAAGTTAAATCAGCAAGTTGCTAAACGTAAAGCTGAAATTATTGCTTGTCCCTTATTGCCTGAACAAAGGCTAACAGAACAAACGTTAACAGAAGACAGCAAGCAAGCGCATTACTTTTCAATCGTAAAGCTAGCTATTTTAACCAAACATCAACAACACCATAGTATTGATGCAAAAACTAAGATTAAGGTTTCTTTTGGTGTAGTGCGTGTTGCCAATATTTCACCCTGTGTTGAGTTAACTAAATATTTATTACAAGCACAGTACCCAGAAAACATCCAAGTAAAGGTGATGGCATACCATAGTCAACAGGTGTTGCTATTGCGACATGAGCAAGAAAAACACCTTGATGCGGTACTTAAACGCAAAGAAAAACAAGGGCAAGAGCAACAAGCTTTTTCTGATCCTATTATCCGCAAACACCTTGATAAAAGCCTTTCACAGAATGTTATTTTTATTTTAGTGGCAACACCAGTAGAAGAAGTAGGGCGTGATCACGATTTTGATTGGGCAATTGTTGAGCCTTCTTCTTACCGTTCAATCGTGCAATTGGCTGGACGAGTTCGCCGCCACCGAACAAATGCTGTTGAGCAAACAAATATTGGTTTAATGCAATATAACATCAAAGCATTTAAAGAAAATGACAAAAAAGATGAAAAATACTTTATTAGGCCTGGTTATGAAAATGGTATTACTAACGCTTTAGCAACGCATAATATAACAGAATTAGTAGATACAAATGTATTAAAAAATAACCTAAGTGCCATTCCTAGAATACAGGTGCCATTAAAACCAAAAGAGCAAATGCTTGCTTCATTAGAGCATCATGTGACTAAAAATAGCTTGGCAAATTTTAAACAAATTGGCGCTAATACTTTGCAAGGTTATTTAACTGAAACATGGTATTTAACGGCTTTGCCACAGGTATTAACACCTTTTAGGAGGAGTGAGCCGAGTATTAATTTGTTTTTGTTTTATAACGCAGATGAAGAACGTTGTTATTTCACCCAAAAAGATGAAGCAGGTAAACCGTTGCTTGATATAAATTATCAAGCAATAAACCGAGAGGGCATACTCAATATAACTAGAGTGCAGTTAAGTGAAAAAGAGCATCAGAACTTATGGTTTGAACGAAATTATCAAGCGCTATTAAGTCAATATAAAAGTGAACCATATCTTATCAGCAAAAAAAGCATATCGCTACGTTATGGAGAAATTAATCTTGTTGAGCGAGAGAATGCCGAGTATGAATATAACGACCAGTTTGGACTGGTTAAATTGAATAAAAAAGGAGGTAAAAATGTTAGAAGCTGAAATACAGAGTTTTTTCTCTGAACGCAAAGAGGCTTGGTTAAAGAAAAAAGTTAAATCCTCAATGCAAGAGTACGAAGTAAAGGAGTTGGAGCAAGAGTGTGAGGGGGTGTTTTCTTTAAGTGAATGGTTACCTAATGCCGCAAGAAGAGCGGGGCAAATATCGATGTCTACTCATCCTTGTACTTTTAGTCATCCAAGCGCCAGAAAGAATAAAAATGGTTATGTTTCGTCTGTATTGGTAGAAGTCGAACGTATTGAAGATGGCTTTTTAAAAACAGGCAATGCGGCTGTTGCCACAGATGCACTAGGTAATGCTGCTGCACTTGATGTTTATAAATTTTTAACATTAACCATGCAAGACGGCAAAGATATTTTAACGCACATTCAACAGGATTCAGTACTGGCAAAAGATTTACTAAACATTAAATCTGAAACATATCAGAACCTTAAAACAGGTTTTTTAGCTATGGTTGAAAGTTCAGCCGAAAACATCACCAGTTCAAAAATAAAACAAGTTTATTTTCCGGTAGAAGATGATTATCACCAACTTTCATTATTAACAAATTCGGGCATGGTTTATCAATTACGCTCTCGACTTGATAAATTACGCTTCTCCGATGAAGTTAAAGCATTGCGAGATAAAAAGCGTAAGAATGAATTTAGTGAAAAAGGCTATAGTGAAATTTATGATTTAACCACAATAGGCTATGGCGGTACAAAGCCGCAAAATATTAGTGTGTTGAATAATCAAAATGGCGGGAAAGCGCACTTATTATCATCATTACCGCCAAGCATTGAAAAACGTAACATTCACTTCCCTAAAAATGATTTTTTCATTGAATCATTTAAAAAATATGATTACGCAGATAGCTTTAAATCATTGCATAAATTGTTTTTGGCGGATCATAACAACATCAATATTCGTGATGCCCGAGATCGCTACCTTCAAGAAATTATGGATTTACTGATTGAAAAAATGTGGTCTGTACGAGCCGTTTCACAAGCTCAATTTCATCAAGAATCGTCTTCACTTTCTAATCATCAACTTACTTGGTTACACCGTGGTTTTTCAGATAAAAGAGAAGGATCAGAGCAATGGTTAGATAAATTAGTGAATGAAATATCTCGTTGGTTCAGTCGCAGCTATGAAAAAGTTTTGGCGAAACAAGCAATAAAATTAGGTGAAGAAGAACGCGTATTATTTGTCAGTATTGTTGATAAAAATAGGGAGTCTTTAAAATGATTAATGTAAAACGGTTATTACTGCTGCCTCACTTAAAAGTGCATAATGCTAATGCACTTTCTAGCCCATTTACTATCGGTTTTCCTGCCATGACGGCATGGCTTGGTGCGGTACATGCGTTGCAAAGAAAATTAAATGTGAATGACTTTTCTGAGATTAAATTCAATGCCACTGCGGTTATTAGTCATCAATGTGATTTACAAACGCATAAAGGTATTGATGACTTTGTCCATTCAATTATTGGCACTGGCAATCCGCTAGATAAAACAGGTGCTAGAAGTGCCTTTATTGAAGAAGCCCGCTGTCATCTTGATGTTTCTTTAGTGATTGAATATACGGGCATTGAAAAAGATGATGAATCTTTAGTGCAAGAGAAAATAACTCATCTACTCAATAGCAATATGAAAATGGCTGGCGGTGACATTTTAACGTTTAAACCTGCAGCTTTTTTTAAAGTTGAGCAGGGCAATGATACTGATATTCGCGCATTAACAAGAAAACTGATGCCGGGATACGCATTGATTGAACGTCGTGATTTGATGCTTGATGCCATGGTGCAGGGGCAAGATGCCATGAATGCTTTATTAGATCATTTGGTTGTCCATCACCAATGTAAAAAAGCGCAGATTGAAAATGAAGAAGGAAAAATTATTTGGTCCAGCAAACGTAAAACTCAAGGTTGGCTGGTGCCAATCGCTACGGGATTTCATGGTTTAACCGAACTCGGCAAGGCCAAAAACCAACGCGATGCAGAAACACCTCATCGCTTTGCTGAAAGTGTGATTACTTTAGGTGAGTTTAAAATGCCACACAATGTTAAATCAATTGATGAAATATTATGGCGTTATCAAGCAGATCAAAATAAAAATTTATATCTATGTACACAACAGCAACCAGCACAAACTAAAGCAGAGGATGCTTTATCAGAGCTATTTACTTAACAAACAATATTCACTTAAACACTCAAAATAAATATTAAAAGGAAAATTATTATGGCTAAAAATCAAGACGCCGCATCAGTATTAGCATTTGAGAAAAAATTAGTACCATCGGACGGTTATATGTATGGCACTCAATGGGATGATCGCAGTTTAGTAACACCACTACAATTAATTGAAAAGTCAGTACGCGGTACGATTTCAAATCGCTTAAAAGCAGCGATAAAAAATGATCCCGTTAAATTAAATGCCGAAGTAGAAAAAGCAAATTTACAAACGGTAGACACTTGTTCGCTTGCGCCCGAGCAAGATACCTTGAAACTTCACTTTACCTTAAAAATATTAGGCGGCGTACAAGAGCCATCAGCCTGTAACAACGTATTATTTAAGCAAAGTTATAGCAGTGCTGTGCGTGATTATATCGGCAAAGAAGGCTTTAAAGAGTTAGGTAAACGCTATGCTTTAAATATTGCGAATGCACGTTTTTTGTGGCGTAACCGAGTAGGCGCTGAAAATATCGAAGTACACGTAAACGCTCTAAATAAAGAGGCAAAACAATCGTGGACTTTTGACGCTACTCAGTTTAGCACTAAACACTTTAATTGCGCCGATGCCCAAGTGATTGAATTAGGAGAGCGAATTGCCCAAGCATTAGCAAGTGACGATGATTTTTTAATGTTAGAAATTAACTGTTTTGTACAAGTAGGTAAAGCACAAGAAGTTTACCCAAGTGAAGAATTAGTACTTGATAAAGGCAAAGGCAAGAAAAGCAAAATTCTCTATTCAGTAAAAGATATTGCCGCTATGCACTCTCAAAAAGTAGGTAATGCACTGCGTAGTATTGATACTTGGTATGGTGAATTTGAAGATGCAGAAAAATCAGTAGGCCCTATTGCTATTGAGCCTTACGGTGCAGTCACAAATCTAGGTAAAGCCTACCGTACACCAAAAAATAAACAAGATTTTTATACTTTTTTCGATCAATGGGCTCGTGGTGCTCAGTTAGGCCGAATAGAGGATGAACATTATGTGATGGCGATATTAGTTCGTGGTGGTGTTTTTGGTGAAAGCGATAAATAGGCTGTGCTTATTTTAAAGGAGAGAAAATGAAATATTATCTCGATATTACTTTGTTGGCTGATATTGAAGTCCCTTTAGGTTTTATTTGGCATAAAGTTTACCAACAAGTGCATATAGCTTTAGTAGAAAATAAAAGTGGTGAAAATGAATCTTCGGTTGCTTTGTCATTTCCTAAATATGGAGATAAAGAATTTCCATTAGGTAATAAGTTGCGTTTATTTGCAGAAACTGAGCAAGTATTAGAAAAATTAGCAGTAGCTAACTGGCTAAAACGATTTACTGAATACACTCATATTACCTCTATAAAAACAGTACCGGAATCGGTAAGAGAGTATGTTTGTTTTAGCCGTAAGCAGTTCAATACTAATATTTCAAGATTAGCGCGACGTAGAGCCAAACGTCATGATGAAACCTTTGAACAAGCATTACAGTATTACGCCAGCTTCGAAGATGAGCAAACGAAATTGCCATTTATTAATGTTAAGAGTTTATCAAAAGGTGAACAATTTAGGTTCTTTATTGAACAAGAAGTGAGTAATCAACCTCAAGCAGGTGTGTTTAATTGCTATGGGGTGAGTAAAACCACAGCAACAGTTCCTTGGTTCTAAAGCCCTTGAATTAAAGGACTTTAGAAAGATCGTTTTAAACCCGTTGAATTCGACGGGTTTAAAACCACTCGCTAAGGCATTTTCAACCTATGCATATCCCCCTAATTACACTATACTTTTAACATATGCAAAGCCTATGCTTCGATCGTTTTGGAGGTTTTATGAGAACAGTTTCAATTTTTAAAAATGGTAAAAATCAAGCCATTAGGCTCCCCAAAGATATGGAGTTTGATGGCGTGAGTGAACTTGAAATAATCAAAGAGGGTGATACGGTAATATTGCGTCCTTCTCGACCTTCATGGTTATCATTTTCTGAATATGACAGGGCAGATGATGACTTTTTATCTGAACCTACACCTATTCTTCCTGATGAAGGGCGTTTTGAATGGTAAATAATGTGTATATGTTAGATACCTGTATTTGCAGTTTTATCATGAGAGAGCAACCTGTTTCGGTATTGAAAAAGTTGCAGGATGTGTCTGCTCACCAAAATCGTATTGTAATTTCTGCGATTACCTATGCAGAAATGCGTTACGGTTGCATTGGTAAGAAATCATCTCCTAAACACACTCTATTAGTTGAAGCGTTTTTAAAGCGTCTTGACGCTATATTGTCGTGGGATATGGCGGCAGTTGATGCTGCAACGAAAGTCAAAAAACAACTAAATGACGAGGGTACGCCTATAGGCACTAATGATACAGCAATTGCCGGACATGCTATTGCTGAAAATTGTATTTTAGTCACTAACAATATAAAAGAGTTCAAGCGTGTTGTTGGTTTGAATTACGAAGACTGGGTACATTAAATATATTTTTATAGGTTCAAAATCTATTCGCTCGCTGTTAACATAGTTAATTCATTGTCACTTAATTATATAGATCGGGTTTTACCTAAAAAACCAATAAAATTGCTCTTTAAAAACTTGGATATATTTCAATAAGTTATAAACATGTTAAAACTTTAGGTGAAATTCCCTAAAATAACTTAGTTAATTGTTATAGCTTATTTTTTTGTTTATTTTTCATTGTTCACTGCCGCACAGGCAGCTTAGAAATAGTAGAAGAACCTGAAAAGGACGCTGACCTTGTTCACTGCCGCACAGGCAGCTTAGAAATTTACGCCGTCTGATAATGCGTTAAATCTAGGGTTCACTGCCGCACAGGCAGCTTAGAAAATTACCACTTTTGATTCTTTCGTTTTTAATATGTTCACTGCCGCACAGGCAGCTTAGAAAACATTGATGATTGCAATGATTTACTTGTTACGGTTCACTGCCGCACAGGCAGCTTAGAAAATGTAACTATTGGTTTCGTCAAAACCATGTATGTTCACTGCCGCACAGGCAGCTTAGAAAGCCGTGAAAGGTTGTAAACAAGTCGTAAGCATGTTCACTGCCGCACAGGCAGCTTAGAAAACTCAGAGCTATGAAGATATAAAGCCATACCCGTTCACTGCCGCACAGGCAGCTTAGAAAAGTTCAAAAGAACAACGACTACACAGTTTTTTGTTCACTGCCGCACAGGCAGCTTAGAAAGCTATGTGTCAGATAGTGACATTATCGGTGTAGTTCACTGCCGCACAGGCAGCTTAGAAAATTATCAAAAACAAACGTAGGGATTAAGTCGTGTTCACTGCCGCACAGGCAGCTTAGAAAGGGACGGCTCAAATACTTTGTACGCCTGATGAGTTCACTGCCGCACAGGCAGCTTAGAAATTTTTAAGCTCTTGCTCTACTCTGAATTCAATGTTCACTGCCGCACAGGCAGCTTAGAAAATAGTGAGGTTGTGTTTCATACAGAACTCTTTGTTCACTGCCGCACAGGCAGCTTAGAAAATATAATCAGTAACGGTGAAGTTTACTGAAATGTTCACTGCCGCACAGGCAGCTTAGAAAATCACAACCAACACCATACATGGATCAAACAAGTTCACTGCCGCACAGGCAGCTTAGAAATACCCTTGTGTGATTGGCTTTCGCAATTCATCGTTCACTGCCGCACAGGCAGCTTAGAAAAGACACCCGAGCATTGCCAAACACCCGAGCATGTTCACTGCCGCACAGGCAGCTTAGAAATGCAACTGGAATCTATACCCGTAACACTTCAAGGTGCAGGCGTCAGTGTTTGAAAGTTGTCATTAATCCAACTGTCTAAAGTATCAGCTATCCTCGGAAGTGTTATGGCAAAAAAATCATTGATTTTCTG
>MABC01000032.1:6214-77895 GCA_002162925.1 Thalassotalea sp. 42_200_T64 | reverse complement strand
CGGTTAGATTTAAAATCTAGCCTCTCTCATGTAAAAGAACAAACGCATTCGCTGCTCTTTAGTACTGTAAGGCATATTGTGCTTGCCTTAAGTAGGATGCGCATTTTACGCCATCCTGCTTTGATGTCAACATGTTTTTTGAAGTATTTCGCAATTAATTTTAAAAGCTCATTTTCAAATTTTTGTTGGCGCTTTATTTATCCCTAAAGACGAACAAAGGTATCAAAACCCTTGCAAGGTTTCTCTCTTAACTTTCGAAGAGAAGTGCCTTGGTAGTGGATGCGCATTTTAGGGATTTTTACGCTGAGGTCAACACCTTTTTTCAATTAACTTTAATATAATTGAAAAAACGTTCGGCTGCTCATTTATTCGGCGAAAACATAGGGGTTTATGCGATTTTTACAGAACCACTACTAAAGATAGTCTATTTAACATGAGCTGCCGATTTATTTATCTCTAAAATTCAAATTATATTGTTTTTTGTTTTATACTTATTAGCCAGAAGAGCATGCGTTTGCTATGGTTTATTTATTAAGCAAGTAAAATGTCAGATTAATAATAATTATATTGTTTAAGTTTCTGGAGGGTTAGTTAAGGGATGAGTATATATAGACAGTGTTTGATATTAACGGTGATCTGCTCTTTTTCTATTTCGCATGTTAAAATTGCGCAAGCAAATGAAGTGACAATTTATCGCTGGGTTGATGAAGATAATGTCGTACATTATAGTCAGCATGAACCGCTTATCGATGACTTCACAGAAATAAAAGTTCATACCGCCTACTCTCCTGTTCAAACGCCGTTGAAACAAACCGCTTTAGAGGATGATGAAGAAAGCCAGTTAAGCAATCAACTTGCCAGTGCCTCAGCAGCTAAATGCAAAAATGCACAGACGAACTTTCGCACACTATCCGATTTCGATAAAATTGAAGTTACCGGCAAAGATGGCAAATCACGTTTACTTAGCGGTTTAGAAAAACAGCAACGATTGCGGCTCAGTGAAAAAGAGGTGGAGCTCTACTGTAACTCAGGTAAGTGAGCATCTTCTTACTTACCACTTCAGTGCTCCATCTATCCCCCTTGTAAGGTTAGTTAATCATTAATTCACCTTCGCTATCGATATCAATTGTTATGGTACTTTCAGGTAAATATTTACCCGCGAGTAATTTTTGTGCCAATGGGTTTTCAATATAACGTTGAATGGCTCGCTTTAACGGTCTTGCCCCAAATACCGGATCAAATCCAGACTCTGAGACTTTCGCCAAGGCATCATCACTGATTTCCAGTGAAAGTTGTTTTTCGGCTAACCGTCCTGCCAGAATCTTAATTTGGATGCTGGCTATTTGTTGTATTTGCTCAGCATTTAACGGATGGAATACCACTGACTCATCAATTCTATTTATGAATTCAGGCTTAAAGTGCTGGGCAACCACGGCCATTACCGTTTCGCGCATTTGTTCGTAGTGACTTTCGCCAGTCATTTCCTGAATTATGTCTGAGCCCATATTGGAGGTCATAATGATTACCGTATTTCGAAAATCGACCGTACGTCCCTGACCATCAGTTAAACGACCATCGTCTAATACCTGTAATAAAATGTTAAACACATCTGGATGAGCTTTTTCAATTTCATCGAGCAAAATAACGGAATAAGGTTTTCGCCGTACCGCTTCTGTAATGTAACCACCTTCTTCATAGCCAACATACCCAGGAGGAGCACCAATGAGGCGGGCGACAGAATGTTTTTCCATAAACTCTGACATATCAACACGTATTAATGCCTGTTCACTATCGAATAAGAAATTAGCTAACGCCTTGGTAAGTTCTGTTTTTCCAACCCCTGTAGGCCCTAAGAACATAAAAGAGCCTATAGGTTGGTTTGGATCTGACAGGCCAGCACGAGAGCGACGAATGGCATTTGCTACCGCAGTTAGCGCCTGACTTTGCCCGATTACTTGCTTTTTCAAGTCTTGTTCCATGTGCAGCAGTTTGTCGCGTTCACCTTCAAGCATTTTCGCCACAGGGATACCGGTTGCCTTCGATAACACTTCCGCTATTTCTACCTCGGTAACTTTATTTTTAAGTAATTTAAGATCAACAACATCCGCATTTGCGACGTGTTCAAGTTGTTTTTCTAATTCTGGAATTCTGCCATATTGTAGTTCTGACATACGATTTAAATCGCCAGCTCGTTGCGCAACTTCTAAATCAAGTCTTGCCTGTTCAATATCGGCTTTAATGGTTTGGGCGCCGTAAAGAGAAGCTTTTTCCTGTTTCCAAATCTGTTCCAATTCATCATAACGGCCCTGGATGTTGTTAATTTCCTCTTCCATCAATTTCAAACGTTTTTGTGATGCGGCATCGGTTTCTTTTTCTACCGCCTTTTGTTCAAGTTTCAATTGGATCAATCGGCGCTCTAAGCGGTCCAAATCTTCCGGTTTTGAATCCATTTGCATGCGAATACTGGATGCGGCTTCATCAATTAAGTCGATTGCTTTATCGGGTAATTGACGATCACTAATATAGCGATGCGACATACTGGCAGCGGAAACAATAGCAGGATCGGTAATGTCGACCCTGTGATGTAACTCATACCTCTCTTTTAGGCCACGCAAAATGGCGATGGTGTCTTCTACGCTTGGCTCCTCTACCAGTACTTTTTGAAAGCGTCTCTCTAAAGCCGCATCTTTTTCTATATATTTGCGATACTCATCGAGTGTAGTGGCACCAACACAATGTAAATCTCCACGAGCCAGTGCGGGTTTAAGCATATTACTGGCATCCATCGCACCGTCAGCTTTACCGGCGCCAACCATAGTATGGAGCTCATCAATGAATAAAATGATCTCGCCTTCTTCTTTGGCAAGTTCATTCAGTACCGCTTTTAATCTTTCTTCAAATTCACCACGATATTTGGCACCGGCAATTAATGCCCCCATATCTAAAGACAATACTTGTTTATTTTTTAAGCCTTCGGGCACTTCGCCATTAATAATGCGTTGCGCCAAGCCCTCAACGATGGCAGTTTTACCAACACCTGGCTGACCAATCAACACCGGATTATTCTTGGTGCGACGTTGTAACACCTGAAGGGTACGACGGATTTCTTCATCACGACCGATCACCGGATCCAATTTTCCTTGCTCGGCACTTTCCGTCAAGTTCACCGTATATTTATCGAGCGCTTGCCTGGTATCTTCGGCATTTGGATCATCAACGGTTTGGCCACCGCGAGCTTTTTCTATCGCTTGTTTGATCTGTTTTTCTGTTATTGCCAGTTTTTTTAATAATTGCCCTAGCGCACCTTTATCTTGCAGTGCCGCTAACAAAAACATTTCCGATGAAATAAATTTATCTTGCTGTTTTTGCGCCAACTTATCGCACAGGTTTAATAAACTTGCCAATTGATTAGAAACTTGTATTTCGCCACCAACCCCTTCCACTTGTGGCAATTGTTCCAACATCTGCGTTAACTTAGTTCGCAAACTACTAATATCAACAACGCAAGTCTTCAATATTGGTAGCACCGAGCCACCTGATTGATTTAGCAGTGCCAACATTAAATGGGCGGGTTCAATAAATTGATTGTCTTTGCCAAGAGCTAATGATTGCGCATCGGCTAAGGCTTGCTGAAATTTTTGGGTAAGTTTGTCAATTCGCATCAAACAACTCCTAATAGATAACCACAGAATAAGTGCGGGATTTTACTGTTCTATTACATAGATAGGAGCGAAGTATTAACTTTTCAATGGCAAACCGTAATTTATTAAAAAAACGCTAGAAAAGTTAATCAGTTAGCTAGAAATACAGATAACGGATGCCATCCGCCCAGTTTGGCCGTCACGGCGATAGGAAAAGTATGTTTCAGGATTTGTATAGGTACAATCTGCCATCGCAGAAATAGCCGTTATCCCTAGCTGTTGTAACTGTATGCGTGCAATGCTTTGTAAATCGGCCAAAAACTTGCCCTGACCAGCGACGCGAAAGGCTGGTGCAAATTGCTTATCAAGTTGACAGAATTGTTGCTTAACCTCAATACCAACTTCAAATGCGTTCGGCCCAATACACGGCCCCAACCATGCCATGAGTTGAGATCTGGGCGTCGTAAACTTTGCCACGGTATTTTCAATAATATTGCCTGCCAATGGGCGCCAACCGCCGTGAATTGCCGCTATTTCTGTCGCTTGCTGATTCACCAATAAAATGGGTACACAGTCGGCGGTTAATATTGCCAGCGGCAGGTTCGTTTGCGTAGTGTACGCAGCATCGGCAGTTACCGGTTCGGTGGAACACCTTGTAATATTAACCACATCACTGGAGTGTATTTGATTTAACCACTGAATTTTCTTAGCAGAAGCATTGGCCAATTGTGTAAGTAAAATATTTCTATTTTGTTCTACCGCCTGATTCGAGTCATCGACATGACTGCCCAGATTGAATGAATCATAGGGGCTTATGCTCATACCTCCCTGGCGGGTAGTCGTTACAGCCAGCACCTTGTTAGGTGCTGGCCATATTACCTTGGCAATTGCTGAGATAAAGTTAGTACTCTTCTTTATAGTTAAGCCTGGCATCTGCCTTTAATGCATCCGCTATGGCAACCATATCGTCGGGTACTGGCGCATGCCATGTCATTAATTCACCAGTTACAGGATGATATAAGGATAGCATGGCGGCATGCAGTGCCTGGCGTTTAAAGCCGCGCAGCATGTCACGTAACTCTTCAGTCGCTCCTTTCGGTGGTCTGGGTCTGCCACCGTAAACGGGATCGCCAACAAGTGGATGGCCGATATGGGACATATGTACACGAATTTGATGAGTACGACCGGTTTCCAGACGCAAGCGTAAACGGGTATGGAGTCGATATTTTTCCAGCACTCGATAATGGGTTACCGATGGACGGCCCGATAGGGTTACCGCCATATGAGTTCGCTTGGTTGAGTGGCGACCTATTGGCTCATCTACTAGACCACCAGCAGTCATGATGCCGTTGGTTATGCCTTCATATTCACGGGTAATTTCCCGCGCTTGCAAAGCATCAACTAAGTTTGTTTGTGCGGCAATGGATTTGGCCACTACCATTAATCCGGTAGTATCTTTATCAAGACGATGAACAATGCCTGCTCTGGGCAGTAAATCTTGTTCCGGGCAATGATGCAACAACGCATTTAATATCGTGCCATCAGGATTACCGGCACCTGGATGAACCACTAAACCAAATGGTTTGTTGATCACGATAATATCATCATCTTCATAAACGATTTCTAGCTCAATGTTTTGTGGTAGATGATGTACTTCAGTTTCTAGTTCCGCATTTAAAATGATCTGTTCACCACCAGCAAGTTTTACTCTCGCCTTAGTGACCACTTCACCATTTACTTGTACTTTTCCATCTAAAATCCAATCTTTTAAACGAGATCGTGAATAATCGGGGAACATTTGGGCAATTGTTTGATCTAATCGTTTGCCGAGGCAAGAATCGGGAACGATATCTTGATGTTGAATTTTTTCAGCCATTAAAGTCTCTGTTAAATAGCACTGTGCAATACACAAAAGCTAGGTTAGAATGCATTTATATATATTTTACCTGCTTTATGCAGGGCTTTCATAATTATTTTTAAAGGGTCGCTACAGACATCCTATCTATATGATCAAGTTTACAGTAAAAATCGCTACGTTATTAATATTCTTAACTTTAACGGCCTGTTCCTCATCGCCAGAAAAAGTGGATAAAGTGCCTGAAAAATCCGCCCAAGCCTTGTATCTAGATGCCAAAGGTGCCCTTGATAATGGCTTATATCAAAAAGCGATTCCTATTTTATCGGCGATCGATTCGAGATATCCATTTGGTGCCATTTCTCATCAGGTGCAGCTCGATTTAATTTATGCGTATTATAAATCTGGGGATGTTGCCCAGGGTACCGCATTAGTCGATCGCTTTTTACGGTTAAATCCTGGTCACAAAAATGTAGATTATGTGTATTACATGCGGGCATTGATGAACTTGTCACTAGAAGAAAACTTATTTCAGGAAATGGCTGGCATCGACCGCAGTGACCGTGACCCAAAACATGCCCGTACAGCATTTGATGATTTTAGAACGATTTTAACTCAGTACCCAGAGAGTAAATACGCAAGTGATGCGCGAAAACGCATGATTTCGATTAAAAGCCGTTTAGCCGATTACGAATTAGCCGCCGCTCGTTTTTTCATGAAACGTAAAGCATTTGCTGCGGCAGCAAACCGTGGACGATACATTGTTGAATACTTTGGCCCGGGTAAACAAGTTGAAGAAGCCCTGATTATTATGATTGAATGTTATGACATTTTAGGTTTGGATGATTTAAAACGTAATGCTCGTCAAGTACTTGCCCTGAATTATCCTAATAATCCGACGGTGAAAGGGTTATAGGATTTAGGTACAAGGTACAAGGTACAAGGTACAAGGTACAAGCAGCATTGTTGAGGCCCCAAGTTTGTTTACAACACTAACTTGGGGATTTTTTGCACAGGGATGTGCTTATACCCGACAGGCAGGAAGCCTTTAGTGTGGATTTCATACTATCAGAGCAAATAGTTAAAAATACCAGCGCTCGCTGTCAACTTGGGAGGTTCCAAAACAAGTTTGGAATGACGGAGTATTTTTTCTAGAGTTTATATCCGTTTCAGAAAATTTACACCACGTCATCCCTGATTTATTCAGGGACCTCCTGTCGCGTAGAGTGCGTAAATTAACTTAAGTTTCAAAACAAAAAAGAGCGCCAACATTGCACGCTCTTTTTTGCACAAGGAGGTGCTTATATTCCCGGACCATGGACCGTTCTTTCACATCCATGTGAACACGGCATTCATCACATCCTGTGAATCATGGTGGATAGGGAATGTTTTATCTTAGTCTAAATTGCCGCTTCATCTTCTTCGCCGGTGCGAATACGAATTACTCGTTCGACATTAGTGACAAAAATTTTGCCATCGCCAATTTTACCGGTGTGTGCGGTTTCGATAATGGTATCAACACAGCGTTCAACCTCATCATCGGCAACAACTATTTCAAGTTTCACTTTCGGCAGAAAATCCACCATATATTCTGCACCACGGTATAATTCGGTATGACCTTTTTGACGACCAAAACCTTTTACTTCTGACACTGTCATACCGGTAATGTTAACTTCTGCCAACGCCTCGCGAACGTCATCCATTTTAAATGGTTTAATTATGGCTTCTATTTTTTTCATTTGCTCTACCAATTATTGTATTTACTGCCCATTCTAACCAAATTATTGCCCAGATAAATAGCTCTATTATAAAATATATAGAAAATAGGCGAATATCATAGTCAGCAGAAATTAACATTGATAAACTTAACGGCAATACATAGTTATAGCTTTAAGGACTTTTGATGAACCGCCAATCTATCATTAACGAAATGAAAGTGTTGCCCGAAATTGATGCAAAATTTGAGATCCGCCGACGTGTTGACTTTATCAAGCAACAACTACTCAGCTCAGGTTTAAAACATTTAATTCTTGGTATCAGTGGTGGCGTTGACTCGTCAACTTGTGGCCGTTTAGCGCAGTTAGCGGTAGATGAACTCAATGAAGAACATAGTGCTGGTTTTAAGTTTATCGCAGTACGGTTACCTTATAACGTGCAGGCAGACGAAGACGATGCGCAATTAGCATTAGAGTTTATTAAACCAAGCCAAACCCTGTCTACCAATATCATGGCTGGCGCCGATGGCATACATCGAGAAGCGGTGAAGGTGTTAACCGAATCAGGATTGCATGATGGCGATGATCATCAATTGGATTTTTCTAAAGGCAATGTAAAAGCTCGTACCCGCATGGTAATGCAATATCACATAGCCGGTATTTTAGGTGGCCTGGTCATAGGTACCGATCACAGTGCTGAAAACATTACCGGCTTTTATACTAAATGGGGTGATGGTGCCTGTGATATGGTGCCATTATTTGGTTTAAGCAAACGACAAGTGCGTTTATTGGCCAGAACCTTAAATGCGCCCGAAAAATTAATCGTAAAACCACCGACGGCTGATTTAGAAGAGCTTGCTCCTGGCAAAGAAGATGAAGCGGCTTTGGGCCTGAGTTATGATGATATCGATAACTTCCTGGAAGGCAAAGAAGTCTGTAATGATGCCGAGGAAAAGCTCGTCTCGATTTATCACAAAACCCAACATAAACGTCAGCCTATTCCAACAATTTATGATCAGTTTTAGCAAAGAAGCATTCCACATCACGCCACTCAAAACTGTCACCTACTCTAATCCAAAAAACCCGCTAGCGAGCGGGTTTTTTATTGATTTTTCCTTATCCCGAGTTCAGGCTAGTTACAACTATTGGCAAACGTCGCATCAACATTGATGATGCCAGAAGAAACACTATTGAGCTGCAGCGTTGCTGTGGCATTGGCGTCAGCAACCGTTATTGTCCCACCCAAATCATCACTAGGTGAACCAAGACAAGCAAGCTTTTTACTTGCTGAGTAAGTAAGTGATCCTGACCAGTAGGTTGCCACATCAAACCCAAGGCTGGTACAAGTGTAGGTTGAACCACTTACATCACAACTGCCATCAGTCATTGACACATTGCCAAAGCGACCAGAACCCGATTGGATAATATTGCCGGTAATGACAACGGTTCCTAGTTCCGGATCTGGTAACGTATCGTCGCTGGCTACACAATTAAATGTAGGTATCCCCTGGTCTACCGTTATCGGGTTGCTGGCAGTATAAAACAACTGATAGCTGGTACAACTAATCACCGATAAATCCGGTGTGATCTGTATGTAACCTGTCCAGCCCTCGCCCCAGTCAAACACTTGGCATTCATAAGAAATTTGATACTTGCTACCGATCAATTCCAGTGAATATGTTTGACAGTTATAAAAGCCATCAGATGTATATGCTTCTATCGCAGATATCTGGGACAATAAAGAGCTATCGGCTTCTATATGGATTTTGCCATCAATGATGTGTTGTGCTGATGGCGGATCGCTTGGGTTAAATGGACAGAAATTCTCGATAGCATAGCCAAAAGCCTGCAATTTTGTGCTATCAACCCAAGTGTCATTTTGATTTAAACAGACAAAGTCGGTTGGCACACCGGTA
Source organism: Thalassotalea sp. 42_200_T64 (assembly GCA_002162925.1). Taxonomy (GTDB): domain Bacteria; phylum Pseudomonadota; class Gammaproteobacteria; order Enterobacterales; family Alteromonadaceae; genus Thalassotalea_A. The sequence continues at coordinate 68,768 of MABC01000032.1, read as the reverse complement.
AATAAATCGCCGTCTGTGCCATAAAGGTTTGCATCTGGATGCAACATCGGAGCGGCAAGATTATTACTGGCGGTAATACAGGCGGAACCATCGCTGCTGGTTAAACTGGCTATCAAAAAATCATGGCCAGCTTGCCCCTCTTCAGGCAATATAAGGGCATCGGCAACCCCGACAGAATAATAAATGGTATCGCCATTACTGTCGACAACTACAGTCTCACCATCACTTTCATAGCCGAACGCCATGCCTCGATACACACGCCTGATGGCAACATTAGGAGTTAAAGATCCATGACTGGCGGTAGGATCGCCCATACAAGCCGAAATTGGCCCATCGACCAATATGCCGATATTGCCATGCCAGCCACCACCTAAATAACAGGTATATTGAAAGTATTCATAATCATCATTGGCTGTGGTTAACGCTTTCACTGTCGATGAGTTTATCTCAACAGCCTGATTATCAACCACATAATAAGTTTGACAATATGCTGCATCGGAAGCGATAACATGAACTTGATTAATGTCTATACTCGATGAGTGTCTGTCAATATAGACCGAGCCAGAAATCTCAACAAAGCCGGTACAAGGCACATAGGTTCTTTCATTATTATCGTCTATTTCACAGGCATCCTCTAAGGTTAAAACCACATCGCTACCCGATAACAATAATAAATCACCATCGCCCTTATCTAATAACCCGGTTGTGTCACCGTTACTGTAAACCACATTTTTTAGTAATTCCTCGTCGGTAATTTTACCTTTACCTAAAGTGGCTCGGCCTGTAGCAGAACGCACCATCGGGCCGGTAGCCGCGCTAGTCTCCAAATTGCCTGACAGACTCGGTGATTGCCAGGTTAATTCGGTTTCAAGGGAAACGTATTCGCTGACATCGGCTGCGGTTTGCCAGGATACTTGTACGGTAATATATTTAGTATTGTCATTATCGCTGATTTTTTCCTGGCGAGTGAACAGAGCATTCACGCCACTATGACTACTGGCATTGGTAAATTCAGTGCTAGACGGAAATTGTTGTTCAAAGTCTTCCGCATCACGCGCTAAGTCGGTGTAATTGCGCATTTGCTCCAGTCGTTCCTGGGCAAGTATTATCGCTTCTCCACGATTTTTATTATCACTGCTATCGCTGATCACTGTGCTATGAAAATTGGCCATGGTTAACAAGCCGGTAGACAAAATCACCAGTGAGACTAATACTTCAATCAGACTAAAGCCTGCATTTTTCATAAAATTCATCTGTTTCATTTTTAAAAGTCCTTCCAACTGCCCGAAGATATTGCTCGCGGGCCAATAGTTTCAAGGTTTTCAAGTAACCTGGAATTGTAGTAAATGTCCAAACTGCCGTTACCGGTGTTTGCCTCGGCAGCCGTCACCATGGCGCCATGCAAGGTCATATTGCCCGTGCCATTTAAGTTTCCTATGACGAATAAAATGCCATAAAAATGCGGCGTGCCACTGAATGTGGCATCGCCATTAATAATGACAATCGAAGGATATTGATTCGTTTGTGAGCAAACATTATTGCCTGTCACTTTAGTCGCACAGCCAATACTACTACCGGTTTCATCAACATTTCCCTCATACCAAATCACTTCATTTAGCGCCATGTCTGCGCAGCCTGACCATGAATTTCCGCAATCACCGCTTGCTTGACCGGGGTTGGCCGGGTCGATAATTCTGGTGGCCATGGTGTCTTTATAAGCTGCTGGCGTCATCCCAAAGAAATTGGCAAACATTTCATCAGAAGTTAAATTTGCTAAATCTGAGTCATGCTCAACGATATCAAGACCTGCCATGTCACGGTTTGATGATTCGATGGTGGAACATTCGCCGGGAATATCCATGCAAGCAGGGTAATTTGCACCATTTGGATCGGCGATCAAGGTTTTTGTTGCATTGTTAGAGCCCACATCAACATTGCCACCACTCCAAATGGTACTGTGACCTTCACTGTTGTGCACCGTGACAGAGCCACCAATGGTAAATGCACCTTTAGTGCTAATCGGGTTATCCGGGGTATTGGGAATCGGATTAAGGGCAACCACATCAGAAGCTATGATTTTGCTTGCGGTGCCATCGGCACTTGTGCCAGTGGATGAGATGCCAATTGCAATTAAACCATCCACGTCGATTTCAGTTAAGGTTACTGCAAAACTGCTGTCACTAAGCGTGCCGCGAAAAGAATCATCATCACCGTCGGCAATACTGGCGAAAATCTGATATTTTCCTTCGGCGGTATTATCTTCAATGCCTTTGATAAAATATTCTTGTGCCACGGCATAGCCGGCTTCTGCCGCTTCAAATGCCTGCTTGGCACGAATGCCGTTATTGGTTAATTTTTGTTCGAACATTAGCGTACGAGCCAGGTATAAAGATACGGAGGTAATTAGGAGCAATAATATGATCGATAGCGCCAGTACTACCATGCCTTGTTGTTTATTGTATTTTTTCAGGCCAAATTGCGATGATTGTAAGATTTTCATTAACGTAGCCTCACCAAATCATTTCTCACTCGTACCGATTGGCTATATCGCGCTTTTACGCTCGCATCATTCTTTAATGAGCCAGCTAATGTTATCAATATTTCTCGGGTTTCTACCGTGACATGGCCTGCAGTTGCGGCGACTTTATAGCAATTCTTCTCGTCCTCATCATCAACGTCAGTATTGCTGTCATTATCCGAGTCGCTGCCATCTGGTTCCGAAGAGTTAGCACAGCTTGAATTACCTGGATTGAATGTCAGTGTGTCAATTTGGTATAAATCATCATCACTTAAATCGTACCAGTTGCCATTAGTACAACTGTCGCCCTGGGTTACAGAGCCAGATGAACGGACTTGTACTGTCCCGCCAATCAGGCGAAAGCCATAGTATTCAAAACTACTTGAACTATTATCAACCAGGCCATCTTCATCCCGATCATAACTGTATAAAATACAGCTGCCATCGACATTACTGTCATCAACAATTTTCGTATTATTCGCCACCGACGTTACTATCACTAACCGCGAATCATCAACTTGATTAAAAGGGTTATCGGTTGGCGCCAACAAGTTGCTATTCGACCAGTATCCCGCACGGCGGATATCATCAGCCATAACGCCCATGATGGTCATCAATTGGCTGTTTAGTTTTGTATTTTTCAGAGTTTCAGTACTGCTGGTCACTACGGCGAGGTAAACCGAAGTTAGCCCTGATAGAACAATTAAGCCGAATACCATACTGAGCATTAATTCAATTAGCGTAAATCCAGCCATAGTGTTTTTTTCAGTTCTCATTAGCACTCCAATTACGCGGCAAACTAACGGAGCTTAAAGTGATAACAGCCCGAAAGGTGAAGATGGATGAGAAACGGTTGACAACAGCAGAAATTTGGCAGCAATGTAGACCTTTGATATTGTCCAAAGACAAGTGCTGTTTACTTAATAAATCAAATAATATCATCGAAAATTACAACTCTTATAAACCATTAAACTGTAAATTAATTAAACGAAGAGTTGAGTTCTTGAAATAAAAAGGCGCGCGTAGATAGAGAGCACTTAAAACAGCAATGTGTTTTAAGCCAGGTCAATACCCAATCTGCTAGTCTAAGCTAACAGACCCGCTTCCTTTGTATTGTGAACAAATAGCATTTCTAATACCTAGTTAATTACAGGTTCAAACGCTATTGTTACTCTCCATTAAGGTTAATCTATCACTAAATGATCAAAAGCCCAAATTTAAATTATTTTTTTATGGCGGATAAAGGAACAAAAAACCTTACCAACAAGCTTCCGGCGCTTTCACCCCTTTTGGCTGTGAAGGACTGACGATTAAGGTCATCGATTTGCAACTGGTATCCTTTTGCTGAACACCTTGTGCCGTCGCCGTTAACGTGTAGGCATTGCCCGTGGCACCACTAACCGTCAAGACATAGTAGCCATTTTCGCTGCTACTCGTGCCTTTTACTTTTTTATTGACACAATCGCTGACGCTGCCGATGCTACTGCCATAAGTGGTACAGTTGCCGCGCAATTTACTCTGCGCTAAACTCAGTTCCATCAATGCGCTATGGGCGTCGGCACGTCTCGACTTATTCATCATATCAATAAACGATGGGTAAGCGACGCTGGCAATGATGCCGATGATTGCCACTGTTATCATTAACTCTATTAAGGTAAAACCTTTAGTTTGGGTATTGTGCATCAACCACAATCCTTATAATTGGTAATATCATCGGAACAAATTTTGATATTTCCGATCATTGAAAGGGTGAAATTCACTTCTCTGCCTAAAGCTGAAGTTAAGGTATAGTAACGCATTTTAACACTGGTGGTGCCTCTGGCGGGATCAAAGGTGATTGCATCTACTGATGATGTGCTATGGGTACGTTTCAGAGTAATGTCATCAAATTCACTGCCATCGATACGATGCAATACCAGATCGTTGGCGGCGCTGAACTGACCATCGCCATCGTCAATGGTCAATACACACGCCTTTGCCGTTACGTTCGAAGTGACTTTAGGATCGCAGTACTCGCCTGCACTCATGCCAAATTGCCAGTTTTTAGTACCCAATGAGGCGGCACTCCAGTAAATTGGCACAGAGCGTGTTAATGCTTCAGAGCGCGCAAGTTGCAGGTTTGAATACAGTTCTTCGCTGGCACTGACTAATTTTTTATCGGAAAAAGATTGTAAAAAGCTCGGCGCAGCAACACTTGCCAAGATAGTCAAAATGAGTATGCTGACCAGAACTTCGATCAAGGTAAAACCGTGTATTTTTCTCATAATTCAATATCCTGATTAAGAGTTACTGTGCTTAATCAGTCTTCCTTTGTCGCGCAATATACGATGCTATAGATTGCATTTTAATTATTACTATCAAAAAGATGATAACACAGCGCAAACCGCTGTTTTGATAAATTTGCACGAAAAAATAGTAAACCCTGTGATTTTGAACTATTACTTATAGGTGAATTTAATTAACAAGGATGTGATTAAATGGCTAACTTAACGTCGCCCCACCTACCTATACTAACCCGCGCGCATAAATTTCAACGTGGCTTTTCTTTATTGGAAGTGTTGATTTCAATGCTGATCATTACCTTTGGCATGTTTGGCGTTGCCAAGTTGCAACTTAATGCCCTGCGCGATGTGCAAAATGCTCATTACGCCAGTAAAGCCGCAAGTTTTGCCACGCAAATGGCAGAACAAATTACGGCCAATTCGACAGCCCTGGAAAATTATCAATTAGCGGCTAATCAGCAAGTAAGCGCATCAGTAAATTGCAGCTCTACCTCTTGTAGCTCTGGCAATATTGCTAAATATGATTTACAGCTCTGGCAACAAAAAATTGCCAATGCTTTGCCTTTTGGTCAGGCAGAGATAATCACCACGGCGCATACCGCAAACATTATTGTTCGCTGGGATCAAAACCGTAATGGTTCTAGTGGCTTAAATTGCCCTAAGAAAGACAACAAGGATCTTGAATGCAGTAGGATCAGTCGAGTGGTATGGTGATTTATGCGCTTACAAAAACTACCATATAGCTATGGTTTCACCATTGTCGAAGTGATGGTGTCACTTACCCTTGGATTATTTTTACTCAGCGTCAGCATGCAGGGACTGTTCAGCGTTAACAAAAGCTTTATCAATATTCAGCAAACAGCAAAAATGCAGGAAACTGCAAGATTTGCGTTCGCCTTAATTGAAAATGACATAAAACAAAGCCGATATTGGAATAATACCCTGCCATTTAGTACGTTTGCCGGCAGCGCCTTGTTAACCGATGCAACGCAAACAACATGCATTGAATCAGGTACCAGTTGGGGCCGACAATTACAACAACCCGTGTTTGCTATCAACAATTCGGCAACAGGTTATGCCTGTATAAAAAATGATGATTATCTTATCGGCGACATATTAACGCTAAGATATGCCAGCACAGAGCCAGTTGGCAGTTATGATAATCAACAAATTTATCTGCGTAGCGACGGGGCAAGTCATAGATTATTTATCGGCCGAGATAGAAGTTTAGCCATTAATAAGGACTTAACCAACGCGTTAACTCAACAAATCGTCGCCCACAGTTTTTACATTGGCGACAGCCAAAGAGAATGCCAGTCCCAAATAATACCATCTTTGTATTGGCAAACTCTGGTCAATGGTAGACCGCAACGGGAAGAATTACTCAGTGGCGTCGAACAATTGCAAATTCAGTTTGCCATCGATAATGATGAGGATAACATTGCCAACAAATATGTGAATCCCAATCAGGTATTGAACTGGCGTAGGATCTTAAGCGTAAAAGTGGATTTATTATTAAGAAGTGACTGCCCGGACAAGGCGCATTTTGACAATAAAAATTATCCGCTTGCCGACATTAATTATCAGGTAAATGATAACTTCCACCGTTTGCATTATCAGTACACGTTTAATTACCATTAACCAATAAAAGGAATTATTGATGAACTCAGCACACAATGATGCTGTTAAAAAAGCAACACCTCATGGAATAGTATTGGCGAGCAATTTGATCATGCTGTTATTGGTGACCTTAATTGCCACGGCATTATTTAAAAATGCTTTAAACCAAAGCCAAATGAGCAATCATTATCAGCTACAACTGCTGAGTCAAAATATGTCACATCTGGTGACGGCTCAGGCGAAGTCATATATTGAATCGTTATTGGAAGACAATGTCGATTTAACGGTGCCCGAAATTGGCTTTTACCCCGAGCACTCCGCATTGTATTTAACGGATATCAATTGGCAAGATAACGGCGCAGTTGTATCAGCATCATCGCTTACAGCAGGTAAAGGCCAATATGTGGTGATTTACTTAGGTAAAACTACGAAATTGAGCGAGCCATTTATTGGCGCTGAACATCACCTGTTCAAATTACTGCTACACACAGAAACGGCGAAAGGTGGAGAGTATCAGAGCCAAAAACTGCTTACTTTTTTAGTCAATTAACTCGTTGACAGCGACAAATACCAAGTTGATTAAATATCAAGTTAATAATTTTGGAGGCAGACTATGCAACTCAAATATGATGAAACCAATAACGTGGTTTATAGAGTACTGAAAAACAGTCATCTCGGGTTTACTTTATTGGAATTGATGGTTTGTTTAGTGATAGTCGGTATTTTAAGCAGCATCGCCTATGGTAGCTTTCAAGACTATGTACTCAAAGTAAGGCGCAGCGATGCGACCATTACATTGATGCATTTGGCAGTCTTAGAAGAAAATTTTTATAATCAAAACATGCAGTATTCTAATGATATTAGCTCTGCTTCCGGTTTGAATCATAAATCAATATTAACGGATGAAGAATTTTATCAACTCAGTGTTACCGTTAGAACTCAAGCCAATGACGGAGTAGACAGTTTTATTCTCAAAGCAACCGCCCGAACCAGTCAGAGTAAAGATAAAGGTTGTCTCAGCTTTACCCTTTCAAATTTAAATGAGAAAAGTTCACTAAACAGTCAAGGTGTAATAAATAATAATTGCTGGCATTAGACTTGGTTAGCCAAACCTAACAGCTGACATCCTTACCAGCAGCATCTTCATGAATGCCATTGCCATCATGGTCTTTTGATAATCGAATGCGGCCAGAACGAGTCACAATTAACGCACGATTATATTTCAACGACGTTTGATTTGCACAAATACGAAACGTGCCATTTTGGCTCCAGGTGAAGCCATTTTGTTGAAATTGGATATATTTTCGATTTTGAAAGGCGCGCCAGGTCAATAATTGTCGATGTTGAACCGCGGCAACTACTTGCAACATAAGTTCATTATTATCTTTTACATGGTCGCGATTTTTGTCGATAAACAGTATTGCCCCATCGGTCCATTTTTTACCACAAGAGATGCCGTTACTGCTAGGGCAAAGAGTGACAATATTGCCACTGGTAATTGCCGTTTGTCGGGCAAGATTTAATGCCAATAACCATTTATTCACTTCGGTTTTCATATAATGACGCTGGATCAGAGCTTGGTAACTTGGCATGCCAATGCTGAGCAGTGATGTCATAATGGCCACGGTGACCAGAAGTTCGACCAGTGAAAAGCCTAAGCAGGCGCTTTTTTTAAGTGTAGTAATATGTGTTGAATGGTATCGACATTGGGGTTTCATCATTTAGCCTCCTTGCTATAATACCAATCTGCATAAGAAGCTTATGCAGATTGGTATTTGATGAATACAGTATAGTTCAGTTTTTATCTAAAGCTTTTGAAATTGGCGAATTATCTCAGTTCGGCAGGAACCGCAAATACGGTTGTTTCTTCACGACCGGGGTTTTCTATGACTACTTTACCGCCCAGGGCTTTTAGTTTTTCAACAACTTGCGCAACCAATACTTCCGGCGCTGAAGCACCAGCAGTTACGCCAATTTTTTCGGCCTTTTCTAACCAGCTAGAGTCAATGTCTTCGGCACCGTCGATCAAATACGAGGTAATGCCCATTTTTTCCGCTAATTCGCGTAAACGATTTGAGTTAGAACTGTTTCTGGCACCTACCACCAATAACAAATCGGCTTTGTTGGCAATTGAGCGTACTGCATCTTGACGGTTTTGTGTGGCATAACAAATGTCATCTTTGCGCGGGCCTGAAATGTTTGGAAATTTAGTCCGAAGTGCATCAACCACTTCTGAAGTATCATCCACCGATAATGTGGTTTGTGAACAATAAAATAAAACCTCTGAATTTTTCACGATAAGGTTTTCAACATCACGAACAGATTCAACCAGGTAAATACCACCAACTTCTGACTCGTATTGCCCCATCGTGCCTTCCACTTCGGGGTGGCCGGCATGACCGATAAGAATGCACTCGTGGTTTTTACGCGATGCACGGGTGACTTCCATATGCACTTTGGTGACTAATGGACAAGTGGCATCGAATACTTTTAAACCTCGGTCTTTGGCTTCTCGACGTACCGCTTTCGATACGCCATGCGCGGAAAAGATCACGGTATTGCCATCTGGCACTTCATCCAGTTCATCAACAAAGATAGCGCCACGCTGTTTTAAACCATTGACGACAAATTTATTATGAACCACTTCGTGACGCACATAAATTGGGGCGTCAAAGATATCTAAAGCCCTGTCAACAATACTGATAGCTCTATCAACACCGGCACAAAAACCTCTAGGGTTCGCTAATATAATTTCCATAATGCTGTTCTTTTGTATCTGCGACTCAAGTCGCCGTTGCAGTGAAAATGCGAATAAATTCGCACTCCATGATTCATTATACCAAGTAGAGTAAATAACTGCTCATTTTAATGGTTAAAACGAATTGGTATTACAGGATGTCAACGACATCGATGGCAAAGGTGATTGCCTGTCCCGCTAAAGGATGATTAAAATCGACGGTAACCGATAAATCGTTTACTTCACGGATCACGCCGGGTATTTCACCACCCGGTTGGGTGAAAGTAACAATACTGCCAACTTCGGCCGGTGTTTCACTGTTAAATTTTTGCCGATCCAAATAATGGATATTATCAGGGTTCACGTCACCAAAGGCATCTTTTGCCTCTAGGGTAAATTCTTTACTGTCCCCTGCCGTTAAGCCTAACAACTGAGCTTCAAACGCTGGTGATAAGCTTTGATCGCCCATGTTCACTTTTGCCGGCTTGTTGTTCACTTTCGTGCTGTCGGCCGCTGAGCCATCAGATAGCTTCATGGTGATATGCATTAATAAATTTGAATCACTGGTAATGGTTTTCACATCATTTGCCTGTTCAGACATACTACTTTACTCCCGAGTCAGAGTTATCTAACTCATTGTTGTTTTCATTTTTTCCGGTGACAGTGTCGTTGCTTGTGTCGTCGCTTTTGTCGCCGCTTTTATCACTATTATACAAAGCATCTAAGATCATCAAGCCGGCACCGACAAAAATCGCCGAATCGGCAACATTAAATGCCGGCCAATGTTTGTTGCCAAGATAAAAGTCGAGAAAATCGATCACATAGCCAAACATCATACGATCGATTAGATTGCCAACCGCACCACTTAAAATTAACGCAAAGGCAATGCCAATCAATTTATCTTGTTTCGGCGTTTTCGCCATCCACACAATCAGTAATACACTGACTACTGCGGCAATGATGGTAAAGAACCAACGCTGCCAACCGCCCTGATCAGCTAAAAAACTAAACGCGGCACCAGGGTTATGTACATAGGTTAAATTAAAATACGGCATAACCGCAATACTTTCACGATAATCCATAAAAAACACAACGGTGTGTTTTGTTACCTGATCAATAACAAGCATAATAATTGCCAGCCATAACCAACGTAAGCCAGTGTTTTTAAACACAGAATGATCAGACATTCAAATACAACCTTTTCTCTTTAAGCAAACTGACGAACTTCGCCATCGCCTTCAATATTGCTAACACAACGGCCACAGATATCACTGTGCGCATCATTGGTACCGATATCATCAGTATAATGCCAACAACGCTCACACTTAGTACCGGTTGAAGCGGCAACCGATAACCACAAACCTGCTAGTTCGGTAGCGCTAGCCCCCTCAGGTTGTGCGCTCACCGGTACTACCGTTGCCGTTGACGTAATTAAGGCAAAACGTAACTCTTCACCAATCGCTAATAGTTTATCCGCTAACTCTTTATTAGCGTATAACGTCACGTTAGCTTGCAAGCCAGCACCAACCACTTCTTCGCGACGGGCTAGTTCCAGAGCTTTGTTCACTTCCGTACGTACCGCCAATAAACTTGCCCAGAAATCATTATTTAACTCAGAGTTTTCTGGCATTTTCTCAACACCATCAAACCATACACCAGTAAACACAAATTCATCACGCTTACCCGGTAATGCTGACCAAATCTCTTGCGCGGTAAAGCTTAAAATTGGCGCCATCCAGCGCACCATAGCTTCGGCAATCAGATAAAGCGCGGTCTGACATGAGCGTCGCGCTACACCGTCGCTTTTGGCGGTGTACTGTCTGTCTTTAATAATATCTAAATAGAAACCGCCGAGCTCGCTGGTACAGAAATTCATGATTTTTTGTACTACCGCATGAAATTCATAGTTGTCGTAAGCTTCGATGATTTCTTCTTGCAAGTCGGCCGCTTTGCCTACTACCCAACGATCGAGTGCCACCATGTCATCTAACGCCACCGAATGAGTTTCCGGTTCAAAGCCATTAATGTTGGCCAATAAGAAACGTGAGGTATTACGAATACGGCGATAAGCATCGGCTTGACGCTTGAAGATTTCATCCGATACGGTAATTTCTTGGGTATAGTTAACCGAAGCTACCCACAACCGTAAGATGTCTGCGCCTAATTTGTTGGTAATTTCACTCGGTGTTACCACATTGCCTAACGATTTAGACATTTTATGGCCTTTAACATCAACGGTGAAACCGTGAGTTAACACTTCACGATACGGTGCTTTACCGTTCATCGCTACCGATGACATCATTGACGACATAAACCAACCACGGTGTTGGTCACTACCTTCCAGATATAAGTCGGCAATATCATCAAACTCATCACGAGCATCGACAACAGAGTAGTGTGATACCCCAGAATCAAACCAAACATCTAAAGTATCTGGCACTTTGACGTATTCATTCGCGTCATCACCAATTAATTCTTCTGCTTCTAAATCGAACCAGGCTTGAATGCCTTGTTGTTCAACTTTAAGCGCAACCTTTTCAATTAACGCCACCGAATCAGGGTGTAAGGCACCAGTGTCTTTATGCACGAATAATGCAATTGGCACACCCCAGGTACGTTGTCTTGAAATACACCAGTCGGGACGACCTTCTACCATTTTTTCAATTCGGCTTTGGCCCCAATCCGGGATCCATTTCGTTTTTTCAATTTCTTTTAATGAGTCTTGACGCAAACCTTTATTATCCATAGAGATGAACCACTGCGGCGTCGCTCGGAAAATAATTGGCGTTTTGTGTCGCCAGCAATGTGGGTAAGAATGTTCATACGCATGATGATGCATTAGCGCACCATGGGCTTTTAAGGTTTCAACCACACTGTCGTTGGCTTTAAATACATGTTGGCCAGCAAATAAAGGGGTATCGCTAAGATAAACACCGTTGGCGCCAACCGGGTTAGCGACTTCTAAACCATAGTTACGACCGACATTGAAATCGTCTACACCATGACCAGGAGCGGTGTGCACACAACCAGTACCCGCTTCGGTAGTCACATGGTCACCCAAGATCACAGGGACGGTGAAATCATAAAACGGATGATTGATTTGTACGTGTTCTAACGCATCACCGTTACAAAAACCTAATGCATGATACTTATCAATACCAAAGCGGTCCATACAATCGGCAACCAAGTCTGAGGCTAAAATTAGACGTTGTGGCCCTTGTTCACCTTCTACCTGAACTAAGGTATATTTCAATGCCGGATTTACCGATACTGCACGGTTTGCCGGTAAAGTCCATGGTGTTGTCGTCCAAATCACAATTGCGATTTGGCCTATTCCGGCATGTCCTTCTGGGTGTGAGAATAAATCGGCAACGGCATCATCACAGTTAAACTTAACGTCGATGGCAGGCGATACCTTATCTTGATATTCCACTTCGGCTTCGGCTAATGCCGAACCACAATCGGTACACCAGTGCACCGGTTTAAAGCCCTGATGCAAATGATCGTTCTCAGTGATTTTTCCTAAAGCGCGGATAATATTGGCTTCGGTGTTAAAATCCATGGTCAAATATGGGTTAGCCCAATCGGCAAAAACGCCTAAACGTTTAAAGTCTTCACGCTGGCCGTCCACTTGTTTTTTCGCGTATTCACGACATTTTTGACGAAACTCACTAGCCGTTAACTTTTTGCCCGGCTTGCCCCACTTCTTTTCAACCACTAATTCAATCGGTAAACCGTGACAATCCCAGCCCGGTACGTATGGTGAGTTAAAATCGGAAAGCGTTTTTGCTTTTACAATCACATCTTTTAAGATTTTATTTACCGCATGACCTAAATGAATATTACCATTTGCATACGGAGGGCCATCATGCAAAATAAATGATTTTTTGCCTTTTTTGGCAGCACGAATTTGACCATACAAGTCTTTTTCGGCCCATTCTTTCAGCATTTTAGGTTCACGCTGTGGCAAGCCACCACGCATTGGGAACGCAGTGTCTGGTAAGTTTAAAGTATGTTTATAATCACTCATTGAATCATTTATCCGTTAGTATTGTTATACCAATTAATTTGAAACCAAAGCCTGCACATAGGCGCGGGCCTGTTCACTATCTTTTGCAATTTGTGTGGTTAACTCGTCTAAAGAGGCAAAACGCTGTTCGGCGCGCAGTTTCTTTAATAATGCCACTTCAATCGGTTGACCATACAAGTTGTTGTTAAAATCGAAAATATGTACTTCAAGCTGCTGTCTTATGCCGTTCACCGTTGGTCTTGAACCAATATTGGCGACGCCATAAAATTGCTTATCCAAAGCATTTACGCTCACTGCGTACACACCGGCAACCGGCGAAACGCAGCGTTTCAGTAATACGTTTGCGGTAGGGAAACCTAAGTTTCTACCTTGTTTATCGCCATGCACAACACGGCCAATAATGCTGTATTTTCGGCCCAGCATTTGTTCGGCATCTTCCAATTCGTCTTGTTGCAATGCTTTACGAATTTCAGTACTGGAAATTCGGCATGTAAGCATTTTATAACTGGCAGTATCGGTAACTTCAAAGCCAAATTTGCTACCGGCATTTTTGAGCATAGCAAAATTGCCAAGACGATTTTTACCAAAGCGAAAATCATCACCTATGATCAAATGCTTAACCCCAAGTTGCGTCACTAATAATTTCTCAATAAATTGCTGCGCCGTTTGGCTGGCAAATTCATGGGTAAAGTTCACGCAAATGAGACGCTGTACACCAAGTTTTTTTAACAGGGTATATTTATCGCGTAACCGAGACAGCCTTGCTGGCGCCATTTGTGGGTTAAAGAGCTCTTGCGGTTGTGGCTCAAACACCATCACTGCCGGGATCAAATTAAGCTTTTTTGCTTTTGCAACCAGAGCGGTAACCACTCGTTGATGGCCCAAATGGACACCATCAAAATTGCCAATGGTTAATACACAACCATTATGCGCATCGCGAATATTGTGCACACCTCTAACTAATTGCATCTATTGAAAAATCCCGACTCATGTGGATGAGTATATTTAGCCTATTAAAAACTGACGAATTATATACCAGTTTATATACCACTGTGAATTATTAATCAGCACTTTCGCACAAGATAGTGGGGATTTAAGGCAATTTTTATCAAAGCTTGGGGTTTCTTATCGCAAAACAGTCATTTGATTAGCATTAAGTTTTCAAATAATTAGGGTCTGTTGACCTTTGCGGTGCAATTTTGCAATAAATATCGATTCGTTCAGGCTTTGCTGACGAAGTGAGGCAAACGAATGCCCATAACGACACAACTGACAAAATAAGTTGCTGCACCGGCCAGAATTAACCAGGTCAATTTTAACGCTTGCTGAGCAAAAGATAACTCCAGCCAAGCATCAAACGATGGCGATAAATAATTAATGACTGCCGCCATTGCTAATGCAGCAAGAATAAGTCGAATAATCACTAATTTTGTCTGTTTGCTTAGCTGGTAAATGCCTAATACTTTTAAGCCTCGATACAATAAGAAACCATTTAGCGTTGCCGATAACGCGGTCGCAATGGCCAGACCAACATAACCAAATACAGGTGCTAACAGTAAATTAAATACCATATTTGTGACCATCGCGATGATGCCAATTTTCACCGGCGTTTTGGTATCTTGACGAGCATAATAGCCGGGCGCCAACACTTTGATGAACATGAAACTGAGCAAACCGCTTAAATAAGCGTATAGCGCATAGGACACCTGAAACACGTCATTCTGGCTGAATTCGCCACGCATAAACAGCACCATTATGATAGGTTGGGCGAGTACCATAAGCCCCGCCATGGCTGGCCAACCAAGTAAGCTGACGACCTTTAATGCCCAATCTAAAGTAGCAGAGAATTGTTGAGGGTTTTGATTGGCGTGCAAGCGTGACAAACTGGGTAAAATCACCGTGGCGATGCCAATACCAAACAAGCCCAACGGGAATTCTAGCAATCTGTCGGCATAATAAAGCCAACTGATAGAGCCGGTAATTAAAAAACTTGCGATTAAGGTATCGAGTAATAAATTGATCTGCGTAACCGATACGCCAAATAACGCCGGGATCAATAATTTTCGTATTTTTTTAACGCCAGCATGCTGCCAGCCCCAGACAGGTTTGACTAAAGCGCCAGCTTTAAGCAAAAACGGAATTTGGAATAAGAACTGAGTTAAGCCACCGAGGAAGACTCCCCATGCTAATGCGTAGGCAGGTTGCTCAAATGATGCTGACAAATAAATTGCTGCTGCAATAATACAAACGTTTAACAACACCGGGGTAAACGCCGCAGCCGCAAATTTTCCTAAGGTATTTAACACCGCGCCGGAAAGGGCAGTAAAACTAATAAACCATAAATACGGAAAGGTGATGGTTAATAGCGATGATGCTAAATCAAATTTATCGGCATTGGGACCGTCATTAAGCCAGTCTAAAAACCAGCCAAAACCAAATAAAGCGACAAACAGCGGAGTGGCAATCATGCCAAATAAGGTCACAATAGAGACGATAACGCCTAAGGTACCGCTTACTTTGCTGATCAGCTCTCGAGTATCGGCTGTGCCATTTTTACTATCCGCTTGTTGATATTCGCTCAACACCGGCACAAAGGCTTGTGCAAATGCGCCTTCGGCAAATAATCTTCGTAAAAAATTAGGGATCTTATTGGCAAAGAAGAACACATCGGCACCTGAGCTGGTACCTATTTTATCGGCGATAACAACATCGCGCACCAGACCAAGCACTCGGGAAATAAGCGTCATAAAACTGACGATGAGGCCTGACTTAAGCAATTTTTTACTCAAAAATGTAATTCCTTTATTCTTATATCTGGGTTTTCTTGTTTTTTAGTAAGTTTTAGCCAAGAAACTTAGCGCTTAGCGGATAATAATGTTATCATCCCTGCCCTTGTTTGCCACAGAAAAACCGTATTAAATGTCAAAAAAATACGTTATTGGTTAATTAATCAATAAAAGGTTTGACATAACGGTTAAAAAAAGGCATATTTCGTCGCCTTAAATTATGGCTATATTATTTTATTTTTAGGAGTTCACCTTGGCTAACTCAAAGTCTGCTAAGAAGCGCGCTGTACAATCAGAGAAGCGTCGCCAACACAATGCAAGTCGTCGTTCAATGATGCGCACTTATTTGAAAAAAGTTATCGCTGCTATTGAAGCTGGTAACAAAGAAGCTGCAACAAAAGAGTTTGCTGCTGTTTCTCCAATTTTAGATCGTTACGCAAGTAAAGGTTTAATACACAAAAACAAATCAGCTCGCGTTAAGAGCCGTTTAAATGCAAAAATCAAAGCTCTTTAATTAGAACTTTTGCATTAAAAACTAGTTTTTAAAATACCGCTTAATTGCGGTATTTTTTTGCCTGGAAAACGAGCTGCTGGCTACGAGCTTCAGACTATGAGCAGTCTGCCTGAATGTTCGGGTTGGGTTTATGTATCTTGTATCTGTTGGGGGCAGCGAGAAATTAGAAAAACTACACCGTCATGCCGGAGGAGCCCTAGCGACATCCGGTACCTCCTCCAGTAATAGTGTGCATATAAAAATTTGATTTTATTTCTTTTTGAGTCTCTGCATGCGTCGGGAGGTCCCGTGTCTCGCTTTGGCTCGCACGGGATGAAGGCATTAAATTTCGTATATGGTTTGGAGCTGCTAATCACTCATTTGAGATTGTCCGTAGCCTTCAGTTTTTAGCCCGCGGCTCGCAGCCTGTCTTTACACCGAAAACGGATATCGAATTGCATCGTGATGTTCATAACCCGTCACATCAAAGTCATCCATCGTCACCCAGGTCTCAATATCTTCCAGCGATTTAATTTTAGGGTTAATGGTAAGTTTTGGCGCCGATAGTGGTTCACGCTTTAGCTGCACATTTTTCATTAAATCCAATTGATCTTCATAAATATGGGCATTGACAATTTTATGGTAAGCAACGCCAGCTTTATGGCCGGTAATTTGCGCCATAATAGCCAAGAAGGCAAACACTTGAATTTGATTAAAATTCAGTCCCAATGGCACATCACAAGAACGCTGAAAGCTGGTTAAGTATAAGGTATCGCCAAGCAATGAAAAATTATGAGTATGCATGCATGGACGTAAACAGCCCAGATGAAATTCACCTGGATTATAAAAGGTAATAATTTCGCCGCGGTCATCGACACCATTTTTTAGGTTTTCAACAACCTTTTTCAGCTGATCAATTGTGCCACCATCAGGTTTTGCCCAGCCACGACCTTGCACGCCGTAAACACGGCCCATATCATCTTCGCCTTTGCGATAAGAATTTTTCAGCCACACTTCATTGTCATTGGCATTGGCATCCCAGGTTTTGGTGCCCAAAGCGCGAAAATCGGCGGCATTGTCGTAACCTTTAAGATAGCCCAGTAACTCGGCAATTGCTGATTTGTAGAAGCTTTTACGGGTAGTAATTAAGGGAAACTCGTTGTTGCCAACCTGATACTCTAAATCGGCGTTAATCACTGTTAAACAGCGCTTGCCTGTACGTTTATTATCAACCCAAATACCCTCATCAATAATGCGTTGGCATAAATCTAAATACTGCTTCATTTGGCGACACTCTTTTTATTCTTTTTGTTTGTGGTTTTTGTCTTAGCTGACTTGTTCTCGATCGGTAAGCCTTGGTTCAAGCCCCACGTGATCAGGCCAATGCCAACGATCACCATAGGCAATGACAGCATTTGTCCCATCGAGATAAAGCTGAAATAAAAACCTAAATGGGCGTCCGGTTCACGGAAAAACTCTATTATCATTCTAAACAAGCCGTAGCCCGCTAAAAATATACCACTGGCGACCCCGGCAGGTTTTGGTTTACGACAAACTACATAGATGATCATAAACAGCACTACGCCTTCAAGGAAGAACTCATAGAGTTGCGAAGGATGACGCGGTAAACCTAACGGGTCGGATGGGAAAATCATCGCCCAAGACACATCGGTTTCTCTGCCCCAAAGTTCTGAGTTAATAAAATTACCGATACGGCCAGCACCCAAACCAAGGGGTACCAATGGCGCGACAAAGTCACCAACCTGTAAAAAACTTTTCTTTTCCTTGCGCGCAAAAATCGCAATGGCAGTGATCACGCCTAACAGTCCACCATGAAACGACATGCCGCCGGTCCAAATTTTAAACAGATAAAGCGGGTCAACTAAGAAATAATCAAAATTATAAAATAAGACGTAGCCTACTCGGCCACCCAATATCACCCCAAGGAAGCCATAAAATAATAAATCGCTAACCTGGTCTCGAGTCCAAAGGCCACGACTTTTATCGGCAGCTCTATTGGCAATCATCATGGCGAGAATAAAGCCAATCAAATACATAAAGCCGTACCAGCGCAAGGCAATAGGGCCAATGGAGAAAATTATCGGGTCAATTTGTGGAAATTGTATTGCAGCGAGGGTCATAAAAAGATCCTGTGTTAAGTCATCATTTTTATTGCCACAAGTATCAGGAATGTAGCAAATACTTTTTTTATTGTTTTCACTGGCAGCTTATTCGCTAACTTTACCCCGTACCTTGCCAATACCGTAGATGTAGAAGCGATACCGAGTACTGCTGGCCAGTATATGTAACCTAAACTCCATTCAGGAAGGTTGGGATTACCAAGACCTGCAATCATAAACGCCATTGTGCCAAAAAGCGAGACAATCATACCGCAAGCGGTAGAAATGCCAATAGCCTGCAATAAATTAACACCACAATAGCTTAAAAATGGAATGAGAACGGCACCACCACTGATGCCCATTAAGCTGGCGATAATACCGGTCCCTGTGGCAACCCCTTTCAAAACTTTATCTGAAGGCAAATCTCTATGTACCGTTTGTCTGATGGAAAACAACATGTAGGTTGCCAACGAGATCACAAAGGTAGCAAAAATGGCCGTTAACGTTTTGGTTGGCAATAAATCGGCTAAATTCGCGCCAATGATTGCTCCAACAGCAACAAAGGCCAATAATTTTTTGGTTATTTTCCAGGGAATATTACCCGATTTATGATGATTAAATGCCGCACTGGAAGATGTCACCACGATTGACGCTAATGAAGATGTTAAGGCAATAGGCATGACAATATCAGGATGTATGCCAATTGTCGGCAGTAACATAATCAACACAGGAACTATGACTAAACCGCCGCCAATCCCCAACAAGCCAGCTAAAAAACCGACCAAGGTGCCTAGTAACATACAAAATAAAAATACTGATAAAAACATTGTTAACTCTAGAAATGTGAAACCAAGGTATAGCTCCGCGGATATAAAATTTTAGCCTTAAATCGCTAAAATATCTTATTAAAACGCATATTAAATATATGACTCGTTTTTTGCACAATAACTTATTTACCGGCGCGAACAAAACCGCCTAAACCAAGCAATTCTAACTGCTCGTTCAAGTAATTATGCACTTGTTTCGGCGTGCTTAACATTAGACAATGGGATAGGATTAGCTGTGCCTGTGTATAATCAATATGCCGCAACACCCATTTAACTTTTGGAATATTATGAGTGTTCATACTTAACTTATCGTAGCCCATTGCTAAAAGTAACAACGCCCCGCCAGGTTCACTGGCCAGCTCGCCACACAGACTTAACTCAATCAGGAATAGTTGCGCTTGTTCGGCGATATGGTTTAGCGCTCGCAACACGGCAGGGTGATACGAATCATATAACGGTGCTACTCTTGAATTGTTCCTATCTACCGCAAGCAGGTACTGGGTTAAATCATTGCTGCCAACAGAGAAAAAATCCACTTTTTTTGCTAGCTCTTCTAATTGAAAAAGGACTGACGGCACTTCCAACATTATGCCGATTTTAGGTTTCGAAACTGGCGTGTCACTTTCATTACAAACTTCAAAATAGGCCTGGTTTACCAATCTTACCGCATCATCAACTTCGGTCACACCAGAGATCATTGGCAACATAATTTCCAAATTACCTATGCCGACATTGGCTTTTAACATTGCTCTGACTTGTACCAAAAAGATTTCAGGATGATCTAAGGTGATACGAATGCCGCGCCAACCTAAAAACGGATTATCTTCATTGATAGGAAAATAGGGCAAAGCCTTATCCCCGCCCACATCCAAGGTACGCATCACCACGGGTTGCCGAGGAAAAGAGCGCAATACAGTATGATACAAGTTCACTTGTTCATGTTCTGAAGGAAAACAATTACGCTCCATAAATGGAATTTCAGTACGGTATAAGCCGATACCAACCGCACCATTTTTCATTGAAGAATCAAATTCGGCACTAAGACCAGCATTTAATAATAACTCAATTGACTTACCATCTTTGGTGATGGCAGGTAAATCAATCACTTCCTTTATCAGTTCTTGTAATTCATCTTCTTCCCGAACCAAATGTTGATATTCACTTAACAGCGCAGCATCGGGAGATAAAAATATTTCTCCTGAATAACCATCAATAATGGCCTGTTTATACTTAAAGTTCGCCAATGAGATATTGCCTACCGCCATAATCGCCGGAATGGCCAATGCCCGGGCTAAGATAACGGCATGTGAATTGGTTGAACCCGATAATGATACTATCGCTTTTAATCCCTTATGCTGATATTCCGCCAATAAAGAGGCGGTAACATCTGTCGCGACTAGGATCATATTTTTAGGAACTTGCTCTCGACTCGCTTCTTCTTCTTGTAAATGAAATAAAACCCGGTTGCCTAAGTCTTTGATATCGGTTGATCGCTCTCGGATATAAGGATCTTCAACCGACTCAAATTGAATAACATATTGGTCTATCACCAGTTTCAAAGCACTTTCGGCATTCCAGCCCAAACTAATTTTTTCAACAATTTCGTCGCCTAAACTGGCACTTTCGAGCATATGTTTGTACATTTCAAAAATATCTAAGGCGTCTTCCGGGATCGCACCTTGCATGCGCTCACTCATTTGCGAGAGATCACGCTTAGTCTTTAGCACTGCGTGTTGAAATATTTTCGTTTGTTTATCAACTTGCCCGACTTTGCTCAGGCTAACACTGCTGAGTTGTGCTTTTGGATAGCTAATATAAAAGTTGCCAATGGCAAGACCAGGAGAGGCAGGTACGCCTTGCACGTATTGACGATTTTGCTGATTTTTATTTCGGCTTAAAATACCCGTGGTTTCGGCATTGGCGATAGCCATAGCAAGTTGAGCTGCCAGGGTGACTAAAAACGCTTCCTCGTTCTCGTTAAATTGTCTGGCTTGTTTTTGTTGTACCGAAAGTATGCCTAACACCCGCCGTTGATGAATGATTGGCGTTCCTAAAAAGGCATTAAAATCTTCTTCTTTTACTTCCGGCGCATGCTTAAAGCGAGGGTGATGTTGGGCATCAGCAATATTGATAGGTTCTTCACGTTGACCAACCAAACCAACCAGGCCTTCAGAAAAACCTATGGTCACTTGCCCAAGGGAAGCTTTAGCAAGACCGTCAGAGGCCGTTAACAAAAAATGTTCGCGTTCATAATCAGCCAGATATACAGAGCAACATTCAGTGGCCATAGCGGTTTTCACCTGAGCCACCAAATTCTGCAAAGCATTACCTAACTCAGGCTCTTGCCCAAACGCTAAAACAATTCTCCGTAAAGTGGTTAACATAAACTCCCTTGCTAAAATACGATACCCAGTTGACTAATTAATTAATCAAATTGGTATTAATCAGAAATATCAGTATAACCTAAAACTTAGCCATCTAAAAACAATGTAAGCTTTTGCTTTATTTAAGATTCCATCTTAAATAAAGTAAAAAAAGTTGTGTAGCTTACGCTGCACAACCTTTGTATTACATAATGATCACATACCGCTTTGAGTGTTAACCTCGACGTCTTTGATTATTACGTCGCTGATTGTTGCCTCGATGGAATTTGTTTGCTCTACGCTCATTGCCATCGCTCTTATGGCTAGGTAATGCAACTGCAGCAAACTCTTTCATTACCCGACGATATACATCGCGTTTAAATGAAACCACCTGACGAACTGGATACCAGTAACTCACCCAGCGCCAATCATCAAACTCAGGGTGGCCTGAATGCAACAAATCAACTTCATCTTCGGCACAAGTTAGTTTTAACAAAAACCATTTTTGTTTTTGGCCAATACACACAGGTTTACTTTCATGCCTAATTAAACGCTTCGGTAAACGGTATCTTAACCAATGCTTGGTACTGGCAATGATTTCCACTTGATGAGGTTTTAAGCCTACCTCTTCATGCAGTTCACGAAACATCGTTTGCTCAGTGGTTTCACCTTCGTCCACGCCACCCTGCGGGTATTGCCATGAATGCTGACCAAATCGCCTAGCCCAAAAAACTTGACCTTTGCCGTTCGTAATCACTATGCCGACATTGGCCCTATAGCCTTCGGCATCAATCACATGAACTCCCGTTCAAATTTTAATATATGAAATGATTGTTCCACAAACTACGATGATGAGCAAATTAAAGATTAAAAATAATGTTAATCTTTAATTTTTTTAAGCATACTTAGTGAAAGTATTCCAATGACCTATCCCATTGCAAAATTCACGCCCAGAAACAGAGCAACAATTAATGACTCATGCCCAATCATTGGCTGGGTTGAGTCTTGGTGAGCTTGCCGCACAAGCAGGCATTGTGGTGCCTGAGAATTTAAACCGGGAAAAAGGCTGGATTGGTTTGTTGCTCGAAAAAGTACTAGGTGCCAGCGCCGGTTCACTGCCATTACCTGATTTTCCTGATTTAGGCATCGAACTGAAAACATTGCCGATAAACCGTGCAGGCAAACCATTAGAAACCACTTTTGTCTGCGTCGCGCCACTAACAGGAATAACCGGCATGACCTGGCAAAAATGTCACCTTAAAAATAAATTGGCTAAGGTGTTATGGGTACCGGTAATTTCTGAACGTAGTATTGCGATTAAAGATCGCATCGTTTGCACGCCATTTTTATGGCAACCTAACGCGGAAGAAGAGCAGATATTAGCACAAGACTGGCAAGAACTGACCGACATGATGGCCCTGGGCAGAGTCGAAGAGATTAACGCCAAATATGGGCAAGTATTACAGTTAAGGCCGAAAGCGGCTCATTCGAAAGTAAAGACCCGGGCGTTTGATGCGCAAGGGCGACCTTTTTTGACCTTGCCAAGAGGGTTCTATTTAAAAATTCCATTTACCCAATCAATTTTAAATAATCACTTGCGGGTAAATTAGCCGATCAGCGGTAGGGTCGGCCAATTACAATTTATGAAGCTGAATTTGCTGACTAACCACAGTGGTTTCGCCCGCCGGTAGATTAATCCAGTTGGTATTAGCGGCTTCTAAACAAACAAATTCTTGCTCGCCTTGAGCATGAATATCAGCCATGCTGTTGGCAATCTCAATGCCAGGATTCCACAGTACCCATTGCGCGAAGTTAGTTTTGTTAATCTCTATCGCTCGTTTTGCCCCTTTATCAACAATCGTCATCGATGAATCATTCTGATAAATTCTGTCGATTGGGCCGACACAATCCAAAATATCCAGAGGATCACATTGTGATAACTGGTTAATTTTATCATCAAAGATACTTTCGTTTAAATCGGGTATTGTAACATTTTCAGGGCCGCTGACCCGGAAATAACTGTGCAAGGCATCGGTAAATTGAAAATCAGTTTTACCATCATTGCTGATCATCAATTGCTGCGAAAAAGTATCGGCAAAGGTGACAACTTGTCTAACGGTAAAAGCATAAGGCCAATCTGCTGCATATTCAGCGCCAGATAACAGCAACTCGATGCGTACTCCAGCTGAAGTCATCTGCAGTTGTTCTATTTGCCATACGCTAGTGCGGGCAAAACCATGATTAGGTGCCTGTTTAAAGCTGCCAAACCAAGGCCAACAAAGGGGGATACCGCCCCTAATAGCAGCACCAATTTGATAACGCGTATCATTGCTTAGCCAAAAAACTTCCTCATGATCTTGCGGCTTCCAGCTTAAAACATGACCACCATGTAAAGAAAACTGTGCTGTACAAAGTCGGTGTTCAATGGCGATAACTTCAATTTCGTCATTCACAGTAAATGTCTTAATGACACCAAATTCGTTATCAATCTGTATTTTTTGCTGGTTCAACTGGCTGGTTTCCATTTAAAATTTTATACCTCAATAGAGTATGATAGAGTCTAATATTATATTGTATTGATGCCTTCTTCGTTAGATTAAAACTGGATAAAACAGAAAATTATTATTGTGAAATTACTTTCTCCGCTACTTTGGATTATGCTCTGCCTGTCGTTATTAATGTTTAGCTTGGGTTTATCCTGGCAAGTGAATAAAAGTGTTAATTTCACCTACCCGTTTTGGTATCAAGTGCTCGATATCAGCAGTCATATTGATAAATATGCACCGCAGAATAAATATCAAAAACAAGATTTCGTCAATACCGATGCTAGCCAACACCAGCAGCTTTTTGCCGAAGTGGTTGTTGCTATTAATAATCATGGCGAAGGATTGGCCGAGATGGAGTATAACCTTGCTAACGTAGACAAAAAGCTGTTTACCGATAGTGAGGTGGTACATTTACAAGATGTCAGCAATTTAGTCGATAAATTAACATGGTTTTGGCTAATTAACCTTATCCCGCTTACTTCACTTTTGTTATTGTATCGGTCAAAAAAAATCTCTATGCCAGAGAGAAAATTAAAAATATACGCCTTAATTATATCGACTTCAGCACTCGTACTGGGGTTTAGTGTTTTTGGTTTTAGAAAAATATTCTATTATTTGCACACCGTAGTTTTCCCTGATAATCATCAATGGTTTTTTTATTATCAGGAATCGTTAATGAGTACGTTTATGAAAGCGCCAGATTTATTCGCGGCTATTGCAATAAACTTAATCGTGGTGGCACTTTCTATGGGTATACCACTATATTACTACATTGCCAAAACCAATAAGTCCTTAACATAATGCAACTATAGCGTGTTACTGGTAACCATAAAGATTGCTTTCTTCACTCCTGTCAGCAAGTGTAATGGTTTTATCAAAAACGAAACCCTGTTTCATTAATAACGCTTGTGATGACAGATTTTCTAATGCCGTGATCGCCAATATTTTAGTCAATTTTTTATCGTTAACTTCAAAATTTAAAATTGCTTGCGCCGATTCATAACCAAAGCCTTTTCCTGAAAACCCATCTAAAAATGCAAAACCTATATCGGGCTCTGGTAAGGTCTCTCTTTTTAATAAACCACATATGCCAATGGCTTGTTGTGAATCTTTTAGACAAACAATATGCAAGGCAAAACCATAATCTTGATACATTTGTTGTGGTCCAGTTGCGATATAATGCAGCGCATCAGCAAGGGTTCGAACCTGCTTATCACCAATGTTTTCAATAAAGCTGCTTTGATTTAGCAATTACAGAATAAACTGGGCGTCATTATTGCTAATTTGCCTGATCACAAGGTTATTGGTGGTAATGGTTTTCATTGTTTACACTTATCTTTTGCTTAACTCAACGGTTTTAATTTTCTGTTGAGTCGATAAACTCAATACCATCAACGTTTAAGGTATAACTGGAAGGGATTTCTTTGGCGCCATCAACCAGGTTTAATTCCGGAGTATCGAGTTTGCTCGTCATTATCCCTTTCACCGTTGCTGCAGTGAACATATTCAGTGATGGTGGCTCGACCGGCGTTGATAATTTTGCATAGACTATTTGGTTTGCCGCCGGTGGTGGCTCATGAATACAAGCGCCGACATACGGTACCAAGAGAAATTCTTTTACCTTTTTGCCTTCAAATTCAAGCGGCAATAAAAAGCCTGACATTTCAATACTGGCATTATCTAACAGCGGATTCGTTGATTGAAATTCCTGTTCTCGTTGGTTAATGATCTGTTCTCTGACTTTGAATAATTCATCAATATCAATACCATCGGCTTCCAGTTCTTTGCGTGCTTGTGCCCCTAGTCTCTCCGACTCTGCATCAAGCGGCTGGCCACTGACGACAATATCGTTAATGATGGCAACCTGCTGCAGTCTACGAATTTGATCAATGTCCATATCTTCAAATGGATTGGCAATCTCAACGGTTTGCACGTGTTCGTTTAGTGTCTCCCAAGAAATCTTTTTGACCGCTTGCGCAGATGAGGTGCCAGAGAATAAAGTAGTGGTTAATAAAACACTAGCTACGGAAAATAACGCGATTAATTTTTTCATCTACACTACCTGTTTGTATGCTTTAACTTTGAAGATCATACCAGTTTGATTAATAGTCGACTTGGTATTCATTTAACTGCGAACCGACATGCCATCAGATAAGGCATAACGGTAAATTTGTATACTCCGAAATAAACTAATGACTAACCCCGCCACGCCAACCAATGCCAGTAACGTCCATTCTTGGCTCGTCGGAAAACTTAACTCTAAGTAAATACCAAAGCTGTTGAGAATAAAAGGTTTAATGGCAAATAAAACGGCATATAAGCATGCACTGCCGAGCACTAACCCGGAAACGATAATCGCCATCGCCTCACCCATCATTAAACCAAAGATATGATTGGGTCTGGCGCCAATGGCGCGCAAAATTGCCATTTCTCGGCGACGTTGATTTAGGCTGGTCAAAAGAATTATCAGCATGGTGATCAGGGAAATCACCACCACCATTAGTGATACCGCAAATAAGGTTTTCTCGACAATCGCTAATACCGACCATAACTCAAGTAACGCCACCCCCGGCATGATGGCCATTAAGGGTTCGGTTTTATAATTATTGACCCGCTGCATCATAGTTAACGCTTGTGGACGCTGCTGCAAGCCAAGGTAAAAGCCCGTAATGGTCTCCGTGCTATGATGATGGTCTTGATGCTCATCAAAGATTGCTGAAATTGATTTTTTCAGACTAGACATATCTAACGTCAAAAACGGATCATGACCTACCGCCATACTCTGTTGATCGGCATGTAATTGATCAACCCCGGCTAATGAGACAAACACGGTCCTATCAATGGGAGTTGCCGTTGGCGCCAGGATACCCGAAACGTTAAACGGCTGTTTATCGTGATCAATATAACTGTCATGTCCACCATGAGAAAGAATAATTTCAGCGCCTACTTTATAGGCCAGTTTGTTGGCGATTTCATTACCGATGACGACATCACTACCACCACTAAACCAGGTACCTGACTTAGTGGTGAGTGATTGCTTACTGCCGTATTTATAGTGTTGGTAGAAGTCTGCTGTGGTGCCCAACACCCGGTAGCCCTGATGGGAATCCCCTAATGAAAATGGAATGGAGAATTTCACCATAGGGTGGTTAATTATCTCTTCATAAGACTCATAGCTAATGCCCGCAGTGGCAGTGCCCATTTGAAAAACCGATGATAGTAATAAATTAACCGAGCTGGTTCTGCCACCAACAATTAAATCGGTACCGGAGATAGTATTGGTAAAGCTGTCTTTCGCTTGCACCCGAATTTTTTCAATGGCAAGCAATAAAGCAACACTTAAAGCTATCGAAAAAATGGTTAACAGTACCGTTAATTTCCGATTACGAAAGCTTTTTAACGCCAAATTTGCAATCGCCATTACTCAACGCCCTCAGCAAAAATCGACACCATATCTTTGCCGTTGCTGTTCTCATTGGTTTGTCTACTGAGTAACACACTGCGTTCAAATTCAGCTTTTAAGCGCATGTCATGACTGACAAAAATTAACGTAGAACCCGCGTCTTCACATTCTTTAAATAGTAATTCCAAGAACGAGTGACAACGGTCGGCATCCAAAGATGATGTCGGTTCATCGGCCACAATTATCTCCGGCGCCCTCATCAATGCTCGTGCTGCAGCCACTCGTTGTTGTTGCCCTATGCTTAATTCATTTACCGGCTTATGCAATAAGCGTTCATCGCTCATATCCAGATGTGCTAACAAACGAATCGCCTCAGCTTCTAGAGTTGCCGAATTCTTTAACGCTCGTTGTTTGCGCAAGGTTGAGAAATGACAAGATAACAGCACGTTTCAATGGTAGTAAGGTAGGGAATTAAATTAAACATCTGAAAAATAACACCAATGTGATTGGCACGAAACCGATCGCGCTTGGCGGCTTTCATCGTGGTCAAATTTTCGCCAAGAATATTCAGGCAGCCAGAGTCCGCGGATATTACCCCGCAGAGTAAACTTAACAAGGTGGTTTTGCCACTACCGCTTGCGCCGCGCAAAAACAGTCTTTCACCTTTGTTAACATGAAAATTATCAATATGAAATTCAAAATCAGAACTTGCTGACCATGAATATTTTAACTGTTTAATATCAATAATTGCGGACATGGAATAATTGCCTCAGGAGAATAAAAATTTCAATTCGTGTTCAAGATTATATAACAAACCTTAAAATCATGGCCATCTGAACACAGCTGAAATTGGCAAGCAAGTAATGCTTTGTTAAGTTGTGTTATTTAGTCATTAGTCGTCCAAAAAACACCGCCGCATTAAAGTCTGTTAAAGACCTTAGTTTGCATTTCCATCAGTCTTGACTCACAGCGAGCAAATTCAAAAGCCAGTTTTTTGCCTTGATATAAATCGATAATATCTGCCTCACTGCTAATAAATAGCTCAATATTTTGATCGTAAAATTCATCCACTAAGGCAATAAAACGTCGGGCTTCATCGTCGGTAGATTGCATGTGAGCAAAAATGTTTTGTTCGCGTTGATAACCATCTTCCACCCCTGAGGCGACATGGCTAATATCAATGCCCGAAAACTGCGGGACATTATGGATCATCACAGTAGAGAATTGTTTCGCCAGCACCATATAATCTCGTTGGCTACGGGCGCCTTTACACAAATGAGCAAAGTTAAAGACAATCACTTTTCTCTCATTATCCCTGGCCAGATACGACAATGGCCGGGAGTTAATAACCATGTAGCCTGCGGTTACCGGTTTACTGGTCCGTTGGATGAATTTATCAAGGATATAATCGCTATGCGCTGCTACAGGGTATACATAACGGGCATATTGCTGTTGGTGTTGGCGATGATCTTTTTCACCATTAACGCTAATGATTTGGCAATGCTGATTAAGCAGAGCAATGGTTGGCAGAAACCGCTGGCGTTGTAAGCCGTTTTTGTATAACTCTTCCGGTTTACAATTAGAGGTGGCGACTAACACTACGCCTTGTTTAAACAATTCGTCAAATAAACCCGACAACAACATTGCATCACCAATATCGCTGACAAAAAACTCATCAAAACACAGTACATCAACCTGGCTTGCGAAGTCTTTGGCGATAACTCTTAACGGATTCGATTTGCCTTGGTGGGTTAGTAAGTTTTGATGTACCTGCTCGATAAAATGATGAAAATGCATGCGCTGTTTGCGCACAATAGCGAGGTTGGCAAAAAATAAATCCATCATCATGGTTTTGCCTCGGCCTACCTTACCCCATAAATAGATGCCTTTAATGGGTTGAACTGCCGCTTGTAAGGGCAATTTATTTACCAAGTTAAATTTTCGATGAAAATTTTTCTTTAATCTAAAAGCGAATGAGTTACCTTGCTGACAAAGTTCGTCGCCTAATTCATTAAGTGCGAGCAAGGCATTTAACTGAGCACGGTCGGTGATTAAGCTGCCGCTTGCAACCAAGCGCTTATATTGGGTTACTATAGCCATTAAGTGTCATTATTATGATTTAATCACCCATTATAAATGCGATTGCAAGTTAACACAGCAAATAAAAAATGTTCTCTCCCCCATTTAGCAACTTATCGCATATTCTTGCATTTCAGCCGATCTATGTTGACTCCACCATTGAGTTTATTATGATGATGCGCGCAAAAAAGTATTACTTTTTTACTCAACACGTTTTTCCTACCGTGTCGTACACCTCAGGAAAATAGCTGAGTAAACCTCATATTTAGAATGTTTTGGGACCCCTATGAGCTTAAAAAAATTGTTCATTGCAGTATCTTTGTCTGCATTGTTAACCACACCTGTAACTGCTTCGGCAGTGAAACAGACGAAAGGTGATTTCGAAGATAAATTTCGTCAATTAGAAGAAATTTTGCCGACACCGAACGATTACCGTAACGCCGCTGGCGAACCCGGTAAAGAATATTGGCAGCAGCAGGTCGATTACAGCATTAAGGTAGTACTTGATGAAGAAAAGCGTCGTTTAAGCGCGACTCAACAAGTGACTTATCACAATAACTCGCCGTATCGTTTAAAGTATCTATGGTTGCAACTTGAACAAAATCGTTTCAAGCAAGACTCTATCTCAGAGTTAAGTGGTGATTTTGGTGGCATTGGTCGTCGTGGTCCTTCTACTGGCAAGCCATCAGCGGATAATCCGGGAAAAATCAGCATGGGCGAATTACGCCGTCAGCAATACTATGCCGATAATACCGTAGGTTATGACGTGTTCAACATTACCGACAAACGCGGCAAACCGTTGAAGTTCACGGTTGTTGGCAGTCAGGCGCGTATCGATTTACCAAAAGCGTTAGCCGCCGGTGATGAAATGAGCTTTAACATCGAATTTGCCTTTAATATTCTTGAAGAAAATGCCGTACCGGCTCGTGCTGGTTACGAACACTTTCCGGATGATGCCCGCGAAGGCGGTAACGATATCTTCTTACTTGCGCAGTGGTTCCCTCGTTTAGCCGCATTTTCCGATTACGAAGCATGGCACAACAAAGAGTTTTTAGGTCGTGGTGAGTTCACTCTCGAATTTGGTAACTATGACGTAGAAATGACAGTGCCGGCTGATCACATTGTGGCTTCAACAGGGGTGTTACAAAATGCCAGCAAAGTACTCAGCAAAGCACAACGTAAGCGTTTAGAAACTGCAAAAACTGCAAAACGTCCCGTATTTGTGGTCACCAGCGACGAAGCATTAGAAAACGAAAAAGCCGGTACCAGTAAAAGCAAAACCTGGCGTTTTAGTGCCGAAAACGTTCGTGATTTTGCCTGGGCATCATCGCGTAAATTTATCTGGGATGCGAAAGGTTTCGAACAAGGTGGCGATGAGCAAGAATTCGTCATGGCAATGTCTTACTTTCCCAAAGAAGGTGGCGATTTATGGCAGAAATACTCGACCGAATCGGTGATCCACACCATGGATGTATACTCTCGCTATACCTTTGATTACCCTTACCCGGTGGCCATTAGCGTAAACGGCCCGGTTGGCGGCATGGAATATCCGATGATCAGCTTTAACGGCCCACGCACCAAGTGGCACAAAGACGATACTCGTACCTATACTCTTGCCGAAAAACGCTTTTTAATTGGCGTGGTGATCCATGAAGTTGGCCATAACTATTTTCCAATGATCGTTAACTCTGATGAGCGTCAATGGACCTGGATGGATGAAGGCTTGAATAGCTTCTTAGATGGTATCGCCGGTCGTGAATGGGATCCTACCATTCCATGGGGCGTTGAACCACGGGATATCACTTCGTACATGAAATCTGATGTACAAGTGCCGGTAATGACGCAATCCGACAGCGTATTAAAACTTGGCCCTAACGCTTACACTAAACCTGCTGCCGCATTAAACATTCTCCGTGAAGTGATCATGGGTCGTGAATTATTCGACTTTGCTTTTAAGGAATACGCGGTACGCTGGAAAAACAAGCGCCCTACACCGTCAGATTTTTTCCGTACCATGGAAGAAGCCTCAGGGGTTGATTTAGACTGGTTCTGGCATGGTTGGTTCTACACCACAGATCACGTGGATATCTCTATCGACAGCATTTATAAATTACGTTTGGACAGCAAAAACCCAGACATTGATTTCGATCGTCGTCGTCAGCAAGAGTTAGAAAAACCAAGCTCTTACCATGTAGACCGCAACGTTGCCGCTGGCCAGAAAACCTGGTTAGAACTGAATCCCGACATTAACGATTTTCATGATAACAATGACCGTTGGACCGTGACTAACAAAGAGCGCAACGAATACAAGAAAATGCTGAACAAGCTAGAGCCTTGGGAACGCAAAGCGTTTGAGCGTGCGGTACAAGAGGATGATAACTACTACGTGTTAAACTTCTCTAATCTTGGTGGCTTGGTAATGCCTATCTTATTAGATTTACACTTTGCTGATGGCACAACCGAGTCAATGCATATTCCTGCGGAAATTTGGCGTCGTGCGCCGAAAGCGGTAAGCAAGTTGATCATCACACCAAAAGACAAAGACCTGGTATCGGTTGAAGTAGATGCACACTGGGAAACCGCGGATGTTGATGTGCACAACAACCATTACCCACGTAAAATCATTGATTCTCGTATTGAAGCGTTCAAGAAAGAGAAATCTGAGAAAATGGAAGCACGTGATATCATGCACGACAGCAAAACCGAGTTGAAAGAGCCGGAAGCTAAAGTGTATAAAAAGTAATAGCTGACGATTGCAGGCAACGATGATGAAAGCGATGAAGCTAACTATGAAGAAAACGATAAAGCATTTAATCACCCAGCTCACTAGCAAGTGTTGCTTAATCTTGGCGTTACTGGTGAGCAGCAACGCTGTTGCTCATCAACAAAAAGAAGCCTACAGCACAATACTGTTCAATGATCACAGTGGCAATATTGAAGTCTCGCATCGTTTTTATCTACACGATGCTGAGCATGCCTTGGTAAAATTGTTTAACAAGAATGCCGACTTAATCGGTAGTGAACAAACCCAAACGGAATTTGCCGAATACATTCAAGCCAAATTTCGCCTGCTCGATGACAAACAACAACTGTTGCCATTGGGTAGCGTAGGGTTTGAAGTGGACGGTAAATTTTTCTGGGTGTATCAGGAAATCAAACAGCCACAGCAGTTAACTGCTGTCTATATCAAGATGGCGGCATTGCAAGATGTGTGGCCCGGGCAAGTGAACCAAATTAATGTCGAACATACTTTTAAAGACAGTTCGCAGCAAAATGGTTTAGGCAAAAAAGCGCGCTCGGTGCGCATTAATGAAGATGATGACTGGCAAAAAATCATCATTGATTAATATTTAGCCCTGTCAATCGTCCATTTCCGCAGTTTTTTTAGTGAATTTGTGCATTTTAAAAATTTATTATCTTTAACCTTTATCGCGAAACTGGTTAAAATTCAACCAAAGCATGCAGTTAGCAGCTGTCAATAGATTTATTAGCCCAAAACCGCAAAAAACTACAAACAAAGCCTTGCTTACTGGGCATTTCAACGTAAAATCTCGGCACCAATTTTTCTTATTAATAATGCGAGTTTTTTCAATTTATGCGCAAATTGCTTACATCCCCTGCGAAAATGTCTATGGGTAATACCGAAGATACTATTTATCAAAACGCACTAAAATACATAGCCGATTTATCCCTGAATTTAATGGCAGTAAAAGTGAATCATCACCCTGAAGACTTTTTAGGCTGGTGCAAAACCTTACACCGTATTTGTAAGCACGACATCAATTTGAATTTGCTTGATGAAAAGCAATTACTGCCATTAAAAAAACTGCAAGAAATCTTAGAACAAGGGATCTCAATCACCCAACTGAAAATGTTGCGTATTGCCCCATGGCCGATATTTACCAAAATAATAAATGATATGGCTGAGCAACAATCATTGGCTGAACGATTAGCACTTATGGCTCATATTGAAGGGTTGCGTGAGCAAAGCCTGAGCGATATGATTGAAGAAGATCGCTTAGCCTTCACCGGCAAGCACACTGTCGCGCACGACCCAAGCATGTATCAATTTGATGTCGAATGGTTTGCGGGCACCAAAGGCGCTAAAACATTCCATTTGCTAGTACAAGCGCATCCAGAAGACTTTGACCAGGCGTTGGCACATATCTCGTTAACCGGCGATGTTAGCCTGGCGCAATATCAAGCATTTGTCGCAACTTATAAGCAAATATTTGCCGAGCACACTGATGGTGAAAAAGCACCGTTGATGGCGGCAACACGCTTGCTGGCGATGCGTCGTCCTGATCAATTTATCGCGCTAACTAACAATAAATTATCGATACTTTGCCAGGGCTTAAATATCGCTAAATTTAATAACCAGAATTTTGACAGTTATTATCAAGATATGGTGCTTAGTCTGCAAAGCTTTGCCTGGCATCGACAAGGTGAGCCAGAAAATAGTGAAGAATTGAGCTTATGGAAAGTACGAGCAGTGTTGGTCGACATGTTCCTATTTGCCGATGAAGATCAGGCGAAAAACTCAAACTACATCAAGCTGCGCGATAAGCCAACCAAAACCAAAGTTGGCGTGGTAAAAGCCGTTAAACGATCGAAAGAATCGGCTGAAGTATTAGTCGATAAAGCGCTTGCTGGTGAAGACATTCCCGAATATTTATTAGACATGCGCTCGACTATCGTTAACAGCGTGCAAGGTGGTAAAACCGTTGATCAAGCAATTAGCTTAATGCGCACCATTTTCGGTTAATGATACCAATCATCCTTGCTAAAAAGGTTTAATTTAGATTAAGAAACACTATGGCTAACCAATTAAAATATTTATCCGCTTATGCTGTCGACATTCAACGAAAATTCAGCAGCTTATTGACGATAAACGGTTAGCCAGGTTTTTACTGAACAAGTACCCAACAACTCACCATATTAATAACGACAAAAAACTGCGCGAATTTGTCCTCGCCATTAAAGACAAATACCTGAAAAAGTCGGCTCCGCTGAGTAAAATTACTTTCGATAATAAAATTCACGTCATTAATAACGCCCTTGGTCTTCATACCTATGTGAGTCGTGTACAGGGTGGCAAGTTAAAAGCTAAAAATGAAATCCGCATCGCGGCAATTTTCAAGAACTCGCCAATCGAATTTTTAACTATGATAGTGGTGCACGAACTCGCCCATTTAAAAGAGAAAGAACAAAAAAAAGCTTTTATCAACTGTGCCAACACATGCAAAGTGATTATCATCAGGTTGAGTTTGAATTGCGACTGTATTTGACCCAGCTGGAATTTGTTGGTCCAATGTATGAATAGGGATAAAGGGAACTAGGTACAAGCAGACCGAGTAATCTTTAGCTTTTATTTATTTCAATTGATAGGTGACAAAGCTTAGGTAAAAACTTCATCAGAATTTTTCTATACTCAACATAATCTAACGGTTCTTTCGATGAAATCGAAAGAATAGCCGCTTGGTGTGCCATGGATATTTTCCATACATGAATATCTTTAATCACAGTGTTTTTTTCATTCATTAGATCAGATACTTTTTCTAATGTTGCTATATCCACAGACCTATCTAACAACATATCGCTCGATTCTTTGACTAACCCATAGGACCAGCGAAGAATCACGATTGCGCCTACGATACCCATCAATGGATCCATCCAAATCAAACCAATATATTTACCAATGAATAACGCCACAATGGCTAGAATTGAGGTCAAGGTATCAGCTAAAACATGGAAATAGGCTGCTTTCATATTATGATCGTGGTGATGACTATCGCCATGATGGTGATGATGCTCGTCATGTAAGATAAAAACAGAAGCTATATTGACAATTAAGCCGATGATCGCGACAACGATTGCTTCGTTAAAGTGGATCGGTTGTGGCTCTAATAGTCTTTGAACTGATTCGATTACCATCATCAGTGCAACTATTGCTAGCGCAA
Source organism: Thalassotalea sp. 42_200_T64 (assembly GCA_002162925.1). GTDB lineage: Bacteria > Pseudomonadota > Gammaproteobacteria > Enterobacterales > Alteromonadaceae > Thalassotalea_A. Next base: position 33,004 of record MABC01000032.1, on the reverse strand, counting down.
TAGCACTGGCAAAGCCCCCTAAAGAGTTAACTTTACCGGTTCCGAAGCTAAAGTCTTTGTTATTCGCATGTCTCTTAGCATAAGAGTAAGCAAAAATAGCAATAAGAAAAGCAGCAGAATGAGTCCCCATATGCCATCCGTCAGCAAGTAACGCCATAGATCCCGACCAGGTACCAGCAGCAATTTCTAGCACCATGATTACCGTGGTTAAGCAAAAGACGATCTTCACTTTGTTTTCATGGTGCTTATTGTCAATACCGAAATTATTAGAGTGCTCCCACTGAATGCTGCTTTCGTTTTTCATTGAATTTCCAAAACTGATTGTTCAACGTTGCATTAAAAGAGCAACGTTTGGAAGAAGTTGAACAGTTATAACTATTCTTAAAAGTTACCTAAAGTGGAAAGTTTAGTCTTCGATGATTAAGTTATCGATTTTATTCTTTACGCCATCCCATTCTTTCGCATCTTCCGGCGGGGCCTTTACCGCGGAAATGTTCGGCCAAACTTTCGCTAACTCGGCATTGAGCTTGATAAATTCTTGTTGATCTTCGGGTACGTCATCTTCTTGATAAATCGCCCCAGCCGGGCATTCAACCGGACATAAATCGCAATCGATGCAATCATCCGGACTTATCACCAAAAAATTAGGCCCTTCATAAAACGCATCCGCCGGACACACCGCCACACAGTCGGTATATTTACATTGAATACAATTATCGGTTACCACAAATGTCATGAAAATCTCTTACTTTTATTCTTACTGTGTATGATCATACCTGTTGTATTGGCAAATTCAATCTCTTGTTTGTTGATCATCGCGATTAAGGTAGAATAGCGCGCAATGGCTGCTTTAATACCAAGTTGATTAAATTACTATCTGGAAACCAATGAATGATCCGTCTTACTAATGTTAAATTAGCTCTCAACCATCAAGAAGATGACCTGCAACAAGCGGTTTTGGACTTACTTGATATCAGCGAAGAGCAACTGATCAACTTTACCCTATTTAAACGTGGTTACGATGCACGCCGCAAAAACGCCATCATTTTGATGTACACCCTAGACGTTGATACCGCTTGCAATGCTGAGCTCTTAGCCAAGCATGATAACAACCCCAATATAAAAGCGACACCGGATACCAGCTATAAGTTTGTCGCCCAGGCGCCACAAAATCTAAGCCAACGCCCGGTGGTTATCGGTATGGGGCCCTGTGGTTTATTTGTTGGTTTATTATTGGCTCAAATGGATTACAAGCCTATTATTCTCGAGCGTGGTAAGGAAGTACGACAGCGCACCAAAGACACCTTTGGCTTTTGGCGTAAAAAAAACCTAAACCCCGAATCAAACGTGCAGTTTGGTGAAGGCGGTGCTGGTACATTTTCAGATGGTAAATTGTATAGCCAGGTAAAAGATCCCAAACATTACAGCCGTAAAGTTCTTCATGAGTTTGTCGCAGCCGGTGCACCGAGCGAAATTTTATACGTATCGAAACCGCATATTGGCACCTTTAAGTTGGTCACTATGGTTGAGCAAATGCGTGCCAAAATACATCAGCTCGGTGGTGAGGTTCGTTTTGAACAACGCGTTGACGACATCGACATTGAAAACGAACAAGTGCAAAGCTTAACTATGGCCACAGGTGAAAAAATAGCAACCAATTATATTGCTCTGGCCATCGGCCATAGCGCCCGCGATACCTTTGAAATGCTGTTCAATAAGGGCGTTTATATTAAAGCCAAACCGTTTTCGGTCGGCTTTCGTATTGAGCATGAGCAATCGGTTATCGATGATGCTCGCTTTGGTAAAAATGCTGGCAACCCTATCCTTGGCGCCGCCGATTATAAGCTGGTACACCACTGTAAGAATGGTCGTTCGGTATACAGCTTTTGTATGTGTCCCGGCGGCACAGTAGTAGCAGCGGCATCCGAAGAAGGTCGTTTAGTGACTAATGGCATGAGCCAATACTCGCGTCATGAGCGCAATGCCAACAGTGCTATCGTGGTCGGCATTTCACCAGAGGATTATCCCGGCGGTGTATTGGCCGGAATTGAGTTCCAACGGCGCTTAGAAGAAAAAGCTTTTGCCTTAGGTGGCTCTAGCTATGATGCACCGACACAACTGGTTGGTGATTTTCTGGCGGGACGAAAAAGTGGCGAACATGGCGACGTGGTTCCGTCTTATAAGCCGGGCGTTACCTACACCGATTTAAGTGAAACCCTGCCCGATTACGCCATTGCAGCCATTCGTGAAGCCCTGCCGGCATTTGAGCGTAAAATTAAAGGCTTTTCGATGAACGACGCTACCCTTACGGCGGTAGAAACTCGTACCTCCTCGCCCATCCAAATTACTCGCGACAAAGAGCTACTCACCAGTTTAAATGTAAACGGTTTATACCCTGCCGGTGAAGGTGCCGGTTATGCTGGTGGCATTCTATCGGCTGCTATTGATGGCATTAAAATTGCCGAAGCGATGGCGTTGGCAATCAATAAAGACTTTGAAAAGTAGCGATTGGTACCGTTTTAAAATCAGCCTAAAAAGGCGTCTGCCTGCCGGGTATAACAAGTTTGGAATGACGGAGTATTTTTTCTAGAGTTTATATCCTTTTCAGAAAATTTACACACGTCATCCCTGATTTACTCAGGGACCTCCTGTCGCGTATAGTGCGTAAATTAACTTAAGTTTCAAGGCAAACAAAAAAAGAGCGCTGTAAGCGCTCTTTTTTGTTAGCTTTGAAAACTAAGGCTTAGCCACCAAAGTCATCAAGCATGATATTTTCATCTTCTACGCCTAAATCTTTAAGCATACCGATAACTGCTGCGTTCATCATTGGCGGACCACACATGTAGAACTCACAATCTTCTGGCGCTTCGTGATCTTTCAGGTAATTTTCATAAAGTACATTATGAATGAAACCTGTCATTCCGTCCCAGTTATCTTCTGGTTGTGGATCAGATAATGCCACATGCCAGTCGAAGTTATCATTGTCATTAGCTAAGCCGTTGTAATCGTCTTCATAGAACATTTCACGTTTCGAACGTGCACCGTACCAGAAGCTCATCTTACGTTTCGATTTAAGACGCTTAAGCTGGTCAAAAATGTGCGAACGCATTGGCGCCATACCAGCACCACCACCGATAAATACCATCTCGTTTTCAGTATCTCTGGCGAAGAACTCACCAAATGGACCTGAGATAGTGACTTTATCGCCAGCTTTTAAGCTGAAGATAAACGATGACATTTTACCTGCTGGTAAATGTAAACGGCCAGGAGGCGGCGTAGCAATACGCACGTTCAGCATGATAATGCCTTCTTCTTCCGGGTAGTTCGCCATTGAGTAAGCACGTAATGTTGGCTCATCAACTTTTGATTCTACGTCGAAGAAACCAAAGTGGTTCCAGTCGCCACGATATTGTTCATCAATATCGAAATCTGAGTATTTCACATGATGCTTAGGCGCTTCAATTTGAATGTAACCACCGGCACGGAAAGGCACAGACTCGCCGTTAGGGATTTGCAGCTTAAGTTCTTTAATGAAGGTTGCTTTGTTATCGTTAGAGATAACTTCACATTCCCATTGCTGAACACCGAAAATCTCATCTTCAACTTCTATTTCCATGTCTTGCTTAACCGCAACTTGACAAGCTAAACGACAACCAGCTTTGGCTTCACGTTTGTTGATGTGACCTTCTTCCGTTGGAAGGATATCACCACCACCTGAATGCACTTCAACACGACACTGACCACAAGTACCACCGCCACCACAAGCCGATGGAATGAAAATACCTTGTTCAGCTAATGCGCCAAGAAGCTTGCCACCCGCTGCTGTTGTTACTGCTTTTTCTGGATCGCCGTTAATTGAAATAATTACATCGCCTTCGGCTACCAGTTTCGATTTGGCAAATAATATTACCAATACCAAAGCGACAACGATTGCGGTGAACATTCCTACGCCTAGAATTATCTCTTGCATAGATTTTTCCTTTGTACTTCGAGCCTAACCCGCAATAGCGGATTAAACTGCATTAACTTTATAACGAGATACCACCGAAAGAGAGAAAGCCAAATGCCATCAATCCTGCGGTAATAAACGTAATACCTAAACCTTTCAAACCTTCTGGTACGTCAGAGTACTTCATTTTCTCACGGATACCCGCAAGTAAAACAATCGCTAACGCCCAACCAACGCCCGAACCAATACCGTAAACCACTGACTCACCTAACGTTAGGTTTTTCGCTACCATGAAAGATACGGCACCGAAAATTGCACAGTTAACCGTAATAAGCGGTAAGAAAATACCTAAGGCTTGATATAAAGCAGGGAAGAATTTATCAAGAACCATTTCTAAAATTTGTACCAGGGCGGCAATAACACCGATAAAGGTAATAAAAGAAAGGAAACTTAAATCCACAGACTCGAGTGGATCGGTAATACCTAAGACACTATCGAGTGCACCAGGCGCCAAAATTGATTGATAGATGATTTGGTTAGCCGGTACCGCAATACCTAAAACTACAATTACCGCAACACCAAGACCCATTGCCGTACTAATTTTTTTAGAAACCGCAAGGAATGTACACATCCCTAAGAAGAAGCTTAAGGCGATGTTCTCAATGAAAATCGTTTTTATGAATAAACTTAAATAATGTTCCATGATTTCCTAGTCCTTCTCTACTTGCTCAGGTTTCCACTGGCGAATAGCCCAGATGATCAAACCAATGATGAAGAATGAACTGAATGGCAATACCAGCAGACCATTGGCTTGATACCAACCGTCGTTTTGAATTAATGGTAATACTTCAATACCGAAGAAAGTACCAAAACCAAATAGTTCACGGAAAAACGCCACGGCCATTAAGATAGCACCGTAACCTAAACCGTTACCAATACCATCCATAAAGCTTACCACTGGCTTTTCTTTCATCGCGAACGCTTCGGCACGGCCCATTACGATACAGTTAGTAATGATCAAGCCAACGAATACTGATAACTCTTTCGATAATTGGTAAGAGAAAGCTTTTAACACCTGATCTACCACAATTACTAAAGATGCAATGATCGCCATTTGCACGATAATACGCACGCTTGATGGGATGTGATTACGAATAGCGGAAATAAACAAGCTTGAAAATGCCGTTACTATCATTACCGCTAAGGTCATTACCAGGGCATTCGCCATAGAGCTTGTTACCGCAAGAGCAGAACAAATACCTAGTACTTGTAAAGCAATCGGGTTGTTGTCAACGATAGGTTGCGTTAACACCTTTTTAATTGAAGAATCGCTCATTAGTTAAGCCCCCTTGCACGTGTAGCCTTGATGAAAGGACCGTAGCCTTCTTCACCTAACCAGAAGTGTAGAGTTCTTTCTACACCCGCACTTGTTAATGTTGCGCCAGATAATGCATCAACACCGTGGATGTCGCCTTTTTTAGCGCCACCTTTAACGATTTGAATGGCAATATTGTTTTGCTCATCATACATTTTTTTGCCAGGCCATAAGGCTTTCCACCTAGGGTTCATTACTTCTGCCCCTAAGCCCGGAGTTTCCTTATGATCAGAATAAACAACACTCTTAACTGTGTTCAAATCTGGCTCAAAACCGATGAAGCCGTACATTAAGTCCCAAAGACCTGAACCGACAATTGGTAGAATTACGGTATTTACCGAACCTGAACCGTCAGTGACCAAGTAAACAACCGCTGAATTCGCACGACGATTGATACCTGCTATATCATTCTCTGGTTTCACTGATTTCGTTTCATCACGGGCGTCACGACGCTCGTCAAACATATCAGGGTTGCCGTCAATGTATTCGCCAGTTTTCAGATCAATCATTTTAGCGGTTACGAATTGGCTGTAAGTAGCAACTATGCCCTTTTCTGTGCCCAATTCTAACAAGCCGGCAGCTTCTAAAATTTTGGTTTGTTGATCCAGTAATTTATTCGCGGTTTGTAGTGGTTTTAATTTAACTGCTGAAACAGAAACTAATGCCGCACAGACTAAACAAACGATAATTACGAAACTAACGGTGCCGAAAAAGCTTTCTTTTTTACTAGACATTACGAGCAAGCCTCCGTTTGATGTTTGACTGAACTACGAAGTAGTCAAATAATGGTGCGAACAAGTTGGCAAATAAGATGGCTAACATCATGCCTTCCGGGAAAGCCGGGTTAACGACGCGTACCAGCACCACCATGACACCAACTAAAGCACCAAAGAAGTACTTACCTGTGTTAGTAAATGACATGGTTACCGGGTCGGTTGCCATGAACATCATACCAAAAGCGAAACCACCAACAACTAAGTGCCAGTACCAAGGCATTGCAAACATCATGTTAGTGTCTGAGCCAATAGCATTAAACAGGAATGCCGTTGCTACCATGCCGCCAAAGACACTGACGACGATACGCCATGAAGCTATGCCTTTATAAAGGATGTATACACCACCTAATAAACAGGCAAATGTTGACACTTCACCAACAGAACCAGGGATGAAACCCCAGAATGCATCCCACCAGCTTGCGTCGATAGCATATTGACCAGTACCGGCTAATGCTGCACTTAATGGTGTTGCCCCAGAGAAGCCGTCGATAGCAACCCAAACTGCATCCCCTGATATTTCAGCAGGGTAAGCGAAGAATAAGAATGCACGACCCGCTAATGCCGGGTTTAAGAAGTTTTTACCGGTACCGCCGAAGATTTCTTTGGCAATCACTACACCAAAGGTAATACCTAAAGCAGCCTGCCATAATGGAATCGTTGCCGGTAAGATCAAGGCAAATAAAATAGAGGTTACGAAGAAACCTTCGTTCACTTCATGCTTACGCACGGAAGCAAATATTACTTCCCAAAAACCACCAACAATAAATACCGTGGCATAAATTGGCACGAAGAAGAAAGCACCATAGAACATCATGCTAAACCAGCCAGAGTCCGCGGTTAACTGCCCGCCAACTATGTGGAATAGACCAACTTGCCAAGAATCAGTTAAGGCATAGCCTGCTGCTAAGGCATCAACGGCTTGGTAACCGATGTTGTACATACCAAAAAACATAGCAGGAAATACTGCTAACCAAACCGTGATCATAATACGTTTTAGATCAATACTGTCACGAATGTGAGTTTTACCCTTAGTGACATAACCAGGAGTAAATAAGCCCGTAGCAACGGCTTCGTATAATGCGAACCATTTCTCGTGCTTGCCGCCTTTTTCAAAATGCGGCTCGATATCTTCAATAAACTTTTTCAAGCCCATGTCTAACCTTCCTTTTCAATAGTGGTTAGGCAATCACGAAGGATAACGCCATAATCAGTTTTACCAGGACACACGAATGTACATAGTGCTAAATCTTCTTCGTCTAGCTCTAATGCACCTAGTTGCTGAGCACCGTCGGTGTCGCCAGCAGCCAAATCACGTAGTAACAAGGTAGGTAAAATATCTAGCGGCATAATGCGTTCATAGTTACCAATTGGCACCATAGCACGAGCAGAACCGTTAGTTGTGGTGGTCATGTTAAACACTTTGCCACTAAAGATGTGCGAGAGGTAAGCACGAGTAACAGAGAATTTATTTGCACCCGGCATCATGTAACCGATGAATTCTTTTTCACGACCTTCGCTCAAAGCACTCACTTGCACGTGGAAACGACCAAGATATGCGTGCACACCTTTGGCGGCATCGCCTTGTAGCGGAGAACCAGAAACCACTCGAACTTCACCGTCGGCTAAATCGCCAGCAGTTAAGTCATCAGTATTCGCACCTAATAGGGTACGTACTAAACGAGGATTTTTTACCGCTGGGCCGGCTAATGAGACAACACGGTTGCTGTCCAATTTACCGGTGGTAAATAACGTACCTACCGCGATAACGTCCTGGTAACCAATATGCCATACAACTTTATTAGCCGACACAGCTGACAAGAAGTGGATATGAGTACCAACTAAACCTGCAGGATGCTTGCCGGAAAATTCATTGACACTGGCAATACCAGCTGGAATGTTTGCACCTGGCGCTTTTGATACAAATACTTTACCGGAAGTTAAACGAGATAAAACGGCCAAACCGTTTACAAAGGCTTCGCTTTGCTCGTTAATGATCACTTCTGGGTTAGCCGCTAACGGATTAGTATCCATAGCACTAACAAAAATATCTGCAGCAACGCTTGCTAACGCCGGAGACTTGCTGAATGGGCGAGTACGCAGAGCGGTCCACAAACCTGAGTTTACCAGGTTAGCTTCAACATCTTCACGAGAGAGAGTTGTTAATTGCTCGGCTGAATACGCGTTAAATGTTTCTTCTTCGTCACCATTTACATTTACTTCGATAACAACAGATTGTAAAACACGCTTTTCACCACGGTTAATTTCTTTTACAACACCGGCTGCAGAGGCTGTGAATTTAACGCCAGGATTCTTTTTATCTTCAAAAAGTACCTGACCTTTTTTAACGCTGTCACCAAGTTTAACAAACATGGTGGGGCGCATACCCACAAACTCTTCACCTAGGGTTGCAACAGTTTTGATGGTCGAACCATCATGGATTACTTGCTGGGGAACACCTTTTACCGGGATATCCAGACCTTTCTTTACTGTAATCATAAACACATGCACTACTTTGATGGGAGTATTTAAAATTAATAATGCTCATTAAGAGAATTACTAATCCAGTGTTTCTTGCATAGCAACGGGTCGTAAACAGACCAGAAAACTTACAAGGTCGCTTTAGTTAATTTTTCTGGCGCGAATTTTAGCAAAAATCGCACCAGATTTCCATGCAGCGAGACACATTTAATAACAATTTAAGGAAAAATACTGATACATGTCAAAAACACTAAAAAAAACAGTGAAAAAACAACAACTAAAGAATTAAAGCAGATGTAGAAAGTTTGTCAAAAAGGGGCTAAAAAAAGCCAGTCGAACCTGATTTACGAGCAGGTTCGACTAAAGTTGCATTAAGTCAGTTAAAACAAAAGCGAGGCTATTGTTTTTGTCACGACTAAATCAAATTGTTGATAGCCACTATTGGGCTAACATCGGCGTCGTAATCAACACCGTCAACTTCAAAACCAAACAGTTTCAAGAATTCATGGTGATAACCAGTGTAATCGGTTAATTGATCAATACTATCGGTATCCACTTGATCCCAAATTGCTTGCACACGTGTTTGCACATCGTCTTCAAGCTCTTTCAGGTTTTGCATCAACCGGTTTTTCTCGTCTAATGAACGCTCAGTGCTGTATAAATTATCACGGAACAAGCCTTGAATTTGGTGTATTGGGTTTTCTTGGGTGCCATCGGCTTTCATCACTTTGAACAGGCTTGAGATGTAAAGCGGCATGATCGGAATGGCCGAGCTAGCCTGAGTCACCACGGCATTCAATGAGGTTACAAACGCTTCACCATTTAAATCACTGGTCACTTTGCGAATTTCAGTGGCGGCTCGGTCTAAATCTTCTTTGGCACGACCTATGGTCGCTTTACCGTATAATGGCCAGGTTAGCTCTTTACCAATGTATGTGTAAGCTACGGTTTTTACATTATCAGACAATACGCCAGCGTCTTTAAGAGCATTCATCCATAGCTCCCAGTCTTCGCCGCCCATCACTTTGATAGTACCGGAAATTTCCTCTTCGCTGGCAGCTTCTACCGCCACTTCTTCGATCACTCGTTTTGACGTATTTAAACTTTTTGTGGTAAAACCATTACCAATAGGCTTAAGCGCAGATGCGTAAACTTCACCGGTAACAGGATCGGTACGACGAGGAGACGCCAGTGAGTAAACCACCAAATCTACCTGACCTAAATCGGCTTTAATGGTTTCAATGGTTTTCGCCTTAATGTCGTGCGAAAACGCATCGCCATTAATATTTTTTGCATAAATACCAGCTTCATCGGCAGCATTTTGAAATGCCGCAGTGTTATACCAACCCGCAGAGCCGGTGCGTTTTTCAGTAGGCTCTTTTTCAAAGAATATACCTAAGGTGCTGGCACCATTACCAAAGGCAGCTGTAATTCGAGACGCTAAACCGTAACCCGTTGACGCGCCAATCACTAACACCTTTTTCGGTTTAGCATCCGCTTGCGGTTGTGATTTAACAAAATCAATTTGCTCTTGAACATGTTGAGCACAGCCTGCGGGATGTGCGTTAGTACAAATAAAGCCACGAACTTTTGGTTTGATAACCATAATAAAACCTTAATTTATTTAGAATTTATTTTTTTGCCGCTGCGTATTTTCGCCAGCAGCAACAGTGAAAATGTAAACTGGCGCTATTCTACCCAATTTAAATTCAAAATGAGATCAGAGCAGCCAGGTTTTTCGTTAATTTTCTACAATATTAGTAAAAATATGCATTTAATACAGAAATTATTGCCTGTTTTCCAGGTAAGCCTGCACAGTAATTTGATGATAGGCGCGGATATCATCATAAAATGCTTTATACGACGACCAGACCTCTGCCACACTTTCATCAGTAGCAACCATTTCGTTAATCACCTCTTTGGTAGTCGCTTTTAATTTTGCCATCACTTCCGGTGGGAAGGTACGCACTTGCACATTGTGTTTTTCGACCAAGGTTTTCAATGCAGCGCTGTTACGAGCGGTATATTCACTTAACATATCATCATTTACTGCCCGCCCGGCAACCTTGACAATTTCTTGTAAATCATTCGGCAAAGCATTAAACGCTTTTTCATTGATTAAAAACTCCAACGTTGCGGTTGGTTCTTGCCAGGCAGATGAGTAATAGTATTTTGCCGCTTTATAAAAACCAAACGCTAAGTCATTATAAGGGCCAACCCATTCTGACGCATCTAGAGCACCACTTTGCAATGATGAAAAAATCTCTCCTCCAGGCATATTCACTGGGATCGCGCCAGCACGGTTCATCACTTCACCGCCAATACCGCCAATGCGCATTTTTAAGCCTTGTAAATCGGCAATGGAGTTAATTTCTTTATTAAACCAGCCGGCAAACTGCACACCAGAATTACCGCCCGCGACCGGAATAATGCCAAACGGTTTATATAATTTTTGCCAAAGCTCTAAACCACCACCGTAATGTAACCAGGCGTTGGTTTCCTGGGCGTTCATGCCAAAGGGTACCGCGGCAAAAAATGACGCGGCCGGAATTTTCCCTTTCCAATAATAGGCACCACTGTGGCCCATTTCGGCGGTGCCATTAGCTACCGTATCAAACACTTCAAAACCGGGTACTAACTGCCCTGCGCCATACACTTGAATTGTTAAACGGCCATTGCTCATCAGCTCTACATGCTTAGCAAATTTTTCTGGACCAACACCTAAACCCGGAAAGTTTTTTGGCCAGGATGTTACTAACTTCCATTTATAGTTTTGCTGTGGCTCAGCCGTTGTTGAACTCTGACTGGCGTTTTTTTCTCCACACGCACTTAGCAGAAGCGAGGCACAAACGATTGACACAATGCTGAGTATTTTTTTCATCTTGTTATTTTATCCATGACTGTTTATTTGTTAGTTATTTAACCATAAATTTTATTCGGTAGCCATGTGACCAGTTCAGGCCAAAGGGCAAGGGCAATTAACAACATTAATTGCATCACAATAAAGGGGATCACGCCTTTGTATATTTTCGCCGTGGCTATCGATTTATCGGCAACGCCACGCAGATAAAATAGCGCAAAACCAAATGGCGGCGTCAAAAATGACGTTTGCAGGTTTACCGCGATCATGATCCCTAGCCAAATTGGGTTAATGTCCATCATCAATAAAATCGGGGCGATGATTGGTATAACCACAAAGGTTATCTCAATAAAATCGAGAATAAAACCCAGTAAAAAAATCACCAGCATGACCAAAATTGTCGCCGTAACCACGCCACCGGGTAGTCGTTCGAAGCAGTGATGGATCAACTCTTCGCCGCCCAAACCGCGAAATACCAGAGAGAACAAGCTGGCACCAATTAAAATTAAAAATACCATAGAGGTAATTTTTACCGTGCTTTGCATCACCGCCTTTAAATTCACAATGTTTAACTGACCATTTACGCTGGCCAATATTAGTGCGCCAAAGGCACCAACCCCAGCAGCTTCGGTAGGTGTGGCAAAGCCGCCTAAAATGGAGCCTAATACCACAAACATCAAAATTAATGGCGGAAATAAGGATTTTACCAATAGCGCTAAATTTAGTGCGGGCTGATCATCAAAATTAAAGGGTGGCACTTTTTCCGGTTTAAATACCGCCATATAAATTGCATAAGCAATATAAAAAACCACCAGCAACAACCCGGGGATCACCGCACCGGCGAATAAGTCACCAACGCTGATGGTATCAGGACTGAAATTACCGAGTTTTAATTGTGCCAATTGGTATGAGTTGGATAACACATCGCCTAACAATACTAAGGCGATGGATGGTGGAATTATCTGTCCGAGAGTACCTGTTGCGCAAATGATTCCGGTCGCAAAAGATTGATCATAGCCACGTTTTATCATGGTGGGTAAAGACAATAAGCCCATGGTCACTACGGTGGCACCAACGATGCCGGTACTTGCCGCTAGCAACATACCAACAAGGGTCACCGAAATGGCTAAGCCGCCACGAAAGCGGCCAAATAATTGCGCCATCGTCGATAATAAATCTTCAGCAATGCGGGCTCGCTCTAATACCGATCCCATAAACACAAACAACGGCACTGCCAGCAAGGTTTGATTGTTTAAAATACCGTAGTAACGAGATGGCAAAGCCTGTAAAAAAGAGCCATCAAAATAGCCTGATAGATTGGCAATCCCAGCGAAAATCAGTGCGGTCCCGGCCAGAGAAAAGGCTACCGGATAACCAAGCAATAACACCAAACAGACGCAGACAAACATTAACAGCGATAAATATTCCATTATTCTTGCTCTGCGGTTGTTGATGGATCAGATGATGGTGTTTGTTTCGTGTTGATCACTAATAAATTGCGGGCTATTTCGGCTAAGCCTTGTAGTGACAAGGTTAACACCAATAACCAGATCAAGGTTTTGTTCAGGTAAACCGCAGGGATGCCGCCAGGCTCTTTCGATTTTTCCAGAATTCCCCAAGACAACAACACGTAATCGAGGCTGACATAAAAAATAAAAATACAAACCGGCAATAATAAAAATAATGTGCCACACAGGTTTACCCAAGCTTGTTGTTTGGCTGAATATTTTTGATAAAAGATATCAACCCTGACATGGCCATCATGCTTTAACGTATAAGCGGCACCTAGCATGAATACGGCGCCATGGGCATACAACACACTTTCTTGCATTGCCACCCAGCCAAGATTGAAACCGTAGCGCAACAACACGACGCTAAAAGTCAGTAACACTACGACTAACGTTAACCAGGCAATGGTTTTGCCTAACCATTCGGTAAAGCTGTCGGTAATTTGGATAAACCGAGACAAAAAAGAGCTGAACATTAAGTCCTCAAACGCTGTTTATAATTCATTTACAACCGGTTTATTTAAAAACCGATTTATTTGCCACCACCCATGCAATTTGGCGAGTTTGGCACCTTATCTGCGTTCATTGTCTGCCATTGCTGTGGCGTATAGGTATGCATCGCCAAAGCATGAATATGGTTGGCAAGTTCATCAGCCAATACAGAGTTAACCTCACGATGGCGACCGATTAAACGTAAACCGTCAAATTTTTCACTGACGATGGTGACTTTGAAATGCGATTCACTGCCCTCAGGTACATTGTGCATATACGATTCATTCATCACTTCCAGATGAATTGGCGAAAACGCCTGGTTTAATTTTTCTTCAATTATGGTTTTAATACTCATTCAATACTCCGCAAAACTGCTGCTGTGTTTAAATTATTTCACTATTTGCCGAAACGTTAAATTCACCCGGCCGAGTAAGTTTTTTTTGCTTTTCGGTAAACTGTGTTGCCAGTTGCTTTGCAAATCGCCCTGCATCACCAACAAGCTGCCTGATTGTAAATTCAATTCCACTTTTTCACCACTTTTTTTATGCCGCAAACAAAACCTGCGCACTTGTCCAAACGACAGGGAAGCAATGAAAGGTTGTTCGCCAAGTTGCTTTTCATTATCACTATGCCAGCCCATAGAGTCATTATTGTTGCGATAATAGTTCGCTAGCACCGAATTAAACTGGTAACCGAGTTTTAACTCGCATTCAGCCTTGAGAGTTAACAAAGTGTTTTGCCAGGGCTGCGGCCGCATTGGTAGACCTGAATAAGTGTAGTGGGCATCTTCATCACCATACCAGGCTTGCAAGCGTGGGATATTGACTTGCTTGCCAAACATTTTAATTCTTTCTTGTGACCAGTTTACCTCATTCACACAGCGCTGATAATAACTATCCGCGAGTAATTGTGGATAAAAACCAGGCCAGTACAGTAAATCACCAGCACAGTATTGCTGTGCCACTGCAGCACGAATAACAGACAAATTTCACCTCATTAACAAATTATTGAGTTTTTTTTGATTAAACTTTGCGATAATGGCGCAATTAAAATATTGAGTTGAAGATACCCATATATGCTAAGCCCTTTTTTCAAAAATGATATGCCGATCCATCTAGAGCGATTTCCGCTGGCACAAGTTAACCGCAGCTTGCAAGCCTGGGATGCCAGTGATGAGTACATCATTGATTATTTGCAAGAAAACAATCTGCTCAATGACAGCAAAAACATCGTTATTTTCAATGACAGTTTTGGTGCACTCACAGTTAACCTATACCATCATAACCTGCAATTGGTGCACGACTCCTACATTTCTCAACAAGGGATAAAATACAATCTTGACAGTAATTATATCGATCAGGATAGCATTTACTTTAAAGACAGTTTGTCCCAAATTGATGGTGCCATTGATATTGTATTGTTAAAACTGCCTAAGTCAAAAGCCTATTTAGAATACCAATTACAACAAATACAACAATTTGCCGATGAAAATACCTTAATCATTGCCAGCGCCCGAGCGAAAGATATACACAGCTCTACGCTAAAATTATTTGAGAAGCATTTGGGCGTCACCACCACATCTTTAGCCGTGAAAAAGGCTCGGTTGATTTTCTCTGTACTGGATAACAGCAAGAAAACAGCATTGCCAGCAGCGAAAATTTGGCCACTTGAGCACAGCAAATTTTCAATATCTAACCTTGCCAATGTGTTTTCCAGAGACAGTCTAGACGTAGGTGGGCGAGAGCTGTTACAAAATTTACCAAATATTACCGGTGAATTACAAGTTGCCGATTTGGGCTGTGGCAACGGTGTGATAGGCCTGGCAATGTTAGCGAAAAATCCGGATCTGAAAATGCACTTTTTCGATGAATCTTATATGGCAGTTCAGTCATCAAAAGACAACATTATCAATAACTTGCCAGATTGCTTTGAACAATGCCAGTTTCATCTAAATGACTGTTTAACTGATGTCGCCGCCAGCAGTTTAGATCTGGTACTGTGCAACCCGCCATTTCATCAAATGCAGGCGGTAACTGACCATATTGCCTGGCAAATGTTTAAACAAAGTCATAATGCTTTGAAAAAAGGTGGCGAATTAAGGATAATAGGCAATCGAAACCTCGGCTACCACATTAAACTGCAACGTTTATTTGGCAATTGCGAGACGATTTCCAGTAATAACAAGTTTGCCATTTTATCAGCGAAGAAGTAATGAATTTTAAATTTATCTCAGTTGTTTTAACTATTCTATCTCTAATGGCTTGCGCCAGCGAGCCAACCGCCATTAGATTAAATCCATCCATTATTAAACAAAGTAACAATATATACCAAGAAGTAAGCGCGAAAATTTCGGTAAGTGACTTACGCAGTACTTATCATATTGTTGAAGTATTAAACGCGGACGAACCTTCGACATTAATTGGTTCAACCAGCACCTTATCCGATGTGTTAAATCAGCAGTTTTCAAATGAACTTGCTGCGCAAGGATTAACACTAGCAGAGTCTTCCACAGTAACACTGCAGTTTAACGTCGAGCGCGCACGCACTTATGTAAACCAGGATGTGCTAGATTATCGTGCCAACACTATTATTAAGTTAAAAGTAAACGTGGAAAATCCAGCGCAAACCTTGTCAAAAACATTTACCTTAAGAGCGACTACACGAGGCGCCTTAACCGCCAACATTGCAGAGTTACAACGCGACTTTAATTTACAATTATCAAAATTAATTGTCCAAGTATTAGAAGATCAACAATTACAAAACTTTATTAAAGGTTAAGTATTATGCGGGTAATGATTGTTTTGCTTTTTTCTGCACTGGTTAATGTTGCCACAATGAACAACGCTCAGGGTAAAGAAAAAGTTATTGCCGCCAACAACCTTTACCCGCAAATAAAAATGGAAACCTCGATGGGGGTGATCATCGTTGAACTTGACCGGGTTAAAGCGCCAATAGCGGTGAATAACTTCCTTCATTATGTGATCTCAACCGAATACAACAACACCATTTTTCACCGCGTAATTGAAGATTTTGTGGTACAAGGTGGTGGTTACGACAGCGACTTTGTCCCTAAAAAAGAAGGCAAGCCGATTTTTAATGAATCGGGAAACGGTTTAAAAAATAGCTTTGGCAGCATTGCTATGGCCAGGCAAAATAATCCACACAGCTCAATCCGACAATTTTTTTTTAACGTCGGTGAAAATACCTCTTTAGATCCCGGCAGACGCTGGGGCTACACGGTATTTGGTAGCGTGACATTTGGCGAAGACGTTCTGGAAAAGATGGCCGCCAGTAAAACCGACTTTCATGAAGGTCAAGGCTGGCCTGATGTACCGTTAGAACCGATCATCTTAATTAAAGCCACATTAATGCCTGAAGATTACCTACACCTTCAATAAACGTTTTACAAATCAATTAGTTACATGTACAATCCATTGATCATAATTGTTTTGTTATGAATAATTGCTCGGTTTTCGTTCTTTCTTTGCCATATTATTTATTCGCAAAACAAACTGGCTTAATCTACGCTTACGTTTAATAGTAACTGGAACTTGCTACTTTACGAAAATGGATTTTATACCAATCCACACCAGCACAGAGTTAACTATTTACTCTTGCAGATTGGTATTTGTTTTTACTTTTGTGAGGGTTGTGTGCATATCGATAATTTCATCAATGACAAAATATCGCAGTTAATGTATTTTCTTGATGCCTTACTGAGAAGTGCTATTCACCACACCGAAGTTGAAAGCTTTATTTGGGATTGCTTTGAAGAGTGGGCGCAATTAAATGTCACCGATGATATGCCAGGCAGTACCAGAGAACGAGTATTCTGGCATTTAATTCATGAAATTAAACTTGGCTCCATTGCCAACTTAGATGACGACATATCATTAAAAACAGAAATTGAAACCTGCCTGGATTACCTTAAAGGAAGTGGTAACTACCCAATCCATTGTGTCGGCTGGCGGCCAGTGGAAGGTTTTAACCCGTAAACAACAGACAGAAATCTTCTAAATAGTCAGTAATCATTGCGCTATACCAAGTTGACTAGGGTCTGTTGACCTTTGCTGTGCATTTTTAATGGCTAAAACAAATAACTACTGCGTTATTACTCTTCTTTTCTGAACAAGCATTTGTTAGCCTAAGCACTAACGATACCAAGTTGATTAAATATCGGCTCATTTTTAATCGAATTGGTATGAAAATAACAAAAAACTAGGCTTTTTCAATGTCTCCAGTTACTCCGGCTTTCTCTCCAACAATTAAAGATGCCATTTTAAACAAGCGCATGTTGATCTGTATTTTCACCGGATTTAGCTCGGGCTTGCCGTTGTTTTTTTTATACCAATTAGTGCCTGGCTGGTTGCGCAGTGAAGGCGTGAGTTTAGCGGAAATTGGTTTGTTTTCATTAATTGGCATTCCTTATGTGTGGAAATTTATCTGGTCTCCGGCGATGGACCGTTATTCGTTTCCATTTTTAGGCCGACGACGCGGCTGGATGCTGATAACGCAACTCTGTTTGCTAATATCTATTGCCGCATTTGGTTATATCAATCCTACAATGTCTATTTGGACTGTCGCTTATTTTGCGGCGGCGGTAGCCTTTTTTAGTGCCAGCCAGGATATCATTCTTGACGCCTACCGTCGTGAACTCTTACCAGATCATGAGTTAGGCCTTGGCAATTCTATTCATGTACAGGCGTATCGTTTATCCGGCTTAGTTCCTGGCTCTTTAGGTTTTATTTTGGCCGATCATATGCCCTGGCAATTGGTGTTCTTCGTTGTCGCGGCATTTATGCTTGTCGGCATAATCATGACCCTTTGCATAAGCGAAGCTCGAAGAGAGCCTAATGCTCCGCATACTCTACAACAAGCCATAGTGTTGCCCTTTAAAGATTTCATTAATCGTGAAGGCATAAAATCGGCGTTGCTGATTTTGTGTTTTTTATTTTTGTACAAACTCGGCGATAACATGGCGACGGCATTACAAACCCCATTTTTTATTGATTTAGGCTTTTCTAATACCGAAATTGGGGTTGTTGCCAAAACGGCATCATTAATTGCCATGACAATAGGGCTCGCGGTTGGTGGTATTGTGATGATCAAGCTCAGTATCAACCGAGCATTGTGGTTATTTGGTTTTGTGCAAATTATCTCTATTTTGGGTTTTGCCGCGCTCGCTGAGATTGGTCATAGCACCTACGCATTGGCGTTTGCCATGGGCTTTGAATATTTAGGCGTTGGTTTAGGCACCGCAGCTTTTACTGCCTTTATTGCCAGAACGACCAACCCAACATTTGCAGCCACACAATTTGCCTTATTTACTGCCTTAACGGCGCTGCCCCGTACCTTTGCCAACGCCTCTACCGGCTTTATTGTTGAACAGATGGGCTGGACCTCTTTTTTCTTGTTGTGTACGGTTCTTGCCGTCCCTGGAATGTTGATGCTATTTAAGGTTGCGCCTTGGAATGAAAAAAGGGACTAAGGAACGGGGAACGGGGAACTATGATTAACCATAGTGCATAGACTGCAACTATTTATGTTATTAAATTTAAACCTCACCATGAATGAACACGGACTGCCCGTAGCTAGTTGCCCGAAGCCTAATTGCAACGAGAAACGAAGAGTAAGTTAGTTTTTACTTTGCCCGAGGGTGTTGATACCCTCTATAATGAACTATGATGAATTTTATAATAAAAATTAAGGCTGTGCAAATATGCTAATGAGATTGTTTTTCTTACTACCGGTAATTATGTGTTTAGTCTGGTGGTGGTACTTAACAAAACATGGTTACTCGGCCAAACAAGGGTTAACAGGCTTTGCCTATATTTTAGCGTTTAACCTGATTATTGCTGGCTTCTTTACGCTGATGATCTATATAACTCAATAAACAGGACTAAGTTGTTACAGCAAGCGCTGTTTGCATCAATTAGCGCTATACTGTAAGCTGCGCCAACGCGACTTTCATGCTGGCAATTACGCGATACCCGTCACCATTCAAGTTTAACGACTTAATCAATGAGACTTTTCTATGAGCTTTGACTCTCTAGGGCTTTCGGCCCCAATTTTATCTGCGGTAAAAGAACAAGGGTACGACACCCCGTCCCCGATCCAGGCACAAGCCATACCGGCAGTGCTCGAAGGTAAAGATGTAATGGCAGCGGCCCAAACCGGAACCGGTAAAACGGCTGGCTTCACCCTGCCCATTTTAGAAAAAATAGCCAAAGGCGATAAAGTTAAACCGAATCATATTCGCACCTTAATTCTCACCCCTACCAGAGAACTGGCGGCGCAAGTTGGTGAAAGTGTTGCCCTCTACGGTAAAAACCTGAATTTAAGTTCTTACATAATCTTTGGCGGCGTGAAAGCTAACCCGCAGATGATAGCATTAAGAAAAGGGGTTGATATCTTAGTGGCGACCCCTGGGCGACTCATGGATTTATATCAACAAAATGCCGTTAAATTTTCGCAAGTTGAAATTCTGGTGTTGGATGAAGCCGACCGCATGTTAGATATGGGCTTTATCCGCGATATCAAAAAAATCATTGGTTTATTACCCAAGCAACGACAAAACCTATTATTCTCAGCAACGTTCTCGGACGAAATACGTGCCTTGGCAAAAGGCCTGGTGAATAATCCGGTAGAGATCTCGGTAACACCAAGAAATGCCACAGCCCCCACGGTTGAGCAATTGGTGTATACCACAGATAAAAATAAGAAGCCGCGTTTACTGTCCTACTTGATTGGCCACAATAACTGGCAGCAAGTGTTGGTATTTACCAAAACCAAGCATGGCGCAAATAGATTAACCAAGCATTTTGAAAAAGATGGCATTAGCGCCTTAGCCATTCATGGTAATAAGAGCCAGGGTGCCAGAACAAAAGCATTGGCACAGTTTAAAGATGGCTCTATTCGGGTATTAGTGGCCACCGATATAGCCGCTCGCGGTATTGATATCGACCAACTCCCGCAAGTGGTTAATTTTGAGCTGCCACATGTCGCAGAAGATTATGTACATCGGATCGGCAGAACAGGCCGTGCTGGTAGCACCGGCCACGCCATATCGCTAGTTTGTGAAGACGAATACAAACTACTGGTGGCCATTGAAAGACTTACCGGAAAAATACTAGAGCGTGCCGAGGTTGATGGTTTTGAAGCAGCCAATGCCGTGCCTAAGTCGCACGACATTAGGCCAATGAGAGCGAAAAAACCAAAGCAAGCGAAAGTTGAACACCAAGACGGACAGCGCAGCGGTGATAATGCCCGTGGTCATAAACCCACTGGTAAAAACAGAAAACATACCGGTAACGGACAGCCCAAAGATAACCCTTGGGCAAAAAACACTGGCGGCAAACCAAGCTCTCGCCGCCGGCCTTCAAGTAATAAGTCTTCGGGTAATAAAACTTCAGGTGGTAATCGTTAAATAATCAGGGTCAGGTTAAAGATAAAACCTGACTCTGACCCTAATTTATTTATCAGACCAAACGGCTAGTTCGTTACCATTGGGGTCAGTAAAATGAAAACGTCGGCCACCAGGAAAGTCAAAAATGGCTTTGACTATTGTGCCACCATGATTTAACACTTTTGCTGCCGTTTGTTCTAACTGCTTAGAGTACAGCACAATTAACGCGCCGCCATTTTGGTAGGAGCTGCGGATATCTGCTTGATAAAAACCACCATTGATAGTGCCATCATTAAACGCGCAATATCCGTCACCGTAATCAACAAATTGCCAATCGAAGGCGTCTTGGTAAAAGCGTTTGATTTCTGGCAGATCTTTTGCCGGCAGTTCTAAATAATTTATTTTTTCATGACCGTCCATCTATTACTTCCCCTGCTGAATTGTATTTAATCAACTTGGTATTATTGTCGGCTATTCAAATTTAAGTTTAATCGGAAAGTAGCAGACATCCATATTGCCATTGCCTTTATATTGATAAAACTCATTGTCTAAGGCGCGGCGTTTTTCAATTCGCTGCTCAAAAGCAGCCGTTGCGGTATTTTCAAGATAGACAGTTTGTTGTTTATCGGTTGCCAGGCTAGAACCTAAATAGGCTTTGATAATATGTGTAGCATTACTGTCATCACTAAACACCCCACCGCTTTTCTTCGGCCCACGTTTGACCTGATAAAAGTGTTCCCAGCCAGCAATAATACGGCCAAATACACTCATGTTTCGATCCAGATGTCGCGGCGCCGTGCCAAACATAATCGCAAAATCAGTTGTTCCTGAATTAGGGTTCACTGCTCGGGCTAAATTAATGGCTCCAGGACAATGAATTAACCACTCTTTTTCCTCACTAATCGATCGTCCCACGGCGAAGCCATTGATGAAACCGGTTTGTTCGGCTAACAAATCGCCCTGCTGCACTAAACTAAATGCTGTTTTCGGCTTTATCTGCCTTTCAAACTCCGCTTGCATGGTTCGTTTGACCTTACTTGGCTTTTGCGCGTTTGCGTCGCCACCTTGTACCACAAAATTTTCTATCACCCGATATAATGGCAAACCATCGTAAAAGCCTTCGTTGACCAAATCTTGTATGTATTGACTGTGCTCTGGCGCAAAAAAATCAGCAAGTAAGATGGTCACAGTACCAGTGCTCAATTCTAAATAAAGTAAGTGGTTTTGAGGGATTTCCAGCCAAGGTTCATTTTTCACTTCCATAACTGTAGCCTTGTCCTGAGCTAAGTCATTATCAGGATTATTGCTAACGTGTTCGTCCTTGTTACAGGCAAGTAAACTTAACAGCACACAGCCATATAAGGTGAGTTTAAAGCCTTTGCTTATATTAATTATCATCAAATTTTCTTCCCCTTATCCATAAATCCACTCAAAAGGCTCCTGCCTGTCGTGGATAAATACATCCATAAACCCACTCTAAAGGCTCCTGCCTGCCGTGGATAAATACATCCATGTACAAATCAGAATTCATACCATATATGGTAATTCTGTATAAATTCATCCTTGAATAAAAAAGCCGAAGTAAATTATCTCAATAATTTACTTCGGCTTGGCGTTGATAGCAACTCTGATTTTAAACTTTTTCGGTAATGGTTAGCCCACTAGTGCAAGCAGTACACCGGCAGCTACTGCAGATCCGAGTACACCGGCGACGTTAGGGCCCATAGCATGCATTAATAAGAAGTTATGAGGATTAGACTCTAAACCAACTTTATTTACTACACGTGCAGCCATAGGTACCGCAGAAACTCCTGCCGCGCCAACCAGTGGATTTATTGGTTCTTTTGATACCTTACCGAGTAATTTCGCCATTAAGACACCGGCAGCGGTACCAATAGAGAATGCGATAGCACCTAATGCCAGAATACCCAAGGTTTCAACATTTAAGAAGGCTTCGGCACTCAGTTTTGAGCCAACGCCTAAGCCTAAGAAAATAGTCACAATATTAATCAACTCGTTTTGGGCAGTCGAGCTTAAACGGTCAACCACACCACATTCGCGCATCAAGTTACCTAAACAAAACATCCCGACTAACGGAGTTGCCGCAGGTAAGAAAAATACGGTAAGGAGTAACACCGCCAGTGGAAAGATAATTTTTTCAATCTTGGTCACATGGCGTAGCTGTTTCATTTCTATTTTGCGCTCTTCCTCATTGGTTAACGCTTTCATAATTGGTGGCTGGATAATGGGTACCAGTGCCATGTATGAATAAGCGGCAACGGCGATAGCACCTAATAAATCAGGCGCTAACTTAGAAGCAAGGAAGATAGCGGTTGGACCATCGGCACCACCAATAATGGCGATTGCGGACGCATCTTTTAAACTGAAATCAAAGCCAGGAATAGCGTTTAAAGCAATGGCACCGAATAAGGTAGCAAAAATACCAAATTGTGCAGCAGCCCCTAACAACAACATTCTCGGGTTCGCAATTAAGGCACCAAAGTCGGTCATTGCACCTACGCCCATAAAGATCAGTAACGGGAATATCCCGGTATCGATACCGGCGTAGTAGATGTAATGTAATATTCCGCCAACTTCAGAGAAACCTGCTACCGGAATATTGGTTAAGATAGCACCAAAACCAATAGGTAATAACAATAAGGGTTCAAAGCCTTTAACAATTGCTAAATACAATAAGCCAAGGCCAACCAACATCATGATCACTTGACCAAACTCAAAGTTTGCCAGACCCGTGGATAACCACAGGGTATATAATGATTCCATCGAATTAACCCTTTATAGCGTTAGCAATGCATCGCCAACTGCGACTGCATCACCTTCTTTTACATTGACCATAGACACAGTACCAGAGGCGATTGCGCGAATTTCGGTTTCCATCTTCATCGCTTCCATGATGATAACCACTTCACCTTCGCTAACAGTTTCACCTTCTTTAACTAACACCTTAAAGATATTACCGGCAAGTGGGGCATTCAACGTTTCGCCACTGGCAACGCGTGCTGCCGCTGGTGCTGAAATAGGCACGCCACCAGATGGTGCGATATGTTCAATACTGCCACCAGGAGCAACAATAACGTCATACACTTTGCCATCAACTTGCACCGCATAGCTTTCTGGTTCGCCAGCTTTTGTCGCGGCTACTTTGACGTCATCTTTACTTGGAATCGCTTCAAACGCGTCTGGATTGTTACGATTTTCCAGGAATTTCAAACCAATTTGCGGGAACAAGGCGTAGGTTAATACGTCGTCAATTTGTTCATCTGCGAGTTGAATATTCTTCTCTTTCGCCAACTCTACCAGCTCTTTCGCCAACTTATCCATTTCTGGCTCTAGCAAGTCTGCAGGACGACAAGTGATTGCTTCAGCTCCATCTAACACTTTGGCTTGTAATTCGGCATCAACCGGGGCTGAGGTAGCTCCGTATTCACCTTTTAACACTCCTGCAGTTTCCTTGGTGATAGACTTATAACGCTCACCGGTTAATATGTTTAATACCGATTGCGTACCAACGATTTGTGACGTTGGTGTGACTAAAGGAATGTAACCAAGATCTTTACGAACTCGTGGGATCTCTTGCAAAACCTCATCAAATTTATCGGCCGCACCCTGCTCTTTCAACTGGCTTTCCATATTGGTTAACATGCCGCCAGGAACTTGCGCTATTAAAATACGGGCATCGACACCTTTCAAGCTGCCTTCAAACTTGCCATATTTTTCACGGACATCACGAAAATAAGCTGCAACTTCAGCAAGCTTAACCAAATCTAAACCGGTGTCACGTGAGCGACCTTGCACCGTAGAAACAATGGCTTCAGTTGGTGAATGCCCGTAAGTCATACTCATTGATGAGATTGAGGTATCAATCGTATCAATGCCAGCGTCGATTGCTTTCATGTGAGTTGCCATGCTCAAACCTGTAGTCGCATGACAATGTAAAGCTAGAGGTAACTCAACAGTTTCTTTCAGTTTAGTGATTAACTCTTCGGCATCGTATGGGTTTAATAAACCCGACATGTCTTTTATACATAATGAATGTGCGCCCATATCTTCCAATTGCTTGGCCATGTCTAACCAGCCTTGTAAGTTATGTACCGGACTTTCGGTATAAGACAAGGTGCCTTGAGCATGCGCGCCCACTTTCACTGCGGCTTTAATCGCCGTTTGCAAATTACGCGGATCGTTCATCGCATCAAAAATACGGAACACATCAATACCGTTAACATGGGCACGCTCAACAAATTTTTCTACCACGTCATCGGCGTAATGGCGGTAGCCTAAGATGTTTTGACCACGAAACAGCATTTGCTGCTTGGTCTTTGGCATTGCCGCTTTTAATTTACGGATACGCTCCCATGGATCTTCACCTAAATAACGGATACAAGAATCAAATGTTGCACCACCCCAAGATTCAATAGACCAATAGCCAATGTCATCTAACTTACTGGCAATTGGTAACATATCTTCTAAACGTAAACGAGTAGCCAGTAATGATTGATGACCGTCTCTTAATACAACTTCTGTAATACCTAATGGGCTTGACATACTTCGCTCCTAATTCTTTGCGTTATTCTTGCGGTAATGCGCGACTGCAGTTGTAATAGCTGCAACGACACCGGCAGGGATCTCAGTGGAACTGGCCTTACCCGTGCTTACTTTATTTGTAGCTGGAGATGGTTCTGGAAATTGGCTTGCAAACTTTGCTAAAAGTTGAATTGCAATAATTAATAAACCAAGAAAAGCAAAAACAAATCCCATACCGACGAGCATGAGAACACCTGCTTCCATAAAAGCTTCTGATAAATTTTCCATAACCTAACTCTATATTTAAAAGAAATAGAATAATCACTCCAATTTTGTTTAGCAATGATCATTTGTAAATCTGTTGTAAAAAAATTTTGTCAATAGACAAAATCAGTAAAATCTTGGTTCAAAACGACTCATTTAGAATAATAACTCTAAAAAGGTTATATTAAACTAACCTTATTAGAAAATAAACAATTAACTATTCATCAGTGATATCGATTGATTTTGTGATTATAACGAAAATAGTATAGCTAAAAGAATAAAAATCATACAAAACGTTCTGTAAATAATCACAAACTTCCAAAATAAGCCGAAATAGTGTCCCTGAATAACAGATTGGATTAGGTACTCTAGTTTTTCATTCCCTAGAAAACTAAAACCCCTACTCAATTTTTTAATTAATCTTGATACAATTAAACGTCATCCCATCACGAGCACTAGCGAGATGTGGGACCCCCTCAATTCATAACGTGCCTCTAAACAGAACCTGATTTAAATCCACAAGCTTATCTATCCATGCGACCTTAGCTGTTCATGAGGTCCCTGATGTCGCTTGTGCTCCTCAGGGATGACGGCGTATATAAGTAGGGGTACAAATGTGTCGATTGCGGCAGGAGTCGAACCTGAGACCGCCTGGCTGGTTGGCGGGACTTCAGTCTCGCAGTTGGCGCAAGTCACGTTAACTGCCTACGGCATTACGCGAGGTTGAAACCCCGCCAACAGGGTCTTTCCAGAAAGCAAAAAACCGATGACATCTTTCGATATCATCGGCTTCTCTAATGTGGCGATTGCTGCAGGAGTCGAACCTGCGACCGCCTGGGCTGGTTGGCGGGAATTCAGTCTCGCAGTTGACGACCGCGAGGTTAAAACCCCGCCAATAAGGTCTTTCCAGAAAGCAAAAAACCCATCTTATCTCTCGATAAAATGGGGTTCTCTTAATGTGGCGGACGCGGCAGGAGTCGAACCTGCGACCGCCTGGTTCGTAGCCAGGTACTCTATCCAGCTGAGCTACGCGTCCGCGGTCGTTATATTTATCGTGATAACCTCACCTCTCAATTTTTTAACCACTCTGAGTGAAGTAGTAGAAGGACGCTGAGCGGCTTACACCAAATCAGGTCGTTAT
>MABC01000032.1:0-6206 GCA_002162925.1 Thalassotalea sp. 42_200_T64 | reverse complement strand
GAGCGGCTTACACCAAATCAGGTCGTTATATTTATCGTGATAACCTCACCTCTCAATTTTTTAACCACTCTGAGTGAAGTAGTAGAAGGACGCTGAGCGGCTTACACCAAATCAGGGTCGTTATAATTAAAGTGATAACCTCACTTTTTACACTTTGATTGACGAGCCACTTTAAGAAAAGTGGCGGACGCGGCAGGAGTCGAACCTGCGACCGCCTGGTTCGTAGCCAGGTACTCTATCCAGCTGAGCTACGCGTCCGCAATCGTTTTCTCATTCTTAACCAAAAGAATGGCGGTGAGGGAGGGATTCGAACCCTCGATAGGGTTTAAAGCCTATACTCCCTTAGCAGGGGAGCGCCTTCAGCCTCTCGGCCACCTCACCAATGGCGTGCATATTAATGGATTCGAAAAATAAGTCAACGGATTTTTTCGTCTTTTTTCCAGTTTGCTGTATTTTCAAACAAGATGGGTATTTTTCAAACCAAAAGTATATGAATTGATGCTGAAGTTATCACTTTTCAATCAAGCCAAACGTTCGATTTCTGGCTAATTGAATAAAAGTAATTTTTAAATGGAATAGTCTAAAAATTACTTTCAATGGCAGTTTCTAGTTATGCATTACCTGCATTATCAGAATCACCTTTCTCGGCCTGAATTCGCATATAAATTTCTTCACGATGAACAGAAATTTCTTTTGGTGCGTTTACACCAATGCGAACCTGGTTCCCTTTTACCCCTAGTACGGTAACAGTGACATCGTCACCTACCATCAGAGTTTCACCCACTCTTCTCGTTAATATAAGCATCCTAATGCTCCCTTATTGTAATTAGAAATCAATATCATGTTAACAAACCTAAGCCCATTAAATAAACAGTAAATTTAAAATATTCGTTAACATAGTAGAAATTTAGCAAATTTTTCAGCAAAATGGACTAAATAATTGTATTTAATTGAAACTTTTCGTGTAATGTTCTTACGGCAAGCTGCAAGTCTTGCTCTTTCACTAACACTGAAATTTTAATTTCAGCGGTAGAGATCAAATATATTTCAATATTTTTGTGATGCAAACTGGAAAATATACTCGCTGCCACACCAGTGTGAGAACGCATGCCATTACCAATGGCAGAAACTTTCACCAGTTGTTCATCGCCACTGACTTCATCAATGAGAAATGTATTTGCTAGTGAATGCACAAGTTGCAGTGCGCCAGGATAATCATTGCGATGCACCGTAAAATTAATATTCAACTTGGCTTTAACATCGGCTGAACTCGATGTTTGTATCACCATATCAATTTCAATATCGCCATCGGCTAGTGCGCTAAATAACTCGTCCCGAAATTTGGCCCCATGCTGCACCCCAACTAAACGGATCATCGCCTCATCTTTATGACTGGTAATCGCAGATACCGGATGAGCTTTATCTATTTCCTTCTCAAAAGTGATGCCAGTACCATCGCCCGCAGCAAAGCTTGATAATACCCTTAACGGCATTTTATGCTTACCGGCAAACTCTACGGATCTGGTTTGCAACACTTTAGCCCCCGAACTTGCCATCTCCAGCATTTCATCAAAGCTGACATGACTCAGTTTTTTGGCATTTTCATCAATTCTGGGATCCGTAGTATAAACCCCGTCCACATCGGTAAAAATTTGACACTCTTTTGCCTGTAATGCGGTGGCAATTGCGACAGCCGACGTATCTGATCCGCCTCTTCCTAGAGTGGTAACGTTGCCTTCATCGTCAACACCTTGAAATCCAGCAACAACAACAATATGGCCCTGCTGTAACTCTTGCAACATACGCGTGTTATCAACGTTTAAAATTCGCGCTTTATTAAAACGATTATTCGTCGTTAAGCCAATTTGATGGGCCAATAAAGATACTGCGGAAAAGCCACGCTTAATTAACGCAATGGAAAGTAAGGCGATAGAGACTTGTTCACCGCTGGCCAATAACATATCAAGTTCACGCGGGGATGGATTGGCGTCGATAGATTTGGCAAGTTTGGTTAAACGGTTGGTTTCACCTGACATCGCCGATAACACAGCAACGACTTGATGGCCTTGGCGCTTGGTTTTAACAATTTGCTCAGCAACGGCTTCAATACGTTCGAGGGAACCTACCGAGGTTCCCCCAAATTTTTGTACGATGACGGCCACTAACGGATGTCACTCAAGGTTAAAATCGTCACTAAGCCAGTTTATCTGCTAACCAGGATTCTACACTCGCTAATGCTGTAGTAAGGTTTTCTGGTTGGCTGCCACCAGCTTGCGCCATATCCGGACGCCCACCGCCTTTACCACCCACTTGCTCAGCAACCATTTTCACTAAATCACCGGCTTTTACTTTGCCAACAAGATCTTTAGTTACGCCGGCGATAAGACTCACTTTTTCACCATTCGCTAAACCTAACAAGACAATGCCTGAACCCAGTTTGTTTTTCAGATCATCAACCATTTCACGTAATGCTTTCGGATCACATCCTGCAACATCAGCAGTAAGGGTTTTCACGCCATTAATGATAATCGCCTGATTTATTAAATCTGAACCCGCTTGTGACGCCAACTTTTGTTTTAATTGAGCGATCTCTTTTTCAAGCTGTTTTGAGTTTTTAATCAACTGCTCAACTTTATTCAAGGTATTGGCAGGATCCGATTTAACCATCACTGCTATAGTTTGCAGTTTGTCTGCTTGCTGATCAATAAATACCATAGCAGCACTACCGGTTACCGCTTCAATACGACGAGTTCCCGCCGCAATACCAGCTTCAGAAGTAATTTTTAGTACTCCGATATCACCAGTTCTGTCCACATGTACACCACCACATAGCTCGGTCGAGTGATCACCTAATGTCACCACTCGCACTTCGTCATCGTATTTTTCGCCAAACAGTGCCATGGCACCTTTCGCTTTTGCCTGCTCAATGTTCATCAACGTCGTTTCACGAGCACCGTTAGCACGAATTCTATCGTTGACTAGGGCTTCCACCGTACGTAATTCTTTGCGGGTAACCCCCTCAAAATGAGAAAAGTCAAAACGCAATTTGTCTTGATCACACAACGAGCCTTTTTGAATGACATGCTCACCTAACACTTCGCGTAAGGCGCCATGTAATAAATGCGTGGCTGAATGGTTTTTAATGATCGCCGCACGACGCTCACTATCAATTTCGGCATTGGCGCGGGTATTTAGTTGAATATCGCCTTGGGCAACACCATGATGAGCAAAAGCGTTACCAAGTTTGACCGTATCAGACACGATAAACACGCCGGAGTCTGTGGTAATGCTACCGCTGTCACCTACCTGGCCGCCAGATTCCGCATAAAAAGGTGTATTGTCGAGTACAACCACACCGGTTTCATCTGCGGCTAAAGTTGCCACTGAGCCTTCATCATTAAATAACTCGACCACAGTTGCGCTAAAGTTGTGATTGTCATAGCCTTCAAAATTGGTGACTTTGTCAGATTTTAACAGTTCATTATAATCGGTACCAAAATTACTGGCCTTTTGTGCGCGCTCGCGTTGTACTTGCATCTCAACGTCAAAGCCCGCCTGGTCTATGGTTAACTGCTTTTCACGAGCAATATCCGCGGTTAAGTCGGCAGGAAAACCAAAAGTATCGTAAAGTTTGAAGACATCGGCACCAGCAATCACATTACCATCTAAATTGGCGATCACATCACTAAGTAATGCCATCCCTCTGTCTAAGGTACGGCTAAACTGCTCTTCTTCGAGGCGCAAAGTTTTTTCAATGACTGCTTGCTGTTTTACCAATTCAGGGTAAGCACTGCCCATTTGCTCAACCAAGGCGGAAACGAGCTGATGGAAGAAATAAGTTTTCGCTTCCAATTTATGACCGTGACGAACGGCACGACGAATAATACGACGTAAAACAAAACCGCGACCAACATTGGAAGGATTGACGCCATCGGCAATCATAAAGGTACAAGAGCGAATGTGATCGGCGATCACTCGTAATGATTTGTGTTCAAGATCGGTGCAACCAACCAACTTGGCTGCAGCGTTGATTAAGCCTTGAAAGATATCGATTTCGTAATTGGAATGCACACCTTGCATGATCGCGGCAATGCGCTCCAAGCCCATACCGGTATCAACCGAAGGCTTAGGAAGTGGTTCCATAGCACCGTCGGCCTGACGGTTATATTGCATGAATACCAAGTTCCAAATCTCGATGAAACGATCGCCATCTTCATCGGTTGAACCAGGAGGACCACCCCAGATATGGTCACCGTGGTCGTAGAAAATTTCAGAACACGGACCACATGGGCCGGTATCGCCCATCGACCAGAAGTTATCGGATTCAAATTTTTTGTCGGCTGATTTATCACCAATGCGAATGATTTTTTCAACCGGTACGCCTATTTCATGGGCCCAAAAATTAAACGCTTCGTCATCGCTGTCATATACGGTAACCAATAATTTTTCTTTCGGTAGTTGCAAAACATCGGTTAAAAATGCCCACGCATATTTGATCGCATCTTGCTTGAAGTAATCGCCAAAACTAAAGTTACCCAACATTTCAAAGAAGGTGTGATGACGGGCGGTGTAACCTACATTTTCTAAATCGTTATGCTTACCACCGGCCCTTACACATCGTTGTGACGACGTGGCGCGGCTATAGCTGCGTTTTTCGGCACCTAAAAACACATCTTTAAATGGCACCATGCCAGCATTGGTAAACAGTAAAGTCGCATCGTTGCCAGGAACCAGTGAGCTGCTTGCGACAATTTGATGCTGCTGGTCACTGAAGAAGTTTAAAAATGCCTGTCTGATTTCGGCACTCGATTTAATCATGGTCATAATCCAAAAAATTGTGTTACTTAACTACCTTACTTGAGTATTACATTACTCGAGTAAGTACATTAATCCAGGTTTAATACCGCTGAAATCTGTTCAAAACTAAAACCGCGATATTGTAAAAATCTTATTCGTTTTGCTTTATCTTTTTGATCGATGATGTTTCGATCAGCAAAGCGTTTTTCATAGGCTAATTGTGCCTGATGATACCAGTCCACCTGCTGGCTTTGATAAACGGCCGCTATGATATCACTAGTTAAGCCTTTTTGCTTTAATTCTGCGGCAATATAGATCCAGCCGTAGCCTTTGCTAATTCTTTGCCTCAGCATTGATTCGCCAAACCGTTGTTCACTCTGAATATCTTGTGTGGATAAAGCATCTAATACCGGCAATATATCGGTTTCAGCAAATTCTCTTTGCAACAATTTTTGCTTTAATTCTCGCTGAGAATGTTCCCGCCTGGCCAGTAAAGAGTAGGCAGCTTTTTTAACGCCCTTATTTATCACCCTTCATTAACTCCTTTTTTGCGCTGGTAGAAATGGCTTTTAACTATCAAGCTATTCTACCTGCATTATGCCAATCTTCAATTAAAGTGTGTACAAATATGTATTTTCAACCACTTTTAGCAACATTTCGCCTTGATATTTGTTATTACTATTTCCACAAAAAAATAATTGTTTCGGTAAAAATGAATTTTAAACGTTCTCTTTTATAAAGCTTACTTAGTTTAAGTGCTGTCGCTGCAAATGCGGCAGATAAACCAGGGTACTTTCGAGCTCCAACATTACATGAAAACTCTTTAGTATTTACTGCTGAAGGTGACCTTGGGCACAGCTATATTAACTCCGGTACAGTAAAGCGTTTAACCACACACGCAAGTGAAGAATTAATAGCGAGTATTTCTCCCGACGGTAAATATGTTGCTTATACGGCCAGTTATGAAGCCTACCTTATTCCATTACCTGGTGGTATTCCGCAACGATTAACTTCTGAAAATTCACGGGTCCGGGTGCTGGGGTGGAACCCAGATGGCGAGGCTTTATATGCCACCGATTCGGGCTTTGGACCAGCGAATTACAGAACATATCCCTTCCTTGGTAGTTCTAAGTTAATTCATCCCTGAATTAAAAAAAAGGACGCGTAGCGTCCTCAGACTAATGACAAACCCCATCATTTTTGATGGGGTTTTCTTTTATTAGCAGCCGTAGGCTGCGATCGCGATATTTTTGGAAATCCCTTACCGTTGAATATCTTTATTATAATGTTACCAATGTGCCTCTCCTTGCTCGATTACTGAAGCTATCCCTTGGAAAAACGGTGAATAGGCTTCTAGTAAGCCTCTACCAAAGCCATTTTCTTCATCTTTTGTGCGGTTGCTGCAAGTA
>MABC01000047.1 GCA_002162925.1 Thalassotalea sp. 42_200_T64 | reverse complement strand
CCCTTGCCATTCGGATTATCTTCCCCTTAGTCGGGGTGATAAGGCTTCTTTCAGCCTATCGGGTTTGCCAGCTTCGCTGGGCAAACAAAAAGGGGCAGATACCTGTCCAGTATCTGCCCCGCTTTGAAATTTAAACTAAGCTTATTTTTTCAACAGTTTAATCGAGCCATTAACACTTTCTAAACTAATCTCGCTGCTGCCATCCCCTATGGTGCCTTGCATGTCATTACCATAGTATCGACCCTTAACACCTTGAATGCCGTAATCGGTTTTAATCGAACCATTACCCGTTTCCGCGGTTACTTTCGCGCCAAAGTTGGCAGGTAAGTGCAAGCGAATGCTGCCATTGACCGTTTCGGTTTCAATATCAATATTTTTCGCCGAATCGGCAAAGGTTAATTCAACCGCGCCGTTGACCGACTCTACGTCCACGTCAGAGGCTAAGCCCGAAGCTTCTACCGAGCCATTCACCACATCGGCGTTTAGTTCCCCAGAAACATTAACCACGGTTAGCGAACCATTGACCAGATCAATTTCCCGTAAATCAATATTCGCCGGAACCATAATGGTATAATCGACACTACCACCCTTTGAGTTATGGCCCCAGCCGCCGTGATTTTCTTCATAGTCGGTTTCAACAGTAATGCGATTGCCGCTTTGTTTCATTTTAATTTGTACACGATCTATTGCCTCTTGATCTTCGGCGGTAATATCAGCGGTAACTTTTACCACTTTCTTATCCCAGGATTCAATCGTTACATCACCATTGACATTTTCCAGCATCAATTGACCTTTGCCAGTCATATCGAAACTCTTTTCCACCGTATCGTGAATACTTGCCTGGGTACTAAATGCCATTAGTGTCGCAAATGTTAGTACCGGTGCTAATGCGGCTTTTCTTAAAAAAATAGGAGTTAGCGTTGTCATGTTCTTTCCTTACAGCTAGTAATTCGTTTTATTTGTTTAAATACCTATCGCTGAGTGGGCAGATATTTATGTCGCTTGGTATTAAGATGCACATTGATAGCAAAAGGTTTAAACGAGTTTAAATTATTTTTAAAATAAAAATTCTCATTCATTGTTTTAACGGTATGATAACTGGCAAGAGCAAGCAAATAAATAGATAAGGCCGCTACTTTGATGTTAAATGTGCAATTATTACTAACCGGTAACGAGTTAATGAGTGGCGACATTAATGATACCAACTCAGTCTTTATTGCCAGGGAATTAAAAAACCTGGGCATTGAACTCACTCGCAAAGTCACCGTTGGCGATAATATTGAGCTGTTAATCAATGAAATGCAGCAATTGAGTTTGGCTGCCGACATCGTAATTGTAAACGGTGGCTTGGGGCCGACGGTAGACGACATGACAGCTGAAGCCTTAGCGAAAGTAACCGGTAAAGAATTAACCATTCATCCAACTGCCCTTGAGCAGTTGAAACAATGGTGTCAAAGACGAAGTTATAAGCTGACCGGACCAAATTTGAAGCAAGCGCTGCTGCCAATAGGTTGTGACGTAGTTTTTAACCCTTTAGGCAGTGCCCCTGGGTTTGCCATGAACCACAATAATTGCCAAATTATCTGTACCCCGGGTGTACCGGTTGAATTAAAAGCCATGTTGCGTGAACAAATTCTCCCCAGCATTGCCAAAACCCTCCCTGATGAACTGCAAACGGTTACGCAAAAATTGCAAGTCTTTGGCTTAGGTGAGTCTGGCTTACAGAAAATGGTAGATGAGCAATATCCTAATTGGCCGGAACAAATCGAACTGGGCTTTCGCGCCGGTACGCCCCTGCTTGAAGTTAAACTTACCAGCAGAAGCCACAACTCATCGGCATTGCGAGATCAATGCTATCAAAATTTAAAACAACTTTTGGGCCAGCACATTGTCAGCGAAAATGGTAATTCAATGGCGGAAAAAGTGGTTGAGTTGTTAACTAAAAGCAACAAAACCATCACTACTGCAGAGTCCTGTACTGGTGGCATGATAGCCTCTTTACTTACTGGCATACCCGGTTCATCAAAGGTGTTTGAAGCAGGCTTTGTTACCTATTCAAATAAGATGAAAACAAAATTGACTCAGGTAAGTGAAGATACCCTTAGCCAACATGGCGCGGTAAGTGAAGCGGTAGTGATTGAAATGGTACAAGGCGCGTTACAAATAAGCAGTGCCAATTATGGCATTGCCGTATCTGGTATTGCCGGCCCCGATGGTGGCACTCAAGAGAAACCGGTTGGTACCGTATGGCTGGCCTGGGGTGATAAGGCAAAAATTCATACGCAAAGATTATATTTCCCGTCACATCGTAGTCATTTTCAAACCTTTATCGCCAATACTGGGTTAGATTTGATCCGCCGTTTGCTATTAAATTTTAATGACCAACCTAAATACGTTATTGAACGGCAACAACAGCAAAAGTAATGATCATGATAATGGCAGTATATAATGATGAATTGGTCAAATTCGCTAAGATTTTTAGTCAATACAACTACAGCAATAATTAACAACGGCGACAGCTTTATGTAATTGACTGATTTGTATAAGCATTTACTACATGGCTAGTTTTTTGCTTTACATTCAACAATGGTAAGTAAAATAACTGATAACGTATTGGGATCTCAAAATGAAAAAATTAATGATAAGCACTGTCGCTTCTGCATTGTTATTAAGCGGTACGGCATTTGCTCATGATGATCATGACGGCAACTATTCTTTTAGCAGCGATAACTGTTCGGTCGATGTCAACTACGGCATTGTTGTGGAAAAAAATAACATTCGTTTTGTAAATGACGATGAAACTTACGTACAAATCAACAACCATCAACAACTATTTGTTGAGGGCAAACAAGTAGCGTTAACCGACAGACAACAAGCTCTGGTGAGCGAATACTCTGAACAAATTAATCAACAAGTCCCAGAAGTCGTTAACCTGGCCATCGATGCTATCGACATTGCTTTTCACGCGTTGACGCAAGTGATGAATGGCTTGAACGGTGAAAACAGCGATAACCATGAGCGCCTTGAGCAAGTATTTGGCAAAATAAGAGAAAAAGTAGAAACTCGTTTTAACGAAACTGATGGCAACTATTATTTAGCACAGCAAGACTTCGATGAATTTGATCAATTTATCGAAGATGAACTTGAAGGCGAGATTGAAGAATTAGTGTCGAGTTCGGTGGGTAATTTATTAATTGCCGTTGGCAGTGCTATGAATAGTGAAGAAGGTGGTTTTGACCAAAAAATGGAAGCTTTTGGAGAGCGCATGGAGCGTATGGGTGAAGACATTGAAGTAGCGGTGGAAGCCAAAGCCGAAAAAATTGGTTTACAAGCGGAACAATTATGCAGCAACCTAAAAGATTTAGATCAATTGGAAGATGAATTAACCGCTAGCATTGACGAACTTGCTAAATTTAACTTATTAACGGTGAGTGCCGATTAGTTTATTTAAAACGTCTAACCAATGAAAACTTAAAACCTGCGCAAGCAGGTTTTTTTATGGGCTAAATTTTAGTCCATTATTTTTAATGAAATTAATAGAGTGCTTATTAAACTCAGCACTCTTTTCAACATTACAAACATGTCCACAATCGGCCAACTCTAAAATATGACAACTATCATGTTGAGCCGCCATTTCTTTTGCCGGGTTAAGAAACATATAGTCATTTTCCCCCATCAAGTACAAGGTAGGGGTATTAATGTAATGTTGTTGGTAAGACTTCATTAACGGGTTCACATCACTGGCAAGTTTAAACCAACGTTTAAATTCTTTTTGACACAGTTTTTTTGCATCTTTAATAAACATATTTCTTGATTGGGCCTGACCTTTTTGCGGCATCAAGATAAACGCAAATAACCGATACAACCACATGTAAGGCATCACATGCTTAAAAAAACCACCTAATTTCACTAACGAATTTGAACGAAAATCAAACCGCGTTACCGCACCACCAAGCACCATAGATGTAACCCGGTCAGGGGCTAACTCAGCAAGTTTTTGAATTAAAATAGTCCCTAAGGAAATACCGACAAAATGGGCACCTTTAATTTTCAAATGATCCAATACTCTCAGAATATCAAGAGATACATCTTTGAAGGTGTAGCCACTCTTCCACATTTCTTTAAAGGTAAGGGCGCTTGAGCGGCCATGACCTCGTAAATCGATAAGTAGCAGATTAAAGTGCTTCTTATATTCTTTAATTTGTTTGAACCATATTGAAGAACTGCCGCCGGCACCGTGCACAAAAACGACCCAATCTTTGCTGTTCGGGTTGATAAAGGTTTTGTGAAATAACAGGGATGCAGCCATTTACTTCTCTTCTGGATTAAATAATGGAAAATGTTAATAGCTTTAATAAGTGCTGTTCATAGCTATCAGTATTCACCAACAAAGCTTGTTGGTGAAAATTGTCGCCAGATTATATTACCAACGCTATTTGGTTAAACAATACTTAAGCATTACTTAAGCATTACTAGCCTAACATTATTGACAGTACGATGTAATGAAATACATCAGTCATTTAAGGCAATTAAACTCGATAACACAGCAATGATGGCTAATTTTCACGTTCTTTAATTGAGGCTAACATATTGACATTTTTGTGTTTTCTGAGCATTGTAGATGGGAGCATTTCATCTCCTTTAGTGTCGTGAAAAATAAATATTAACCGCATAAATTTGGCAAAATTAATGAATCAAGATATAGGGTTGCACCGGCGGTTATTAATCATTTTCAGCATTGTCTTTGCTGGTGAAATCATTTTCAGTTTACCCTTTCATGTGGCTCGATTTTTCCGGCCAACTTTACTTGATGTGTTCGGCATCACCAATGCTCAATTAGGCGATGTTTTTGGCCTCTATGGTGTTGTGGCGATGTTGGCTTATTTACCCGGCGGAGCGATAGCCGATCGTTTTTCTGGCCGCCGATTGATGAGCTTTTCGTTGTTTGCAACCGCGCTTGGCGGTGTTTATTTTGTACAAATCCCCGACAATAACGGGCTTATTCTGTTGTTTGCTTACTGGGGGCTGACCACAATTTTATTATTTTGGGCGTCGATGATTAAAGTGACGCGTCAATGGGGCGGGGAAACCACCCAAGGCAAAGCTTTTGGAATTCTCGATGGTGGCCGGGGATTAGTTGCTGCCGGAGTCGCATCTATTGCGGTGCTGATATTAACTATGTTCTTGCCGACCAATACTGAGGCAATGACTGCCGCTCA
Organism: Thalassotalea sp. 42_200_T64; assembly: GCA_002162925.1. GTDB lineage: Bacteria > Pseudomonadota > Gammaproteobacteria > Enterobacterales > Alteromonadaceae > Thalassotalea_A. Next base: position 8,682 of record MABC01000047.1, on the reverse strand, counting down.
GCAGACTAGCGCTTTAAAAGCCGTGATCACGTTTTATTCATTGATGACCTTGCTTGCAGCCATAGTGATTTTGTTTGCTATTCCAAAAGACAAATCAGAAACAGCTAAAGCTATTACTCTTGACCGTGACTTCAGCACACTAGCTGGAATACTCGCGGTAATAAGGCAACCTAAGGTTTGGTTGCAGGCGCTAATTGTACTCGCCGCTTATTGCGCCTATAAAAGCCTGGATTATTTTGGCCTGTACGCCACCACAGTGCTCGGGCTAAATGAATTGGATTCCGCTCGCTTAGTAGCTAACGCTTCTTACCTTAGGCCCATTGCGGCAATAACCGCTGGCATAATTGCCGACAAGTTACGGGCAGGCAGAGTGATCTCATGGTGCTTTGTGCTGTTATCGGCATGTTATTTGCTATTTTCATTGCTCGATCCAGTTTCAGTAAATTCGACCTTCATTATTGAAATTAACTTGCTGCTGACATTTTTATTGGTTTTTGCCATTCGGGGGGTGTATTTCGCCCTGTTAGAAGAAAGCAAACTGTCAGGCAAATTAACCGGAACGGCGGTTGGCATAATTTCAGTGGTAGGCTTTACCCCGGATATATTTGTTGCTCCTGTCGCCGGACGAATTCTCGACTCAGCCCCGGGTATTGAGGGATTTAATCAACTATTTCTATTACTAGCCGTTTTGTCTGCACTAGGTTTTATCATGGCGCTCACCTTGGCGAAACGAGTGAAATCAGGTTCACCATAATATGAAAAAGGCTGCATTCACCAGCAGCCTTTAATCATGTTGATGGCTAAGATTAATTACTCTTCGAGATGAAACTCGATTTTCACTTTACGTCCCTGCGGTTGTTCATTGTCTTTCAACAGGATGAAGTTCGTGGTAATTGATACATCAACACCTGAAGACTTTAATACCTGAGCAACCTTATTTGCACGACTAGACGCTAATTCTTTTAAACCAGCTTCATTGCCGGGAGATTTAGCATAGGCAACCACCGATACATGATTGAGTTTATTGAGATCAACTTTTGCCACCGCCTGTTTGATTTTATCAGCATCGGCAGTTATCAATGTATCTGAGAATATACCAAAGTTAATGGTGGTTTTTTCTGCCACCGTTAAGTTTTTCGGCACTCGCACAAAAATGATATCAACACGTTGACTTTTTGGTGTCGCATCTTGAGTTACATCACCTTGATAAGCCGTACTTAATCGTGAACTGCGAACATCATTCAGGTATAACAATTTAGCCACCTCATGAACTCGCCAGTTTGACAATTGGTAGTTCCAGTCAGGTAAGCCTATGGTTGATGAATACCCCGTCATGATGGCGATTAAATCGTCTTCTTCGGCTAGTATAGTTCGCGCCTGTTTCACTTTTTTATGGCTTGGTGCGTCGATATTAAACTTATCCAGGGCGAAATAAATGGAAATTGGCTCTGGCGCTTTCACCAACTCGATCACTTCAGGTTCCACGACTATAGGTTCTTTTACTACTGGTTCAACAACGACTGGCGCAACCTTGGCAATTACTGGCAATGCTTTTTTAGGCGACACTGGCTTTGCTTTCGGGGTTGACTGACCAAAGAAGTAACGGACACCTAAGCTAAACTGATCTACATCATAATTTTTTAACGCTATCGTTTCATAAGAAACAAAAAATTGCAGATCTCGCCTAAAATGATAACCGGCCTCAACACCTAACATTAAATCAGTACCCGAAATATCATCAGAGCCGACATCATCGTTATTGGTAAACGTATTGTAATCGCGTTGCCAATCAAAAAAACCGACTTTACCTGAAAGCTTCCATTGTTCAGTGATCGGATAGGATACTATTGCCGACAGGTTAAAGCCTTTACCGGTATCGGGGTAGATATGCTCTGCCGCATCGTAAAAACCTGGCAGCTCATGGGCTTCACCGGTAAAGCGAACTTCCCTCTCTCCCAGGTCTAAATAGCCCAGTTGCAAAGCAAAGTATTGATTAAACTGATAACCGCCAAACACGCCATAACTCATATCACTATCGTCGACACTGACACTGCTGGCGATAATACCAACCTCACTAAACGCGTCATCTATTTCTTGTTGACTAACATCGGTTTGCGCCTGCCCCAATTGTCCGCCAATATACCAGCCATTATAAGCTGAACAATCTCCACTAATAGCACTACCACAAGTGTTGCTGCTGGCAACAGCTAGATTTTGGTTGAACATGCCGATAAGAACCAAACTAATAACCGCCGTATGGCGCATCGTTGTTAACGATATACGGCGACATGCAACTAACATGAATGCCAACATCAATAACCAACCAAACGCACCGCCAGAGGATTTAGTGACCGAGGAAACTTCCGTTCGAGCGATCACCATCACGGTAAATGTTGCCTTAGTAGTGTTGCCATAAGCATCACCAACTTCAACGGTTATACTATCGGTACCAGAGAAACTGTCATTAGGCAGGTAAATCAAATCACCATTGGCATCAAAGCTTACACTGCCGTTTAACGCCGTAGCACTGATGAGTTGAAGTGCATCGTTATCCGCATCTGTGGTAACAACAATAATGTTAATCGGCTCAGCTTCGGCCCCCTGTTTAATATCCGGCATGGTTATATCGGCGATAATCGGCGCTCGGTTAATGATAAAATTAATCGTTATTTCTCCATAGGCTGTACCGCCTTTTCCATCAGATACACCATAGCGAACAATATCGGTTCCGGCATACCCTCCCAATGCCTGATAAACTAATTGCCCATCAATCACACTCACTGAGCCAAAGACCGGTGTAGCCGAGGTTAGTGATAACGAATCACCATCAGGGTCACTGACTAAATCAAAGATATTTATGCTGGTAGAGCCATTTAACGGCAACAGTAATTCTAAGTTATTAGCGTTTGGTGGTTGATTGGCGTCAGTCAATACACCAACATACCCAGTACCAACTACGGTTGCGTTACGATAACCATCATTATCGTTAACTCCGCCGTCAACAATCATTAACTGCACACACCAAGCACCCGGAGTTAAGCCAGCTTGCCATAAGTCACTTTGTGGTGGCGGACAATAACCCGGCTCACCTTGAGTTGACCAAAGACTGTTACTGTTATTTTCAACAAAATCTAACCATCCTTCAGTAGCCGCGAATTTACGATATACGGCATTGACAGGTACTGGTTTTCGTTGTGGAAGAACAATACTTAATGCTTGCTGACTCTGTGGTAATCCATAGCCGATGAAGTCAAAGATACCACCAACATTTACTGCAGCGATATCTTCAGCAAGCCCATTTAATTCATCCGCCACATCGGCATGAGTAATATGAACGGCGCCAGATTCGCCGCCGAGAGTTATTTCACCACGGCGTAAACATACCCCAGGGTTAGCTTCAATTAAGAAGCCATTTTCTACATTGCTATATTCTGGCAAGACATTACACTGGCTAATTCGGTCAGAATAATCAATGATGCCGTCGCCATCCAGATCTTGATGGCTTTCAATATTGTCGGCAATATTGTCTCCATCTGAATCCCTATTAGACAATACATCTAATTGCTCAACCAATTGAATATACACATCCGCAGTATCCGATTTTGCGTCTATTGCTCTGTCGGTTGCCAGCAGGGCTACATGATAAATACCAACGGCCATACCACTTGGATCAAAAATGAATTTATCACTTTCGCTGCTTTGGTTAACCATGTTGTCAACATCCGTTGACCAATCAAAGCTGAAAGTATCCCCCTGGTTTGGATCATAAATACTCGCATCTATGGTCACTAAACCAGAATCTTGGGTAACGATAAAACGCTGTTGATTATCTTGTAGCACGGTTAATTCAACTTCTGGCGCTAAGTTTCCTTGGCTAATCGTGATCTGATGCTGATATTTAGCACCACGATTTAATTCATCACTTAGGGTAATTATCAGAGTTTCGTCGGTTTCGACCAGACCATCAAGTACGGTGGTTAAATCGATACTCGCACTGGTTCCCTCAGTAATGACAACTTCGCCGGTAAGCAGGCTATAATCGTCCTGCTCGGCACTGCCTGAGACGGTATAAGGAACGACCACAGGATAGCTTGGCGCAGCACCATTTAAATACACGCCGACCTGCACAGCTTCGCCTTCGATCACGATTTGATTTTTTTCAATCGACACTAACGGTTGAACACAAATTTGTTGCGGGGCTATTGCGGTATTGCCTTCGGCATCTGTCGTTTGCCAGTAAGTAACATTCACTCCAGAAGGAAATAGCGATACGCCATCGAGCACTGAGACTGGCAATTGGTTACCAAACCTGTCGGCAGCCGAAGCAATACCAAGCTCAACTCGAGTGTATAATGCATTAGCTTGCACGGTTAAATCTGCACAGCGATCATCAGGCACAATTAGCTCAGGTAATAGTTCCGCTTGCTCAATACTAAAGTTTACCTTAACTTCCGCTTGCGCTAATGCACTGGCGCTATCGATAATAACGTACTCCACAATAGCAAAGTCTGTCATTCCTTGTACTGGCGTATAAAGCAGTTGATTTTCAACAATTGAGACCTCGCCCAACATGGTATTCGCTGAAATCAGTGTAATTTCATCACCATCAGGATCACTATCATTATCGAGTACTGATATCGACGTTTGCTGCCAGTCAGTCACAGTTACTTCATCGTTAGTAGCAATTGGCGGTTGGTTAGTAACGCCTTTATTCGCTCCGGTTGAAACAATAACCTCAACCGTAGCCGTTGTAGTTAGCTCACCATCACTGATGGTATAATGAATATAAGCAGAGCCAATAAAGTCGGTATCTGGGGTAAACAGTAACAGGCCTTCGGCGGTTAAGTTAGCAGTACCTGAAATCACGGTAAATTCAGTAGTGATTAAGTCATTACCGTCGATATCGCTATCGTTTTCAAGGTGAGACAAGGTTAACGGTATATTTACGTACGTTACCGCAATATCATCAACCGCCAGTGGCGCATCGTTAGCAGGTGTAACGGTGATAAATACTTGCGCACTTGCCATGGCACTACCATCAGTAATGATGTAATCAATGATGACTTCACCATAAAAATCAACCGCTGGAGTGAATACTAATTGGCCATCGTCATTAATGGTCACTGAGCCCTGGCTTGTGCTGGCACTAACAACCGATATTTCAGCACTGTCCAAGTCACTATCATTTGCCAGTACGACCACGTTAATCGCGGTGTCTTCGTCGACAGTAACAAAATCATCAAGCGCAACGGGCGCATCATTAACACCGGTAATGGTAATGATAACCAGCATTTCGGTGCCATCAATGGAGGTTACCACAAAGGTTTCCGTTAATGTTTCGCCATCGAGTAAAGCGACAATGGCGCGATTATCTTCATTGATGACATACTGCCAATTTCCGTTTCTATCGACCAAAAATTTTCCATGCTCACCAGGAGTGTCTTGTTGTTCGATCAACACAGATTCGTCTACATCGTCATCTTCAATGAGTAACGTACCCGAGGTTGTTTCACCACTTTCGCCGGCAGATGTGCCGGTAGCCCCTCCACTAATAACGGCAGGATCATTAACCGGCGTCACACTAAACGTGACCGTTGCAATGTTAGAATCAAGTTCACCATCATTAATGTTATAGGTGAAAGAATCACTTATGGTTTCACTGCCATCATGATGGTAAGTAAAGGTGCCATCATCATTAAATGTTACGCTGCCATTGATTGTTTGGGCGACTAACACTGCAGTAAAGGCACTGTCGATATCGGAATCGTTCGAAGTGACCGCCGTCATAATGCCAATGCTAAGGGATGCCCCTTCGTCCAGCGTATAACTGTCATCGACGGCCACAGGCGCATCGTTTACCGGGTTTACCACTATCGAAACCGTTGCCAGTACCGAGTCTTGCAAAGAGTCATTGACCCTAAAGGTAAAGCTGTCAATGCCATTGAAATCAGCACTTGGGGTGTAGACTACATTAGGGGCTGTTCCCGTTAATTGACCGTTGCCAGGAGTACCGACAATGGTATAGGTAAGATTGTCATCTTCAGCATCCTCACCAGTCAAGATGATAGTTAACGGCATGTCCTCTGCGGTTTCTACCGATTGAGGTAAGGCTTTAGGAGGATCATTTACCGGTGTCACCTCAATGTTAACGATGGCAACAGTTGAGTCGATGACACCATCAAAGACTTTGAAGGTGAAACTGTCGCTGCCATAAAAGTCAGGATTTGGCGTGTAAGTTAAATTCTCTCCCGTGCCTGACAAACTGCCATTTATCGGAGAAATAACCAGGGTATAAGTTAAATTGTCTTTATCGACATCCGTCCCGGTTAAGGTGATATCCAACGCGGTATCTTCAACAGTAACAATCGATTGTGCTTCAGCTTGTGGGGCATCATTTAGCGGTGATAACTGTAACGTAACCGTCGCTTCGTTACTGCCAAGACCAAGGTCGTCATTCACCGTGTAAGTGAAACTCGTCTCGCCGGCAAAGTTTAAGCTTGGAGTATAGGTTATCCAGCCAGTTACCGCATCTACTGCAACACTGCCTTGCGCTGGCTGACTGGTTACCACAACACTGTCTAAGGCTAACTGACCATCCACGTCCCTGTCATTACCGAGCACGTTCAGTGAAATCACTTCGTCTTCAAACAGCACAATAGCGTCATCGTTTGCCACTGGGGCATCATTAACAGCATTAATGCTAATTGTCACTTCGGCAACATTCGAACTAATCACCGGCACGCCGAAGTCTTTCACAGAGTAGGCAAAGCTGTCAGTACCATTATAATTTTCAGCAGGGGTATAAGTTACTTTACCGGTAATAGCATCAACCACAACTTCACCATGTTCTGGTGCGTCAGTAATTTCGACTGTAGTCGAGTCTGGCCTGATATCTTCAATGTCGGTGTCGTTGTTCACCACATCGATAACCACGGCGTTATCTTCATCGGTTATCGCACTGTCATTCTCTGCGACGGGGGCGTCGTTTTCGCCAATGACAGTAATGGTGACTATGGCGGCAGAACTCACCAAGCCTTCATTATCTAATACGGTATACTCTAACGTGTCGTTGCCCACATAGTTCGTTGCTGGCGTGTAGTTCAATTTACCGTTAACAACACTAACACTTTGTGCATGACTTGCCGCTTTCGTAATGATCACACTCGCCGCATCCAGCGAGCCATCAACATCACTGTCATTTTCGATTAAACTGACTAAGCTAATGGCCGTATCTTCTGCGGTTGAAAACGCATCGTTTTTGGCTGTCGGAGCATCATTGATTGAGTTTACGGTAATTTTCACCTCGGCACTATTTGATGGCACATTGTGACTATCTGTTACTCGATAAGAGAAGCTGTCATCACCGTGATAATTTTCCTCTGGCGTATAGGTGACTTCACCGGTAGAAGGATTCACCGATAATGTGCCATGAGTTGGCGCTACCAATATCGATACCCCGGCAGTATTTAATTGATTTTCATCATCACTGTCGTTATCGAGAATATCAATAATAACCACACTGTCTTCGTCTACGCTGTTACTGTCGTTAACCGCAATTGGTGCTTGGTTCACTGCTGTGATCACAATGGTAAAGATTTCCGAGTCTGGTAACGCGCCATTTTCGCCGCCATCGGCAACCGTTAAGGTCACCGCACCGGATGTGGTGATGCCATTGCCTGGCGTCCACGTCACCTTACCGGTAGAGGTTACCGTCATGCCTACAGGGGCATTGGTTAAGCTCCATGTTAAGTCGGTACCATTGTTGACATCGTCGACATCGGTCACTGTCGTTGTATAGGTATATTCGCTTCCTTCCGTCGCAGTTACTGGTGCAGTGGAGGTAATGCTTGGCGCTTGGTTAACACCCGTTACAGTAATAGTGAAAATCTGCGAGTCTGGTGACGCACCGTTTTCGCCGCCATCTTGTACGGTTAAGGTGACCGCACCGGATGTGGTTATGCCATTGCCTGGCGTCCACGTCACCTTACCGGTAGAGGTTACCGTCATGCCTACAGGGGCATTGGTTAAGCTCCATGTTAAGTCGGTACCATTGTTGGCATCGTCGACATCGGTCACTGTCGTTGTATAGGTATATTCGCTTCCTTCCGTCGCAGTTACTGGTGCAGTGGAGGTAATGCTTGGCGCTTGGTTAACATCCGTCACGCTGATGCTAAAGGTTTGTGAATCAGGCAATGCACCGTCTTCTTTACCGTCTTCAACGGTCAGAGTCACCGCACCGGAAGTGATTACGCCGTTGTCTGGCGTCCACGTCACCTTGCCGGTTGACGTTACCGTCATGCCTACAGGGGCATTGGTTAAGCTCCACGTTAGATCCGTGCCATTATTGGCATCGTCGACATCAGTCACCGTCGCCGTATAGGTATATTCCACGTCTACAACCGCAGAGGTTGGTGCGTTCGAGGTAATGCTTGGCGCCTGATTCACTGGCGTTACCGTAATGGTAAAGACTTGCGAGTCTGGTAACGCACCGTCTTCTTTGCCATCTTCAACGCTTAAAGTTACTGCACCGGATGTGGTGACGCCATCGCTTGGCGTCCACGTCACCTTACCGGTAGAGGTTACCGTCATGCCTACAGGTGCATTGATTAAGCTCCAGGTGAGATCGGTACCGTTGTTGGCATCGTCAACATCGCTCACCGTTGCCGTATAGATATATTCGCT
>MABC01000054.1 GCA_002162925.1 Thalassotalea sp. 42_200_T64 | reverse complement strand
ATCAATGATTTTTTTGCCATAACACTTCCGAGGATAGCTGATACTTTAGACAGTTGGATTAATGACAACTTTCAAACACTGACGCCTGCACCTTGAAGTGTTACGGGTATAAACTATCGTGAACCTGTCCTTCAATATAAGGTTTAAGCATCACCGGTTTGTCACTATGTGTTGTCAGAATGTCGCTATTTACCTGTGATATCAAACGCGTACAGGGAATGTCGTGCTCTTCCAGTAACAGTAATAGCTTGCCCATTTTGAATACTTCGTCAAAAATTTTATCATCACATACGGTGAGTACGTAGCTACTTTCTTCAGTCTTCATCAAGTGACTAGAATTACCGTTGCCACCGTCCATAGGCTCAAATTCAGCAACCGTTAGGTGATAATTATCCGCTAGTTTTTGGATTTCTTGTTGATTTAATTGTGTATATGTTGCCATTTTGGGTTTATCGCATTTTCAAGTAGATTTAAAGAATGCAGAGTGTTTATAAACGCAACTATGGTGTAGAACACTTTGCAGTATAAGCTAGTCATTCATTTAAGGAATGGGTCGTACAAGACTTGGCTCATAAGTATAACCTATCAACAACATGTCACGAATAGCTGGCTCAGTTGGACTATGTGGGTGAATAGGACTTACTCCATGCATCACACAAGGGTCCCACATTATTATGGAATCCATAGGGTCGACTAAGGTACAGCTTTCGATCGGAGAACGATTATTGTCATAAATGGTGTTAACTCCCCCAAGAGTATTCTGACGATTAGCCAAGTGCATACAAATAAATTCATTCTCGTCGTGGTGAAGCCTTCTGGGGTTGGTTCGCCAACTTCATCTGGGGTGGCTACAATTCGCATTAAGTGTACATCGACGTTCCAAGGTTGTTTTGCCTTCTCATTAATCCCAGGGAACTGCCGGAAGTTAAATTTTATCAATTCATGCAGAAAGGGATTTGTAGGGTCGATTCTTGTAAATGCCCCAATTTTCTCTGAATACCACCCGCATAACTATTAAGTTCTGTCGACTGAAAATATGTTGTCGGTGGAAAATCCAATATCAGTTCGGTATCAGGCCGAAAATAAAAATTAGCAAAACGTCGTAATCGAAAGCGAGCATTATTTTTCAAGTAGTTATCTGATGCAAGATTGCTCCAATCGTGCCAAAGACTTTGTCGGGCTGCTATCAATTCATGGTTGAGCGAAAACTGATCAGCCGAAATTATTGAATATTTTTTGTCCTGTAATTCCGTTTTTATATCCCGACTTGTTGTAATTGAACCTGATGTACTGGACTCCATAATCATTTTTGAACTTTGCTCCTAGATTATAACTATTCGAGAAAACTTATAGAATCTTTTGCTCAGACAAATATTTGCCTAATAGTTGATTTACTATGGGTGGTAACTGATGTGGGTAATTTTTAGAGAATCATGGGGTCAAGGTAGACTTAATCAACTTGACTCGAGCCGAACCCAAGTTGGTTAGGGTGATCTCGCTATGAATTTCCTTTTGATGCACATTTTTAAACCATTGCTTACACCATAGTGCAATAAAGTCACTTTAGATATTAACCACATCATTCTTTACTTCATCCAGTCCTTTTTCCGTATACAAATGATCCCGTCGCGTCCATTTAGCCTATTGAGGCTAGTTCATCCGTGAACCTTAGATCTTAACCAAACGACTAACCCGATGATAACAAAGAAAAATGGCAGTAAAAAGAGTATTACCACGACTTGACGTTGCTGTTTGCTGGTTAAATCTAATCGTGCGACGTTAATTTCTTTTGAGCTAAGAAAAACCTGATAGTCTAACTCCGCCAGCCAGTTAACAATATTAAGCCCCATTTGCGCATTACTGTATTGATTGATATAAACATTGGTTAAAAAATCGGCATCAGTAAAAACAATCAGTCGAGTATCTGAGGACCCGTTTTCTTGCTTTTCTTCCGCTGTTTCTTCATAAACGACATAGGCAAAGGCTACAGGACCTGCGGTATCTAAACCTTGATCAAATTCTATTGCTAAGGTTCTATTCGTTTCGGCCCAACTATTTTCTTTTGACACCGTAAAGACTATCGGCGCAAGTTTTAGTGTCGGTCGACGTTGTTCTAGAACGCGAATAGAGCGTGGTCTAACATAAAAAGTATAATCTAAGCCTTCGGTTATGGCTTTATGGGGTTGATAATTTTTCGTGGCCGGGCTACCGACATCATCTCCGACATGATTGGTTAAATCCACTACCACATCCGATTGAACGTTAAGCCCCCACTGATTTAAAATGTTATTTAACGCCGGATTTTTTTGTTGCTGTTTTGCCGTTAACGGTTTGTCAGGTGTGGTGACCAGGCTGTGTTCAATAAGAAATAAAACATCGCCACCGGTTGTTAAATAATCGTCAATAAGGGTGACTTCCGTTTTCGTTAATTCATGTTGAGGCCCGGCAACGATCAGCACATCACAATCGTCAGGAATAGACTGAGTTATGCCCAGCATTAGCGGTTTACTGTGGATGTTATTGTTCGCTAATAATTGTTTGAACGTACTCAAACCGACATTGTCATTATTCAATATAGAATATTCTCCATGTCCGGTTAAAAAGTAAACCTGTCTTGGTGCTCTGCTGACACGAGCTATCGCATTGGTGAGCTTTTCTTCTGAGAGAGCACTCTGGCTAAAATCAACCTCTTTACGATTATTGCCTGACTGCACTATGACCTTTCGCTCTTGACCACTGATCACATTGCCAAACGTTGCCGCATAAGCAATTTGTTCAATAGGGTCAATAATTTCAGTGCTAATGAGACCGGCGGACACTCTTTGGTATTCTTTGAACAAGTCTTGTAGATATTTTGGTGGCATGCCCACATAAAATGCGGTTAATTTGATCTCACTGTTGAGTGTATCGACAAACTTGATGGTATTGGTAGACAAGGTATGTTGTTTATCTTGAGTTACATCCCATCTGATGTCTGAGCTATTGGCTAAATAGTTACTGCCGCCAATAAAAGCAATACTGACAATGAGCATGGTTAAACCCCGCGCCAGCCTCTGCCATTGTGCAAGCTTTAACAACTTAACGGCTTGCCGGTGTTTTAAACCGCGGCGGTTAAGATTGAACCAAACACGAACAAGGGCAATAAATGAAAGCCCGGCCAAGATAATAAGGCCACTTACCAGAATACTGAGCTGTTGTTCGATATAAAATAACGACAGTCCAAAGGTAAAGCTTAATAGCGTAATACCAGATAAAACAGGCAAGAGTTTTTGAATTCTCAGTTTCTTTTTATGGGCAGGTTTATTCATTTATTGCCACAACCTGTTGTCGATACTTATGCGAGTTAACGCCAAACAAAGCAGTATGCCAGATAAATAATAGATAATATCACTGGGGGTGATAATGCCGATGGCGAAATTTTCTAAATGGGTACGAGTACTAAGCTGAAACAGAAAGTTTTCCATGGGGCCAGTAAAATATTGAGTAAAGCTACTTGAAAAATAGAGCAAAAATAAGATGAGATAAGACATCATTGCCGCAATAATTTGATTGCGCGTCCAGGACGATGTCAACAAACCAATCGCGATAAAAAAAGCCCCTTCTAGCCAAATACCTAGATAACCCGATAATATGCTCATTGGATCTGGGCTGCCAAAATATTCCACAATAAGGTAGTAAATTACCGTCATGCCAATTAAAATGGTGAAGAACCCCAGAATGCCTAAATATTTGCCCAGTACCAACATGCTCGGTGTTAATGGCGCAGTCAGCAAAAATTCCATCGTACCCGTTGATTTTTCTTCAGAAAACAACTTCATGGTTAATAACGGAACCAGAAATACGAACATAAACTCCATGACTTGAAAAACATCCCGTAAGGATACCTCTCTATTTTGATCAATGATCATAAAAAAGAAAATATTAAATAGAGACAGCGTCGCTATCAGAATAATATAAGCGATCGGGGAGCTAAAATATTCATTTAATTCCTTTTTTGCCAAGGCAATCACTTTACTCATATGCCGCCTGCTGTTGCTTGGGTAAGTTCTTGATGATGGTTAATAAAAATTTTCTCTAAGGTTAATGGCGGTGACGGATTGTCATTTTTACCTTTCAATAGCAGCTCTAATGATTCATCAAGAATTATTTGTCCTGATTTAATCATCAACACGCGTTGTGCTATCTGTTCAATTTCAGCCAAAGTATGGGAGCTTACTAGTACCGTTCTTTGCTCTTGCTGGTTTTTGATCAACGCCAATACCTGTTGAATTTGCATAGGGTCAAGACCACTGGTGGGTTCGTCCAAGATAAGTAATTTTGGCTCATGAATAATAGCTTGAGCAATACCGAGGCGTTGTTTGTAGCCCTTAGATAACGTGGCAATGGTTTTCCGTTTAACCTGCTCAAGCTGACACTCTTCTAATACTTTGGCTAACTGAATCCTTCGCCGGTTAACCGCGACACCTTTTATTTCAGCCGCAAATTTCAAATAATTTTGCACTGTCATGTAGGTATACAACGGCGGTGTTTCGGGTAAGTAACCAATTTTTTGTCGAATGGTTAATGAGTGTTCCGCAATATCATCGCCATCTATCATCACCTTGCCTGATGACGCGGCAAGAAAAGAGGTCAAAATGCGCATTAAGGTGGTTTTTCCAGCACCATTTTTACCTAAAAAACCAACAATATCGCCTTTGTTAATTTCAAAAGAAACATTATCTAATACTTGCAGTGAACCAAAGTTTTTACTGACATTATTCGCAATAATCATCTGTTATACCGACAAAAAAGGGCCACAAACCAATGCCCGTTTAACTCCAGATGTTAATTGCCCTAACCCATCAATGAGTTTTTCATGGCCCATTAATACATCAACAATTAATCCTCCGGGGTTTTCAGGTGACTCGATTTTTTTAACAAGGGCAACGGAGGAATAACGGGGAAAAGCCTGTGACATTTATGTATTCTCTAGGAAAAAGTGGAAAATATGATTGCAGCATAACACGAATTATTAGTTAGTGAAGGTCAGGCATTCTTTGACGCTGAAAATATAGAAGGGTTAAAGAGTATTCCGCTCTCTAAAGCAAATTCACGTAGGGTTAAATCGTTACGTTGGAGTTGTGAAAAATGTGATGTTAGATAACTATTGTTAAATAAACAGATAGAGGGATATAGATATGTTGAAACCATCATTAATGATAGGTCGTCTTTTATGCTGGCTTAGTTTTCATGATTTTCGGATTATCGACAGAACGTTAGGTTTTGGCGCTGGTGGCGGCGTTAAAAAAGTAGTGTGTCAACGGTGCGGGGTTGTGGTAACCCGCTCGGTACAAGATGATTGAAGAAATAATTGGTATGAAGCAGGCACATGACCTGAGCGATACAAGTATGGTTTAATTCAGGACTAAAAGACTATATCGAGCGAACAACAGCCCTTCATATTCTAACCAATTAGTATCACTTCATGCTCAAAGTAGAAATTGACCTATAAAGATTTCCCATATATTTTCTAATACAACATCCATTTCATGTTACTGAGACTTCATAGTAATATCCAAGTATTTACAAAAAAATATTTTTACGGCTGATAATGCTCTGATATTGTGGGATATTAATGGTTCTTAGTTTCAGTTGTAGCCAACCCCATTTTCCCCGCGCTAGAACTGTTCTATGCGGATGGGTTAGGGAAAAGTTTACTCTGGGATCGACAATCACCATTGAAGCGTTTATCCAGCCGGTGCGAAAGACTGTGATGCTAAGTATTTCAGAACCCAGGTAATGGCTTATTTAAGTGTTCCCCCAACGCTGAAGGTGTATAGTACGGTCAGTATTTCTAACTAGCTAGACGAACGATATGCCCGACTACTACCTTCATTCAATAAATGCCCGACAGGCGCTGGATGCCATCGCCAAAGGACTGTCCTGCGTCCGGCTATCCGCTGACCTGAATCTTTCGGAACGGGGATTTTCTTTAAGTGACCAGGGCCTAGTGCTCGACGAAGACAATCGAATTTCCATCGACGAACTCAAAAGAATCGTCAAAAAGACACAGAGGATCTACCTCTGTCGCGATGGAGATATGGTTCCGCTTGAAGACCGCAGCTCTGGCTACTACAAGCTCGTTCCCACAGCGGGAGCACCTCTTCTAGAAATTAGCGGCGTCAAGATGCACATTTCCAAGGGAACCGATCCCTTTGTTAGTGCCTCCGAGATGGCTCAACAGGCGGTGCGCAAGGGTGACAAAGTACTGGACTGCTGCAGCGGACTGGGCTATGCGGCCATCGCTGCCCTCCGACTAGGCGCAAGCGAGGTGCTCAGCATCGAGCTGAGCCGGGAGGTAATGGGGCTGCGCGCGCAGAACCCTTGGTCAAACGATTTGGCGAAAGAGGGGATTGTGCAGCGTCAGGGCAGTAGCTTTGAGCTGATAGGCACAATGCTTTCGGCTTCCTTTGATTCGGTCATTCACGATCCACCGCGCTTTTCCCTCGCCGGGGAGCTTTATAGCGAAGAGTTCTACCGGGAGATCTTCCGGGTGCTGCGTCGGGACGGACGGATTTTTCATTACACCGGAAATCCACACATAGTAAAGAAGGGAAGCAGCTTTGTCGACGGCGTCATCCGCCGGCTCAAAGCAGCTGGCTTCAGGCACGTGGAAAAGGTCGAGCATCTGATGGGAGTCAGTGCGCAGAAATAATAGAATAATGTTATGTATAAGCCAAACAAAAGAACCGGCAAGGAGTAACAAATATTTTAGCTAACATTCTTGATTCTCTTGGCGATTCATTGCTGTTTTTTAAGACTGACAATTGCTAGTCTATATACTTATGAAAATTTAACAGAGAGTTCAAAATGGAAAGTAACGAACCTAAGCAAGATCAAGGTCGCTCTTCTGAAAAAGACCAATCGCCATCAATAAAAGATGTCGCAAGCAGTGTTGCGGCTGCTTTTTTTGGCGTACAAAGTGATAAGAACCGCGAACGAGATTTCAAAGGTGGTAAATTCAGTCACTTTGTTGTGGTTGGATTAATTGGTGTGGTGTTATTTGTTGGTGTTTTAGTCGCTATCGTGAACTTGGTATTGCCCTAGTTCTTTGAATAATTTGTGCTACTCAATTTGACCTACACGCTTCTTGGTTTGTACAAAGCTAATAGCTCGCCAACTTTTTTACGGTTAGCACCTTTTTGCGAGATTGTTCTTGCCACTTTCACCGTTTTTATTTTATCCGCATGCTCATATATTTTTCGCGTCCAAATGGTGTCGTGATTCGAAATTAGTACGGTAACCTTCTTCTCCGCCGTCACTTCTTCCGCCGCATTGGCCAAATCGGCTTGCTCATTTAAGCCGAAACCATTGCCGGCATAACTGGTAAAGCTAGCGGTTTTACTCAAGGGTACATACGGTGGATCGCAGTAAATCACATCGCCACCTTTCGCCTGGGCGAATATTTCTCGATAATTTTCGCAAACAAATTTCGCTTTCTTGGCTTTTTCAGCAAAGTTTAATAATTCTTTTTCAGGAAAGTACGGACGTTTGTATTTACCAAATGGCACGTTGTAACCGCCTTTAGAGTTATAACGACACAAACCGTTATAACCATGACGGTTCATATACAAAAACATCAAAGAGCGCTGGTAGGGGTCTTCTGTGGCGTTAAATTGCTTTCTAATCTGATAATATTCATCGGCAATATTAAATTCAGGAGTAAAAAACCGGGCAGAATCACGAATAAACATCTCTGGTTGGTATTGCAGGGTTTTATAAAGATTGATCAGATCTTTATTAATATCGTTGAGCAGATACTGATCAAAGTCAGTATTTAAGAATATAGAACCGGCACCAGCAAAGGGTTCAATCAGACGATTTCCCTTGGGCAGCAATTTCCTGATCACATCGCTAAGGGTATATTTACCACCAGCCCATTTAAGAAAAGCTCTTTGCTTGTTGATCATCTTGTTATTCTTATACTGCTCAATTGCCTTTAGCGGCTAATTATTCGAATTATGCCACAAAGAAAATCAGGCGGTGAATTTTTGGTTTAGATAACCTGCTGTAATTGTTGCTCGGTTATGTTATCAAAAATTTCAGTTTTGCCAATAGCGGTAGGAATGATTAAGCGTAATTTACCGCCTAAATTTTTCTTATCTCGCGCCATGTGCTTAATAAAATCAGCAAAGCTCATATCGCTAGGTGCCTTGATTGGTAAATCAAAATAACTGATTAATTCGATGATTTGTTTAGTCTCGGCAACAGATAGATAACCAAGATGCTCTGCCAATTGTGACGCCAGCACCATGCCTGTTGCCACAGCTTCGCCATGCAACCAAACACCATAGCCCTGTTCCGCTTCTATGGCATGGCCAAAGGTATGACCTAAATTCAATAACGCTCTTACGCCAGCTTCTTTTTCATCTTCGCTCACGATATCCGCTTTTGCCTGACAGCAACGTTGGATCATTTCCGCCAGAATTTTACTGTCATTGGCTTTAATCGCTTGCTTATTGGTTTGCAACCAGTCAAAAAATGGCTTATCGCCTAAAATGCCATACTTGATTACTTCTGCCATACCGGCATTAAATTCACGAATTGGCAAGGTCGATAAACTATCAATGTCGATAAGTACCGCTTTCGGCTGATAGAAGGCGCCTATCATATTTTTGCCCAAGGGGTGATTTACCGCGGTTTTACCGCCTACAGAAGAATCTACTTGCGACAACAAAGTGGTAGGAATTTGAATAAAATCTATACCGCGTTGATAACATGCCGCAGCAAACCCGGTGATATCGCCGATAACGCCACCGCCAAGAGCAATTAAGGTTGAATCACGGCCATGACCATTAGCCAGTAAATGCGCCATAATCACTTCAAAATTAGCCAAATTCTTTTGCACTTCACCATCAGCCAAAATCAACTCGTCAACTGTGTAAGCTGATAATTGTTGCTTTAAAGAAGCTAAATAAAGTGGCGCGACAACATCGTTGGTCACAATACATACCCGCTTACTGGCGATATGTTTTGTTAATGGGCTATTGTCAGATAATAGCCCAGATTCGATATAGATAGGATAACTACGTTCCGCTAATGAAACGATCAAATCAGCCATATTCTTTAAAAATCCAACCGTTCAACGATTTTGCTAGCAACGACTTTCGCGCTTTGATCATCCGTTTTCACGATGACATCGGCAATTTCTTCATATAAAGGGTTACGTTCAACCGCTAGATTTTCTAGCACTGTACGAGGGTCTTCTTTAGTTTGAAGTAATGGACGGCGACGATCGCGTTGCGTGCGAGCAACTTGCTTATCAATAGTCGTTTCTAAATAAACCACGATACCGCGAGCGGATAAATGGTTACGAATTTGAGCGCTTATCACTGAACCACCGCCAGTGGCCAATACAATGCCTTGGCGTTGAGATAAGTCTTCAATTACGGTTTCTTCGCGCACGCGAAAGCCTTCTTCACCTTCTAAATCGAAAACCCAAGCGATATCGGCACCAGTGCGGCGCTCAATTTCCTGGTCCGAGTCAAAAAACTCTAAGTGTAGTTTTTCGGCTAATTCTCTACCAATTGTGCTTTTACCTGCGCCCATCGGGCCAATCAGGAAAATATTACGTTTTTCTGCCATGAGATTTATTTAATACTCGTAAAAAGGTATACCAAGTTGAATCAAATGGTATAAGTTAACGAAATTGAGGACACTCCTCGAAAAAATTAAGGGCGCAATTATCGCAATTAACTGTGGCTAATTGCAAGCATGCGCCTTAAAAAAAACACCATCTAGATAAATTCATAAGCAGTTTGTGAACTTATCCAGACTGATTTTTGCTACTTTTCGTTAGAATTTTTCCGTTATGATCCTTGGTGTAACAAATATAAGTAGTTCTTTTTTCTCATTAAATTCAGTTGACGTTCTAAATAACCAACCAAGATAAGGGATATCACCCAAGATCGGAACTTTAGAAACAGAATTGATCACTTGTTGTTGATAAATACCCCCTAAAACGATTGTTTCACCATTATTCACCAATACCTGAGTACCAATTTCCTGGGTATCAATGGCAGTAGCTAAACCGGTACCGGTTGAAACGGTATCGCCGCGAGTATCTTGAGTGATGACTAAATCAAGAATAATGCGATTATCTGGAGTAATTTGTGGCGTTACCCGTAAGCCTAATACCGCTTTTTTAAACGTTACCGAGGTGGCGCCACTTGAAGCTGCTTGGACAAACGGGATCTCGGTACCTTGCTCGATGTAGGCTTCTTTTTGATTCGAGGTAGTAATTCGTGGACTGGCAATGATTTCGCCTTTGTTTTCCTGCTCCATTGCCGATAATTCCAAGTCCAAAATGGTACCATCGGCTAAACGAGCCACCTGAAAGGCAATCGCACCAGCAGGATCGGCAATTGGCAAGTTAACATTTAATCTGTCATTAATTGATGGAACAACACCACCATTAGCAAGTTGCGCACCTTCAAGACTTCCTGAAGTGGCAGTATCGCTACCGTTATGAGTAACCCCCCAACGAATACCGAGTTCTTCACTGATATTATCTTTCACCGTTACCATGCGCGACTCGATGACAACCTGACGAATTGGAATATCAAGCACCTTAATCATCCGCTTGATATCTGCAATACTTTTCGCGGTATCACGTATCAATAAAGTATTGGTACGTTCATCAACGGTGACACTGCCTCGGTCTGACATTAAGCTAGTGCCTTCACTTTTCAGTAAACCGGAAAAGTCGCCGGCTTTGGCGTAGTTAATTTGCACAAACTCCGAATATAAAGGCGCTAAATCTGCAACCTGTTGTTGCGCTTGTAGCTCTTTCGCTTCCCGAGCAACCAGTTCATCGTTAGGGGCAACCATCAGAATGTTGCCATCCATGCGTTTACCCAGGCCTTTCACTTTCAAAATTATGTCTAACGCCTGATCCCAGGGAACACCATCAAGACGTAAGGTAATACTGCCGTTAACCGTGTCGGAGGTGACTAAGTTAAAGCCATTATAATCGGCAATAATTTGTAACACGGTACGGATCGGAATGTCCTGAAAATTCAATGATATGGCTTTGCCGTTAAAGTCTTTGCCGTTTTCCAAATACGTTTTTTTCTCTTCTTTTTCCTTCACCGTTAAAGAAAAGATATTGTCAATTTGATTATGCTCAAAAGAAAATGGTTTACTGGTGCCAATCTCCAAGCGCGCATTATTGCCTTCTTTAAACGTTTCAATACTGGTAACTATGGTGCCAAAATCAGTCACGTCCAGCTTGTATAAGAGTTCTTCCATAATCTCGGTATTATGGAATTCAATTTGAATTTTGCCGAGTCTGTCTTTTACATCGACTGCCGACATACTATCGTCTAAAAATACTAATACTTGCCCCGTTTCGGCTTCGCCTTTTCTAAAATCAATGGCTTGGATATTATTGATAAATTCACTGGCGATATCTGCTTGCGGGTCATTTTTATCAAACGTCGACAAACTATTTAATAATAATACGAACTTACCTTCAATAATTTTCGCCTGATATAATTTCAGTTCTTCGAGGAAAATCGTCGCTTTAATTTTACCCGCCAGTTGTTGCACATCGATATATTTAATACCGGCATGATTCACCTGAGTATCGGCTAAAGGGGCGACAAACCCAGCGGCATCAAAGAGGATTTCAATACGGGCAGGGTCGGTAAACGTTTTCACTACAGGCTCGGCGTTGAGTGCTTGTTCAAAACCAAAAGTAAATTCAATTTCATCGGCGATCAGCGTGTTGTAATAGATATCGTTGAGTTTACCTTGAGCAAAACTGCTAAATGGCAGTGACAACATGAGCAAGGATAACACGGCAGTTAGCATGCCTTGTTTCATCCTGAAAGGTAACTTTATTATTTTTGTGATATGAAACATGAATTCCCTTACCCCTCTTGGCCCGGTTCAACCATTGATACGGTTGTTTCTCGTTCTACCCAACAGCCAGCGCCATCAGGGATTAATTCAACTATGATTATTTCTTCCTGGCCGACAGTGGTGATACGACCATTATACAAACCCAGATAACTACCGATAGAGACTCTGTGCAAAGTGTCATCAGCAGCTTCTACCAGAGCCCAAATGATGCCTTCTTCCCCTAAGGTGCCACGCATATCTAAGCTTTCTAAAGCATACTTCTCCAGCGGTTGTTTACGCCGTCGAGGATCAGGGTGCAAACAATCAGACATTTGTTGCATCTTTTCTTGGATTGCTTCCGGTTTCGGTGCCACAAACGGACTGCGCAAAGCAAACGCCGAATAATCAAAATGATTAAAATCGCCAAGCAGTGGTATCGGCTTAATTTTATTTGAGGTAGACTCTTTAACCTTATCTATGTGCGCGTGCAGATCGGTTAAATCGTCAAAACATGCGGTGAGTAATAAGACCGAAAGTAACGATAAATAACGCATTACTTACTCTCCCTGTATTTGTATGTTTTTGCCTGCAAGGTTAAGGTTAATGAATTCTCAAAACCACTCGCATTACCGACGATGGAGAAATCATGTAAGGTAACAATACGCGGCAAACCCGATATCTTACTAACAAATTCGCCAAAATCATGATAAGCACCGGTAACTTGCACTTCAATCGGTAATTCTACATAAAATTCTTGATGTATCTCTGGCTGCCAATTCAACTTAACAAAATCTAGGCGCGAGGTGGTACCAACAAAAGTGATATCATCCAATAAACCAGGAGTTTCATGGCTTTCTGGCAAACGTTTTACTTGCTTGGCAAATATCTCTTCCGCCTCTTCCATTTGTTCGCGAAATAGCTCCAGGTTTGCGGCAACGAAGTATTTCGCTTGATAATCATTTTTTAACTTTGTTTCTTGTGTTATTTCACGCTCCAGCTCGGTAATTTTATCACTCACTAATAAGTAGTAAATAAAATAAGAAACGAAAGCCACCAGCACCATCGCGAGTAATATTTTCGCCAGTTTTGGCCATTGACCTATATTATTCAGATCCAGGTTATCAAATTGGGAAAGATCTAAATCCATGATTAACCTCCTGCGTTATTAATTTGATCGTCATCCAATAAACCTTGAATGCGTAAACTCATCTTGAAATCGCTTAATAACTTACTCGATTCTCCGGAACTAATAATCGATTGAAGCTCGGCATCGGCGAGTAAAGTGGAACTTTGTATTTCTCGGATCATATTGGCAAGATGATTATTGGATTCACTCTTACCTTGCAATAACAACAGATTACCGCGTTTTTCAAGTTTAATAATGTAAACCCCGGATGGAACTATTTTTGCAATTTCATCGAGTACTTGGGTACCAACGTTACGACTTTTTTGCAATTGATCAATTAACGTCATTCGTTGGATTAAGTTTTTTTTCTTTTGTTCAAGGCTATCAATTTCAACAATCCGCGCATCTAGAACTTTAATCTCGTTGGTTAAAAATTGATTACGTGCTCGCTGACCATCAACTCTTGCCTGATAATATTGGCTAATTAAAAACACTACCAAAAAACTCATCAAGGCTAAAAATGTTAATATTGAGAAAAACTGCTGCTGCCTTAAGCGTTGCGCTTCTTCACGCCAAGGCAGTAGATTTATATGTGGCATGGTGAAAAACTCCTTATTGCCAAGCCTGATGCTACCATCAACTGTGGCGCAACCAGTGCTAAAGCATCTTCATCCACTTGCTCACCGAGCACCATATTATTGAATGGATTTGCAATTATGGTGTGTATGCCCAGCTCTGCCGATAATAGCTCTTGAATATTTTCCAGCGCCGCGGTACCACCAGAAATGACCAGATAATCGAGTTTATCTTTACCACTGAAGGTTAAATACATTTGTATCGCACGGCGAATTTGTTGAATCAGGGTCGTTTGAAAGGGTGCCAGTACTTCGAAAGTATAAGTCGGTGGCAAATCGCCGGATAATTTTTCATTTTCGGCATCTTCGTAAGATTTATTGTAATAAGAAACAATAGAACGGGTGTATTGTTCAGAGCCAAAGAGTTGATCACGGGTGTAGATCGAATTATTACCTTCGTTTACCGTGAATAAGGTCATGGTGGCACCAAGATCGATAAACGCCACGACCTTGTCTTTGGCATCATCAGGAAGCATTGGCATACACAGTTCAGATGCCCGGCTTAACGCGTAGGATTCAACATCCACTACTTTCGTATGAAAGCCACCAACATCTAACGCCGCAACTCTGGCTTCTATCGTTTCGGTTCTCACTGCAGAAAGTAATACGTTAACCTTACTGGGGTCAGCATCATTGACATCAAGCTTTTCAAAATCCAGGCTAACTTCATCAAGCGGGTATGGTATTAAACTGTCCGCTTCAATTTCAATTTGGCTGGCCAATTCGGCATCATTTAAAGATACATCCATATAGATGATTTTGGTGATCACGGTTGAACCAGAAACGGCTACGGCGGCTTGTTGAACAGAAGACAGAACTTGCTTGCGAACTTTGCGAATAACGGCACCTATCGCTTCAACGTCCTGTATTTTACGATCAACAATCGCGCCCTTGGGCATAGGTTCTACAGAAAATGCATCGAGCTGATATCCGCTTTTATCTTCACTAATAAGCACAGCTTTAACCGAGTGTGAACCAATATCAATCCCGACCATTAAAGATACATTTTTGTTGAAAAATCGACTGAGCATAACTTCCTGTGTTTATTATTATTTATTATTTTTTTAATATAGACATAATATAGACAAAAAACCATTTATTACACTAATTATCTCTATATACTAGTCATATAATTAATGTATTCTTTGTTATTGGTAATATCTTTAGTGAAAATTTTCAAGCGTTTCATGCAATTATCCCTTTTAGCAGGCCTTTTATTAAGCCTGGTTATCGGCGGTCTTTACCTAAGTATGCGTAGCGAGCTGCCCAGCGTAGAAATATTAAAAGATGTGCAATTACAAATACCTATGCAAATCTATAGTGTTGATGGTGAATTGATTTCACAATTCGGTACCAAAAGGCGAATTCCGGCAAAACTTGAAGACATTCCTAAGCAGTTGATCAATGCCGTTTTGGCCACTGAAGACAATCGATTCTACCAGCACTTTGGCGTTGATCCTATCGGCATGACCCGCGCCATTATCGGTCAAATTACTGGCAACGATGCGGGTGGTGCCAGTACCATCACTATGCAAACTGCACGAAATTTCTTTTTAACCCGAGAACAAACCTATGTCAGAAAAATTCGGGAAATTTTTATCTCCTTACACATGGAAAGCCTGTTAAGCAAAGATGAGATTTTAGAATTATATTTAAACAAAATTGAATTAAGCCACCGTGCATTTGGTGTTGGCGCTGCCGCACAGGTTTATTATGGCAAAGAATTAAAACAATTGACGTTAGCGGAAATTGCCGTGATTGCCGGCTTGCCAAAAGCACCAAGCACATACAATCCGATCAGTAATCCTGACCGAGCTAAATTTCGTCGCACTACCGTTTTACAACGAATGCTAGTCAGTGGCTATATTACTGAACAAGAATACCAACAAGCCAACAATGAAGACATACGTACCAAACGACATGGTGTTGATATCGAGCTTGATGCCCCTTATGTCGCCGAAATGGCGAATAAAAAAGCGCTAGCAATGTATGGCACTGAAGTGGCTTACACTAAGGGCTTAAAAGTTTACACTACGGTAAAATCTGAACTACAACAAGCAGCAACTGCAGCGATATTAGGGAATATTTACGCCTATGACGAAAGACATGGCTACCGTGGTGCAATAAAGCACTTGTGGCTATCTGACAGCGACAAAGAGTTGTTAACAAACAGGGCTGAACTTAGGTTGAATGACAACCGATTTGAACAGTATAAAGAGCAAATAACAAAGGTCAGCACGGAACAACCTGAGCAAGAAGAGCTAGTTAAAATATTAACAAAAGTGCCCTTATATAATGAATTATTGCCGGCAATTATTACCAAAGTGGCTGAGCAACAGGCTGAAATTTTATTGAAAAGTGGTAAATTAGCCATTATTGATTGGCAGGGAATGTCATGGGCACGCGCCTATGTTAATGACAAATCACAAGGTAGGGCACCAAAATATGCCAATGAAATCATAACTGTGGGTGCTCTCATTTACGTAAAAGCGGCAGAAGATAATATTTTTCGCTTAAGCCAACTACCTGATGTATCAGGAGGCTTAGTAGCAATATCACCAGACTCTGGCGCTATATTAGCCAGTGTCGGCGGCTATAGTTTTAAACAAAGCCAGTTTAATCGTATTACCCAGGCCAATCGCCAAGTGGGTTCAAATATTAAACCTTTTGTTTATTCCGCCGCACTCGCTAATGGCTATACCTTAGCGTCTATTGTTAATGATGCTCCGATTAACCAATGGGATAGGCGTTCTGGCTTTGCCTGGCGTCCAAAAAATTCCCCCGCAGTATATGAAGGACCACTACGCGTACGAACAGGTTTAGCAAAATCGAAAAATGTAATGTCGGTGCGACTGTTACGGGGCATTAAGTTAAAAAACCTGATCCGCCATTTAGCGAAATTTGGCTTCAATAGCCAAGAGCTACCAAAAAATGAATCTTTAGCATTGGGCTCAGCGTCGATGACGCCGCTGCAAGTCGTCACCGGATTTTCTGCTTTTGCCAATCAAGGATATTTGGTAGAGCCATATATTATCGAACGGATTGAAGACTCTAATGGTGAAGTAATTTATCAAGCCCAACCGCAAATGGCCTGTTATCAGTGTGAACTGGCAAAAGAAGAATACGCCAACAGCTTTGAATCGATTGAGGATGTTGATGTTGAGCTAATCACCCAGGCAATAGCACCAAGAATTATCAGCCGAGAAAATGCCTTCCTGGTCACCGAAGCGATGAATAGTGTCATTTGGGGGGGTGGTGGTGACTGGTCAAAAGGCACTGGCTGGAGTGGCACTGGTTGGCGAGCTAAAACGCTTAACCGTCGCGATTTAGCCGGCAAAACCGGCACTACCAACCAATCAAAAGATGCCTGGTTTAGTGGTTTCAGCCGAAGGGTAGCGGCCAGTTCCTGGATTGGTTTTGATGATCCAGCCCGCAACTTGGGGCGTACTGTGGCAAACGGTAATTTAGGCCGTAATCAAACAGCTGGCGGCGAGGCCGGTGCCAATGCCGCGCAGCCGTCATGGATTAAATTTATGCAAGTGGCGTTAAACCGATACCCCTATGAAGCGTTTGAACAACCGGAAAATATAGTCTCAATTCGGATCGACAAGCTAACCGGGAAACGCACCAATAAAACTGACCGAAGCTCTCGCTTTGAGTATTTCATTCAAGGTACAGCGCCAAAAGAATGGGTAAGTGTTGACAATATTGAAGAAATCTTAGAAAGCGAAGAAGTAACGGCTGAAGAAGAGTTATTTTAATGGCTAATACCATTTTGTATAACTCAAATTGGTATCGGCTAAAAATGATATTTGACACTAATTTCAACGATAGACGCATGCAACGTTTTATTGGCATAGATGTATTCTAGCTCCAGTGTAGTGGAGTATAATTTGTAGCCTAAGCCCACACCTAAGTCAAAATGTGAATGTTCGGCGTCATCGTTTTTCAACACAACGTCTGGGAAATTAGTTATGCCTGATTTTGCCTTGAAAAACAAACGCTCAGAAGTGTACATTCGAGCGGCTAGAAATAATGAATAATTAACTATGTTATCAGTGCCCGATATCGAATCCGCATATTGAGCCTCTGCTGCTAATGTTAAGGCTTGAATGTTTGCCGAGAGCAACTGTCGTTGATAAAAATCGTATCCACCCGTGACTGAAATATTCACCGAACTGCCGTCATCCAGATCGAGATAATTCACTCCTGTTCCTAAATACGCGTCACTCTGGGCAGCGTTAACAACGCTAGAAAAAGCACATACAGATAACACGGTAATTAGGGTAAGGACTCGGCGTAGATTCATATGATGGCTGATTTTTCAATCAATAAGATAGTTATATTATTGATTGAAAAAGCATTTTGTCCAATTTAAAGGCCGCTAAATGGAATTTAGCGGCCTTTAAATTCTAAGTTAATCCATCCCTGAATTAAGTTTCTATCACTTCGATACTGCCTAGCATTTGTGGCATTGATTGATGATCGCTCAAGTTATACAACAAGGCTTCTTCATCACAATTATCTTGCTTAGGACATAAATCACAATCTTTCATCACTTTTTCAGGTAGCGCATCTTTATCACCAGGAATAAAGTCTAAACGTTTGAAAAAATCTGGTTTGCGGGTCAACACAAACACTTTCAGTAAGGATAACTCTTTGGCTCTACTGAGTAGGAATCGACATAACTTTTGACCATAGCCTTTACCTTGGTTGTTGATAGACACCCCCAGCGATCTGATCTCGGCAAGACCGGTACTGTAAATATACAATGCAGCACAAGCACATACTTGACCATTCACTTCAACCACGGCAAAATCTCGAATTGATTTAATTAAATCATCTTCACTGCGTGGCAGGTTTTCTTCACGTGACGACCAGTAATTTACCAGTTTTAAGATAGCTCTTAAATCGGTTAATTTGGCATCTCGTACCACATAATTAGCAGAGCCAAATTGATGGCGATTTTGCTCGATCACTTTCTCTACTGGTTCAATACCTGTGCCACCGAGAATATTACGTTTATCGACTAAATATTCCAGTTCAAGCACAGGGTAAACATCGGCTTCGATCAGAGGTGAAAACTGCTTAAACTCATCTATGCGTAGGCTCTCCAGTGGTTCGCCTTGATTAATCGCATACAATACGGCGGCGCCAGTAATGTCATGCGCGGTTCTAAACGGTACCCCTTTAGAGACAAGATAATCGGCAAGCTCGGTCGAATTTGCATAGCCGCCACGAGCGGCTTTTTGACATTCGGCACTGTTTAACTCGATAGAATTAACCACTTCGATTGCCATCACCAAACAACTTAACCATTGCTCAAGGGCGTCAAACAGACCTTGTTTATCTTCTTGCATGTCTTTGTTATAGGCTAACGGCAAGCCTTTCAAAGTCACCAGTAAGCCTTGTAATGAGCCAAATACACGGCCACATTTACCACGAATTAGCTCTAATGCATCCGGGTTTTTCTTCTGTGGCATTAACGAGCTGCCAGAGGTAACTTGATCGCCTAAGGTGATGAAATTTGCTTCACCGGAATTAAAGAAAATGAGATCTTCTGAAAACCGTGATAAATGCATCATGCCGGTACTTGCAGCAAACAATAACTCTAATACATAGTCCCTATCCGATACGGCATCAAGCGAGTTCATACATGGACCATCAAAGCCTAATGAATGAGCAAGTTCAACTCGGTCAATATCATAGGTGGTACCGGCTAATGCGCCACAACCTAGCGGTGACTGGTTCATTCTTTTGCGCGCATCTTCTAAACGTGAGATATCACGTTTTAGCATCTCTACGTAAGCCATACACCAATGGGCAAACCGAATTGGCTGAGCACGCTGCAAATGGGTATAACCGGGTAAGATATGCTGTTTGTTATTTTCAGCCAAATTGAGCAACTGCTGCACGCATTTTTTCAGCATGTTTAACAACACATCAACTTGTTCACGTGCCCATAAACGCAGGTCGGTAGACACCTGGTCATTACGGCTACGGCCAGTATGCAGTTTGCGGGCAATATCACCAATCACTTCGATCAGTTCAGACTCAACCCAGCTATGAATATCTTCCGCGGTAGCTGCACTGAAATCAACTTCACCCTGTTCAACTTTAGCAGCAAGATCTAATAATGCCTGCTCCATTTTTTGCTGCTCTTCAACGGTTAATACACCCGCTTTTTGAATGGCTTTTGACCAGCCAATTGAACCCTTGATATCTTGTTGGGCCAGCACATAATCAAACGGTAGTGAATCATTAAATGCTTTAAAGATATCACTACTGCCCGATTTAAACCGACCGCCCCATAATGCTGCCATATTATTTCTCCCGCTGTTTCAGCGCGTTAATACGACTGGATAAGCTGAATAAACGAATGAAGCCTTCGGCATGTTTTTGATCATAAACATCATCTTCGCCAAAGGTAGCAAATTCTTCTGAATATAAACTATTTGGCGAACGACGTTGAGTCACTGTCGCCTGGCCTTTATAAAGCTTAACCACAACATCACCGGTAATTTGCTCGGCAAAAGAGTTGGTTGCCGCCATTTGTGCTTTTGCCAGTGGGGTAAACCAACGGCCATCATAAATTACGTGAGAATATTCAAGCGCAACCGATTCTCTGAACTTTAACGATTCTTTGTCTAAAATTAATGACTCCAAGCCTTTATACGCCGCCATCATTACCGTGCCACCAGGAGTTTCATAACAGCCGCGAGACTTCATCCCAACCAAACGGTTTTCGACAATATCAATACGGCCAACACCATGGGCACCCGCTTTATCGTTTAGGTAAACCAGAGCTTGATACGGAGATAAATCTTTACCATCAACGGCCACTAACTCACCTTTATCAAAACTAAGCATTACCGATTCGGGGGTATTCGGCGCATCGAGTGGATCGGTAGTCATCGTCCACACTTCTTTGCTTGGTTCACACCACGGGTCTTCTAACTCTCCGCCTTCGTGCGAGATATGCCAGGCATTCGCATCACGGCTATAAATTTTAGTCAGTGACGCGGAACACTCAATATTGCGCTCGGCAAGATAATCTAATAAGTCTTCACGAGATACCATGTCCCACTCACGCCATGGCGCGATCACGGTTAATTGCGGCGCCAGGGCAGCGAAACATGACTCGAATCGTACTTGGTCGTTGCCTTTACCCGTACAACCGTGACATAGGGCATCGGCACCAACTTTCAGCGCAATTTCAACGTGCGCTTTGGCGATAACAGGGCGAGCCATTGACGTACCGAGTAAATACTGTCCTTCGTATACCGCCCCGGTTTTTAAGATTGGATAGATATAATCTTTAACAAACTCTTCCTTCAAGTCGACTACGTGACATTCAGAGGCACCCGAGGCGATGGCCTTTTCTTGGATACCAATCAGCTCTTCATCACCCTGGCCAACATCGGCACAAAACGCTACAACTTCACAGCCTTCGTAGTTTTCTTTTAACCAAGGAATGATCGCCGATGTGTCTAAACCACCAGAATACGCTAATACAACTTTTTTAATCTTTTTACTCATGTTATTGATCTCAATTTTAAATAGGTTATTGACGGTTAGCGTTATTTAAACAGGCTAACCAGTACTGAATTTTGTGCCCACATGCGGTTTTCTGCTTGTAGGAAAGCCAATGATTGCTCCGAATCAAACACTTCTGTGGTGATTTCTTGTTCTAAATGCGCCGGCTGACAGTGCATCACTGCCGTTGCACCGGCTTTCGCCATCAATTGGGCATTTATCTGATAGGGCATAAATTTTTCCAAAATCGCGTCGACCTTGGTGTTGTCACCCATAGAAATCCAAGTGTCGGTATAAATCACTTGTTGGTTTTTCGCATCTTCAATATTAGTCGATACTGTTAATTTTGCGCCACTTTGCTCGGCTAATTCCGTCGCGATCGCCACCATAGTGTTATCGGGTTCATAACCTTCAGGTGTTATTACCGTAACATTGGCCCCCAAAATAGAGCCCATCAGCATTAATGAATTTGAAACATTATTACCATCGCCAATATAGGCAACATTTAAGTTTTCTACGCTACCAAACGTTTCCGTTAACGCCATGTAGTCGGCAAGTGCCTGACAAGGATGGTATAAATCACTCAACGCATTGATCACCGGTACCCCTGCATGCTCTGCCATTTCATCCAACACTTGTTGTTTGAATACGCGGGCAACAATGGCATCACTCCAGCAGGCTAAGTTTTTCGCGACATCTTTCACCCGTTCGCGTTCACCTAGCTGGCCATTTTGCTGACCAATATAGAGGCTGTGGCCGCCAAGCTTTTGAATGCCAATATCGAAGCTGATGTGTGTTCTTAATGATGGTTTTTCAAACAACATCACTATCGACTTGCCAGCAAGCGCTTGTGAATAATTTCCGGGGTTAGTTTTAATATCTATTGCTTGCGCGATCAATGCTTCAAGCTGTTGTTTATCTTGCAGTTGATCTGCTAAAAAATGTTGTAACGACATAAGTATCCTGTTTACCAATTCGGTGTATTATACCCGCTCCACCTCAAGATGCCGGTTTCAGAGTTCTTGAGCGATGCCAATACAAGGCGCAGTTATGTAGAAATGGTTATTCCCTTTCAAATAGCTGCAACGCCGTAGTGGTATTGCTCAAGTACTTCTTCGATGGGTTTAAAAGCAATTTATGCCGCGTTATGAAATTTAACAATGGAACAACCATTCTCTAAATTTAATGCCTTGCCTAAATTGCTTTTAACTCCCACTGAAATCCCGCATCTTAAGGTGGAACGGGTATATAATTAAAGATTAGGCTCGATGCGGGTGCCAAAACCTTGTCCTTGTTGCAATTGAACTAATTGCTCAGGGGTTTTCCAACTGGCCACCGCGATACTTCGTCGTAATTGATTTGCGGCGGTAAAGGCAGCGTTAACTTTTGCCACCATACCACCAGCAATAACACCGCTGGCAATTAAATCCTGGGCGTCATCAAAGGTTAAATTCGCTAAATACTCACCGGTTGCACCTTTAACGCCAGCCACATCGGTAAGTAAGATTAAATCACCTTGCACTAACTGGCTAATGGCAACCGCGGCATCATCAGCATTTACGTTTACCAATTGACCATTATCTAAACTACCAATAGAAGAAATGATGGCAATATTATCGGCGGCGATCAAACACTGTAAAAATTTATCATTACCGACATGTGGAATGCCCACACAACCAAGAAATTCTTCGGCAGCGGTACATTTGATCATCTGGCCATCATGCAAAGCCAAACCGACGGCCGAAATACCGGCGCAATTGGCACTTGCCACTAATGCTTTATTTACCGCTCCTGCTAAAGCGCCGGTAATGATCGGCATATGCTCAGGCTCACTCACTCGTAAACCATTAATTTTTTTACTGGTAAAGCCCGCTTTTGCCAATAACTCATCGGCAACACAACCGCCACCATGAACCACAATCACTTGTTGCTGGTTATCTTGTAAGGTTTTAATAACCTTAAACAATTCACTGAGAGCGGCAGGCGACTCCATGATCGCACCACCGATTTTAATCACTAAAGGCGAAGTCATTAATTCATTCCTTGCGCTGATACGTAACTGGTTGGAACATTTGCTAACGCATAGTGTGATTCTAAGCCAATGCTTAAATTAAAGCATTGTATTGCCTGCGATGCGGCGCCTTTTAATAAGTTATCGATGGCGCAACTTACCACCAATACCGATTTTTCTTGGCAGTATTGCCAGTGTAAACTGGCAAAAGGGGAGCCGGCAACATCATCGATTTGTGGCCATGTTTTGCTGAGTCTGACCAAAGGGGTATGGGCGTAAGCATTATTGAATGCCTGCTCAACCTGCTCAGTCGTTACTCCGGCTTTTAATTTAAGAGTAACGGTGGATAACAAACCACGCTTGAATGGCGCTATGTGTGGATTAAAAATAACTTGTTGCCCACATTCCTGGCTAATTTCTGGTTGATGACGGTGTTGTAAAATATTATAAGCTTTTAAACTAAGCTCATTATAGCTGGTCGCCAAGGAAGCTTTTCTACCGGCGCCACTTACGCCACTGATGCCGTTTACCACAATCAAGCCATCCGGCTGATTTAAGTTATTACTGGTGATCGGCTTTAAGCCTAAAAGACTCGCCGTTGGGTAACAGCCCGGCACGGCAACAATATGTGCTGTTTTAATCTGTTCAGCATTGAATTCCGCTAAACCATAAATGGCTTGCTCAATTAACGCTTCATGTTGATGCGAAAAACCATAATATTTGGGATAATCTTCGACATTATTTAACCGAAAGGCGCCAGACAAATCGAAGACTTTAATACCGGCAGCAACGAATTCATGTGCCCACTGTTGTGAGTACTCATGAGGTGTCGCAAAGAATACCGCATCTAAATCCTGGTTGCCTGCCAGCCAAGCCGAAGAGAATGGTTGTAACGGTTTATCACAAACCGATTGCAGCCGTGGATAGAGATCCGAAAATAGCCGGCCACTCGAAGCACTACCCTCAGAAACCAGTAGCTGAAAATCGGTAATTTTGTCATGTTTAGTTAATATTTCTACCAACTCAGCGCCAGCATAACCACTAGCACCTACAATCGCTACTTTCATCAAAACCCTTAATTGCAATTTTATTCATTAAATTTTAATCATTATTCACCGCTTTTACCAGCAAAATCGCTCGTGGCTATCACCGAGAGCAACTTATTTACCTTATATTTTAACTAAGATAATTATTTACTAGCCAGAAAACCTATGCTTGATTAAACTGTAATAGAGAAAATAACAATTTATGACTACTTATGCAACTTTTCAGCATAAGTATTTTATTATTAATTTAGGATAACTATGTCTTTACCAAATTTTCAACAAGCACTGACACAATTGATTGCCAGCCCATCAATAAGTGCGACCAGCACGCAGTGGGATCAAAGTAATCAAGCCGTTATTGAACTTTTGGCAAGCTGGTTTTCCGATCTAGGTTTCAGCATTACCATTCAACAAGTTCCAGATTCTCGAAATAAGTATAATTTATTAGCCAAGATTGGCGAGGGAACTGGCGGATTATTATTATCAGGGCATAGTGACACTGTGCCGTTTGATGAAAAAGGCTGGGACAGTGATCCTTTTACCATCACCGATAAAGCCGACAAATTCTATGGTTTAGGCTCCTGTGATATGAAAGGGTTTTTCGCGTTTATTTTGCAAGTTTGCAAAAATCTGCCGGTTAAGCAGCTAAAAAAACCTTTGTATGTTTTGGCTACCGCCGATGAAGAAACCACCATGGCGGGGGCCCGATTTTTTATTGAGCAACAACTGGCCAAACCCGATGTGGCGATTATTGGCGAACCGACAAATTTACAACCGGTGATCATGCATAAAGGTCATATGTCACACCGTATTTCGATTAAGGGCAAGTCAGGCCATTCCAGTTTGCCCAATAAAGGGGTAAATGCCATCGAGTTGATTTATCAAGTGATCGAAAAGCTGATGGCTTTGAAAAAAGATTTGATTGCCAATTACCAAAATGAAGCCTTCACCGTCACCGAGCCAACACTCAATTTTGGTGCGATTAAAGGTGGCGACAGTGCCAATAGAATATGTGGTGATTGTTATCTGGATATTGACTTACGCGCCCTACCCGGCATTAAGGATGAAGAGTTGCTGCATTGGTTATCTGAAGCGTTAAAGCCAGTGGCGGAAAAGTATCCGGGTAGAGTGTCAATGCAGGAATTGCATGCCAGCTCCCCCGCTTTTGCCGAAAGCGCTGACAGTGAGTTGGCAAAACTGGCGGAGAAATTTTCAGGCCACTGTTGCCAGGCGGTAAACTACGCCACCGAAGCACCTTACATCCAGCAGCTGGGTTGCCAAACCATAGTGCTAGGACCTGGCTCTATTGAACAGGCACACCAGGTGAATGAATTTTTGGCCTTTGATCAGATAAAACCCACCGAAAAGATCTTACTCGACTTTATCCAAAATTATTGTTTTTAAACCGATTAAAGCTGAGCTTTTATCGGTTTAAAAACAATAATAAAAAGGAGAACAACCGTTCTCCTTTATTTCGTCTCTCGTCTCTAACGACTATGGGCGCACACCCAATGTATGGCAAATGGCATAGGTCAGTTCCGAGCGGTTTAGCGTGTAAAAATGGAAATCGTTGACCCCTTCACTTCTTAATATCTTTACTTGCTCCATCGCAATGTTAGCACCCACCATGTTACGGGTTGTCGGGTCGTCATCCAGGCCTTCATACATTTTGCCCATCCAGTCAGGTACATGCACATTAGTCATATCGGCAAAGCGTTTTAACATGCCAAAATTAGATACCGGTAATATGCCAGGAACGATTTCAACATCGATACCCACGGCGACACAGCGGTCGCGAAAGCGCAGGAATGAGTCCATATCAAAGAAGAATTGGCTGATAGCGCGGTTGGCTCCAGCATCCACCTTACGTTTTAAGTTCACTAAATCAAATTGCGCATTCGGTGCTTCCGGGTGTGTTTCTGGATAGGCTGCAACGGAAATATCAAAATCGGCGACACCTTTTAATAGTTCTACTAGATCGTTGGCATACATATCTGGCTTGCTGGTGTTATTCGGTAAATCGCCACGCAAGGCAACAATATGGCGCACGCCACTTGCCCAGTAATCTTTGGCGATATCAATTAGCTCTTCACGGCCGGCATCAATACAAGTTAAATGCGGGGCGGCAATTAATCCGGTATCTTTTTGGATGCGCTTAATCACGCCATGAGTTCTATCACGAGTACCACTGCCCGCGCCGTAGGTTACCGAAACAAAACTTGGATTTAACGGCGCTAAACGCTCAATCGAACTCCATAACGTATTTTCCATTTCAGGTGAGTTTGGTGGAAAAAATTCAAACGATACGTTTAAATCGTTATCAATATCTCTTATCGTTCGATTTAACAAATCTAATTGTCGAGCTTTGGTATTCACTAGTTAATCCCCTTGATTACTACTTCTTTGGTTTTGTTTTCGAGCGTACGACACAGATTAACTAAATCTGAATGCAAGCCTCCGGCGGTTACATCACGGCCAGCGCCTGGGCCACGTATGATTAATGGATTGTCTTGATACCAAACCGAGTTCAGTAAAAAAACATTGTCACATGGTGTTAAATTGGCAAAGGCATGGTCTTGCGCCAGTACCTCTAGCCCTACTTTCGCTTTGTAGCCTTTACCTTTAGCACCATCAGAGGTTTGAGTAAATCGCGCCACATAGCGTAAGCAAGCGTTTTGTGCAGTTGCCTGCTTTAATTTTTCGCTAAAGAAATCATCAAGCAGTGATGATTGTTCTAAAAAATTGGCCAATGATAACGGTTGAAGCGCTAATGGCACTAAATTTTGACAGTCGATATCGTCGAGTTCTAAATCGAAGCCGGCTAAACGGGCCAATATTAATAGTTTACGTTGTACATCAAGACCGGATAGATCATCGCGTGGATCCGGCTCGGTAAAACCTTGCGCCAGGGCATCGTTTAATAATTGTGAAAAGGGTTGCGAACCATCAAAGTTGGCAAATAACCAGGATAAGGTACCCGAAAAAATTCCCGAAATTTCTTCAATACAATCGCCACTGTTTTGTAAATCGCTAATCGCGTAGTTGATCGGTAAGCCCGCACCTACGGTAGTATTCACTAACCATTGGCTACCACTGGCTTTTTGACTATTGAGTAAGCCGTTATAATTTTCCGTACTGCTAGCTCCTGCACACTTGTTAGCGCTGACAATATGAATGCCACGCTCGAAAAAGCTCTGATACAAGTCACTAAACTTTTCACTCGGAGTTATATCGACTAACACCAATTCGTCGTATGGGTGCTGCTCTAACCATTCAAGTAACACTTGATTATCGTATTGCAGACTATCTTTGTTAAACAAATCCAGGGCCTGTGAAACATCAATACCGTCGGTGTTGAATAATGCCCGTTTTGAGCTTGCCAAACCGACAAGATGAACATTATCCAGGGCATGAATCTTAGCTAGCTGGCCAGGCAATAATTCTAAAAAGCGTTGACCAATATTACCCAAACCGACAATCACCAAACCAATATTTCGGCTATCTTTGGTCACCTGCGAGTGCACTTGGTTGATCAATTCCACTGAACTTTCGTGTTCGAAAAATGCCAGTAAACTGTGGCCATTTTCTGAGCCGACAAATTCACTGATATCAGTGTCTTTAAGAGCCCGGTTAAAACGCGCTTTAATTTCACCTCGGTTAGCAATTTGATAGCCAACCACCGCAATTAAGGACACATCTTGCGTGCTAAAATCGATATCTTGCTCGCGTAAGTAATGAACCGCTAAATCGGAAAATTGTTCGGAAATTACCACGCAGGTACTGTTTTGGCACTGATAAATGGGCAAAAATCTGGCGTTAATCTGCTCAAGGATCAACTGACTAAACTGTTGCGAATTAATTTTAATTAACTCGTTATTATGAGTTACCGAAATTTCACTTTTAGCAATTTCGCCAAAAGCGCCAATTTCTGTGCCAATATCTTCCGGTAAAAAACTGCTGGCCACATTCAAATGAATACTGTGGGTTGCCAGTGGATTTAAGGTTTTGGCATGCAACACCGGGTTACCTAATCGACCTAATTCTTTCGCCACCGAATTTTCTAAGCGGTGCAATTTTCGTGCAGTACTGATAAGGCGAGGGTCGGCACTGTAAACACCATCAACGTCAGTCCATAAGGTTACGTTGTCGGCATTAAGTAAGTGCGCGACAATGGTGGCCGAATAATCACTGCCATTACGACCTAATGTTTGGGTATTGCCCAATTCATCTTTGGCGATATAACCGGTTAAGATATTCAGCTTGCCAGCCTGTTTTGCCTGAGCTAGATTTTGCCGACTTAGCGGTTCATTCAAGGTGAAATTATTTTGTGAATCTAACACCAGTATGTCTCTGGCATCAATCGCTGTTGCCGGACATAAATTCTCACTGATAACAGCAGCAAGCAAACGAGCCGACCAGACCTCACCGAATGATAAAATATCATTGCGATTTTCATTCACCTTGCTTTCGATAAAATAACGATCAATTAGCTCGATATCTGCCGAAAGTTGCGTGCTTAATGTTGCCGTTCCTTTAGTCGATAATAAATCCGAAATTAGCGCTATTTGCTCAATTTCAATATTCGCCAACTGCGTAACGGCTTGTTCATCGGTTGCGTCTAATAATTTAAACAGCTGATCTGTGGTTTTGCCATTGGCGGAAACAACGATTAAATCTTCCAGTTTGCCATGTTCTTTGATGATGCTAACGACACGGTTAATACACTGTGAATTCGCTAGTGAGCTGCCGCCAAATTTATGTACGCTACAGCTAACTTTAGGCTGCTGTTGTGAACTGAAATAATTGATTTGCCGACCTTGTACATTCTGCTGCTTAAGTTGGACTTGTGCCATTAGTATGCCACCTCTAATGATGCATTCAGGGCGTTATCTAAATCATTGATAATATCGCTGATATCTTCAATGCCTACCGATACGCGGATCAAATTTTGGCCAATACCGGCGGCGATTTGTGCTTCAAGCTTCATTCCCGCATGGGTCATGGTTGACGGGTGAGAGATCAAGCTTTCAACACCACCTAAAGATTGCGCCAGAGTAAATATTTTAACGTTGGCAAACAATGTTCGTACTTGTGCTTCGCCGCCTTTTATTTCAAAAGAAAACATGCTGCCAAAGCCTTGTTGTTGTGCTTTGGCAATATCGTGGCCTGGATGATCGGTTAAGCCCGGGTAATAAAGTTTTTCAATGGCTGGGTGGTTTTGCAAGAACGCCAGCAACTGCTCAGTATTTTGCTGATGCTGTTTTAACCGGATAGGCAAAGT
The DNA here is from genome assembly GCA_002162925.1 of Thalassotalea sp. 42_200_T64. Taxonomy (GTDB): domain Bacteria; phylum Pseudomonadota; class Gammaproteobacteria; order Enterobacterales; family Alteromonadaceae; genus Thalassotalea_A. The sequence continues at coordinate 45,611 of MABC01000054.1, read as the reverse complement.
TTTAATGCCGCGCAATACCATGAAACTGTCAAATGCTGCGCCAGTAATGCCGATACAGTTGGCCCACCAGGCCAGTTTTTCGCCGAGTTCGGCATCTTTGGTGACGACGGCGCCGCCAACGACATCAGAATGACCGTTAATAAATTTAGTGGTCGAATGAATGACGATGTCTGCACCTAAATCCAAGGGTCGCTGCAATAGTGGTGATAGAAAGGTATTGTCTACCGCAACTAAAGCGCCTACCGCTTTGGCTTGCGCACAGATGGCTTTGATGTCGACAACACGCAATAAAGGATTGCTTGGCGATTCTAACAACACCAGTTTTGGTTTTTGTGCTAACGCTTGTTGCAGTTGTTGCTCATCATTTTGATCGACCACCAATAATTTAAATAAACCGCGTTCGGCTAAATAAGTAAATAAACGGTAACTGCCACCATAGCAGTCATGAGGGATTAAGAGCGTATCGGTGGTGGATAATAACTGGCAAATAAGATGAATGGCTGACATGCCTGTACTGGTGATGATACCGGTACTGCCATTTTCCAGGTCACTAATAACTTGCGCAAGAGTGGCGCGAGTTGGGTTGCCGGTGCGCGAGTAATCAAACTGACGTTTTTCGTTAAAGCCTTTTAAACTATAGGTGCTGGATAAATGCAGCGCTGGCACTACTGCACCATGATGTTCATCACTATTTATGCCGGCTCTTACCGCAATAGTCGTTAATTTATCTTGCTTCATAGTGGACTCTTTTATCGAAAATACAACTTGGATGTTTAGACGTCTATAAATCTAAACGGTTTTACCGCTCAGGTCAAGAAATTTTAGCCATCTAAACATCTTTGCTTTTAGATGTTGACTAGATGATGAGAACCAGTACAATTTACTTACGTCGTGAGAGTGACTAAATTGCATAATTTCTCATACCAATTTGATTAATTAATTAATCGACTTGGGATAAAACAGCTTTAGCAAAAAAGTGCGATTATGTAACAGTGTAGTGATAATAATTAGATTTGGGGAATATCCATGGCTAAATGGAACGGGGAATACATCAACCCATATGCACAGCATGGTAAAAAGAGTGAGCAAGTAAAGAAAATTACGGTTTCAATCCCATTACGTGTATTAAAGGTGTTAACTGACGAAAGAACCAGGCGACAAGTACAGAACTTGCGTCATGCGACAAATAGTGAATTATTGTGTGAAGCATTTTTACATGCTTTTACTGGTCAACCTTTACCCGGTGACGGTGATTTAGCAAAAGATAATGAAAACGTGCTACCAGAAAGTGTTCGTAAAATCCTGGAGGCGCAAGGCGTCAACGATTTTTCCGAGTTTGAAGAACAAGACTAATAGCTTCTGGCGACGAGCTTCGGGCAGCATTGGTATTGTTGTACGCGAGGTTAATTCATCAAAGTACAAACAGAATTTAAGCCCTCCATGGCAATTCTAAGTTAATTCGTCCTTGAATTAAAAAGCCGCAGTCTGTATAAGCAGACTGCGGCTTTTTTTAAGTTAAAATTTATTTTAACTTTTGCCCATATAATTTTCAGGCATGTCAATGGTAGCAACACCACTATCTACTGCAGCTTTCGCTACGGCATAAGCGACATTTTTCAATAGTCTTGGATCCATGGGTTTTGGAATAATGTAATCGGCACCAAATTCTAAGCGGGTAGCACCACTGGCTTTCAATACTTCTGCTGGTACCGGTTCTTTAGCAATGGAGCGGATGGCATTTACGGCGGCAACTTTCATTTCGGCATTAATCAACCTTGCTCTAACGTCTAACGCACCGCGGAAGATAAATGGGAAACACAATACGTTGTTCACCTGATTAGGGTAATCTGAACGGCCAGTGGCCATGATCAAATCATCACGAGTCGCATGCGCCAGTTCCGGTTTTATTTCAGGATCTGGATTCGAACAAGCAAACACGATAGGATTTTCTGCCATAAGTTTTAACTGCGCAGGTGAAAATACATCCGGACCCGATACCCCTACAAACACATCGGCACCATCAATCGCATCTTCTAACGTACGTTTATCGGTATTGTTAGCAAACCGCTTTTTGTATTCATTTAAATCATCACGACGAGTATGAATAATACCCTTACGATCAAGCATATAGATATTTTCACGTTGCGCACCACAACTGATTAATAACTCCATGCAGGCAATAGCAGCGGCTCCTGCCCCCATACAGACAATTTTAGCCTGCTTTAATACTTTACCTTGTACATCTAGCGCATTTAGCATGCCGGCAGCTGTAACGATGGCGGTACCGTGTTGGTCATCATGAAACACAGGAATTTTACAACGTTCGATTAATGCTTTTTCAATAGCAAAACACTCTGGCGCTTTGATATCTTCAAGATTAATGCCACCAAAACTATCGGCAATATTCGCGACTGTATTAACAAAATCTTCTACTGTCTTGTGCTTTACTTCAATATCGAATGAATCAATATTGGCAAAGCGTTTAAACAATAACGATTTGCCTTCCATCACCGGCTTAGATGCTAACGGGCCTAGATTACCTAACCCAAGAATTGCGCTGCCATTGGTAATTACCGCAACGGTATTGCCTTTGCTGGTATAGCGATATACATCATCAGGGTTTTCGGCAATTGCTCGTACCGGCTCAGCCACCCCAGGGCTATAAGCAAGAGCCAGGTCATAAGCCGTTTCTGCTGGCGTGGTGATCGCCAGGGCAATTTTGCCTGGTGTTGGATATTCATGATAATCAAGTGCTTGCTGGCGGAAGTCGGTCATAGCAGATACCTTTACTTATAGAGTGATGAGTCAATACCAATTTGGATTTGAGATATTACCTGAAAACTTTCTTCGAAGTTACACAATTTTTAACATAATTGGTAATAACTCATATCATTTACAGTCAGTATCATAATAGTAGGTTATAGCTTGATAAAATACTTTATATTGATGTACGAATACCCTCTAAAGGCGTCCTGCCTGTCGGGGATATTAATTGCTTCTGGCTACGGGCTACGGGCAGCATTCGTATTGTTACACGATAGCTGAATTCATCAAAGTACGCGAGGTTAAAACCCCGCCAACCAGTTAATATGCCAGTAGCTCGTTGCTTAAAACAAAAAAAGCCGAGCAGGGCTCGGCTTTATTAATAAAGTTCGCAAGAACTTTATTCGTCGAAAGGATTAACCAAAATCATGGTTTCATTTCGATCAGGGCCAGTGGAAATAATATCTACCGGTACGCCTGTTATTTCTTCAATGCGCTTAATATAAGCTATTGCATTTGCCGGTAGCTCTGCAACAGAAGTTGCACCAACGGTGTTTTCAGACCAACCCGGAACAGTTTCATACACTGGAGTGATGTTTTCATACCCTTCAGCGGCCATCGGCGGCACAGTTAACACTTCACCAGATGCGGTTTTGTAACCGGTACAGATTTTCAATTCTTTCAAGCCATCAAGCACGTCTAGCTTAGTTAAACAAAATCCAGAGATACTATTTACCTGCACAGCTCGGTGCATGGCAACGGCGTCAAACCAACCACAACGACGTTCACGGCCAGTGGTTGCACCAAATTCGTGACCAACAGTACCTAAGTGATTACCAATTTCATCATCCAGTTCGGTCGGGAATGGACCTGAACCAACACGGGTCGTGTAGGCTTTGGTGATACCCAGAACGTAATCTAAATAACGCGGACCAAAACCACAACCCGTCGCGACACCACCAACGGTAGTATTCGAAGACGTTACGTATGGGTAGGTACCGTGATCAATATCTAAAAGTGTACCTTGTGCACCTTCAAACATGATGGATTCACCATTAATACGCGCTTGATCTAATATTTCACTGATATCGGCAGTCATATCTTTAATGATGTCGGCAACCGCTAACGCATCATTCAATACCGTATCGTAATCAACGGCATCCACTTTGTAGTAATTGGTTAAGGAGAAATTATGGTATTCCATGATCTCTTTTAGCTTGGCGGCAAATGCTTCTTTATCGAACAAGTCACTAACACGTAAACCGCGACGGGCAACTTTATCTTCATAGGCAGGACCGATACCACGACCGGTAGTGCCGATTTTCTTATTGCCACGAGCCGCTTCACGGGCTGCGTCTAAGGCATTATGATATGGCAAAATTAGTGGACAAGCGTCACTGATAAGTAAGCGCTCACGTACTGGTACGCCTTTAGCTTCTAGCATGCCGATTTCAGTCATCAGTGCCTTCGGACACAATACAACACCATTACCGATTAAACATTTTACGTTATCACGTAACACACCAGATGGTATTAAGTGTAAAACGGTTTTTTCACCGTCAATCACTAATGTGTGACCAGCATTGTGACCACCTTGATAACGCACAACAAACTTTGCTTTATCCGTTAACAGGTCTACAACTTTACCTTTACCTTCGTCACCCCATTGGGTGCCTAACACAACGACGTTCTTGCCCATAATAAATTTGTATATTTCGAAAGAAAATTAGGCGGGGATTTTACCAGACCCATTTGGCTAGATCACCTATTTTATCAATTTTTTTGAAGTTTAATTGTTACCGAACTATTAGCCGAGAAACTGAATCATCATAATCGTGTTATTTAGTTGATAAAAAACAATAAGATGAAGCCAAAAATAAATATAGCCCCACCAATTTGTCGGATCGTATTTGGCTTTTCTTTGGCCAGTTTCAGCATGAAATTTTGCCATTTATTAGGGAATAATAGTGGCCCTACGCCCTCCATGATCAGCATCAGGGCAAATGCTGACAGCATTGTTTCTAGCGACATCAACTCAATCCTCTTTTATTTATCATCCCCAAATTACCCTCAAAAGGCATCCTGTCTGCCGGGTATAAGTAGAAAACATTAATAGCTTCGGGCAGAATTCGTATTGTTACACCATAGGTGAATTCACCAAAGTACGCGAGGTTAAAACCCCGCCAACCAGTTACTAAATCTAAGTTAATTCATCCCTGAAACAAAAAAACCTCCAGCAGGAGGTTTTTTTAAATACTAAGTAATTTATTACTTAGTCACTGATGGTGCTTTCAGATAATTGAAGAAATCACTATCTGGCTTCACTACTAAGATATCGCTCTTCGAGTTAAAGCTGTTTTCATAAGCTTGCAAGCTACGAACAAAGTAAAAGAATTCAGCGTCTTTGGTATAGGCATTTGAATAAACTTTCGCGGCTAAAGCATCACCTTCACCACGTAGGGTAAAGGCTTCTTTATTCGCAGTCGCCAGCATTACCGTCACTTTAGCATCCACAGTTGCATGGATCACTTCGGCTTTTTCACGACCTTGTGAACGATGTTCCTGTGCTACTGCTTTACGCTCGGCACGCATCCGTTCATAAATTGAGTTACTGACTTCTTCCGGTAAGTTAATACGCTTCACCCGAACATCAACGACTTCGATGCCTAAATCGACTTTACTCGATTCAGCACTCAGCATTGCTTCTTCCATCAATGAGTCACGATCGCCAGAAACAATTTGCTTAATGGTACGAGAACCAAATTCGGTACGTAAACCATTATTCACTTTTTGTTTCAGTAGTGCGCGCGCATTGTCGATGTTACCGCCAGCAGTACGTACATAGAAGGTTGAGAAATCAATGATTTTCCATTTCACGTAAGAATCAACCAATACGTCTTTTTTCTCTGCCGTTACGAAACGATCAGGCACACCATCAAGAGTTTGAATACGAGCATCAATTTTATTGACACGTTCTATCAATGGGATTTTAAAATGCAAACCAGGCGCATAAACCCGCATTTCTCCATCGCTGTCACGTTTAATTTTTGAAAACTGAAACACAATACCGCGTTCACCTTCATTAATGACGAACACCGATGATACCGTTAATAGTCCCAGTATGACCAAGATGATAATTGCGAAGTTTTTCATGATTAATTACCCCCCTTGCTGAAACGATCACTACGGTTTGATGACGAATTTACCGTCGAATTTTTGCTTCTTTGTAACGGGTTTTGTTGCAAAGGGCTTAACTGCGTTGCATTCAAATAATTTCTTTGCGGTTGTTGCTGCATAATTTTATCTAATGGTAAATACATCATGTTATTACCACCATCGACATCCACCATCACTTTCGAGGTGTTTGAATAGACTTTTTCCATTGTGTCTAAATACAAGCGCTGACGAGTCACCTCTGGTGCCGCATGATATTCGGGTAATAGTTTTTCAAACTTCGCCACGTCACCTTCGGCGGCAAGTACAACTTGCTGTTTATAAGCAATGGCATCTTGTTCAAAGCGCTTAGCACGACCACGAGCTTCCGGCTCTACCGATAAGGCATAAGCTTCTGCTTCGAGTACAAAACGCTCTTCATCTTCTTTCGCGGCGATGGCATCATCAAAGGCATCTTTCACCTGTTCAGGTGGACGCGCGTCTTTAAAGTTGACATCGGAGATAAGTAAACCCATGTTGTAGGCGCTAATCACTTTTTCAAGCTCAGCCCATACCGACTGACGTACTTGTTCACGACCAGAGGTGAGTACTTCATCCATTTTTGAATGACCAACCACATAACGTATGGCACTATCGAACGCATGCTCTAAACTGCCATCGGCGTTAGTCACACTGAATAAGTAATTACGGGCATCAACGATACGGTATTGAACTTGCATTTCTACTCGAACAACGTTTTCATCTTCGGTTAACATAAAGCCACTAGCAGGTAAGTTGCGCGTGGTTTGTACATCAACTGGGATCACTTTTTGCACAAACGTTGGCTGCCAATGAATACCCGGTTCGACCAAACCATTAAACTCACCAAACTGTAATACCACGCCGCGTTCGGCTTCTTTGATGGTATAAAAACCACCTACCGCCCAAACGACAACAGCAATGGCAATAATAATGCCAACACCGAAGCTGCTGAAGCTTTTGCCGCCACCAGATTTCCCTGGTTTATTGCCGCCAAAAATTCCGCCAAATTTATTGCCAAGATCTTTTAACAATTCATCTAAATCTGGTGGTCCTTGATCACGACCGCCTTTATTTTTCCAAGGATCATTATCGTTTTTCCCCGGTTCATTCCAAGCCATTTTGCTCTCCGATAGGTTGCAATATTAAAATCTGTATTAATAACGTTTGGTTAATAATACCAATAGGTTAATGTTGAATAAAGCCTTCTAGGTCAGTTTTACCAACTTTCAACAATTTATTCCACTCGCGCAAGGGTAAAGTTACATCCAATAAACAATTGCCTTGCTCGTCATAGCTCTCTTCTTTTATACAATTTAATTGATATAAAGTTCCGCGCAATTTACCGGCGCTGGGCGGTATCTTTAATCGATGCTGGATTAATTCGGTCGCCAGCAACTCGGTTAACGCCGCGCTTAACAACTCTAAACCGATATTGGCTCTGGCCGATAGCCAGACCCTGATAGGTTTGCCCTGCTCATCCCGATCGATTCTCGGTGCTACGTCATGCAAATTATCAATTTTATTGCACACCAGCAATTGTGGTATTTCGTTCGCTTCGATCTCTTCCAGCACCGCATCTACCTGGGCAATATTATCTGCCCGACGTTCATCACTAATGTCGACCACATGCAGTTGCAAATGTGCTTCGCGAGTTTCCGTGAGTGTTGCTTTAAACGCCGCCACTAAATCGTGTGGTAAATGACGTATAAAACCCACGGTGTCGGCTAAAATAATTTTACCTACATCTTCTATATGGAGTTTACGCAGCGTTGGATCAAGGGTAGCGAACAATTGATCGGCAGCATAAACATCCGAGTCAGTAATACGATTGAATAACGTTGATTTACCAGCATTGGTATAACCGACGATAGAGACAGTAGGGATTTCAGCACGTTCACGGGCACGTCGACCTTGATGTCTCTGCTTTTCAACCTTTGCCAAACGGCCACGAATATTATGCATACGTTCACGTAATAATCGTCTGTCGGTTTCTAACTGTGTTTCACCCGGACCACGTAAACCGATACCACCTTTTTGCCGTTCTAAATGGGTCCAACCGCGGATTAAGCGGGTGCTCATATGACGCAATTGCGCCAATTCAACCTGTAACTTACCCTCATGGGTACGGGCCCGTTGCGCAAAAATATCTAAAATTAACGTGGTTCTGTCAACCACTCGACATTGGCACAAGGCCTCAAGATTTTTTTCTTGTGACGGTGATAATACGTGATTAAACAAGATCACATCCGCATCAAACAGATTTACCGCTTCACGTATCTCTTCAGCCTTGCCGCTACCGACAAAATACTTAGGGTGTGGGGTGTCACGTTTACCGGTAATTACTGTTAAAGAATTTATCCCGGCAGAAGATACCAACATTTCAAATTCTTGCAGGTCTTCGCGGGCTTTTTCTTGTGGGAAATCTATGTGAACAAGTACTGCTTGCTCACCTGCTTGATGCCTATCAAACAAATGAGCAACTCCAATTCATTTTCATTTAAGTGTTATTCCATCGGTTGATTAAAATCAGCCTGAGATGTGTTTACTGCACGAGAAGGAACTACCGTTGAGATAGCATGTTTGTATACCATTTGACTTACGGTATTTTTTAATAGAATTACGAATTGATCAAATGATTCCACCTGACCTTGTAATTTAATACCATTGACAAGATAAATTGCCACAGGAATGCGATCACGACGTAACGCATTCAAAAACGGGTCTTGTAAAGATTGCCCTTTTGCCATTATATTGGCCCCTTATTGTTATTGTTAATCCGATAAATCGGATACTGCTAAACTAATTAAATTTACTTTTTCAGTAAGTGCATGTTCTTGTTGTCATGTAAATATTCAGTTGAAATTTAACTAGTTACACAACGAGCATTTTAATTATACACTATGATTTGAACTTTGCTAATTGATATATCAAAAGCCGACAAAATGACTGTTCAACAAAGGCTTTACCCTAAATAAAGCTTTCGTTAACCGGCATAATCGAGCTGTTGCAACACTTGCTGCAAGTTATTTTCATCATTCGTGGTTAGCCAGGTTAAATTTGGCCAACCACGCAGCCAGGTTAATTGCCGCTTGGCCAGTTGTCTGGTAGCACACACGCCACGAAACACCATTTCATCGTAATCAAACTCACCATTTAAATGTTGCCACATCTGGCGATAACCGACACAGCGAATAGACGGCAGATTTTCATGCAAATCTGCACGTTGCATCAATTGCTCAACTTCTGCCTGAAACCCTTGTTCAAGCATAATACTGTATCTAAGTTCAATTCTTTGATGCAATTCGGCACGCTCTGTGGTGCTGATGGCAAACTGTAAAACCTTGCCATCAAGGGTTTCACCTTTAATTTTCGTTAACTCTGTCATCGACTTATTGGTAAGGCGATACACTTCCAAAGCGCGAATAAGACGCTGTGGATCATTGCGGTGAATTCGCTCTGCAGCTACCGGGTCAACTTGTGCCAATAGCTGATGCATATGTTGCCAGCCATTCGCCTGTGCTTCCGCTTCAATGGCGGCTCTAATTTCAGCATTGGCTGCGGGTAATGGTGAAATACCCTCAATTAAACTTTTGAAATACATCATGGTGCCACCAACCAATAGCGGAATGCGGCCGCGGCTGCGAATTTCCGCAATTTCAGCTTTGGCATCACGACAAAAATCTGCGGCCGAATAACTTTCACTCGGATCAATAATATCTATCAGCCGATGTGGATATTTGGCCAACTCTTCACTGGTTGGCTTGGCGCTACCAATATCAAAGCCTTTATATACCAGAGCAGAGTCGACGCTAATGATGTCACACGGCAAGTGGTCACTTAACTGAAAGGCAAGATCCGTTTTACCTGAGGCGGTTGGCCCCATAATACATATCACTGGTGGTAAATCTGCTTGCTTGCTGTCGCTCATAATAGCTAATGCTACCTGCTGTCACTGTTCAGCGATAAATGAACAGGATTATTGTAATTGCTTAATGTAGGATGTTAGGTCTACTTGTCGAGAATTCAAGCGCAGATAATCAGAAAGATCAAAATTTTTCAGCGAGCTGCTATTAAGCAACACTTGCTGGGCCTGAATGAAATCTATGGTTTGGGGTAATTTAAGCTGGGCAAACGCGTTTACCCAGACGCTTGTGTCGAGCTCATCGACGGCGGTTAATAGCGACAACAACTTGCTGAAACTCTGATTGATATCTTTATCTCTCAGTTGTGCCGGGTACTCGCGAATAATGCATTGTTTAGCTTTTAGCTGTAACACTATGCCTGCCTGATTAAAGCTGACTTCATTTTTTGCAATAAATTGCCATTGCTCATCACTAACACTCACCGCAACCGGTAATAACAAGGGTTGCGACACTATGCCAGTGGCAAACGATTGTTGCAATTGCCATTGAATAACCTGCAGCAGCATAGGCATTAATTTTAAACAACACAACTGTTGCTGATACTCTACCAAAGCAATGTCAGTGGCAACCATTTTCAATAAGCGAAGGTTTGTAGTTGGTTCTTGCTCTGACTGTACATTGGCAACAGGCATAGCTTGCTCTGCTGATTGGCTGATAACAACATCAGGATAACTTTGACCAGGTGAAGATTTTGCTGATTGAGTTGTCAGTAGCGATTGATAATTGTTCAGTGCTTGCGTTGATGGCCTAGCGGTTGAGTAGCGGCTACTTTGCTTCGGTTGATGACCTTGCTGCCGCTCACCCTGGTTAAATGCCTGAGTTTGTTCGTTAATCGCCGTTAACGGTTGCACATAGTCGCGGCTCTCGGCTCGATACTCACCTGCATCCTGGAATTGCTCGGCTAAATTTGCTTGCTCCGCAGATAAGGTTTGCTCAATGGCCGAACAAATAAAGTCATGAACAAAGCGTGCCTGATGAAATCTTACTTCATGTTTGGCCGGATGCACATTAACATCCACCTCGCTGAAATCGAGATTCAGAAACAAGACGAAGGCCGGATAGCCCTCATGATTTAAACGTTCACCATAAGCCTGCCTGATCGCATGGTTAATTAATTTATCCCGCATCATCCGGTCATTGACGTAGCTATAACAGAGGTCATTTTGGCTGCGGAAAAATTGCGGTTTGGCAATCCAGCCCCACAAATGCAAATTGTCGTGTTGAAATTCAAGGGCAATGGCGTTATCGATAAAGCTTTGGCCACAGACACTGGCGATACGTTTTTCGATTTGTTTGTCGGTATTGGCACTGCGATACTGGCGCACTACTTTGCCGTTATGAGTTAATACAATGGTGATCTGCAATTTCGATAAGGCAATGCGACGGACCACTTCATCGATATGGGTAAATTCGGTTTTCTCGGTTCTTAAAAATTTGCGCCGGGCCGGAGTATTAAAAAATAAATCTTCAACATCAATGGTGGTGCCATCTGGATGCGCTGCCGGTTTGACTTCAACCTGCATATCCCGGCCAAACGCTACGGCTTGCCAGGCAGACTCTTGTTCAGCCGGTTTCGAAGTTAAGGTTAATCTGGCCACTGAGCTGATACTGGCGAGGGCTTCACCACGAAAGCCCAAACTGTGGATTGATTCAAGGTCATCGAGATTTTTAATTTTGCTGGTGGCATGACGCGATAACGCCAAGGTTAACTCATCTTTGACGATACCTTTGCCGTTATCGCTGATTTTAATCCGCTTGGCGCCACCCTTTTCAATATCAATATTGATTTTAGTGGCACCGGCGTCAATGGAGTTTTCCACTAACTCTTTTACCACTGAGGCAGGCCGTTCCACCACCTCACCGGCGGCTATTTGGTTGGCAAGGCGAGCTGGCAATACCGCAATAGACATGAATTTACTCTTAATTTTTTAGTTAACCCGGGGAATGGTCAAGGTTTGACCAATCCTGACCACATCGGTCTTTAGATTATTCGCCAGTTTTAATTCTTTTACCGACACTTTATAGCGTTGCGCAACCACTGATAACGATTCGCCACGGCTAATTTTATGTTGCGTGGGTTTTAAACTCGCCAGCAACGAACCTTCTGGCGGATAGCGCACAAAGTATTTTTTCATGCCGGTAAAAATGGCCTTGGCCAATTTGGTTTGATGATTGGCAGACATTAAATTTTTAAAATCATAAGGATTAGAAATAAAACCTGTCTCCACCAGCATCGATGGAATATCGGAAGATTTTAGCACCGCCAAACTTGCATTTTGTGGTTTTGATTTATGCATTCTGGTGATTTTTTTCATCTCTTTAATGACATTATTGGCCATTCTGTCACTAATTTCTAACGACTTATCTTTGGTTAAATCGGCGAGAAATACCGCCAAGTTATCGTCATTGGTGCGCTTGATCAGTTCACCGCCACCGCCGAGCAATTCCGAGTTTTTTTCTCGGTTTACCAGCCAGCGCGATAATTCCGATTGCGCCCGGGAATTATTGACAATCCAGACGGAACCACCTCGTGGCTGCGGAGTGCGAAAGGCATCGGCGTGAATCGACACTAAGAAATCAACCTGCTTTTTCCGCGCCAGTTCGGTGCGACGGTTTAAATTGACAAAATAGTCGCCGGTGCGGATCATCACCGCTTTCATCCCAGGTTCCTGGTTGATAATTTTTTCCAAACGTTTGGCAATAGTTAAGGTGATGCGTTTTTCATGGGTGCCATTTTTTGAAATTGAACCCGGATCTTCACCGCCATGGCCTGCATCGATGCCGATGATGACATCACGTTTGGTATTTTTCGGTTTGTGTCGGGCCACCACAGAACGATTATGATCCAATAAATCCACTACCAGACGGTTGCCATAAGGTCCGGTCGGGCTAAGCACAAAAATTTTCTCCTGAAAACTGCCGGACAGTTCGAGCACCAAACGTACCGATGTTTTATTCTTTGTGCTACTGGTACGGACCAGCTTGATACGGGTGTCTGTTTTTGCAAGGTTGGATAAATTAGCCGCATTTACGGTATCGTTAAAGTCGATGACTAAACGATTAGGGTTGTTCAGGAAAAAATAGCTGTAATCCGGTTTTCCATCCAAATCAAACACGACTCGGGTATTTTCCGGTGCTGGCCAAATACGTACACCTTCGATCACATTTAGTGCCCAGCTATTTAGGCTAAATAATGTGAAGAATATGATAATGATTGTTTGAGTTATGCTGCTCATCTTACTTTAACGTTATCCCACAAGTGATAGTTGAAAATTCGACCAATTACCCTTGTCTTTTTATTGTTTTAGTTTGTTGTATTAATGCCGTAATTAGTTGCTCACCTTTACTACTGTTTGCTTGTAAGGTGATGACTCTCTGCCAGTCATTATACTGCAAGTTTATAATAAGGTCTTCTTGGGGTAAAAGACCAGCACCTTTTTCTGGCCATTCGATAAAGCAGCAATATTTTTGCGCAAAATAATCGCGAATGCCCATATATTCTAATTCTTCCGGATCGGCCAAACGATAAAGATCAAAATGATACACATGCCAAGGCGCTAACTCGTAGGGTTCCACCAAAGTGTATGTCGGACTTTTTACATTGCCGTTATGGCCCATGCCTTGCACAAAACCTCGGGTTAAGGTGGTTTTTCCGGCCCCCAAATCGCCATGCAGAAATACCAGCAAACTGGCTAAATCTAATTGTTGAGTGGCAGCGGCTAACTGCCTGCCCATGGCAACCGTTGCTTGTTCGTCGCTTAAGTCTAATGTTATTTGCGCTGATTTTTTCATTAACTATTGATTTACCAATTGTCTTATATAGGGAAATAGATCACTGGCCAACAAGCCTTTTTGACCATCTATAATTGCCATGTCTGCCGCTTTGCCATGAATATACACTGCAAATTTGGCTGCGGTATATATATTGTCAGATTGTAATATTAATGCGCCAAGGATACCAGCTAAGACATCCCCCATGCCACCAACAGCCATGCCGGCGTTACCGGTAATGTTAATGGCCACGCTGTCACCATCACTAATTAGGCTACCGGCACCTTTTAACACACAAATGCCGCCATACTTTACGGCGATGGCTTTTACTGCGGCAAAACGATCCGCTTCCACAGCGCTTATCGAGGTATTTAATAACCGTGCGGCTTCGCCAGGGTGTGGTGTGAGTACCCAATTTTCACGATATTGCGGATATTCGGCCAACAGGTTGAGGCCATCGGCATCAACTACCATAGGCTTATTCAGCGCTAACCCCTGCCTAAATTTTGTTTCGGCCCAATCGTTAGCACCCAGACCAGGGCCAAGCACAACGGCATCAACCTTTGTTAATTTTTGCTGTTCCCCCCGATGATCAGTGCCAATATCAATTAGCATCAGCTCTGGCCTGGTAGCCGTGATCATCACTCGATTACCTGGATGGCAAGCAACCGCGACCAAACCCGCGCCAGTTCTTAGCGCGGCTTCACTGGCAAGGCGGGCAGCCCCTGGCATGCCCTTGTTGCCGGCAATGGTTAAGACAAAGCCACTCTTGCCTTTATGTGAGCTTGGTTGCCGTTTCGCCAGCGGCGTTAAATAGGCCGGTGCATTAATAAAGGTTTTAGTGGCAGTTTGGTTAGCAAATGGTTGCTCTATGCCTAAACCGGCAAGATACAACTGGCCACAATAATCACTAGCTTTACCGGTTAACAGGCCGATTTTTATCGCCACAAAAGTCACCGTAATATCGGCGACAATGGCACAACCTTGCACCTGGCCAGTATTGGCATTCAAACCTGAAGGTAAATCCAAGCTTAAAACGGGGGTATCGAGTAGATTTATTAACTCAATCAGAGACCGGAATTTGTCTCTCACCTCACCTTTGATACCAGTGCCTAACATGGCATCAACAATGACATCGATACCATCTAAATCGATGTCATCCATCTTATCGATACGGCCACCAGCATCGATAAACTGCTGGCTGGCAAGTTTTGCATCTCCTTGATAATCATCAAGCGCTGCCAGTGATTGCAAATACACCCGCATACCAAACTGCAGCGCCAGCCGCGCCAAGACAAAGCCATCGCCAGCATTATTGCCACGACCACATACCACTAAAATGGTGTTGCAGGCTGGCCATTGTTGCTGCATTAGTTCAAATGATGACTGGCCGGCAGCGACCATTAATTGGTACAAAGTTAACTGTTGCTGCCTGGCAATTGCGCCCTCATTGCTGGCAACCATTTCAGCGTGATAGGCATGTTGTGGTATGCTTGCCAAAAATTTTACCGGTAACATAAACGATCCCATGAATGAAAGTGCTGCTATTAACTATCAGGAACTGGCTGAAAAAATCAAGCTTTGGGGCAAAGAGTTTGGTTTTGCTGATGTCGGCATTTGTGATGTTGATTTAAAAAGTCACGAAAAAGCCTTACAACATTGGCTCGAACAGGGCTATCACGGCAATATGGATTATATGGCCAGACACGATCTTATGCGTGCCCGACCTGATGAATTACTGCCGGGTACCTTACGGGTGATTTCTGTGCGCTTAGATTATTTACCGACCGAGGCGAAATTTGCCAAAACCCTCAAGCGAGATCAACATGCGTTTATTTCACGCTATGCCCTGGGGCGCGATTATCATAAATTAATGCGCAATCGCTTAAAGCAACTGGGCAAAAAAATTGAAAACTATTGCCATAATCTTAATTTTCGTCCGTTTGTTGACTCCGCACCGGTACTAGAACGCCCGCTAGCGGAAAAAGCAGGACTTGGTTGGGTAGGAAAACACAGCTTACTGTTGAATAACCAGGCTGGTTCCTGGTTCTTTCTTGGCGAATTGATGGTAGATATCCCGCTGCCGGTAGACACCCCAAAAACCAATCAGTGTGGTCAATGCGTTTCTTGCATTAAAATTTGCCCAACCAATGCCATCGTTGCCCCTTATGTGGTGGATGCCAGACGCTGCATTTCGTATTTAACCATAGAGTTAAGAGAGGCGATTCCACTAGAGTTTCGACCATTAATTGGCAACCGTATCTATGGCTGTGATGATTGCCAACTGATTTGCCCATGGAATAAATTTGCCAAGCTCTCCGCTGAAGATGACTTCCAGCCAAGAAACCGGTTAGATAATATCCATTTACTCGAAGTATTTGCCTGGGATGAAGACGAATTTTTAAAAAATACCGAAGGCTCACCCATTCGCCGTATTGGCTTTGATTGTTGGCAACGCAATATCGCCGTGGCCTTAGGTAACGCCCGTTATGATGAGCAAATAGTCAGCGCCTTAGCGCAACAACATATCGGTGCCAGTGAGATGGTAAAAGAGCATATTGATTGGGCCTTAGCGCAACAACAATTAAAGCTTGAGCAGCTTGGAGAAAATAAAAATCAGCGTTTAACCGCGCGTTTAATTCGCACCATTGAGAAAGGTTTACCCAGGGATGCTTAATGGTGAAGGTAATGCCTTAATCTTCATTGCAAAAGGCAACTAAGCAACTTGACCGGCCGCCCAACCGCTAGACCAGGCCCATTGAAAATTATAACCGCCAAGCCAGCCAGTAACATCAGCCACTTCACCGATGAAGTACAAACCAGGTACTTTTTTACTTTCCATGGTTTTTGAAGACAACTCATCGGTATCTACGCCACCTAACGTCACTTCTGCGGTGCGGTAGCCTTCGGTGCCATTGGGTTTGATTTTCCATTGATGGAAATATTGCTCAAGCTCGGCAATTTCGCTGTGGGTTAATTGATTTATCGCTTTATCGGGCAACTCGTTTGCGTCATACAAACGTTCAATCAAACGTTTTGGCAATATGTGCGACAGAGCGGTTTTTAACGCCCGTTGCGGGCTTTCCTGGCGGACATGGGCCAGATGTTCGGTTAAGTTTAACTCTGGCAGTAAGTTAATGCTCAAATCCTCCCCAGCCTTCCAGTAAGAAGATATTTGCAGTATTGCCGGGCCAGATAAACCGCGATGGGTAAACAAGATGTTTTCACGAAAGCTGGTGCCATTTTTACTGCTCACTTCGCAATCGACACTAATGCCAGACAAGCCATCAAACTTTTGTTTGTCAATATCTTGCAAAGTAAACGGCACCAATGCGGCACAAGTTGGCAACACGGTTAAACCAAATTGCTCGGCAATTTTATAACCTATCGGGGTTGCGCCCAGTTTTGGCATGGTTAGCCCACCAGCAGCAATCACCAATGACTGACACTGGTAGTCTTTACCATTGGTGGTGACGATAAAACCATCATGGTGTTGATTGACCTTGTGCACTTCACTTTGCAAATGAATTTGCACGCCTGCCCAGTCACATTCGGTGAGTAACATATCGACGATATCGTGGGCGCTGTTATCGCAAAACAGCTGGCCTAAAGTTTTATGGTGATAATCAACGGCGTGCCGCTCTACCATGTCGATAAAATCGTACTGGCTATAGCGGCTTAGCGCCGATTTAACAAAGTGCGGATTTTTGCAAAGGTAGTTTTCAGGCTCGGCATTTTGATTGGTAAAATTGCAGCGACCACCGCCGCTGATGATAATTTTGCGGCCCGGCTTTTTGCCCATATCTACGACCACCACACTGCGGCCGCGATAACCGGCATTTATTGCGCACATTAATCCGGCGGCGCCGGCGCCAATCACTAATACATCAACGTTTTGCAGAGCCATAACGGTTAAACCTTTGTTCTTTACTAGAGTTTAAATGCGGTTTCACTTTACTGATCACGCGCCAACGGGTTCTGGCATGACCGAAACCGGGCCTTGTTTTGCCATTTCCGCCAAATCTTTGTCAACGAAGAACAAGGCATGACCGTCGTTGCCAACCAATTCAATTTTATCAAGAATGCTTTTAAACAGCGTTTCTTCTTCCGTGTTGTTCGGAAACAAACCACGGTAAGAAATTAAAGGTCGAGTAATCCTGATTGGTGAACGCCGCATGCGCTAAATCATTAATTTTTTCGGTAATCAAACATTCATGCTTATAGGTTGCCTGAAATACTGCGCTTAACGACTCGAACTCATGCTCTGGGGCATCAATAGCGCCTAAAATAGGCATGGCGCCAGTTTCACTGACGTAAGTAAATAAACGATTCATGTGCTGCATTTCTTCAATGGCATGGTTGCGTAAAAAGGCACCGGCGCCTTCAGAGCCTTTGCCTTCACACCAGGCACTCATTTGCAGGTATAAGTTTGATGAATAAAATTCCAGGTTAATTTGCACATTCAACTGCTCAACCATTTGTGCTTTTAACATAGTTTTTCTCTCTTAAAGTACGGCAAGTATGCTTTCGGCTTTACTTACTTCAAATTTTTTTGCCGCTTCCACGTGCAGGTGAGTCACCTTGCCATTGTCAACGACCATGGCATAACGTTGTGAACGTAAGCCGCCAAACGCGCCGGTTTCCATGCTCAAACCTAACGCTTTGGCAAAGGCACCATCGCCGTCACCTAACATCATAATGTTTTCGGCATTTTGAGCTTCTCCCCAGGCTTTCATCACAAAAGCATCGTTTACCGAGGTACAGATAATGGCATCGATACCTTTCCCTTTAAACTCATCATAGTGCACAACATAACCGGGCAGGTGCGCCTGCGAACAAGTAGGGGTGAAGGCACCGGGTACGGCAAACATCACCACTTTTTTATTGCTAAATAAATCTGCACTACTGTGATTTACCATGCCTTGGTCAGTTAATTGTTGTAATTCGCCTGCTGGTATTGCGTCGTTTACTTTGATCATGTGGCACCTATGTGATTGCTGGGTAAAGTGGTTTAAGGTCAAAATTTTTACTGACCGAGATTATAAGCGTTACGTTAACATTTGTCTGATTTAAAATGAAATTATCGTTACACTAAAGATAATTACCCTAATAGTATAGCGCTCTTAATGAGCCCATTTGAGCACCTATGACTGACTCTACCCCAGGGGCAAAGCCCACAAAACCAACCGTCGCCATTTTTGTTGATGTGCAAAATATTTACTATACCTGTCGCCAGGGCTTTAACCGTAGTTTTGATTACAATACGTTTTGGGCTTATGCCGCTAGCACCCATGAGATTGTCTGTGCCAATGCTTACGCCATCGATTCTGGCAATGAAAAACAGCGCCAATTTCAAAACATTCTCCGTGCCATTGGCTTTCAGGTAAAACTCAAACCATATATTCAACGAAAAGATGGCAGCGCCAAAGGCGACTGGGATGTGGGCATAACCATTGATGCCCTGGAAGTCGGCAGCCAGGCCGATAAAGTTATTTTACTCTCTGGCGATGGCGATTTTGATTTATTGGTGGATAAACTTAGAGGTAAATACCACTGTGAGGTGGAAGTGCTGGGGGTGGAACAACTCACCGCCAATTCATTGCTGATTGCCTGTGATAAATTTACCCCGATTGATCAACAATTTTTGTTATAGGTTTATGAACAATATACCCAACTAGTGTCAGGAATTTTTACAATACAAATTCAAAGAGGATTTAAAAGTCAAAGAAATCAAACGATAATGATTTTGGTATATTCTTTGCATTTATCTCAGTATTAATTTTTCTTGAACAATGAATAGATTTGCTATACTCAAATTATTGAGAATTTATTCGTAGAGTTGACGGTAATGAAACAAGAAGAGCAAATTAACCAGGATACCGATAAAATCGTGAAGCCGACCCGCAGAAAGTTCTTGACCCGCACCGCCGCAGGCATTGTTGTGGCCTCAATTCCGGCAAAGTCTGTATTCGCGAATAACGTGGTAAATTCAATAATCGCTTCGGGTCATGCTTCTGATTTTGCCGGTGGCGATCCTATTGAATTGTTAGGACCTTGCGCATGGCTCGAACAGGATAATTATTGGACCGACATTAGCGATATGTCATTCAACAGCATTTTCGGGGAAGGGCCTGCCACTAGCTTGATAAGTCTGTTGCAGTGTTTTTGTTGTACTGATCCCCTTAACTTTGGTAATGATGACGATGATGACCATGACAACGACAATGATGATGGCCATGATAACGAAGATGAAGATGAAGATAATGACGATGGCGATGATGACGACGACACCACCGCTACCTGTGCTGATGATAATGGCTATCTATTTGCGCCACAGATGATTGCCATGTATTTGAATGCTATCGTTCATTACAACACCGGCGGCAATGGGCCCTTTGGGCTTAATTACCCCATTCTCCAAAATCCGGAAGATTTGAATAGCTATATTCAGAGCCTGATAGATAACCGTTTCAATTTAGCGGCGATAATAGAGGAACATGGTGGCGATGCTGATCCATCAAATTTCTGTAATGTCTCTGGCAATGTCTTTGATGACGACGATTAGTCGTCGTTAGAAAGAAACATCCACTTTGTTGTAATCATCGTAATATTGTCTATATTGTAGATAATATGATAAAAAAAATAACTAGCTGGGATGTATTTCACCACGAAACGCTTCCCTGCACGGCGCCAACGGTTAGCTGCCCCAAGTACACAATTACTGATTCTACTCTGTTACATAAATTTGCAGATGGTAGCGGTGTTGTGCTCTATCAAAAGAACACGGGTGCGGCAACCGGGCTAACATTGGACATTGAAGATGTATTGGCTGGCGAGAATATGGATGCCGACACGTTGAAGTTGTTAAACCAACTTAGCGCTTCTGGCTTTTTAACCTCTAACCATTCTAAGTACTGATGATGCGGATCAGATTGGAATTACCCCCCTTTATTTTTGATATTCACTCGTCAGTGGGTTTTGTCGAGCAAAATATTCACAATATGTACCCAGATGACCTATTTATCAACCCGTCCAGGCCTGCCGATTATTTTGTTGGCGTTGAAAAAGCAAACGGGTTAAGAAAGTTCATCCGTCCGCAGGCATCGTTCAGTTTTGACGCTATCGAACCCTTTAAAACGTTACCACTAAATCACGCCTATGCTTCTCTGGAGTGGGGGATCAACTATGTTGTTGCCAATCAGTCACTGCAATACGTCATCTTGCACTCAGGTATCGTTGCCAAAGGCGATAACGCGGTGCTCTTACCGGGTCCCCCGGGGAGTGGCAAAAGTACCATGACGGCATATTTGTCGGGCAGGCAAGGTTGGCGGCTGTTGTCAGATGAAATGGCCTTAATATTGCCAGAAACCCTTAAAGTTCAGCCCTTCGTGCGACCAATATGCCTTAAAAATAATTCCGTTGATTTAGTTAAGCGTTGGTATCCTGAGGCGAAATTCTCTACGGTTGCCAGAAATACCCACAAAGGTGATGTTGTCCACCTATGTCCAGCAGATAGCAGTTGGCAGCAACGCGACGAATTGGCATCGGTAAAAGCTATCGTATTTCCCAGGTACGATGAGCGGATCGATTTAGAAATCACTGAACTTAATCAGAATCAAGGGTTTATGCAGCTTGCGCAAAATGCAGTTAACTTAAATCTGCACGGTCAACAGGGCTTCAATACCCTAGTGAGTTTAATTGAAAACTGTGCTGTTTTTGAGGTGGTTTACAATAATGTTGAAGCGGTCAAAACGTTTCTTGAGCAGGACGTATTGTGAAACAGATGCTGATTGAATCAAAGCAAATAACAGCCATTCTCGTTGATGCATCCTGTTGTTGCACATTTAACGAGTATCAATGGGAAACTCTGATACGGGTATTGCGACATGAAGGGCTGCTCGCGCGCGTTAGCGCGCAGTTGGCGCAACAAGGTCTACTCGATGATCTGCCGGCGTACGCGCAAAAGCACTTGCACAATGCCGCTATTTTGGCCGAGAAACAACACCGTTCAATCGTATTTGAGTGTCAACAAATCAAAAAAAGTACCCAGCAACACGGCGTAAAATTTTATTTATTAAAAGGTGCGGCTTACGTGTTCTGTGGCAATAACACCAGTTGGGGCCGAACCTGTGGCGATATTGATTTACTGGTGGATAAAAGTCAGATAAATGTAGTTGAAAACACGTTACTCTTGCATGGTTGGCTAGCGGATGACATCGATGATTATGATAACGCCTATTATCGCAACTGGGCCCATGAAATTCCCCCGCTCAAACATACCGGCAGGGGCAGTGTCATTGATTTGCATCATAATTTAGTCCCTGTGGTGTCCGGTCGGGCACCAAAAATCGAGCATTTCACCGACAACGCCATAGAATATGATGGTTTTTTTGTATTACCACCGGCGGCGATGACGTTGCACAGCATAGTGCATTTATTCATCAATGAAGACTTTAAACACGGCTTAAGAGATCTCAACGATATCCATTTACTGTTCTCTGAGTACAACAGTGAGGACTTTTGGCACGAACTTGATAACTTAGCCAGAAAATGTGGATTTACCCTTGAACTCTATTTGGCCTGTCGATATAGCCATCGCTTTTTTCAAACCAAGATCCCCTGCGAGCTCGCCAGTAAACTTGCCCAGTGCCACGACAACCGGTTATTAAATTTGCTGCGGGATTTTATCTTTAGCCGGGTATTGAATAACAAGCATCCTTTGTATGCCCGCTGGAGCAACTCGTTGGCGGTAACCATGGCGCTGGTCAGAGGGCATTATTTGAAAATGCCCTGGCCAATCTTAATTCGCCATACGGTGCATAAAAGCTACCGAATGTCAGTTCGACTGCTGCTTGGCAAGTCGTTTTTTACCAAGGAGCAAAACAGCTGATAAGCTTGCCAGAGATTATAATAGATGAATTAACGTGCCCGTTGGTGCAGCATCAGCTCAAACGCCAGACTAACATTGCGTAATGGTTCATAGCTATAGGGGAAATTTTGCGCGTGATCAAAATTATGGCGCATGGCGGCATTACATTCAAAAATCAAAATTTTGCCATCCGGGAGTAAGGTAAAATCCACGCCAAAAAAGTCAAGCTCAATGATCTGCCGGATCCTATCTAAGGCCTTTATCGCCTTATCTCCGAGAAACGTGTTCATGTCGGCAAAGTATGATTGCTCTCTTTGTTGTGACTCCGCACTGTTGGCCATGTAGTTATATCTGTCCCCTGAATGAATATTCCACTGTCGGTCGAATATACAGGCCACAGGGTAGTACTTACCGTCAATACAGAAGGTACGGATCTTATTAAACACCCCGGTGATATTGGCAAGCTGATAATATTGAATGATATAAAAATCACTCGCCCTATGCTTGTGCTTATCCAAATACCTTTGCAGTTCTTCGCTGTTGTCGATTAATTCTACGCCTGAGCCGGTGTGGGTAATGCACGGGCGCATGATGATCGGAAATTCAATCTCCGAAGCTTTCATTGTTGCCACTACCTTAGCCCGGGTTTGTTGCTCAAGAAAAACCTTAACCGTCTTCGGAAAAACAACATTGGCGATGGCGTTTAACCTTTGATAATTTTTTTCTCTTGTCGTCAATAGCACTTTGTCAGGGGGGTTAATTACCGGGATCTCTGGGGTAAGTTGTTGAAACTCGGCTAACACGGCCAGGTCTACCGCCATACGATCGGCACAGGCTATGGTATTGATGATTAAATTGATACCAAGTGTTTTAATGGTTTGTGCTTGTGCTTGTGCTTGCTCAGCATCAAGAATATTGTGCTGGTAGAGGTTAGCTTTTTCAGTATTGAGCATGAACTTGAGCGAAAAATGCCCTCCTCTCAACCTCGGCCTGAACTTTTCATTCTTGTTAATTATCCATTGAGCACCATTAAATCCTCTGATCTTGATAAAACGCGGACAATTGTCAGCCAACTTATCGTGACAGGCGATAGGCTGTTGTTTAATCGCTTGCTGTAGCATTTTGTCAGCCAGAATATCATCGCCCAGGTATCTGGCAACGGCTGAAATTAGAAACTGTTGCTCGCCCTGTTGCTGACTTTTCTTCGGTAACGAATCAAAATACGCCAGCGCTTCGGCTAATTTTCCAGCAGTTACCAGTTGTGCAGTATTGAGATGAGCTGGGGATGCTAATGATATTGGCGGTTTTGCTTTGTCTTTTACAAACTGACTTAGCCAGTATGTCATGAGGTTCCATGGTGATTTGGCGATAAGCTGGTGCAGCGAGGCAGAGGACCTTACTCGATAAATAACCCGAGGACTTTCGGCTTCAATATTGGAGCGACCATGCAAGGCTTTAAGGTTATTAACCAGGATCATATCACCCGGTTGCATTTTTGTGCGAAAATGATGCTTTTCATCAGCAATGCTCGCTTCCAGCTCGCCAATTGCGTCCAGGTATTTTTGCGCAAGCGCTGGTTTTTCCAGACTCTGCTCGAGCTGAGTTTTATAAAAACGTATATTCCATTCACCATATTCATCCTTGGCAAGAATTGACGATTTATTTTTGGCAAAAGGGAATACTTTTGCGCTCAGTAATTTTTTATTGGTGTCACTGATATTATCAATAATATCGTCAATGGCCATTAATATGGTTTCTCCGCCATTCGGGTCGGCAACAATACATTGGAACGCTAAAATCGCATGTGGGTTATCCATATAGCTGGAGTCTGTATGCAGTTTTAATGCTCCCGGTTGCCTGCTATAACGGGTGACGCTATCAGTTACTTTCGCCGCGGACTGATTAATTGCGACCCGAGTAACCGAAAGTTTCATTGCTGGCGTGTCATTGATTTTATTGAGTTGCGACACCAGTTTATATAAATCGGAGGCTTTGGGGTCGACGTCGAGATCACCGGCACCCTTGATCAAGGCAAAATATGGGGCTTGATTTATCGATGCCGATAATTGCCGCAGGTTGAATAAGGTACGCCAACGCAAGCGAGATGAGTTCGAGTTAACTTGCAAATCATCCAATTCAAAACTTGCTACTTTCAACTTATCTGTCATAACTCAACCATTTAACTTATTTTTATACCAAGTTGATTACTTTTCCGCTTGCAGCCCCAAGATCTCTAATTGAAACTTACTGGCTTGGCAGAAATAAACCAACCAGGTGGTGATACCGAATAATTTAAAGCTGTCTTCGACTAAATGCACCATGCCTCGCTGCGGCAAGGCAAAATCACAGACTAAGGATGCGGCAAAAAAGGTACAGGCGAGCAACAGCAAAACAAAATCAGATTCTAATATATAGGTTAAGTACTTAAAAAAGAACACCAGGAACAAGAGCAAATACACAAGAATAACTAGGGTTTGGGAAATGCCTAAGTAATCGGGAAACAGCTCTTCATGAAACAAAAACATGTCATCCAACACCAACCAAAGTGTCAGATAGCCCGCATAGAGTAAGAAACCGTTAGTTCGGCCACTGTATCGACTGAAAGTATAGGCACTAAACAGACACACCGCCGCCGATGAAACCCATAATAAAATGCCTACGTTTGACATTAAGCCGGTGTAAAGTGGCGCTCGCAACAGCGATATAGGATCACGAGTGAAAACAGCGGGTGAGATATTGAAAGAGTGTGCCGCGACATAAATTGACAACACACCTAGCGCTAACACTAGATAACAAATCGACAACACCTTGACGTTTGACTTAAGTTGCAGGTAGCTTTGAGCGCATAAAGCAATGATGCTATTCATCTTTTGAGCTGAACATTATCTAAATTCAAGTTTGTCATCCTGTATACCAACTTAATTAATCAAATTGGTATTTGCTAAAAATGCGGGCAATAATTTCAGTACAAAGGTTATGCCCCTCCGATCTCTAAATATAAGATAGATTCAACTATTCGCAAATCTAAATATTTACAATGGTTTGGGGATGCCCTGATTGACGTAAATATCAAACCGGTTTTTCTTCATTTTAATGCTGGTGGACGGTGTTTTACCGGCAAGTGGTTCGGCATAATTTGGCCGTTTTACCACGACCCGATATTTCGCCAAGGCAATGGCGTTCGCCAATAGCGCATCGGCATCCGGATCGCTGCCGACTAAGCTTTGAAATACCCGCATTTCTTTTTTTACCGCTGCCGACTTTTCCCGGTGCGGATACATAGGATCAAGATAGACCACGTCGATGTCTTGCAGGTTGGCCATATTATCAATGGCAGAGGCGTTGATAAGCTGTAAGCGCTGAGCCAGCCATGCGCCAATATCTTCATCGGCTTTGCCTCGGGTCAAGCCATCGTCAAGCAAGGCGACCACAGGCACTTGTCGTTCCATCATAGTGACCGTACAGCCCAGGCTTGCCAGTAAAAACGCATCACGGCCAAGGCCGGCGGTGGCATCCAATACCCTTGGGCAAAAGCCGTGTTTTAAGCCGATGGCTTTGGCAATGTCCTGGCCGCGGCCACCACCAAACTTGCGCCGATGTGCCACCGCACCACCAACGAAATCAACGACGATGGCGCCGGTTTTCGGTTCATCGGTTTTGTGCAACTCAAGCTGAGTGTCGGTGGCCAATAAATAAAATGGACTTTTCACTTTATTCAGACTTCGCAGTTCGCCACCATAAGGGATAGACCACTTTTCGCTGACCGCTTCTGCCTTCATCACGTTATTAAAGCTATCGGCAAACACCAGGCAGTGTGAGCTATTGTGATTCTCTGTTACGTTTTCATTAGTCATCATATGTACCAACCGTTAATTTTCAGCAACAACTATTCTTCTGCCAGAACAAAGTTATCGCCAGTACTTAGCGCAATTAAACGACTGATTTTCTTTAAACTGTAACCACTTTGTTGCTGCCATTCATTGAAACACTGTTGGATGGTGTTTAAACTCGATTTACTGGTTAACCCGCCGCTGATCAAATCATGTTCACGAAAATAACTTTCAATATCACGACTTAATAAGAATGTATCTTTACCCAGTGCGCGCAGGGCATAGGGACCGGTATTACCACCCAAACGTTGGCCATGTTTTTTCAAATACTGCCACAAACCAATAATGTCTTGTTCCGGCCAGGCGGCAATAAACTCACTGAAACTGCCCTGCTCAATTTCGACATCATGGATCATATGGGCGTTGGCTTTTATCGTTTGTACTTTTTTAAAGTTGCGGATAATTTTTGGATCTTGTGCCTTACGCTCGAGCATTTCATCGGGCATCATTAATATTTTTTCAATATTAAAATTAAAAAAATGCTCCTCAAAATTGGCCCACTTGTTTTCCACTACCCGCCAAACAAAGCCCGATTGAAACACCTTCTTGGTAAATTCCGCCAAAAACCGATCGCTGCCTAAGCTGGCCAATTCGCGGTTAGAATTTGCCAGACTTTGATACGGCGACAGCAGTAACTCAAGGTTGGCTTCGCCACCTTTGCGTTCAACGGCTCGTTGCAAAATTGCGTTTATTTTTTCCACAAACAATCCCTTTAAGGTGTTAAGTATCCCGAGTTCAGGTTAGCTATTATTGTACTTTCACGACTCAGCACTGAGTATACTAAAAACACATCTCGATAGAAAAGCAAAGCGTCGGATTAATTAAGCAATAAATAATGGCAAAACTTGCAAAATCACACTTTCCTGCAATCATTAATATTAATAACTAAAATTTTTCAACTAAATAAGCTGAATTGCGCCCCCCCAACAAAGCTAAATTTATAATAAGAATATATATGCGTAAGAGTCTGTCTCATATCCGAGGCTTCAGTTTAATTGAAGCTCTAATCACTGTTGCTATCGCCGGCATACTTGCTAGCGTGGCATTACCTTCTATGTTCGATTTGATAAAATCGTCACAAATGGCCACCCAGGCCAAAGTGCTACAGTTTAAAGCGAATAATAAAAATTCTGTGGCTCTGCTAAAGAGACGACTACAAGGATTTACCCTAATAGAGTTAATGATCGTGGTCGCGATCATTGGCATATTATTTGCGATTGCCCTACCTAATTATTTCCAAAATGTTCAAGAGGGTCGCCGGGTTGATGTGCAACAATTTTTATTGCAACAAGTTGCAGGTTTAGAGCGTCAATATTCGCGGCTTGGGCAGTATCCGAACAGCAATGCAATCACCGCAGACGATTATTATAGTTTTTATTATGCTCTAGTCGACTCAGACTCAAGCACCTTTATCCTTAAAGCCATTCCAAACGGGTCCAGTTCACAAGGGTCAGATAAATGTGGCACCTTGAGTATTAATCATCGCGGCATCACCACACCGACATCAGACGATTGTTGGAGATAATGATGGCGCAAATTCAATATCGTGGTTTTACCCTGTTTGAGATGTTAGTCACTGTCTCGATTATTAGTATTTTAGCGATTCTCGCTGTTCCTTCATTTAGCCAGATGATGAAACGTGACCGTTTAGTGGCAGATATAAATCGACTGCATAGTGTATTCAAATTTGCCCGCAGTGAAGCGGTAAAACGAGATGCTGAGATAACACTAGTCGCTAGCACTAATTCAAATTGGCAGGTTATTCAAAATGCAGGCACCGATGAACAAACGGTATTATTAAAATTCATCCCTTCTGACTCGAGTGTGCAAATAACCGGCTTAACTGATTTAATCATTTCAACTACCGGCTCAACGTCTGCCAGCGAGATTAAATTATCGGATGATGATCAAACGACCGATGATTACCGTTTATGCATTTTTGTAAGTGGCCAAAGTGTCACCACCACAGCAGCTGAATGCCCATGAAGAAACACTTGTTCAGGCAAAAAGGCTTTTCTCTACTTGAGGTGATGATCGCCTTGATTATCTCGGCTATCGCCTTGTTAGGTTTGGCTGCAGGGCAAGTAAAATCGTTACAATTTGCCAGGAACAGTTTCGATTATACGGTTTCGATTATTCACGCCAATAACGCGGTGGAAAGGATTTGGATTGATATTTGTCAGCTTCAAGATGCACGCCAGGCATTTGATCAGCAATACATCGAGAGTTTAACACCAGCGTTGCAACGTTATACGCTTACTTTGACTGGCGTTGCTGAGGGTAGTTTTGCCAATGACTTTACCGTCAGTGTGCAATGGAGTGACCAACGGATGACCGATGATCTACCCAATGCCGCTGCCATTAATGCCAGTTATCCACAATTACCGGCAGGTTGTAATGGATAAGTACGGCAAAGACATGGGCTATAGCCTGATTGAATTATTAATCGCCTTGTTGGTAAGTACCATTTTAGTACTTGGTGTAGGGGGGGCCTACACATCCATTAGCGGCCTGTCTGCAGTCAGTCAAAATTTACAAAATGCCCAGGAAGTCCTACGGTATAGCACACAAACCTTCACTCGCAGTTTAAAACAAACGCCGGCATTACCGGAGGTAACAGCAAGTCAATTAACCATCAGTCAAACAGCGGACACCATAGCCTGTAATGGTGTTGTGCAAATTGCCGCCTATACCGAAGTATATTCGCTGAACGGCAATAATTTGCGCTGTGAGATAGATTTAGGCGGGGCCGGACCACAAACAATATTAACCGGGGTAGAGGCTATCGCGTTTGTGCTGAATAACAACCTCGTTTCTATTACCGTTACACCGCAGGCACAAGCTGGTGAACCCGCGGGTATCGGGCCTGCGGCACCATTAATCATCGACGTCGCGTTGTCTTTAATAATACTTCAATCAGCGTTAGGGAGCTAAACATGTCATTATCTGTGTTCCATTCAAAATCCCCACAACAGGGTTTTACTATTGTAACCGTGTTAATTTTAGTGGTGATGTGCAGTATCGTCGCAATTAATTCACTCAAAGATAATATTATCCAAGAGCGCCTAAGTGGTAATTTTCAAAAAAAAATAAATGCCAGATTAATTTCTGAAAAAGGAATTTTTGATACCTTCACCCTGTTGAATAATAAGTTAAAGGCGGATCCCGATTTAACCCTGGAGCAACTCATTAATGGAATTTCAGATAATGGCAGTATTACCGGTCATGCAGCTAGCATTGAAAATTTAAATTATGATGTCAGCATATCTGCAGCCACTGATGAGCTGCAACTCAGTAGTAATGGCCAACGATTTGAAGGGTTGTCGACGTTAAAAGCAAATTATACCTTTATCGCTGCGACCGCAGCGGAGCCCGCGGGGCCTGGTTTTGATGGCGT
This sequence comes from Thalassotalea sp. 42_200_T64, assembly GCA_002162925.1. Classification (GTDB taxonomy): domain Bacteria; phylum Pseudomonadota; class Gammaproteobacteria; order Enterobacterales; family Alteromonadaceae; genus Thalassotalea_A. Next base: position 15,803 of record MABC01000054.1, on the reverse strand, counting down.
CGTTGCCTGCGAAACCATGAACATAGCCAGCAGTATCACTTTTGACAGTTACGATTCCAGTATTGGCAGCTATGACTCGCAAACTGCAGGTGAGGACATTCTCGTCGGCACCAATACCAATGGCGCAGACGCCTCGAAAGGCCGGGTTGAGATTGATTCGGGTGCGAACGTAATGGGTGACTTAAAGTCAGCAAATGATATCGTTGGTAACGCCAGCGTTTCTGGCACCACTCAAACCAATTATGTGAGTGCAACCTCATGTGATTCACTGCAGGCCGTTGATCCACTACAGGCATTCATGAATGATCACGGCGGTGGTTTAAGTGATTTAGATTTAACTTCATCGGGCGATAGCTTTCATCTGGATAATGTAGCGGGGAATATCGAGACCGCTGAACTCTTCGCTGAGAGTAAGCAAATTTACATGTACGATAATATCACCATTAAAGATGGCGAGCTAAAAGTTGCGCCAGGTGTGGACGCTATCGTCTATGTCAAAGGCAACTTAAAAATGGAAGGCACCGCGAAAATTACCATACCTGATAACAGCAGTTTAACCTTACTGATGCAAGGTGAATTTTATATGGATAGCGATGCTCAGGTGAGCACACCTGACTACGGCTTATCACCTGAGGGCAATCCTGTGTTTATGATTTATTCGGCCTACGGCGGCACCGGTGTGACCTTTAAACAAAAAAGTGATGTTTATGCAGTCATATATGCACCTGAGTCTGTGGTTACCATAGAATCCGAAGGCAGTATAATGGGGGCAATCGTCGCTAAAGAAGTACTTTATAAAGGTTCTGGTAATTTTCATTATGATGTCGCTTTGGCTGCGGGTGGTGGCTCGAATAATTCAACGGAAGAAGCAACAGAGTCCAAATTAGTTTTTAACGGTTGGAAGTTTTAAGTATTAAAAAGTACAAATGGACTCATAGACACAGGTATTTTCTTTGGGGAATAACAAGTTTAGTGAGACTGTAAATAATTTTGTGTAACTGCCTTTCACAACTACTCTTGGGTATGTGGCTGTCTGAGAACGAAGGTGCTAAGTTCTGGCTCAATGTGCTGACCGAACTCCACAAACAATCCCTTTAAGGTGTTAAGTTTCCCGAATATAGGTTAGCTATTATTGTACTTATAGCAATCTGCATAAGTATACTAAAAACACATCTCGATAGAACAGCAAAGCTGTGGCATTAAATAATGGCAAAACTTGCAAAATCACACTTTCCTGCAATCATTAATATTAATAAATAAAACTTTTTAAATAAATCAGCTGAATTGCGCCCCCAACAAAGCTAAATTTACAATAAGAATATATATGGGTAATGATCGGCCTCATCTTAGAGGCTTCACGTTAATTGAAGTACTTATCACTATAGGTATCGCTGGCATACTTTCCAGTGTGGCGTTACCTGCTATGTTCGATATGATAAAATCGTCGCAAATGAGCACCCAGGCCAATGACATTCATCGTGCTTTTGTTATCGCTCGCAGTGAGGCGCTAAAACGTGGCGTTGACGTTACCGTGTGTACGATTAATACCGCCCAGAATAACTGCTCAAATAAAAGCGGCTGGGAAAATGGCTGGATTATCCGCGAAGTGGTAACTGTGGTTGGTGTTGACCCTATCGTCTCCATTCATGATGCCCTACCTGATAATTACACCATTCATGGCACTACCGATGACTTTGAGTCAAATGTGGTGTTTACTCCCTCTGGCAACACCAAGAGCTCAGGCGAATTAATCGTCTGTTATAACAGCAAGGTTGACAGCCATTCACGTACCATTGCGATTGGCCGATTTGGTAAAGTTAGTATAAAAGGTAGCGATAGAAAAATACCTACCAGTTGTTTTTAAGGAGTCAAGGATGCGAAATGTTCAAAGTGGTTTTTCATTAATCGAAGTGCTCGTTGCCGCAATCGTAGTCGCGCTTGGTTTATTAGGGTTAATGTCATTGCAACTGGGGCAAATTCGCAATACCTCGCAGGCCGTAGATGGCTCAGTTGCCGCAATATATTTAAATGACATCGCAGAACGGATCAGAGCGAATTCGGCCCAGTCGGCGCTATACCTTGCCAGCCACGCCGAATTACCGGCGTCAATCGATTGTGTTTGTGGCCCATGTACTGCCGCAGAAATGGCACAATTTGATTTATACACCTGGCAAAATCAACTGATTAACAACTTGCCTTCAGGCGGTGGCGAAATCACTCAGGCGGGTAGCAGTATTATCATCTCAATTCGCTGGGATCAAGATTTAAGCGGTTCGGCCGGTGAGAATTGTCCGGTAGCATCGGACGATGATTTAGATTGTTTAACCGCAACCATAAGTATTTGATGATAAATGCATAACTTAACTAACAAGACAAATAACACGAAACAAAATAAGGGCTTTACTTTTCTCGAGCTGATCATTGCCATGATGCTCGGATTATTTGTCATTGTTGCGCTTTATGCGTTTTTTGCCAGTGCCAAAGTCTCTAACCAAATAACCAACAGACTCGCCAGCATCCAGGAAACCGGCCGATTTACCGTCGAGTTGATTTCAAGAGACATTCAACGTTCTGGCTATTTTGGTGGTAATGCCAATATTGGCGAAATTGTCGGCAGCCATGGCATCACCACACCGGTAGCGACAACTTGTTTAGTTGCCGGTACCACCTGGGGCACCATGATAGAGCAACACATCTTTGGCTTAAACGACAGTAATGCGGGTTATCTATGCATCACTGATGACGATTACTTGCGCGGCGATATCTTAACCCTGAGGTACGCTACCCCATGGACCATAAACAATTTTTCGGCGGCAAATGTATACCTGCGCTCATCCTTGTTCAAAGGCAGAATTTTTTTAGGCAGTGATGCCTTAGAGCCAGCGAACAATAACATTGACAGTAATTTTCAAAGCGTGCATCAATTAGTGGCGCATTCCTATTACATTGGTAAATCGGATGAGAGTTGTAAGGGAGAAAACATACCGGCGCTGTTCTGGAAATACCTCGACAATGGTATTCCAACCAATGAGCAACTACTGCTTGGCGTAGAGCATTTACAGATTGAGTACGGAGTCGATACCAATAATGATGGCTCACCAAACCAATACCTGGCAGCAAATGCCGTCCCTGACTGGCAAAGTATCGCGGCGGTGAGAGTGTCTTTATTGATACGAGAAGATTGTCCAGATCCCAGTTATCAAGATGAAACCAAATACACCTTAGGCGATGTCATTTATCAGCCCGATGACAATTACCATCGTCTATTTATCGATACCACCATTGCTCTGCGCAATACCTTAAATAACAGTTAAGTGGTCAATAAGATGAACAGATTAACCAATAACAGCTCTAATTTATTCGCGAAAAAACAACATGGGGCGGTTTTGGCCGTGAGTTTAGTGGTGTTGGTGTTAATCACCTTAGTTGGCGTATCAAGCTTTAAAGCATCGATAACGCAAACGTTGATGTCGGCCAACAGTCAATTTCAATCGCTTTCTTTTAATGATGCCGAACGCTCATTAGTGGAAGCCGAAGATGCCCTGGAAGCCCAGGTGTTAGCGGCGGGGACGTTTGACTTCAATACCGCCGAGGATGGCTATTACGCTGAGGATCAAGATTTAAACGTATTCAATATTAATTGGGACAGTCTTGCGGCGGTGGAAACCGGCAAAACCGCCAATGATAAGTACATCATCAAATACCAGGGTCTTGAGCTGCTGCCGGGTGAAGATGAAACCCTGCAAAATAATAACGCACCGATCATCGGGTCATCGGTGCACACCTTTATCGTTACCTCAAGAAGTAAGAATTTAAAACGGGCTGAGCGAGTACTCCAGTCTGTCTACGTTACCTCAGAACAGCCTTAAGCCAATGGTTTAGACCTCTTGTTTTAGAAGAAGAAGGACAGATAGCATGTGTATGAGCATAAGTATCAAAGACAGCGGGTTTCTTTTGGCAGGTTTATTCGTTTGTAATCTGGTAAGCGCTGCCGCGCCATTCACCGCCAATCAGCAACCTGTGGGCTATATACAGCCAATGGCGCTGAGCACCACCAACTTAAAAATTGGTGCTTCTGGTTATCGGCCATGGTTTGAAAATGGCGCCTGGCAAGGGGATTTAGTCCAATACACTATCACTAATGCCGGGGCATCGACAACCAGCGTCGACTTGAGTACGACAACACCGACAAATAGCGGTAGCAATTGGTCGGCCAGATTGGAATTTAGTGCCGCAGAAACTGCCGACTCGTCCTATTGGACTAACTCGAGAAAAATTATCACCCACAACGGCGTCAAACAAGTTGCCTTTCGCTGGGACAATTTAAGCGCAACGCAACAAGAACAATTAGACCAAGTCAGCTATCTCAATTCGGCAAGCGCAAGTCCGATTTTAGATTTTGTTCGCGGTGATCGCAGTAATGAAAAGCCCAATGGCACCTTGCGTCCCCGTTACACCATGTTGGGCGATATTATCCATTCCAATCCTATCTATGTTGGTGCCCCCACCGGCAACAGTATGACCAGCGACTACATCGCATTCAGAACCAAACATACTTACCGGGCGCCCAGGGTGTATGTCGGGGCTAACGATGGCATGTTACATGTGTTTGATGCATTAACCGGCAAAGAAGTCTACGCATTTATCCCACCGGAAGTGATCCCCAAGCTGGATAATCTGAGCGATGACCCTTATTATCACGAATATTACGTTGATGGTGAACTGTCTGTCCATGACGCATTTTTCAATGGCGCCTGGCACACCGTATTAATCGGCAGTTTGGGTGCCGGCGGCTCCAGTAGATTCGCCCTGGACGTGACCAATCCTAAGTTAACCAGTGAAGATTCGTCGGTGGGAACCGACAACAAAGTGTTGTGGATCCAAAACAGTAGCAGCAATGCGGCACTTGGCGACGCCTACGGCAACGCCAGTATTGCGCAACTGCCGGATAAAAAATATTATGTCATCAGTGGTAATGGCTATAACAGCGCCGCCGGGATTGCCGAGCTGGTGTTGACCGAGTTGAGCTCAGGCACCATCAGCACAATCACTACCGGTTCCGGCGGGGCTAGCGATGCAAATGGCTTGTCGACACCGGCCTTAGTCGACTTGAATAAAGACGGCCTGTTTGATTTTGCCTATGCCGGCGATTTAAATGGCAACCTGTGGAAATTCAATTTAACCACCAAGTCAGTGGCCTACTCTAAACCGCTATACGCCGCCGGCGTTAGCCAGCCAATCACCACCAAACCGATAGTGGCTAGCCACCCTATCGGCGGCAAGCTAGTCTATTTTGCCACCGGCAAAACCCTTGCCTTTACCGACCTCGCCGATACTTCGCCGCAGGGGGTGTATGCGATTTGGGATACCGGCAAAACACCAGGCACCGCCAATTTATTAACTCAAACCTTATCGGCAGCGAAAACCATAGGCGCAGAAACCGTCCAAACCAGCAGTAATACGGCCATTGACTGGGGCACACACACCGGCTGGACAGTGGCGTTAACGTCAGGCAAAAGGGTCGTTGCCAATTACCAGTTACGTGATCGCCGCGTGCAAATGACGGTGACCAATCCGACCAACGACGAAAACTGGCTGTTTGAACCGAATTATTTAACCGGTGGTGCGCCGAAAACCGCAATATTCGATATTGATGGCAATGGTGTGCTGGCGCCGGCCGACAATGTCGCGGCCAGTGAGGATAGTGCCAATATTGCGGTTGCCTGGCAAGTGCAATCGGGGATGATGTCTGGGCCTCTCATCGCCCGCATAGCCGATGGCGTCGACACCAAATTTATCAACTATACCCAACTTAGTGTTCCCCCGGCGCCGCCGGTGCCCCCGCAGGAACCGGCGGATTGTACCGTGGGCTGTAATTTTGTTGGTGGCCATATCGATGTCGATTCCGATAGTCCTGATCATGGGTTTGCCGGGGGCGTCGCAAAGCATACCCATGAATACGACGTGGAAATAAACCGAACCTATGTGGATTTTTTTCAGTTGGATCAAGCGCACAATAGCCATAAACAGATTGACGAAGCGATCTCCGACAAAAATAAAAAATTCTTTGTGGTGGTAAGCAATGCCGATTTTTCCCCGGCGGGGTTACTGCACATCGGCAACAACACCTATAACGTGGTTGCCTATCAACAAATGATCCACCGCAAACTGAAAGCCTGGGATGGTCAATTAACCACCTTACTGGATGATGACGGCAATTCCCTCATCGTTTCCATCAACGACATCACGGCTGGCGGTGGTACGCTAAGAACCTCATTCTCTGATCAGGCGCTGATCAGTGGCGGCATACACCCCACCATAGTGCAATGTTCCAAAAATCCGTGGGCAAGGCATGCTGCGATGGGGAGGACGCCATCGATGGAAAATAATGGTCGCTGGCGTGCTGGCGCGCTGACAATGATGGCGATTGACCCTGATAAAGTAAAAAGTTTAGCCGATTTACATATCCAAACGCCGCCAGATTTAAAAGCCTCGGTAAGGATAGGCGCTGAAAAATATTATTTAACCGATGACATCAATAACGATGGCGTAATCGATAACGATATTGATGGTGATGGTCAGCTGGATATCTATGGTGGCCTCAGGGCCAAAGGCGACCAGAGCTCTGATGAGCCAGCCAATGGCTGGTTGCATGAGGTCTTTTTGTGGTGGCATTATAGCCAAGCCGCCAACATTTGCTACGGCGAAGCCGGCTATGACTTGGCGGTGGCCGAAATAAGGGGCTATATTACCCAGGATGATTTTGATCGAGGCTTGGCAGAGCTGGGATATACCGACTTAGACGTGGCGCTGGCGGCCTGGGATGTGATTTATCAAAAATGTGGCTATTCAACTAGTTGCTTAAGAAAAGAGACTGATGCGAACGGCAATGACGGTCGTGTTATGCGTGCTCTATTCGCTGTTCATGATAAAATCGTCGAGAACCCCAGTCCTTACGATGACGGTGGCGGTAGCGGTGGCGACGGTACTGTCATTGGTAGCGCTTCCACCGAGCCGTTACAGATGGTAGGTGACAATACCACCACCGGCGTGTCCTCGGGACCTGATTTTATCAAAGGCCGGCGAACCTGGGTGGATATCAGTAAACAATAACTGTAAAGAACAATCCGTAAATAATGCGTATTAGAAGGTAGTGGTAATGATGCGAATAACAACAGCACAACGTCAGCAACCGCAAATGAGCGGCTTTAGCTTAATTGAAGTGTTGATCGTGGTGGCTATCGTTGGCATTCTTGCCTCGGTAGCCTACCCAGGTTTCAGTGAGCAAACGCGAAAGAGTAAACGCACCGATGCCAAAGAAACGCTAATGCGACTAGCGGTTGCCCAGGAAAAATACTTTATTCAAAAAGGCAGTTACACCACAGACATTAGCAGCGGACTCAAAAACAGTTCCACTGAAAGCTCTGAAAATAACTACACCTTGACCGCGAAAGCCGGACCCACCGGCTCAATCGCCACAAGCTTTGCCGTAACGGCAACGGCAAAATCGGGCACGAGTCAGGCGAAAGATAAAGACTGCATCAGTTTTACCATCAACTCTCGCAACCAGCGCAGCGCAAAAACCAGCAGTGGCAGTGCCAATACTGACTGCTGGTAATTCTTTGTTAATTCAGTGACTCATCACCTTAACCTATGTGGTGGCAAGTGAGGAGTATTGAAGCCTCAAGCTGCAAGTTCTAAGCTGCAAGCTGAAAGATCCATACTCCTAGCTTGAAGCTTTTAGCTTTTAACTTTTAACTTTTAACTTTTAACTTTTACCCATCAATACCACAATGCCGAAGCAGTGCATCTACTCGCGGTTCACGGCCACGAAATGCCTTAAATAACGCCATCGGCTCATCTGAACCGCCTTTCTCCAACACACATTCGAGGAACGCTTTGCCGGTGTCACGGTTAAATACCCCTTCTTCTTCAAAACGCGAATAGGCATCGGCCGATAATACTTCCGCCCATTTATACGAGTAATATCCAGCCGCATAGCCACCGGCAAAAATATGGCCAAAACTGTGCTGAAAACGATTAAATCCCGGCGCTTTTACCACCGCATATTGCTCACGTACTTGATCCAGTATCGACTGAATTTGATCGCCAGCGTCATAGTCGCTGTCATAGTCGGCGTGAATTCTAAAATCGAAAATACTGAATTCTAATTGTCGTAGCATTTGCATCGCCGACTGGAAGTTTTTCGCCGCCAGCATTTTATCCAGCATCGCTTGTGGCAAAGGCTCGTGAGTTTCAAAATGCGACGATAAAAACACCAGCGCTTCGGGCTCCCAGCACCAGTTTTCCAAAAACTGACTGGGCAATTCCACCGCGTCCCAGGGCACGCCGTTGATACCGGCTACACCTGCAGCATTAATTTGCGTCAGCATGTGGTGTAATCCATGGCCAAATTCATGAAATAGCGTCACCACTTCGTCATGAGTAAATAATGCCGGTTTAGCGCCAACCGGTTTGGTGAAGTTACAGGTTAAAAATGCCACCGGCAGTTGTACACTGCCATCGTTTAACTGCCGACGACCAACACAGTCAGCCATCCAGGCGCCACCGCGCTTTTTATCGCGGGCGTATAAATCCAGGTAAAAACTGCCGCGTAAGTTATCATCCACATCGTAGACGTCAAAGAAGCTGGCATCCTTATGCCAGACGTCAACGCCGTCACGCGGTTTAATGGTTAACCCGTATAAGCGATTTACCACTTCAAATAAGCCGAGCACCACTTTATCTTCGGGGAAATACGGACGTAAGTCTTCATCCGAAATGGCAAACTTAGCTTGTTTCAATTTTTCCGAATAGTAGGCCAGATCCCAGGGCTGTAACTCACTAATGGCAAATTCGGTTTTGGCAAAGTCTTGCAGTTGCTGTAAGTCTTCATGGCCCTGATGTTTCGATTTTTCTGCCAAATCTTCCAAAAAGCCAAATACCTGTTCGATATTTTCCGCCATTTTAGTGGCCAATGACTCTTCGGCAAAGTTATTAAAGCCTAACAGCCGGGCAATTTCATGACGCAACGCCAGGGTTTCACTCATGATCGCTGAGTTATCAAACTCGCCGGCACTCGGTCCTTGATCAGAGGCACGGGTTACGTACCCAACGTATAGTTGCTCACGCAATTTGGCATTATCACAGTACATCATTACCGGTAAATAACTTGGAATATCCAGGGTAAACAGCCAACCTGGCTTATCTTGCGATTCGGCCAGTTGTTTGGCACCCGCTAAGGCACTTTCCGGCAGGCCGGCCAATTCATCTTCATCGGTAATGTTCACCAAAAATGCACCGGTGGCATCGAGCAAATTATTGCTGAATTTTGAGGCGAGCTCAGACAGCTTGGTTTGAATTTCACCATAGCGAATTTTATCGCTTGCGTTTAAGGCGATGCCTGACAGTTTAAAATCGCGCAGCGCATTGGTGATAACTTTTTGTTGTGCCTTATCTAATGTGACAAATTCATCGCTGCGATGAATTTGCTGGTAGGCATTAAACAAGCCTTCATGTTGCCCTACCCAAGTGCCGTATTCCGATAACATTGGCAAACAGCAATCATGAGCATCACGAAGTTCATCGCTATTGACCACCGCATTGATGTGCGACACTGGTGACCATATTTTTTCTAATCTATCATCCACCGCATCAATGCTGGCAACCAGATTTTGCCAGGTGAATGGGCCTTTTGTGGCAACCACCTCGGCGATGGCGGTTTTGCAATCGTTAATGGCTTGCTCTACTGCCGGCTTGATGTGCTCGGGCTTAATTTTTGAAAACTCAGGAAGACCAGGTTGCGCGATTAATGGGTTGCTCATAATGCTTCTTACTATTGATAGGAATGACTAGTAATACTAGAGATAAGCACGATTAAGCGATTATTCAAGGGAAGGCGAAGAAAAAGCCTGCATATTTCCCTTACATAGTTCCTTACATAGTCTCCTTACATAACTCAGTTAAATAATGGTCCCCTTTGTTAAAGACAAGAGAAAATCATCCGCCATTGGTTGAAAATTTGGCTGTTTGCCACAATGATTAAAGACATCTTGATTATTTAAAAATCTATTTAGGAATTATTATGAGCCAACATTTTGATTATATAGCTTTAGGCGCAGGCAGTGGCGGAATTGCCTCGATTAACCGTGCCGCCATGCATGGTAAAAAGTGTGCCTTAATTGAAGCGAAAGCGTTAGGAGGCACCTGCGTCAATGTTGGCTGTGTTCCGAAAAAAGTGATGTGGTATGCCGGGCAAATTGCCGATGCGGTGCATTACTCAGAAGATTACGGTTTTAATTTAACTGCCGGCAAATTAAATTGGGCAAAATTAGTCGCAAGCCGACAGGCTTACATTTCCCGTATTCATAGTTCTTACGATACTGTGCTAGCGAAAAACAACGTTACCGTGATCAACGGTTTTGGCAAGTTTGTTGATAAACATACCATTGAAGTGAATGGTGAAACCTATACTGCCGAGCATATTTTAATTGCTACCGGTGGTCGCCCGACCATTCCAGATATTCCCGGTAGTGAGCATGGCATCACCTCGGATGGCTTTTTTGCCTTAAATGAACAACCGAAGCGGGTGGCTGTGGTTGGTGCCGGTTATATCGCCGTAGAAATTGCCGGTGTGTTGAATGCCTTAGGCAGTGAAACCACGCTGCTAGTGCGCAAGCACAAGCCATTACGCGATTTTGACGAGATGATGTCTGAGACCTTGGTGGAGATCATGGCGACCGAAGGGCCAACCCTGAAAACCCATTGTACGCCGAAAGAAGTGATTAAAAATGCCGATGGCAGTTTAACGCTTGAGCTTGAAAATGGTGAAGCGATAACCGTAGATACCATAATATGGGCCATTGGTCGCGAGCCTTCGACCGATGGTATCAATATTGCCGCTACCGGCATCGAACTTAACCAACGCGGCTTTGTCGATACCGATAAATTTCAAAACACCAGTGTGGCAAACATGTATGCCGTTGGCGACAATACTGGCAGAGCTCAGTTAACCCCGGTTGCGGTGGCGGCAGGACGGCGTTTATCGGAACGCTTGTTCAATGGCAAAACCGATGAACATTTAGACTATAACCTGATCCCAACCGTGGTGTTTTCGCATCCAACCATTGGCACTATCGGCTTAACCGAACAACAAGCCGTGGCCGAATTTGGTGATGACGACATTACCGTTTACACCTCACAATTTACCTCAATGTATACCGCCGTTACCCAACATCGCCAGCCGTGTCGAATGAAGCTTATCTGTCAGGGCGGCAATGAAAAAATCATTGGCATGCATTGCATTGGCTTAGGCAGTGACGAAATGCTGCAAGGCTTTGCGGTGGCGTTGAAAATGGGGGCAACCAAGGCCGATTTTGACAATACCGTGGCCATTCATCCAACCGCGGCGGAAGAGTTTGTTACTATGCGATAATTCATCGTATTAAAGCAAATATCGTTAGGCTAACGTTAAGCCTTACGACTTAACCTCAATTTAACAAAGCCCGGGTAAAAATGAAAAATTTACCCGGGCTTTACTGTAAGCCTTGGCCTATAAGGGGAATCATTTTTTTAGTTTAAATAGAGGTTTACTGATTACTTTATTTAATTAAAAATCAATAATAAATCGTTTGTTTTCAAAGGTCTTTCTGCTACTATCGTTGTCGCTTTTAGGAAAAACATGTATCAAATTTGTTCACCTATGAGTATTTAAGGAAAAATTATCCACATCTATTTTACCAATAATAATAAATAGAAACGGTAGCTGTAAAATTCCGAACATCATAATGATCAAGCCTTACAGGCCAGATACACTTACCATTTTTTTGTTATGGCAGGTGGCGTTAGCAATTCCTTCAACAGAGTTATCCACAGGCTTATCGCTTTTTCACCTTTTTCTTATAGTCAGTACTCGCTAACTGTGGCATTCTACCACTCTTGGTAAAATACCAAGTTGGTATAGGCCTTAATTCGGCTTTCCTTTTCATTTAACATCTATAGAAAAAAATCATGACTCAATCCTCCCCTTATATTCTTGTTGACGGTTCGTCTTATTTATTTCGTGCTTATTACGTGCCTTATTTACAAGCACTTTCGACCAAAGACGGACACCCTACTGGCGCTATTACTGGCGTATTAAACATGATTAACAGTCTCAATAAAGACTACCCTAACGGTAAAGTCGTGGTGATTTTTGATGCCAAAGGGAAAACCTTCCGCAATGATTTATACCCGGAATATAAAGCCAACCGGCCGCCAATGCCGGATGATTTACGTTGTCAAATTGAACCATTGCACAAAATTATCAAAGCGATGGGCTTACCCTTACTGGTCATTCCCGATGTTGAGGCTGATGACGTTATTGGTACTCTGGCACAGCAAGCCAGTGAACAAGGTCTGGAAACCGTGATCTCCACCGGTGATAAAGATATGGCGCAATTGGTGACTGAACATGTCACTTTGATTAATACCATGACCAATGTTGCCATGGATGTCGCCGGAGTTAACGAAAAGTTTGGCGTTCGTCCCGATCAAATCATCGATTACCTGGCGTTAATGGGCGATAAAGTCGATAACATTCCTGGTGTTGAAAAATGTGGCCCGAAAACGGCGGTAAAATGGTTAACCGAACATCAAACATTAGATAAGGTAATGAGCAACGCCGACAAGGTAAAAGGTAAAATTGGTGAGAATCTAAGAGCGGCATTAACACAATTACCGTTATCGTATGAGCTGGCTACGATCAAATTAGACGTTGAACTTGAACAGCCGCTGAACGAGATAGTTGCAGGTGAAGCCGATACTGAAACCTTGCGTGAAATGTATACTCAGTTTGAATTAAAGCGATTATTAGCCGATCTCGACAAAGGCAGTGGTAACAATGACAGCGCGGCAACGCCGGCAGCAACAAGTGCGAAGCCAAGCGATGATGAAGAGGACGACATTCCAGACGCAATAGATAGTGACTACGATATTGTGTTAACAAAAGCGGATTTACAAACCTGGCTAGATAAGCTTGCCAGTTGCAGTGCCTTTGCTTTTGATACCGAAACCACTAGCGTTAATTATATGCAGGCGGAACTGGTTGGCTTATCTTTTGCCATTGAAGCCGGCAAAACCGCTTATGTTCCTTTAGCGCATGACTACCTGGATGCGCCAGAGCAGCTTGACCTGAACTGGGTGTTAGAGCAATTTAAGCCATTACTGGAAAGTGAAAGCATTTTAAAAATTGGTCAAAACTTAAAGTACGATGCCAATGTACTGAGTCACTATGACATTGAAATTAAAGGGGTCGGCTTTGATACCATGTTAGAGTCATATTGCTATAACAGTGTCGCAACACGTCATAATATGGATGCCTTAGCACAAAAATATTTAGGCTATAAAACCGTACATTTTGAAGATATTGCCGGCAAAGGGAAGAAACAGCTGACCTTTAATCAAATTGAGATTGAAAAAGCGGGCCATTATGCCGCAGAAGATGCCGATATCACCCTACGCCTGCATCAGGTCCTTTGGCCAAAACTGGAAAAAAATACAAAACAACAACAAGTATTCACTGACATCGAAATGCCGTTAATGCCGGTTTTGGCGCGGATGGAACAAACCGGTGTATTGATCGATGCTGACATGCTCAATGAACAGAGCCATCATATCGGCATCCGTTTAGATGAATTGGAAATACAAGCCCATAACCTTGCCGGCAAAAGCTTTAATTTGAGCTCGCCGAAACAATTACAAACCATCTTGTTTGAAGAGCAAGGCATTCCGGTGATTAAGAAAACCCCCAAAGGTGCGCCATCGACTGCCGAAGATGTATTGCAGGAGCTCGCCCTTGATTATCCATTACCGAAATTAATTCTAGAACACCGAAGTTTGGCTAAGCTGAAATCGACTTATACCGATAAACTGCCCCTGATGGTGGATAGTAAATCGGGCCGTGTGCATACCTCGTATCATCAGGCAGTGACCGCAACCGGACGTTTATCGTCAACCGATCCAAATTTACAAAACATTCCAATCCGCTCGGAAGAAGGCAAAAAAATTCGTCTCGCCTTTATCGCCCCGCAAGGCTATAAAATATTGGCAATAGATTACTCGCAAATTGAATTACGCATAATGGCGCATCTATCAAACGATAAAGGTTTGCTAACGGCCTTTGCCGAAGGTCGAGACATTCACCAGGCGACTGCCGCCGAGATTTTTGCTTTGCCGCTTGACGAAGTAACCAGTGATCATCGCCGCAGCGCCAAGGCCATTAACTTTGGTTTAATTTATGGCATGTCGGCGTTTGGCTTATCTAAACAGTTAGGTATTAATCGTGGCAAAGCCCAGGATTACATGGACAAATACTTTGAACGTTACCCTGGGGTGCTCACTTACATGGAAGACACGCGACAACTTGCCAGTGAGCAAGGCTATGTTGAAACCTTGTATGGTCGTCGCTTATTTTTACCGGAAATAAAATCGAAAAATGGGGCGCGTAGAAAAGCGGCCGAACGCGCCGCAATAAATGCGCCGATGCAAGGCACTGCTGCTGATATTATCAAAAAGGCGATGATCGCAGTGGATAAATGGTTGCTAGAAAGCAATGATCCACGGATAAAAATGACCATGCAAGTGCACGATGAGCTTATTTTTGAAGTGGAAGAAAGCATACTTTCTGAAACCACCCAAAAATTAGTGGAAATTATGGACAATGCGGTGCAATTAGATGTGCCATTAATCTCTGAAGCTGGTAGCGGCGATAACTGGCAACAAGCGCACTAAATGTAATAAAACTACAAAATTAACGATTAAATTCAAAAAAACAGGCTATTCAGCCTGTTTTTTTAATTTATTTTTAACAAAATGTAATAAAACTTAGAATAAATACTTTACAAACTAGAGTGAACACTCTAAACTACATCCATTCCTAACGGAATTCTTGTTGTAATAACTTTTGTTTTTTAGCTTCCCCAAAAGCTTCTTACCGACTGCACATTTGTGCCGTCGGTTTTTTTTTTGGTTTCAGGGATGAAATCATGTCGAACTTACATGGAGGTTTCAAGATCGACTCCTAGGAAAAGGTTATATGGTGTTGCTTTCATAGAAATGACCTAGTAGTACAGTATTTTGACAGAGTTCAGTTTGATTTTTGAAACAATACAGAAATTGGCTAAAACCACCTTGATCTAAGTAAAGCTAAGCGAAGTAAAACCTATAAGCCCATATTAACAAGGGCTGCAAGAAAGCAATTAAATGTAACAAAATTACACGATCAGACTTAAAAACAGCAAAAAAAGTAGATTTAATCGCATTTTTTTTCAATTTAGCTGTAAAAATGTAATAAAACTTAGAATAAATACTTTACAAACTAGAGTGAACACTCTAAACTACATCCATTCCTAACGGAATTCTTGTTGTAATAACTTTTGTTTTTAGCTTCCCCAAAAGCTTCTTACCGACTGCGCATTTGTGTAGTCGGTTTTTTTTTGCCCAACAGAATTGAAACCATGATTTACAGGATGTAATGAATGCCACGGTCACATTACGACATGGATGTTGTGTATTAGGGCAATGCAGGGAGCAATTGCCGAGGATGTGGAAGAGTGGTCCATGGCAATTCTAAGTTAATTAATCCCTGAATTAAAACCCACTCTAAAGGCTCCCTGCCTGCCGTGGATAAATACTTCCATGTTACAAACCTCCCCCTGTGTCAGGATAGTTGTCGCCTCAATAATTTCACAGGGGATGGTAACGATTAACATGAGTAAATATTCATTAGCTTTTAAAGAAGCCGCAGTAAAAAGGTTTGTAGAATC
>MABC01000006.1 GCA_002162925.1 Thalassotalea sp. 42_200_T64 | reverse complement strand
TGGCGACAATAGCACTGTGGAACCACCTGATCCCATGCCGAACTCAGAAGTGAAACGCAGTTGCGCCGATGGTAGTGTGGGAGTTCCCATGTGAGAGTAGGTCATCGCCAGGCTCCTAATTAGAAAAAGCCCTTCGCATACGCGAAGGGCTTTTTTCGTTTGGTTGGCGGGGTTTTAACCTCGCACTTTTGCAGTAATCAACGCAGCGTGGTTATCAAGAAATGCGAGACTAAAGTCCCGCCAACGGCGTATCGAACTTAAGCACGCTTCAGCCTGATGAGGTCCCGGCCTTCGCCGGAATGACGTGGTGTAAATAATCAAGCAACGCGGATACTTTGGTTGGCGGGGTTTCAACCTCGCATTCTAATCGTAATCAACGTCACTGGTTATCACCAACCTGCGAGACTAAAGTCCCGCCAACCAAACGTCATCCCATCACGAGCATTAGCGAGATGTGGGACCTCCTCAATTCACAATGTGCTTCTAAACGGAACCTCCTGCTGTCAAAGGAAGCTAAGTGTAAACCGATGGTAAAGCCAAACAGCATGGCTAATGATTTGAGGTGGGTAACGATAACCCGAGTATAAAGTATTTTTCATGCTCGGATTATTGCATGATTTCGGAGTCTGTCGTCAAGTTGACAGTACCGCAAAAAATTATAGTATTAACTTATGTTACATAATTCTTTAATAAGTTAGGTTTTGCCTTGATTGAAAAAAGCTCACTGGCAAGTAATATTATTGAAGACAGTGAACAAAGTCCGCATAAAGATCCAGCGGATGAAGTAGCGATGGCATATATCGTCGATCGTTCAGGTAATACTTAGTTAAGTCGTAAAGGAAAATGAAATAAACACCATGGATAATTATACAAATAACATTAAATGGTTTAGAAATGCTGCGCCATATATCAATGCGCATCGTGGTAAAACGGTAGTATTAATGTTTGGCGGAGAAGCTGTATCACATGAAAATTTTGCCAATATTATTCATGATATTTCCTTGTTGCGTAGTTTAGGCGTTAAGTTAGTGGTGGTGCATGGCGCACGGCCACAAATTGAAGAGCGCATGATCCAACGTAATATTAATCGAGTTATTGAAAATAATATTCGTGTCACCGACGCCGATACGCTAGTGGCGGTTAAAGATGCTACGGGTTCTTTACGCTTGCATATTGAAGCCTTATTAAGTAAAGGCCTAGTAAATTCGCCTATGTATGGCTCTCAAATTCGTGTGAGTACAGGTAACTTTGTTATTGCCAAACCTATGGGTGTTCGTGATGGTGTCGATTATAAATATACCGGCAGTGTCCGTAGAATTGACTCTGATGGTATTAACATGCAGCTAGATTATGGCTCAATTGTTTTATTGTCACCGATAGGTTATTCGCCTACTGGTGAAGTATTCAACCTTGCTTTAGAAGATGTAGCAGCACAAACAGCCATTGCTTTAAAAGCGGATAAATTGATCACCTTAACCGAAGGTGAAGGGTTGATAGCTAAAACAGGCGAGTTGATCAGAAGTTGTAGTGTTCGTCGAGTTAAAACCTTATTAGATGAAAAAGATTGTCATGTACGTCAGTTATTGCTTCGAGCAATCATTCAATGTGGTGAGAATGGGGTTGAACGTTGTCATTGTGTTAGTTATCAAAGTGATACTGCATTATTGCAAGAACTATTTACGCGTGACGGTGCCGGTACCCTGATTGCTAAAGATCATAAAGAACAAATATCCATTGCGACTATTGATGACGTTGGCGGTATATTGGAATTACTTGCTCCGCTTGAGGCTGAAGGTATTTTAGTTAAACGTTCACGTGAACTACTTGAAGTTGAAATTGACAAGTTCACTGTGCTTAAAAAAGAAGACGTTATCATTGCTTGTGCTGCATTGTATCCATATTCGGATGCAAAAATGGGCGAGGTAGCCTGTGTTGCTATTCATCCTGATTACCGTAAAGGTAATCGCGGCGGACGTTTGATGGCTGCGCTAGAAACTGAAGCTAAACAACAGCACCTTGGCTCGATATTTGTGTTAACAACGGTAAGTGGTCATTGGTTTATCGAGCAGGGTTTTATTGAGCAACCTATGAATAAATTACCTGACGGCAAACAAAAAATGTATAACTTTCAGCGAAAATCAAAAGTTTTTATTAAAGAGATTTAATTATTGTAAGCTGAATAATCGGAAAAATTTTAGATCTCGGTTTGCCTCACTATAATCATTTACAAGTGAAGGTTTAACCTTGTTTGAGATTATATTTTTTACCCATAACGTTCGAGTCAAGTGGCCGCAGAGAAGTGTATGTAAGAACGTGAACTCCCACATAGTAGAGCATCCCCTCAGATAGGTCTGTTTGGGGCACTGTCAACTTGTCCAAGGTGGATGAATAAAGTGACGCTTTAACGGACTAAGCCATATTTTGGATGCGACTTGCCCTTTCCCATTCAACAAATGCACGGTCACGCAAAACTCGGTAGTTTTTGGCGCTCATCAAATGGCGACCTAGTCGAAATAGATTATTAACCACACCATGACAAGTCAAGAACCGTTGGGCTTGATGCTGGGATTTGAATCGCCTCATTTGCCGCTCCTGTTGCCGACTAGGTTGATGAGACAGCTCACATCGGTTATTTTCATACTGCTGCGTGGAATGCTCTACACTGGGCATCAAATCTCTTTTAGCCGCAGAGTAACTTCGTAGTTTATCTGTTACTACCTTGATAGACGTGGCTTGTTGGCCTTTTAACAATTTTTTGAAGAAGCGCTTAGCCGCACTCTTATCCTTACGTTTCTGAACCAGAATATCAATCTCATCACCGTCTTGATCTACTGCTCGCCAAAGGTAATGCTGAACGCCATTGATTTTTATAAAGACCTCATCCAGATACCATGTATCGCCGAGCCGCCTCCTAGTCTTTTTAATTTGATTACAATAAGCGGAGCCAAACTTTTTACACCATTTTCTTATGGTTTCGTAGGTTACAATGATTCCTCTGGCGGCCAATAATTCCTCAATGTTACGGAAGCTAAGTGTAAACCGATGGTAAAGCCAAACAGCATGGCTAATAATTTGAGGTGGGTAACGATAACCCGAGTATAAAGTATTTTTCATGCTCGGATTATTGCATGATTTCGGAGCCTGTCGTCAAGTTGACAGTACCATTTATAATCCAAATAACTATATTAAATCAGGACTTTAAAAAATCTCACGCTGCACGAAAATCTCAAACTAACTGAAATTTATCAAGCTTTTGGTAAATTTCAAATAACTTGAGATTCTCATTCTCTAGAATGTAAGGGTTTTCAATCAGTTGAAAATAAAGTGTTTTTTCTTAAAATCGCTATAGCCTGAGATATTTTAACCTAAATTACTATAATGTGAGATTTTTTCACGCACTATGATTTTGTTAAATTGCACTATACTACTATTGTGTTTAGTCTCTTATCCTATAAACTGCAAGTTGTTGTAATCGTTCATCAATAACCGCTAACATTGCTTTATAGGTCGTAGAGTTAATGTTTCGATAATTGCTCTCAAAATCCTGCTGCGAAATACTTTCTGGTAAACCAATAAGTTTTGGTAATATTTGAGACTCACTCTGAGTATCAGTCAAAATGTTTTGTACTTGCCTCGCTGCACTTTCTGATTGAGTTGCCAACATTGCCAAGCGTGTTCCTGCTCTGTCGGCCATTAAATCTGCAAAGCTAAAACCACTACCGCCTTTATTTGAGTCTAGCAACTCTTTTAACTCACCAATAGCATCGCTGGTTTGGCTATTTCCAAACAGCTGTAACGCTATAGAATAAACATAATGTTTTTGAATATCAACACGTTGACGTAATGTACTACGAGATTGTTGTTTAATTCTTTGCATTGATTGTTCGGGCGATAAATTCGCGATATCGCCAACTAATAATTCGAATTTATTTGAGCCAAAATGAATAACAAGAGCCATAAGAGCCGCTTGATTTTCTTCGATAGCAGAAGCTCCTAACTCAACAACAGAGCGCTGCTTGGCTAAACCAAACATATATCCAATATAATAAGAAAATGAGGTGTTGGCAGGCGTTCTTGAGCTTAAATCAACCAATGTTTGGTGATAAAACTTTATCACTTCAACTTCGCCATAAAAGGCTAACTGATCACGTAAAGCAATTAACCCGGATTTGCTATCTTGTGTTTGTTTAAACATGTCAGCTAACAGCTCAATACTCACGTCAATGTGCTGTTTTTCAATAGCAACTCGTTTTACCATGTTTATTAAAGAAGTACCAAATTCTTCTTTAATAAAGGTATTCGTTAGCCATTCAACACATTTGACTAACCAATTGCCAGATAAAGGAACAGCGCCAATATAAACCGTATCTAAATCTAAACCATGCTCTGAGGCTAGCAAAGTAACCTCTATATTAAGGTACCTTATAGATTCAGGAAGAGGTAATTCAAGTGATGCATAAATTAAAGCAACATTTTCCAACAAGAATACATTGGAAATTAAACGTGGAAAGGCACGATGTACTAAAGCACTTAAACCGTCGAGCTCTTTTTGAGACACGGATAATAATATTGGACTTTTTTTACTCTTCAGGCTCTTAACTAATCGTTGAGCAATATTTTTATTTTCTGCTGCAGAATTAGCGTCCATATGATGAAGCGGACGAATATGGGGAGATGACTTTAAAGAAAAAAATATTCCAACAAATAATAAAAGCACCACAGTTAAAATTATTACCGCAATACGTTTTAACCAAACTTTCAAGTGACACCCTTATAACGTTATCTATTTTGTTACGCTTTTTGAAAAGTATAGAAATATAATACCTAAACTGTCGATTAGATCTAGAGTTTGTTACCACCAAAGAATATAAACAAAGCTTGCCGTGGTCAACCAGATTCAGTCACACCAATTAAGCAACTATATCTAATATGCTAGCAACCAGCTCAGTCTCATTTGGACTTTGATAACCCAAATAAGAATGTAACAGGTGAAAAAGGTTACTGGTAATGCCTGAACGTATAAAGCCATAGCACCGAAACTGCCTACGTTAGCTAAGCCCCCAATAAATGCGGAACGGGCGTCAAAGCTTATGCCTGTACTGGTAAAATCAATATTCGGCAAATAGTGGCGGTTTTAGATCGGCGTTAACAAGTTGCATCGAAATCTCATGTGATGTGAAATTTACCAAACTTTTAGCTCCTTTCCCGCACCTTTATAGTGATTTTTGAGCACCGTATTGGTGCGAAATACAACTTCGATCATTCACTGTTAGTTATAAGTTATTGTATTTAATGTGTTTTAATTGTTGGTATGCAACTTGTAACCTTATAGTCAGCTTATACATAGGGGGCGAAATGAAATTAATAAACGCAATAATCAAACCATTCAAATTGGATGATGTCAGAGAAGCAATCTCAGAAGTGGGTGTTGAAGGCTTAACTGTGTCAGAAGTACGCGGCTTTGGTCGTCAAAAAGGTCACACCGAATTATATCGTGGTGCTGAGTATCAAGTGGATTTCCTGCCAAAAGTAAAACTAGAAATTGCAGTGAAAGCCGAAGATGCCGAACGCGTTATCGAAGCCATCACCAAGTCGGCGCATACCGGCAAAATTGGTGACGGTAAAATTTTTGTATACGATTTAGAATCAGCGGTACGTATTCGTACTGGTGAACTAGATACTGCCGCACTTTAATCAGGGGATATATAATGGAAGAGTTAGTAACATTAACAACGACAGTCTCTGAATTGAGATTTGCCTTAGATACATTTTACTTTTTAATATCAGGCGCATTAGTGATGTGGATGGCGGCAGGTTTTGCCATGCTGGAAGCGGGTCTGGTTCGTTCAAAAAACACGACTGAAATCTTAACTAAGAACATCTGCTTGTATTCAATCGCTTGTATCATGTTCTTACTTGTGGGTTATAACATCATGTATGTTGATAATCCTGAAGGCGGTTTCTTACCAACCATTGCCGGCCTAATTGGCTCGCAAGCAGCCGATGCTGATCATTCATTAGAATCAGATTTCTTCTTCCAGGTGGTATTTGTTGCGACAGCAATGTCTATCGTATCTGGTGCAGTTGCTGAGCGGATGAAGCTTTGGACTTTCCTTATCTTTACTGTGGTATTAACTGGTTTTATTTACCCGATGGAAGGGTATTGGACTTGGGGTGGTGGTTTCTTATCGGAAGCTGGTTTCTCTGATTTCGCCGGTTCTGGTATTGTTCACATGGCCGGTGCTGCAGCAGCATTAGCTGGGGTGTTATTACTCGGTGCTCGTAAAGGTAAATACGGTAAAAATGGTGAAATTTATCCAATTCCAGGTTCGAACATGCCACTTGCTACCTTAGGTACATTTATTCTTTGGATGGGCTGGTTCGGTTTCAACGGTGGTTCACAACTTTTACTCTCCGATGCTGAAAATGCGACTGCAGTAGGTCAAATTTTCTTAAATACCAATGCAGCAGCTGCTGCTGGTGCGGTAGCAGCGTTATTACTTAACAAAGCGATTTGGGGTAAAGCCGATTTAACCATGATTTTAAACGGTGCATTAGCCGGTCTAGTGGCAATCACTGCAGATCCGTTATCG
The DNA here is from genome assembly GCA_002162925.1 of Thalassotalea sp. 42_200_T64. Lineage (GTDB taxonomy): Bacteria > Pseudomonadota > Gammaproteobacteria > Enterobacterales > Alteromonadaceae > Thalassotalea_A. The sequence goes on along the minus strand of MABC01000006.1, from coordinate 26,299 downwards.
CCTTCGCCAATCTTTGCCAGTTTAATCGGTGCACTAGGTGGCCTGTTAGTTGTACTGTCAATCACGACTTTAGACAAAATTAAAATCGATGATCCAGTAGGCGCTATCTCAGTTCACGGTGTGGTAGGTTTCTACGCTCTAATGGCAGTACCATTTAGCAATAGCGACGCAACATTTGGCGGACAATTGTACGGTGCTTTCGTAATCTTTGCCTGGGTATTCGGTGCAAGTTTAGTAGTGTGGTACGCATTGAAGAAAACTGTCGGTATCCGAGTGTCTGAAGAAGACGAATACAACGGTGTTGATAAAGTTGACTGTGGTGTTGAAGCTTATCCAGAGTTCGTAACTCTGAAAAGTTAATAACGCAAAGTATAAAAACAAATGCCAGTCAGGTTTACCTGACTGGCATTTTTTTGTGCACAGGGATGTGCTTATCCTCTCGGGCCAGGGATGGTGGATAGGGAGGATATACTTCAGAAACGAGAAACGAGAAACGAGCCGGGTCCATTTACGCTTCCTGCTCTTCGTTTCTCGTTTCTAGTCTCTCGTCTCTAATTTAAACCTTTACCCCCAACTCTCTTAACCGCTCTAGCAGATAGCTGTGTTGAGTATGACGTTCTGATAACACCACTTCATTTCTTGGATGTAAAAATAGCGGTAGCGAAATTCGCGATTTCGTCACATCATTGCCCTCAGGGTTTATCACTCGATGGCTGGTCGATGGAAAATAGCCGCCAGAGGCTTCTTGCAGCATGTCACCAATGTTTATGATCAAGTTACCAAAATCAGAAGGCACATCCATCCACTCACCGTCATTTTTTTGCACTTGCAATCCGGGTTCATTGGCCGCCGGTAAAATGGTTAATAAATTAATGTCTTCATGAGCGGCAGCTCGTATCGCCCCGGATTCTTCATTGCCTGAAAGTGGCGGGTAATGCAATATTCTTAATAAGGTGTTTGGCGTATCCAGTATCATATTTGACAGTGGCTCAGAGTAGAGTTTAGCAACGTCGGCAGGACTGTATTTTTCAACCCAGTCTAAAAGTTCACCGGCTAACTCCGATGCCTGTTGATAATAGGTTAAGATTTCTGCTTTTAACTGTGCTGGAATTTTGCCCCATGGGTATACATGATAGTATTCTTTAATGTCTTTTTGCTTATGGCCTTTTGCCGTTTCAGAAATTTCGCTACTAAAAAAACCATCTTGTTTTTCCACATCAAAGGCAAAACTATGCTTTTCTTCCGATAAGAAAAATTGTTGCCAATTCTGATAAATCGATTCAACAAGCTCTTGTTTTATTGGATGGTTTTTTAATACGCCAAAGCCGGTTTGACGTAATGAGGCGACAAATTTTTCAGCCGCATCGGGCGCGAGGTAATCAACAACTTGCATATATTTTTCCTAATAACATTCTCTGTCTAAAGTGTAGCGTATTTTATTGTTAAAATTAACGGTTTTTAAATTGCCGACATACTAGGTAAATGCTATGTTATCGACAAGTATTATTTTCCTTCCGTGGCAGGAGCCCTCAATGAAAACAACAAATTTAGCATTCATTTCTACCGTGTTATTAGCGCAAGCCGGCTGTGCGTTTGTGCAGGAAGACCCTTGTGAAAAAATTACTTTTAGCGCCGAGCAACAGGCTGAATGTGCAAGTTTGCAGCGTCAAATCGTCAATGCCAAAGGGCAACCAATAAAACGTACCGAACTTGAGCGCCGTTATGAGCTAGATTGTGTAAATTTACGCTATTATCGTGATGATATAACCAATGAACGCTGTGAAAATAAAGCCAGCGTAGAAAAATGGCTTAGCGAAGAAAAAGCAGAAATTGCACGTAACCCGGAACATGGTCTGGAAACAATAGATGCGGTTGAGCAGAAAGAAAGTGCCAATGAAACGAGCCCTGATAATGCAATGACGGTAGAAAGCCAAGAATAAGCATTAATAAACGTCGTTAGGAAAGAAGATGAATAAGCTTGTGTTAAAAACATTATTGTTGCTGGTATTGATGGTTTCAGCACCCTTTAGCCAGGCGAACAATGTGGATAACAAGTTAGGCAGTAAAGCACAATTACAGCAACTCCTTGCCGACAATAAAGGCAAGGTAATTTACCTCGATTTTTGGGCGTCCTGGTGTGTGCCGTGCAGGAAATCTTTTCCCTGGATGAACGAGATGCAAGTTAAATATGCTGAACAAGGCTTGAAGATAATTACCGTCAATGTCGATGTCGAAAAATTTTTAGCCGATGAGTTTTTGCAAGAAAATCCAGCAAACTTTACGGTGATTTATGATCCTAACGGTGCAATCGCCAAAGAATTTAAACTTAAAGGCATGCCAAGCAGTTACCTGCTTGATAAAGCGGGCAAACCCGTTTCTGCTCATGTTGGTTTTTTTAATAATAAAAAAGCAGAATATGAAGCCGAAATAGCCAAGCTGTTGGCAACAAGGTAATAACGGCTCACTGTCAAGCAAGGAGATCCTGAAACAAGTTCAGGATGACGGCGTATTTTTCAATCATTCTTGTTCATTTACACCACGTCATACCGACGCAGGTCGGTACCTCCTCCCGCGTATAGTGCGTTAATTTATTTACCCCATAAAAAGACCCCCAGTAATTGGATAGTCCAACTATTGGGGGTCACTTCACAACCGGTCGCCTTTGCAAATTACAGAGTTTAAGCGAATTCGCTTTACTCTTCCATTTCCATCGTCATTAATGATGCATTACCGCCAGCGGCAGTGGTATCAATAGTAATAGTCTTTTCAGTAACTAAACGTTCGAACAGTTTAGGCAAGGTTTCCGCAGTTATCACGGGCAAGATAGCGCCTTGTCTGGCGGCTAATTTCTCAGCAATAATTTGTTTCAAGCGTGAGTTACTCGCAACTACGGCACCGGCTAGATAATTATGTCCCAGCACTGTCGGCAAATGATTTAACGATACTGCCTGGAAAATTCCAGGAACTAAACCAATTTCGCTCAGTACTTTTTCACACTCTTGCGCTTCTGCTAAAAAACCGTCGCTAACGACAGCGACAACGGTATTAGCCGCAGCAAGAGCAGAAACAACCGCGACTAACCAATACTCAAAACTGGTATCTTGATCGCCAATAATCGCCACCGTGCCACGAGATTCAAGATAAAGTTTATTCGATTCACCAGTAGGACCAGGAAGCGTGATTGGCTTGCTCAACTTTTTCTCAATCATGGTTAGCTGTTCACGAGCAGCAATTAAGGTATGTTCAAGTTCACTTTGTTGTGAAACAAACAATTTGTGTGATGCTATTTTTGCGAGTAACTGACGGGCAATTGATACTCGAATAGTGGTGTTGGTATCACGCCATTTTAACTCATCATTTTTCGCTGCTTGCAACTTAGCACCAACTTTCCAGGCATCGTTAGCGAAATCACTAAACTGGCTCTCCAGTGCTGTTTTTTCTGTTGCCGATAATGGGGTATCTTCGCTCAATTTTGGCTCTTTCACCAAACGAGTTAAATACATAGGTCCACCGGCTTTTGGACCTGTTCCGGATAAACCTCGCCCACCAAATGGCTGTACGCCAACAACGGCGCCAATCATGTTACGGTTTACGTAAACATTACCGGCACGTGAGCGTTTGGCTAAGTATTCACTTTTTTCTTCAATACGGGTGTGGATACCCATAGTTAAACCAAAACCAGTACCGTTAATTTGATCAATCACATCGTCAATATCGCTGGCTTTAAAGCGAACTATGTGGACACATGGGCCAAACACTTCTTTTTTAAGCACTGACAAATCGCTGATTTCATACAAGCGTGGCACAAAGAAGTAGTTGCCAACATCGCCCATTTCCGGGCCTTGGCATTGATAGTGTAATGTTGCTTTATCTGTTAAGTAGCTAACATGCTCGTTTAACGCGGTTAACGCTTTATTATCAATTACCGGGCCAACATCGGTACTAAAGAACGCTGGGTCGCCAACATGCAACTCTGCCATGGCACCCTTGAGCATATCGATAACTTTATCGGCAATGTCTTCTTGTAAGAACAATACCCGTAACGCTGAACAACGTTGACCAGCACTTTGGAAACCTGAGGCAATTACATCATCAACTACTTGCTCTGGCAGCGCCGTTGAATCAACTATCATACAGTTTTGACCGCCTGTTTCGGCAATAAACGGTACCGGATCGCCTTCACGCTCGGCCAGTTTTTGTGAGATCCAGGTACCCGTTTCGGTGGAACCAGTAAACATGATCGCCTGTACACGCTCATCAGGTACTATGTGTGCACCCACTTTGCTACCACGAGCAATAACGGGTATCACCACGCCTTTTGGCAGGCCACATTCATGCATTAATTCGATAGTACGTAAGGCAATTAGACTCGTTTGCTCTGCCGGTTTTGCCACCACCGTATTACCGGTAACAATGGCAGCGGCAACTTGTCCTAAGAATATGGCTAATGGGAAGTTCCATGGGCTGATACATAGTACCACTCCGCGAGATTGTAACTCTGAATCTGTTAGCATGGTTTGTGCGCGGGCGGCGTAGTAGCGACAAAAATCTACCGCCTCACGAACTTCACTAACACCATCCACCGGAATTTTACCGGCTTCTTTAATACACAAGGCAATTAATTCATCGCGATTTGCTTCTAATGCATCGGCCGTTTTTAATAAGATTTCAGCACGCTCTGCTACATCTGTCGCCGACCATGAGGAAAAGGCGGCCTCAGCGGAAGCTAAGATGTCTTGCATTTTTGCTTCATCGGCATGAGTTAAATAACCGATAACTTCGTTATGGTTGGCCGGGTTCGTTACCGGTTGTGCGCCAGCAACGGCATCGTTAGTTTGCGCTTTTGCAAACCAGTGATTCAGGTTGTCACGCATTACCGTTACCTGATCGATATCGGTTAAATCTATGCCTTTTGAATTGGCTCGTTCGTCACCATACATGGCAATTGATTGCGGAATTTGCGGGTTATATTTATCTTGCCAGCTGCGCACTTCTTCAACTGGGTCATTAAGTAGCGACTCAACCGGAATATTTTCATCTACAATGTTGTTTACGAAAGAGCTGTTGGCACCATTTTCCAATAAACGACGTACTAAATAGGCAAGTAAATCTTCGTGTTCACCAACGGGTGCATAAACCCGACATGGTACGTTATCGTTAGTTACTACCTGATCGTATAAAGACTCACCCATACCGTGCAAGCGTTGAAATTCAAAGCCATCAAGGTTTTCTGCCATTTCCAGAATTGTTGCGACAGAATAGGCATTGTGTGTGGCAAATTGCGGGTAAATAGTATCGCGGTAGCTTAATAGTTTTTTCGCACAGGCATGATAAGACACATCCGTTGCCGGTTTTCGTGAAAATACTGGAAAATCTTCATAACCTTCAACTTGGCTAATTTTTATTTCCGCATCCCAATAGGCACCTTTCACCAGGCGCACCATCATTTGACGGTTGGCTTTTAATGTTTGTTCGCGTACCCATTCAACCACATAAAGCGCACGTTTTTGATACGCCTGAAGGGCGATACCGAAACCATCCCAACCAGCTAAATCATTATCTAAAAATACCGCGCCAATCACATCGAGTGAAATATCTAAACGATCCGCTTCTTCGGCATCTACGGTAAAGCCAATATCGTAGGCTTTTGCTCTTAATGCTAAATCTTTGAGGCGAGGGATAAGTTCGTTAATTATCCGATCACGATGGGAGAATTCATAACGAGGATGTATGGCAGAAAGCTTAATTGAAATGCCTGGACTTTTTTGCGGACCGTTACCTTTTGCGGCTTTACCGATCACTTCTATTGCTTTCACGTAGCTGTCAAAGTAACGGTCAGCATCTTTCATCGTACGCGCACCTTCACCTAACATGTCGTATGAATAGGTATAGCCTTTTTCTTCCGTTTTTACGGCTCGTTCAACCGCAGCATTAATGGTACGTCCCATCACAAACTGGGTACCCATAATTTTCATTGCATAACGAACGGCTTTGCGAATTACTGGCTCGCCTAAACGACCGATGGTTTTCTTCAACAGACCAAATTGTTGTTTCTTGTTATCATCCGAGTAATTCACTAACTTACCGGTTAACAACAGCCCCCAGGAAGAAGCATTTACAAAAATCGAATCACTATTACCAATATGCGAACTCCAGTCGCCTTCGGCTAACTTATCGCGGATCAGATTATCAGCAGTTAATTTATCAGGAACACGTAATAATGCTTCGGCCAAGCACATTAATACCACGCCTTCTTCACTAGAAAGGGAAAACTCATTTAATAGTGCATCAACTCCGCCTTTACCGGTTTGATCTTTACGAATTTGTACCACTAACTGGCGTGCTCTTTCCCAGGCTCGAGAACGAGCATTGGCATCAATTTCAGCAAGAGGTAATAAATTGGCTAATACCTCATTTTCGTCAGCACGGTAGTGATCACGAATTTGCTGACGGATAGGATCGGTTGTGGTTAAGGTACCATTAAAAAGCATTGTTAAGCCCCATATAAAGTAATTCAATTATCGAAGTTTAAAGAAAAAACCACAGGATGTGCTGGTGAAATTCGGGTTTATTCAGTGTATTATTGGGTAAATGCAACAAAATACACTAGAAAATATGGGGTGAGTGCCGCGATGAAAACACTTGATCGTATAGATTTAACTATTTTAGACATTTTACAACGTCAGGCTCGAATTTCGAATGTTGAGCTTGCAAAGCAAGTGAACCTGAGTGCAAGTCCTTGCTTAGACAGAGTAAAACGCTTAGAGGCGGAAGGTTACATAAAGCGCTATGGCGCCGTGTTAAATGCACAAATGCTAGATATTAATATGTCGGCATTCATTCAGGTAACGTTAGATAGAACTACTGCCGATGTTTTTAATTTATTCAAAGCGGAAGTGGTGAAGGTTAAAGAGGTTGCCGAGTGTCATATGGTCGCGGGCGGTTTTGACTACTTATTAAAGTTACGCATCACTAACATGAATAATTATCGCGATGTATTGGGTATGATCGTTGAATTACCCGGTGTATCGCAAACCCATACTTATGTGGTCATTGAAAAGGTAAAAGAAGATTTAGGTTTGCCGGTGTTACCGGACTAATCATAGCTATTAGGAAATAAGACAAACCATTAAAAAATAACAATAAAAAGCTGAAATAAAATTTATATATGCCATACTCACTAGGAGTGAAATAATCGTCTTGAATTTCACTCTTAGTTAACTAATGAATAAATGGAGTCACAGGATGAATAAGAAACTTATTACTCTTTCCGGAGTGGTATTAGCACTAGGTTTAACTGGTTGTGCTAATAATGATGAATTGAATCGAAACATTGCTGATTTAAATACCAAAGTAGACAGCTTATCTATGCAAGTGGATAAATTATCTTCGGATCACGCAGCAATGAAAATGGCCACAAAAAGAAGTGCTGCAGATGCCGCAGCTGCCAAAGAAATGGCTGCCGAAGCCGCCGCGGAAGCTAGCAAAGCGAATGAGCGCTTAGATATGGTTGTTAGTTCTTATAAGAAGTAACTCCAACTATCAACAATCAAAAAAACGAGCCTCGGCTCGTTTTTTTTGGCCAGGGATTGGCCTATATGCCGTGGATACATGGAGTATGGAGCGGCGTTAGTTAATTTCTATCGGTAACCCCGTTGGCTTGGCTATTATCGCATTTAATAATTCAATATCGTCGGCATCACTGCCGATAAATTTTTTCACCCCTTCGGATATTGGTAACAAACTCGGCACCACACCTTGATTATTGGTTAACGGTGAATGTATTTCTATCACCCGTTTATTCGGTGCCTGGTATGCCATTTTTATCGGATGATCGACAATCTTTACTTTCGTTCCTGGTGATGCTTGTTTAAATAACCACTCAATATCTTCAGGGTTCATGCGGACACAACCCGAACTGGCGCGCATACCGATACCGAAACGTTGATTGGTACCATGGATCAAATAGGCACTGCTGCCAATTCTCATCGCATAATCTCCTAACGGGTTATCTGGTCCGGCCTTGATCATTTTAGCCATTTCTACACCGTGTTTTTTGAAGTAATCTTTGCGATGATCTGCGGTTGGAAACCAATTGGGATTCGTTCTTTTTTCGGTGATCTCACTGATCAGCGTCGGTGTCATATGGCCAATCTTGCCGATACCCACAGGAAAAACGTGCACAGAGTTTTTGGGCTTATCAAAGTAATAAAGACGTAACTCAGATAAGTTAATGACGATACCGTCATGTTCACCATAAGGTAAAATGAGTTGTGTCGGGATTTCCAATTCAGTGCCTGGTTCTGGCAATAGCGGGTCAATACCAGGATTGGCTTCCATCAGACCTAAAAAACCCACGTTGAATGTTTGCGCAATTTGCTGAAAATAATCGCCTTTTTTCACGGTGTAATTGGTTTTTTCACCGACTAATCGGCTATTATTAGCGGGAAGTTTATATTCGATGGCCAGCGCAGGTTGGATAATGACCTGCAGCAAAAAAAAAGTTAGTACAGTTGAGAATACTTTATTCGACATTGATAAGTTCCCAAAAGTGATTATCAGAGGAAATCGATTTAAACTTGTGGCTATCAGTTTACTCTGCCATTGCTTGGAATACCAGTTAAGCAATATATATTAGAAACAAGATAAATTCATAAAGGAAATCTAAGTGATTGATTTAATAGTTAGAAATTTAAAAAATAAAGTTTCTAAAGACGAATGGCAAACTCGTCTTGATTTGGCCGCTTGCTATCGCCTGGTTGCTCACTTTGGCTGGGATGATTTAATTTATACTCACATTTCAGCAAGGATCCCCGATAGTGAACATTTTTTAATCAATGCTTTTTGTGTCGCTTTTGATGAAGTGACAGCCTCTAATTTAGTAAAAATAGACATTAAAGGTAACATTCTTGATGGCGGTGAATTTGAAATAAATCCGGCTGGCTTTACCATTCATAGTGCTATCCATGACGTTCGCCATGACGCCAAGTGTGTCATGCATTTGCATACTAATGCCACCATTGCTGTGGCATCACAAAAGCAAGGGTTATTGCCATTAAGCCAATATTCGATGTTCTCTATGGCAACCATGAGTTATCACGATTATGAAGGTCTGGCGGTGAATCCGGCGGAGAAAAAACGTTTGCAAGATAACCTTGCTAGCAATAATCATTTACTATTAAGAAACCATGGTGGCTTGACCTTAGGAGCAACGATTGGCGATGCGTTCATGCGTATGTATGATTTGAATCGTGCTTGTGAAATACAATTGATGTTACAAGCCAGTGGCGAAGAGTTAGTGTATGTAGAGCAGCCCATTGTTGAGAACATTCTTAGCCAGGCAAAAATAGTTCATACCGGTTCAACCGGCGGTCAAAAATCCTGGCCAGCGATGATGCGTAAAGCCTATCGCTTAGATCCCGGCTTTGCGGAATAAGAGAAACGAGAGACGAGAAATTAAGAAAGAAACGAGAAACTAGAAACGAAGAGCATAGCTCGCTGACTTTAATTTAATATTGTTGCCACTGATTTTGCAGTAGTAATTGATATGTAAGTTTTGCTACAAACTTGTCTAAGTATTTTGAGATAATCCTGAAATTCTAAAACAAGTTCATAAATGAAGAATCATCACAATCGATGTGTTTTTCGTTTTTCGCTTCTCGTTTCTTCTACAATATATCCCCAATAATGACGGTTAAAACAGTAGTATTTAAACCGCATTACTGAACAGCTAATAACCCTTGGAGAATCCATGAAAATAACCCGCGTAGAAATTTTTGATATTGAGTGTCCTGACCGTCCTTCCTGGAACCCGGTGTTTATTCGTATTCATACCGATGAAGGTATTTCAGGAGTCGGAGAAGCCGGTCTTGCATACGATTGGGGTCATAGTGCGGCTGCGGCGATGATCAAAGAGATCGCAGAAGCCGTGTTAATCGGTTTTAACCCGTTCCAAACCGAATTGTTATGGTCAAAAATGTTGCGAGAAAGTTTTTGGGGCTTAGGTGGCGGACCTGTGCTTTATTCGGCAATGAGTGCTATCGATACCGCGCTATGGGATATCAAAGGTAAGGCGTTGGGTGTTCCGGTTTATCAACTCTTAGGCGGTAAAGTAAATGATAAACTCCGTACTTATGCGAGCCAGCTGCAGTTTGATTGGGATAAAGAATGTAAAAAACTTATCGAGCCAGCAGAATATGCAGAAGCGGCACTAAAAGCGATGAGCGAAGGCTATGACGCGGTAAAGGTTGACCCTATCGTCTATAACAAAGATGGCAGTTCATCGTTTGATCGGACCAAATTATTTACCAGACCACAAATGCGATTATTTGGCGACAGACTGCGAGCAATAAGAGATGCGGTTGGTGATGACGTCGATATTATTTTTGAGTCACATTCCTTGATGGGAGCGGCATCTGCCATCCAAATGGGCAAAATAGTTGAAGAAGTCGATTGTATGATGTACGAAGAACCGGTCAATTATTTGAATCCTAAGGTTCATAAAAAAGTCGCCGAAAATGTTAATGTGCCCATTGCCGGTGGTGAACGTTTATACCATCGCTGGGATGTGCGTCAGTATTTCGAAGATCAAAGTATTGATGTGTTGCAACCCGATGTTGGTTTATGTGGCGGCTTTACCGAAGCGAAAAAAGTGTGCGATTATGCCGATGTCTATGACATTCGTATTCAGGCCCATGTTTGTGGCGGCCCGGTAGCAACGGCAGCATCGTTACACTTAGAAACGGCGATACCTAACTTCTTGATCCATGAACACCACACTTATGCGATAAAGAGTTGGAATCGTGAACTGTGTATTCAAGACCCACAACCAGTTGATGGTTTTTTCCAGGTATCAGAAGAGCCGGGCATAGGTATCGAGCTTAATGACGAAGTGGTGATGCGTTCGCCGCGAGTGGAAGTGAAATAATTATCATATACCCGCTCCACTTCAAGATGCAAGTTTCAGAGCGCTTGAGCGATTCCAATACAAGGCGCAGTTATGTAGTAATGGTTATTCCCGGCAACTGCTTATATGCGTTGCCCTAATACAGTACATCCGTGTACTAACCTTACAAATAGCTGCAACGACGTAGTGGGATTGCTCAAGCGCTTCTTCGATGGGTTTAAAAGCAATTTATGCCGCGTTATCAAATTGAACTGCGACTGCATGGATGCAGGAGGTAGGGCGACGCAGGATGCCAAAGCCGAGAATAACCATTCTTTAAATCTAATGCCTTGCCTAAATTGCTTTTAACTCCCACTGAAATCCCGCATCTTGAAGTGGAACGGGTATAGTCGTCAATCTTATCAAAAATTGAGTTGGTAAATTCTCTTGGCGTTTTGGTAACAAAGCGCCATTAATGTTTTCTCTGAAAAACGCCCTGAGGTTAGCAAACTTTGCCAAAGTTGTTGGTATTCGCCACTGAACAAACACAGCGGAAAGTTACTGGCAAGCATCACTCTGTGTTCACCGAAGATCTCAATAATTTGGTCAATGCATAATATCGCCTGCTCAAACTGCCATCTTCTATCGCGCATCTCCCAACCTGAGCATTTAATAAAGCAATGCTCAACATTTGCTAATGCCGTTAAGCCATACCGTAAATTGTGGCTGACAGTGTTGCTATCGGACATGCCACAGTGTTCTATTACCAAGGTTAAGTTTGGCACTTGTTGTAAATGACTTACCAGCAACTCTATTACCGCGTTATCGCTGCAATCACATTGCAGTTCGAAAATCAGCTGCTGTTTTTCCAAGTGTTTTAAGTTTTGTAACACCAATGGCTGAGAAAGAATTGCGATAGCTTGTTCATCTAAAATATGGCGAACGCCGATAAACGCTGAATGCTGCTGTAGGACATTGATTTTACTATAAAAATTAGTTTCGGTAATGTCGGCAAAGGCAATGCTCTTAAAGGGTAATGTACATTGCTCTGTTAACATCGCCAATTCAAGCTCAGGTTGTTGATTATTAAACCCGGCTTCAATGTGCACAAAGCCGGTTAAGTTAAGGCCTTTTGTCAGTTGTAAATCGACCTCGGTAAAAGACTTATTGATGATGCCTTTGTCTGGCCAGTACGGTGGGTTTTTCGGCTGCAACCAGTGATAATCACCGAGTTCAAGGTTGAACAAGTGCAGATGTGGGTCAATTATATTCATATCATTTGGCTACTCACTACTTTCTACTGCCTTACCCTGTGGTGTAGCCGCCATCGATCACCGGCAAGCTGCCAGTAATAAATGTCGCCTTGTCACTGGCTAAAAATAGCGCGTATTGCGCCACTTCTTCGGGCTGGCCCAAACGGTTTAATGGCTGTAAAGCTTGTTCTGCCTGGTGAACGTCGCTCTTATTAGCGCCACTTCTTTGACAATAATTATCTATCGCTTGATGATACAAAGGGGTTTCTATGGTACCCGGGCAAATGGCATTGGCGCGAATATTAAATTGGGCATAATCTAAGGCGGTGGTTTTCGCCATTGACGCCAGTGCATGTTTTGACAAGTTATAGGCAAATGAATTCTGTTTGCCAATAATGGCCTGATCCGAGGCGATATAAATAATGGCACCTTGTTGTTGTTGCTTCATTATTGGTAATACGGCTTGGGTCGCGGCAAAAGCGCCTTTCACATTGATGGCAAATACTTTATCTAACATTTGCTCCGAGGTATTTTCTATATTTGCCGATTGATGGATACCGGCATTGGAGATTAACACATCAATCTGCTGGTTTTCAGTGATGATTTGCGCCATTGCACCTGCTACATCACTTTGACTGGCCATATCACAATGGATAAAATGGCCAATGTCACTGTCGGCAATATCAAGATTGTACACGCGATAACCGGCATCGATAAAGGCCCTCACTATGGCCAAGCCAATGCCAGAAGAACCGCCCGTGACTACACAAATTTTATTCATCTTATTCTCTTAGTTAAAACTAGACCCTCGCATTTGCGTTGATTAATGCGCTAGAGCAAATTGTTTTTTGTTGAAAATTTCAGCTTGGGCGGTATAGCTTTGTTCATAAAAATCTACACTGCCACTGACATGCTTTAATATTATCGAGGTGGAGCGAGTACCATAATCGCTTGATTTGATAAATATGCTCGATAGTGTCCGCTCCCAGTCAAGGCCTACGCCAGTATCGGGCAGTAAATGATCCGGTGCCTGAGTTGAGTCTTGCATAATGGCAAATAAATGCTCAGGGTTTAACGGTTGTTGTTCGCTAATTAATTGCTCAAGTACTTGTTCGCCCTTGGCCATTTTCGGCCAGACGTCATCCATGGCACCATTACATATGGCATGAAAGCCACTGCTTAATTCATTACGTTGTAATGACTCACTGTTAAAATAGTATAAGTTGCCACGTTCAGTAAATACTAAATTAAATGGGTTGTAGTGCCTGGCATTAGCCACTAACCAGTCATGGTTAGTGTATTCTGAGCTTTGCAGGGCGAATTTAACCAATTCACCTCTGGACCTTGCTTCAGGGTTCAAAGCCTTTGCCCCGCGAATATTGGTTAGCGCCGAAAAATCACCATGCTGATTCAACCCAAGCCAAGTGCCATTTGCCTGTAAGTCTTGACCTGCGAGAATACTTGGCTGCTCATTCCAAAAATATGCCGACTTAGTTGGCCGCGGATGAAACTCATCTCGATTGGCGGCAATGACTAAAGGGTAATCTTTATGCTGGTTAATGGCGATGAATAATATGCACATAATCGATACCAATTCTATTAAGTTATTTTCCAACTCAGAGCTATGTCAGTGGTTCAATTATAAACTAAATTTTATTGACATAGTTATTCTATATTAATGAAATTTTGTGAAATTAGTGGACCACTGACAAGCCCCCAAGGGTGAGTTTAAAAGGCATATAGCCTACGTTACTAATTTTGACAATGGAACAACCATTCTCTGCAATCAGTGCCTTGTCTATAAGCCTTTTAATTCTCACTGAGTGGGAAAAAACTTAGTAGACTTGGTATGCCCCCTAAAATTCTATTTTATTAACATTTTACTACAGCGAGCTTTTTGGTCGTATCACCACATTGGCAAATATTAAACCGGCAACCAGCGACATAAAAATTAAAAACGTTTGTGAGCCAATTTGATCTGCCTGTATTATCTCATTACCAATGACCATAGAGCTTAAACCAATATAGACTTTTGAGCCAGGGACTAGTACCACTAATCCTTGCAGCATTACCACAGTTGCCGGTGCTTTTAAAAAACGGGCAAACAAATTTGAATAAATACCGACAGCAAAAGAGCCGACAAAAGCACTTAAGGAAACGCCAACATAGGTGGTCGCCCAATAACTCGAACCAAAGGCAATAAAACCACATAATACGCCCCAAAAGGCATGTCTCGGTCGAGCTTTAAACATTATCACCAGTGACATTGAAAGGATTAATACGGCTATCCATGAAGTCCATGCAGGCACTGTTGCTACCTCAACTCTTTCAATGGTTCCCCATAACAATTGCCCCAATGTTAGCCCCAGTACGGCGCCGAAAAACAATTTGAACATGGTCATGCTGGCGTCCATTATTTTGGCGGTGCCAGAGATCAAGTTACGTTCGGCCAATTCACTTAAACCTGTGGTTAATGACAATCCAGGAATGAACACTATGATCCCCGACAGTATCACCAGGGGGGCGTTGATCGTAGGATCAATGACAGCAATCGCACTGGCAAACAATGCCGCAAGAATACTCGATAACGGTTCTAATGCATTGGACACACCTTTCGAACGCTCAGACCAGAGCACCAATAAAAACACCATAAAACCGATGCCAGTGGACCAAAAGACATCGTTCCAGGAGGTATGCATTAATAATGCAAAGGCACCGGATGAGGCGCCAAAGCCTAAAAAGGTGACAAAATTTGAATAAGGCGAGGGTTTTTTCGGGATTTCATTTAAGCGTTCAATCGCTTCCGCTAAGGTTCTTTGGCCAGAAGCTAATTCGTCAACCAATTCATTGGTTCTTGATAAGGCACCCAAGTCAATACCGCCAGGATTTACCCGCACAATAAAATTATAATCCTGGTTGTCTTCAATGTTGAACAACACAAATGTCATCGACGTTGGGGTGATCACAAAAGAAGCCTGGATATCAAGAAATCGAGATACACTTATTAAATGATTTTCCAAGCGGTAGGAGGTGGCACCAAATTGATGCAATAACTTACCTAAGGTAACAATAAAGTGACGTTTTTGCGTAAACGAATCGGGCTTCAATGTCTGTGTTCCTGATAAATAATACCAATTTGATTAAAAATGAACAGATATTTAATCAAATTGGTATAACGCTGCAAGGATGAATGTTTATGCTGTTAATTTTACTCTGAATTTTCAAATAAGGTTAATTTTTTTTATAAAGATCTCCATACTGCCAATAAAAAAACGGGAATAGTTTCAACTATTCCCGTCATTATATTTTCTTTTTTTTGCTAGCAGACCGCTGTAACTATTCGGCGAGCATCATTTTCCGGATAATGGGTACCGGCGCACTACCATAACTTAAGAATTGATTGTGAAAATCAGTTAAGTTGAAAGCATCGCCTTGTTTCGCTTTTAGCGCTTCACGTAACTCGTAAATTTCAGAATAACCGGTAAAGTAACTGGTTAACTGTACTTGCGATAACGTCGCACGACGCCATTTACCTGTGGCTTCCGCTTTTTCCTGGAATGCCTGGTTCATCATCATATCCAGAGCCTGCTCTTGTGTTAAGCCATTAACCTGGATGGAATAATCGATGATCGAGTTCATGATCACCCGTAAATTCCACTTGTAATACATCAACCAAAGCTCAGGCTCAAAATCACCATAACCCTGTTCCAGCATCATCCGTTCGGTATATACCGCCCAGCCTTCAACCATAGCACCATTACCAAAGATAGATTTCACCAACGACTTAGACTTATTGCTGTGCACTAATTGAGTATAATGGCCAGGTACGGCTTCATGAATGTTTAATATTTGCAGCAACCAATGGTTGTATTCACGTAAATAGCTTTCGGCTTCTTCGCTATTGTAATGATCAAGCGGAGTTACGTTGTAATAGGTATTGGCTTTCGCGTCATAAGGTCCTGGAGCATTGATCGATGCGCCAGCAAAACCGCGTTGATATTCAGGTGTTGCCCGCACCACTAACGGTTTATTGGCATCCATGGTCAGCAAATTATTATCGATTACAAATTTTTCCAACTCAGGGATTTGCGCACGAATACTGTCAACAAATTTATCGCGTTCAACGTGTTTGACCGAGATATGATCAATTAATTGTTTTATCGCCACTAGTTTGTCATCAGGCATGGTCTGTTCGGCGAAATATTTTGGCCATAACTTGTCGGCAATTTTTACCATTTCCTCATGTACACGGCTTTTGTCTTTTTGCGCTTTTTCAAACAATTGTCTGGCGGTTAAACTTGAATAAATGTCTAAGGCAAATTTCTTATCATAAAGCTCTGCGCCAATGCGAAAATCTTTGGCATTGCCATTCGCTTTAAGCTCTTCGGCTTTAGTTTCGAGCCAGCTGATATAACCGTTTATCGCCGATGATGCCTCGGCTAAACGGGTATTAAAGTCTGCCTTATCTGCTTCGCTTAGACCAGACTCCGTCATTGCTGTGTGCAAGGTGTCTTCGAATAAGCCCAAGGCGCCTTTATTTTGCTGTATCGCTAATTCGGTATGCGGGATGGTAGGGGTAGTGATATTCGCTTTTGCTGCTTGGTAGTACGCGGGGATATTTTCCATGCGTTTAAAAATGGTGCGTAAACGCTCATCTTTACTCTTGTAATCGGTATTTAAAATCACCCCAAAAACACCAGCTACGTTGTAGTTAGACGGATCCCATTGGTGCGATTTAAATTCTTCAACGCTAAATAACAGCGATTCCAGCTGGTTTTTTAAAATGTAGTAATCGCTGGCGTTCGAGGCGGTTAATTTCTTCACCTCAAAGGCGAGCAAAGCCGCAAGTTGTGCCTTAGCAAAGCTCAGCTCAGCAGCCAGACTTTTGGCGTCGGGCACAGGCAGTTGATCATCATATTTATAATAACCGACATAAACGGCATAGCCGGGATTATATTGCCAGAACTGTTCAATAAACTCGCCGCTAAATTGTTCAAATTTTTGGTTTAGCATATCAGCTGTACTAGCTGTACTAGCTGTTTGGCTTTCCTGGCTAGCTTGTTCAGCAGGTGCGGTTGTTTCTTGCTTGGCTGGCTCAGAACAACCGACGAGTGCGGCAACAACCGCCATTGATAATAAACGCTTTTTCATAATAATCCTTTGTTATTTTTATTTGTCTCTACCTTGCCAATAAGTCGCTGTTTAAGCAAATTAATTTTAAAGAGTTAACAGGTAATACTTAAGCTATTGATTTTAAATTAACATCAAGCAGTCATTAGCCCTAATTCAGATTAGATAGCCATTTATCAATTTGCGTATCGTAGCATTTGCAAGTTACTTGGGTATGTCGACACTTTAGATTATAATGCTGCAATAAACCAATGTAAGGAGAAACCATGAGAGTTTGTGGAGTTGAAATAAAAGGTGATGATGCCATTATCAGCCTGGTTGCGTTAGAAAATAGTTTGTATGATATTCCACATTTGCGAGTGCCTAAGATCTCATTAGCGAAAGGGGCTGAGGCTGAGCATATTCAAAAATTTCAATTTGCGATAAAAAAATTGGTTGAAGATTATAAAATTGATGCGCTCGTTATCAAAGAGCGGGCTACCAAAGGCAAGTTTTCTGGTGGCTCACAAGGCTTTAAAATGGAAGCTGCAATTCAGTTAATTGACGGTTTGCAAGTGGAACTCGTGCGCAGCAATGTCATTAATGAAAAACTGAAAAAAGCCCAAGTGACTATCGATTTTCGCGATACTGGTTTAAAACAATTTCAACAAAATGCCTTTGAAACCGCATTCACGTTTTTTAATCCATAGCATTATTAAATCTAAAAAAAAACAGCGTTATCGCTGTTTTTTTAGATTTAATAATTATTTAAGTTCAATACTGATGTGGTAAAAATGACGCTCACCAGCAAAGCTTTCGCCAACATTATCTTCTTCTAAATATTCTTTACCCGCGGCATAATAATTTACGTAATCTTGATAATCGTTAGTGCCATAACTGCGAATTAATGTCACAAAAGTGCCTTTAATGCTAGTGTCACTGCCAATCACATCTTCATGGCCATACAATCCGAGAACAATAGGTAGCTGGCCTTCAACTGGTCCGTATATTGTCCATTTAGCTGGCATATCTAACTGAGTATCAGGGTTCTTGGCGCGATAATCGAAAGTAAATATTGCCATTTCATGCTTACTTACCGATGAATAATCGTAACGGCCATCATCTTGAATTTCGGTTAATCTGTCTAAATCGATATTGGGCTCATCATTGCTTGGGTGCAGATCAAGCGCAACATTATAATTTTTGTTGTAAATTAAATGTTCGCTGTTAGATTTTACTTTACCGAACAGGTTTGAATATTCTTCAAAAATAACGCCAGCCTTGCCGGCATAGGTAGTGATGTCGCTATACGCATGATTATCAAAAATCAGTACACTGCCACTTTTTTCAGCAACGTCGGTGCTAAAATGTCTTAAGCCATTAAAGACTTGGTCGCTGTTCAACTCTGGATTTTTAGCAGAAATTTGTATTTCTGCTGCAGGGGAAAGCGCTAAAATATCGACAAGGCCGGTGCCAAATCCTGAAGACGCCGTGTTGGCAAGGCTATTGGTTGGTCCTTGTACCGTGAACGAGTGCTCAGGCCACTCTTCTTCAATACCACGACATGTAGTAACGCCAATAAATTTCGTCTGCGAGCCATCTATTTCTTCATAGCTGGTATAGCTTGCGGAACTGCCTGCTTGCGTTAATTCATTAATTTGAGAGTGTGAAACTATGATGTCGTTAGTTTGACATTCACAACTTGTATCATCGATTAAACCACTATGGCTAGCATAAAACTTGGCCGCAACTGTGCTACTCGCTTGATAATAACTAATCGCCTCGATACCTTCATCTTCACTTTCATGCTTGGCTTTTGCTACTAGGGTATAGTTGATTTTTTTACGCTCGGTAGTAAATTCAATCTTGCCTTCTGTATTGGCTTGGTGAGTACTCAATACTTGCCAATTGGCATCTTGCAATATTAACTCAACGTCACGGTATGGCGTTTCCACACCACAATGATTGCCAAGTACGGCCTGCAAAGAAAAATTGTAACTCACCGGAGGCTTATTAGTGTCATCATCACTGCTACTACTGCCGCTACCACAGGCAGACAGTAAAAACAGACTTGTTAGAGAAATCAGGGGAATAAATTTAGACATAACTAATCCATAGTTTATATTTTTATTGAATGCAGGCGAATATCCGAGCCTGCTTAGCGCAGGTGTTACTATACCTTTTCAAGAGAAGAGAAAAAACCCAAATTAAGATATTAATTGTAACCAAAAAGAAGCACGCCATATTTTAATCCCTGACGAGCACATAGCCCTGTCAGGGAAAATAATGGTTAGCTTTATTCGTTAATAACTTGCGGTAATTTCGTAGGAAGTGAATTTTCGCATATTGATAACGCCAGTATCAAAGTACAAGTACTGACCTTTAATACCCATTAGCGTGCCGCCAACGGTGGCTGTTTTATCGAAGTTAAAAGAGCTTATTTTCGTTGGGTATTCTAATACTGGAAAATCAATTTCCACCACTTCTTCATCCAATCTCTGCACCGCATCTTCACCGAACTTTAATTTAATCTCGGCCAGACGCTGTTCTATTTGTGGGATTAATTCAGCCGCTTTTGCTTTTAAATCAATAGACTCTGCTTTGCCTTTTAGCATATTTCGCCAATTGGTCTTATCGGAGATAAACTCGGCTAATGCTATTTCAACTAGACCTGACTGTAAGCGAGTACTTACTTTGAATATTGGTAACGCCTGATTAGCTCCTTGATCTATCCAGCGTGTTGGCAGTTGCGTATGGCGGGTAATACCAACTTTAATGGCAGTGGTGTTGGCCAAATACACGAAATGCGGCACGAAACAATTCGCTTCTCCCCACTCGGGTTCACGACATGTGCCTTGGGCAAAGTGACAAGTTTCTGGTTTCATAATGCACATGTCACATTTGGCAAGCTTCATCATGCAGGGATAACAAAACCCTTGTGAGTAACTCTTTTTGGTTTTTTTCCCACACTCCATACAATTAATTTTGCCGCTGTGGGTCAGGGTAAGCTGTTTGCCAATTAACGGGTTTAACGCCAATGAGTGCTCTGATAGCGGTAATTGATATTCCACCTGCCCATCGATTAGTTGCGATGTCATTTTCCGGATATGACCGGTAAGGGTATTTGTGCTCATAATTGCTCTGTTTCTTTGTTTATAATTAGCTTATTAATAGTTAACTTTACCGCGACCGCTTTTCAGTTGACCGCGCTTGTTTTTACTATCCATACGTCTTCGCTGTGATGCTTTCGTTGGCTTTGTCGCTCGCCTTTTTTTTTGTACTATGGTCACTGGCGTGAGTAGTTCGATTAAGCGTTCAATTGCTGCTGCTCTATTTTTCTCTTGGGTGCGAAACGATTGTGCCTTGATAATGATCACCCCATCTTTGTTGATGCGGCTATCATTAAGGCTTAAAATTTTTTCTTTATATTCATCGCTAATGGTTGAGGCTTTTACGTCAAAGCGTAAATGAATGGCAGAAGACACTTTATTGACATTCTGGCCGCCGGCACCTTGGGCTCTGATGGCATTTAATTCGAGTTCTTGCTCGTTAATTACCAGCCGATTTGATATAACTATCATAGTTTAATGATCCTTTTTACCATGCAAAAGCGCTGTGGGTGATTTGATGAAAACAACAGTTAAACATTGGTATCAGCCCATAATAACGATAATGAGAACATTAATAAATGGCAAAACCCTGGTTTGTTTATATTTTACATTGTAGCGACAACAGTTTGTACACTGGCATTACTACCGATGTTGAAAGGCGATTATTGGAACATAACCAGGGAGGGGTGAAATCGGCTAAATATACTCGCAACCGCTTACCGGTTAAAATGGTGCATCAAGAGCAATGTCAATGTCGATCTTCAGCCACAAAAAGAGAAATGGCAATTAAGAAGCTGAAGAAAAAGCAAAAGTTGCAGCTAATTGCGGCTAAAGCAGCTTAATTACTGAAAATAAGGTTATTTGCGGCTAATCACATGTCTTCGTGGTCTGCTTAGTAGATTAAACTTCGATTTACATCGCATTCGCTGCTAAACTACGCCCCGCAAACACGCATCAGGTAAGGGAAATATTAAACAATGTTTATTGAGCAGTATTATAGCGAAGAAAATCAAAGGGTTAGTTTTACTCGTCAACAAGCGAGCGACTTTGCCAAAGAAATCGCTGATGATTTTAATCCTATTCACAACGTTGATGCCAAGCGTTTTTGCGTACCTGGTGATTTACTATTTTCGATTATTTTGGCCAAATCTGGTCTCAACTCGAAAATGACCTTCAATTTTTCCGGCATGGTAACAGATACCGTCGCTTTAGCGTTTCCTACCGAAGTAGCTGAAAGCGCCCAGGTACTTGACGAAAATGGCAAAGAGTACATGAACTACGCCGTATCGGGTGAACACAGTAAATGTACCACCTTAATCGACTCTTTGATCCGCTCCTATGTTGAATTCTCCGGTCATACCTTCCCGCAAATTCTTGGCCATTTGATGGAAAAGAATAATGTAATGATCAATCCTGCACGGCCAATGATCATGTACCAGAGCATGGAAATTGATCTCGACACCCTGGATTTAACGGAAGTTTCATTGCAATTGAATGAACAGGAAACGATATTAACCGTTGATGGCAAACGTGGTCAGGCGAAACTGAAATTTGATCTGTTAAGTAACGGCAAAGTCGTTGGTCATGGCATTAAATATATGGTGTTAAGCGCTTTACGTGAATATTGCAGTGAGAAAATGAGCGAGGTAAACACCCGCTTTTACGCCATAAAAGATGAATACTACGCCAATAAAAACTAGCCGGAATATCCGCTAATCGGCAATTTTTTAAACGAAAAAGGCCCGCTCTATAGCGGGCCTTTTTTCGTTTAGTGGCAATATCAATTTGATTAAGAGATATTAGATTCTGTTAAGCACGTTTTAATTTTCGCACTACGCCATCCATTTTATTAGCCGCCTTACTTGAATAGCGTTGATATTTTCTGAGCCATTTTTTTGCCATCGGATATTCAAAACTTAGCATTGCCAAGCCTACAGGAATAAACAAAATCGCCGGGCCGGGTAATACCAAAAAGATAATCCCAATCAATAAAATAATTCCGCCCAGTACACTGATAGCTTTGGTTTTTAACTGTTGCATAATTTTCGCTTCTTTAATCTAATCAAATTCAGGTAGATGATTCATTTACATTGTTAATTTACATTGTTTAATGAAAATAAAAGCAAAGCTCATGCCAGTAAAATAAATTACAGTTAAAACAAACTGTTATCTATTTCATTGAGATTTCAATCTCAGCCATATTAGTGTTTTTTACTACTTTGTCGTTGCTTTAACCGCTTCAATTCTGCCTTGGTCAGCATATTTTTACTGCATAGCCACCATAACTTGCGGGCGTGTTTTTCTTTTTTCTTAAGTTTTTCCCCTTGTTCGACGGTATAACCTGCACGCAACTGACTTTGTACTTTTTTAAGTTGAATAAGGTAATACTGACAATTAGGTTTAGCTGCCGCTGAGCAAGATAGGCAAATGATGCTGGCGAGTATGATGATCCTGAACATAAAACACTCCTTGTTTATTGGTCCATGGCTAAGTCAGCCTACATTTTAGTGTAGGTGCGATAAATAAATTTGCTAAATAACTGCAGGAAACACCAAATATTGACTAAAATAAAGATCTGCTCATTCAGAAAAAGGATTTTCTATGAACACAAAGCCTAACTTTAGATTCATTATTTGCTTGCTCAGTTTCATTAGCTGCCAATTTATTACCCAAGCCAAGACGATGCCATTTGTACCCGATACAACATTGCCAAAGTTGCAGCATGGTAAAGTTTATCGTGCGGGAATAAATATTGGCGATTATTACGTCAGCGAAAAACTCGATGGTGTTCGCGGTTATTGGGATGGCAAACAATTGTTATCCAGGACCGGCAATAAATTTTCTGCGCCAAATTGGTTTACTGAGCAATTTCCGCCAACGGCACTCGATGGTGAACTCTGGATTGCGAGAGGAATGTTTGCTGAAACCTTAAGTGTTGTCTCTCGCCTTAATGCACACCAGGGTTGGCAAGATGTACGCTATATGATTTTTGATATGCCTGCTTATCAAGGCCCGTTTGCCGAGCGGGTAACTATGATGCAGCAGCTTATTGCCGGTAATGATTCACCATATTTGAAGATGATCCAACAAATCAAATTAAGCTCAACTGAGAAGCTTGAAAATTTACTGACTAAAGTCATTAACCGTGGTGGCGAAGGGCTGATGTTACATAAACAAAGCGCCTATTACCATACTGGCAGAACGGATAATTTATTAAAATTAAAGGCCTTTCAAGACAGTGAAGCTCAAGTGATTGGGCATACCCAGGGAAAAGGTAAATATGCAGGACTTTTGGGTGCACTTATCGTGCAAACCCCGAAAGGTACAGTGTTTAAAATTGGTAGCGGTTTTAGCGACCAACAAAGACGAAATCCACCAGCCATTGGTACTATCATTACCTATAAGTATTGGGGCTTTACTCGTGGCGGAAAACCTCGATTTGCTGCTTTTATGCGAATACGGAAATCTTTATAAGACCTAGGCAATATTATATACTCCTTGAGAATTAATTGAGTCGTTGAGAGTTTATGGAATTGCAATTGTGGTTATCTTTAGCGCTGGTTTGTATGTTAGGCGCTTTGTCACCTGGTCCGTCTTTGGCACTAGTGGTGCGCAATACCATGTTAGGTGGTCAATATTCAGGTCTCGGTACGGCAATCAGTCATGGTTTGGCGGTTGCACTTTATGCCGCCATTGTACTTACGGGGATTGGCTTGGTGCTCATCCAATCGCCATTAATCTTTCAAGCTATTCAATATGGCGGCGCCGCGTTTTTATTGTATTTGGCCTATAAGGCGCTCAGCAGTAAAGACAGTAAGTTAGATTTAGCCAATACCAACGGTGAAACGAAAGAGCCAATGAATGCTTGGCGCGATGGCTTTTTAATTGCTTTTTTAAACCCGAAACTGGCGATATTTTTCTTAGCCTTGTTTAGCCTTGTTTAGTCAGTTTGTCGATGCGAACGCCAGTTTTGCGCAAAAGTTGATCATGGTGCTGACCGTAGGTGGTATTGATACTATTTGGTATTGTTTGGTCGCCTTTGGTTTATCTCGAGGGCCGGTGCTGGAACGATTGAAAGCCAAAAGCCGCATGATTGATAAAGTTACGGGTATCGTGCTTATTCTTTTGGCAGTACGCGTGGTGGTTTAGCCAGACCTTAACTTTATGTTGTTTAAGGCTTATTGGTGATATTGAAAAATCAGTACCTTTAAGCCTTTGCCTGCCATCGCTTCTTTAAACACGGATGGCGGTTGCAAGCGTTCCACTAATTCACATTGTGGACATTCTTTGGCAACCATTTCAATGAGAAAGTTTTCGTCTAAATCTGGCGAATTCAAACATAACATCACCAATCCTTTATCATTCATCAGTTGCGGCAAACGACGAATAATTTTCGGGTAGTCGCGTTTAATATCGACACTGCCTTTTTGAAATGATGGTGGATCAGAAATCAATAAATCATAAGGGCCATGTTTTTTTAAGCGACTGTAAGATTTAAAGATATCGACACCTTCAAATTTTACCTTAGTTAAATCGTGCTGATTCAGCCGGTGATTGTCCCGGCCCTTGGCTAAGGGAGACTTGCTGATATCAACGTTTACCACCTTGTTCGCATCACCGGCAATCGCGGCCACTGAAAATGCACAGGTATAGGCAAACAGGTTTAATACATTTTTATGCTGGCTATGTTCTTGCACCCATTTACGGCCATTTTTCATATCGAGAAAAATGCCGTTATTTTGCGCGTGAGCAAGCTGTAACTGATATTTTAAACCGTGTTCAATGGCAACTAAATCGGTGACTTCATCGCCAGCGAGTAGTTGATATGGCGCCTTAGCTCGGCATCTAAACTGCACCTTCACTGTTTTACAACCGTCAATATTATCGAGCAGCTGCTCGGCATAAGCTGCTAGCCATGACTCACTTTCTTCTTTGTAAATAGTGATTAATGCAACCGGTGGTATCCAGTCGACACTTACGTGTTCAAAACCAGGGTAAGCATGGCCACGGCCATGAAATAGTCTTTGGCATTCAGTTACTGAAATATCGCTAAAATTAATATGGTTGATCATATTGTTGTAATCAATAGGTGTAATAGGGCGGAGTGTAGACTAATACGGTTTTGGTTTAAAGGGGCCTTATCATTTCTCGGAATTTATAAATTTTGTTAGCTCAAATTACAACTGAAAAGTTTGAACTTCGACTCTCACCTAATCGTACAATAGATTAGGCCAGTCTGGCCACAAAGCGGAAGGCTTGGTTTGGCTTGCCCCCTGTGTCAGACTAGTTGTCGCCTCTAATTCTTAGTTAGAGGTAATTAAAATGAGTCGAGATTTACTCAATCATTTAAAAAACAAGCAGTAGAAAAAGCATTAAATAGACAAAATAATACTATCTTAAAAGAAGTTGCAGATTCATTAGGGATAGGTTTATCATCTTTAGCCCGTTGGATACAGCAAGCAAAGAATCAAGAACTTGAAACAATTTCACCTAACGAAGTAAGTAGCATGAAAAAAGAGAAACGCCCTCAGGATTGGACTTTAGAAGAACGCCTTAACATGATCATAAGCTGTGGTGCACTCGATGATGAGGCACTAAGCGAGCTTTGTCGTGAACAGGGTATTTACCCTCACCATGTAGCGCAGTGGAAGCTTGATTTTGCTAACGGAAGTCAGTCAGATAACAAGCCCGTTTCTCGTAATGAAGTTAAAACCTTGAAGCATGAAAACAAAGCGTTAAAGAAAGAATTAAATCGTAAAGATAAAGCGTTAGCAGAAACCGCTGCCTTGTTAGTTCTCCAAAAAAAAGTCACCGAGATCTGGGGAAGCGACGAGGACAGCTCACTATGAGCAACGAACGAGCGGACATTGTCAGGTTAGTCACCGAAGCCTGTGATTCGGGAGCCACACAAGAAAGCGCCTGTCATATCATTGGTATCA
This sequence comes from Thalassotalea sp. 42_200_T64, assembly GCA_002162925.1. GTDB lineage: Bacteria > Pseudomonadota > Gammaproteobacteria > Enterobacterales > Alteromonadaceae > Thalassotalea_A. The sequence goes on along the minus strand of MABC01000006.1, from coordinate 3 downwards.
GTA
>MABC01000076.1 GCA_002162925.1 Thalassotalea sp. 42_200_T64 | reverse complement strand
CTCCTATCAGGCGAGGAAAATACCTCGCACGATAAGCGTAGAAAAAATAGTCAGGATTTGAGATATTACAGAGCTAGAAAAGGAGCGCCCCTACCGCGAGGAGCGGTTTAGTTCTCAGTGGCATTTTCTGACACAAAATCAAGCTCAACAATTAACGCCAATTGAGCCATTTCCTACTGAAGGATACGTTATAGCATTTAAAGCGCTAACTTGCCGATTTGATCAACAAGGTTTGAAAACGATACAATTTCATGTCTTGGTGCCAATAATCTTCTGCCAATCCGGCTTTTACCTTTAACTTAGCGACGAAAACTTCTGGCTTGGGCAGAGCATCCCAAACCGAAGGTAAAAATAAGGCGTTATGTTGTTGATATTCAATGACTAAACCATCAACACCTGGCTTTAACTCGCTAACTAGCGCTTGTTCACCCAGGTTGTCGATGCTGCTGCAAGCCGATAAAATTGATATTTGAAAACTTAACTGTTTCAGCTCAGAAAACTGTAGAGAGTCGAAGCGATAGTCTTTAAAGGCACTGTTATAGCTATGATTGCAAATATTTTGCCACAATGGTTTTTCTGCCACGCTGGTACCAATACAACCGCGCAGTTCATCATCAACATAAAGGGTGATGAAACAACCGGCTTGTTGCTGCAAAACGGCACAATCCGGCACCGCCGGCATTACCAATTGCTGCTCTTTAATGCTTTCGCGCAGCACTAGCCAAACCATATCAATGGCAAGTTGTTGCTCCACGCGAGTGAGTTCAATACACGATAAAGCTGGCATAGCCTACCACTCTGCTTTTATCGTTGCCGGTATCGCCGGAGTTCTCCGCTTTGACCATGCGAATTTTCCACTGCCTGGTCGCGCAATATTGAAAAAAACCATTTAACGCATAACTGCCACAGGCATCCTCGCTAACCAAATCGGTAGCAAAATTTAGCATCCGCACAATATTGAAATTATCTATCGCTTGCGCTTCAAAATAGCTGTGATAATGACTCATATCAGTGCTGACGACAAACAAGGTGCCTTTCGTATCTAGCGCTTTTATCACTTTAACCACAGCTTCGGGTTCACACACGCCAACCACAATCGGCAAAATGCTAAACTGCTGCAAACTGGCCTGTAAAAATGGCAGTTGCACTTCTAACGAGTGTTCAAACTGATGCGCTTCGTCAGACAGTTGTACCACACCTTTTTCCAAAAGCGTCTCGCAGGCATCTTTATCAACCTTAACATCGCCTAAAGGTGTCGAAAAAAATTCGTAGCTGGCCACCGCCATGCCGTATAAAGCGACTCGATGGCAAGGGCCAAGCAATACCACTCGATTAATTTCATTGGCACTATTTGCCAATAACCGATAAGCGGCACCGGCAACCGCGCCCGAGTAACAATAACCCGCATGTGGTACAACTAGCGCTTTGGCATGCACGCCAGCATCAACATACTCACCGATATACTGTTTAACATTGCTAACCAGCTCTATCGGATCATCAGCATAAAAACTACCTGCTACTGCAGGTTTACGAATACTCAACACGACTCCTTATTATACCAAGTTGGTATTAATTGCTCTAAAAAGTGCGACTTCAGTCGACCAACTCTCTTAAGTATAGATAATTTACCTATACTTATTACAGGCGGTAACATTATGGCAAATCAACCGATTGAACATTTTCCAACCAAATACTGGCAGCAGCTAGAAGATGGCAGAGTACGTTGCGATGTGTGCCCGCAACACTGCAGTTTACGGGAAGGCAAACGCGGCAGTTGTTTTGTCCGTATGCATCATCAAGGCAAGATTGTGCTCACCAGTTATGGTCGCTCTTCCGGCTTTTGTATTGACCCGATTGAAAAAAAACCGCTCAATCATTTCTACCCGGGCAGCAGTGTGTTGTCCTTTGGCACCGCGGGATGCAATTTAAGTTGTAAATTTTGCCAAAACTGGGACATCAGCAAGTCGCGGCAAATTGATACCTTAAGTGGCAGTGCCATGCCGGAACAGCTAGCCAAAGCAGCGAAACAGCACAATTGCAAAAGCCTGGCGTTTACCTACAACGATCCGGTCATATTTATGGAGTATGCCATCGACACCGCCATTGCCGCGAAACAGCAAAACATAAAAAGTGTGGCGGTTAGTGCAGGTTATATCTGCGCTGAGCCAAGAGCAGAGTTTTACCAACACATGGATGCCGCCAATATTGATTTAAAAGCTTTTAGCGAAAGCTTCTATCACAAAATATGCCATGGACATCTGCAACCGGTGTTAGAGACACTCATTTATTTAAAAAACGAAACAGATGTCTGGTTTGAAATAACCACCTTGCTGATCCCCGATGAAAACGATTCAGAGCAAGAGTTGCATGCGATGTGTCAATGGATTGCAGAAAATCTTGGCGTGGATATTCCGCTGCACTTTAGTGCCTTTCATCCCGATTTTAAAATGCTGGATAAAGCCAATACGCCACTTTCCACACTGTTAACAGCACGAGCAATCGCGCAAAGCTACGGTCTTAATTATGTGTATTGTGGCAATGTATTTGATAGTGAGTCTGACAGCACCTATTGCCCAAACTGCCAACAATTGGTGATTGGCCGAAACTGGTACGAACTTAACCAATATCACTTAACGGAACACGGTAATTGCCAGTACTGCGGCCAGCAATTACCCGGTCGTTTCACCGCCTTTAGCAACAGTTTTGGCAGACAGCGCATACCTATTGCGATTATCTAATTGATTTTTGATTCATGCATAGGGTCTGTTGATCTTTGCGGTACAAATTTCGAACCAGAAGGGCAGCAAAAATGCACAACAAAGGTCAACAGACCCTAGGGGAGAGATCATGAGCGAAGATGAGATCAATCAACAATTAGTTTTAGATAAGGCGCTGGCTTTGGCACACCAAAGCTCCTGGGAGAGTTTTAGTTTGTTAGCGCTGGCCAAGAACTTAAATTGCAGCCTCAGCGAAATTCGAAGGTTGTTTCGCTCAAAAGACGATATGGCGGAAGCATTGTTCGATCGGGCCGATGCTGCCATGCTTAATCGTAGCAGCCAAGATGCACTGCCAGCGCAAACCAGTGATCAGCGCCTGGTTGATTGCATCATGGTCTGGTTTAATGTTCTCTCGCCCGATAAAAAGCTGGTTAAAGAGATCCTTGCCTATAAGTTTGAACCGGGTCATTTTCATCTACAAGCCCATGGAATCACCCGCGTAAGCCGAACAGTACAGTGGTTTATACAAGCTGCCGGTCGAGATTATTCCGGGCTAAAGCGTATTGGTGATGAAATATCCGTAACCTCTGCCTATTTGCTGAGTTTTTCCTTTTATTTTGTCGATAATAGCAAGCAGCACATTAAAACCCGACAGCTGTTACAGCGGTTACTAAACAGAAACAGGCAGCTATATCATGCGTTCAAGGCCATAAGCCGGCCGATAAGGCACAATAAGTGAAGCAGCAATGGATGCCCTAACCCATGCTATTGTTGGTGCTGCTGTGGCTCAGTTGCCCGGTTCTGGCAATACAGGCCCTGGCAGTACAAACAAGCAAACCATAATATCTTGGCAAAAACGGGCAGTAATTGGTGCCAGCGCGGCATTGTTTGCCGATATCGATTATTTGTTATTTTTTATTAACCCGTTAGAATTCCTCGCCTACTGGCACCGGGCAGAAACTCACTCTTTGTTACTGGCCCCCCTATGGGCCTGGTTAATCATGAAGTGCTGGCAGCGCCTAAGCGCCTGGCAACTGCCGACAAAACCGTTATATTGGTTATGTTTACTGGCCTTTATCTCACACCCGATACTCGATAGTCTTACCGCATTCGGTACCCAATGGTTTGCCCCGTTGAGTCGTTACCGGGTGGCGTTCAATATACTGTTTGTGATCGATGCGTACTTTACCGCGGCCGTACTATGCAGCTTGTGTTTACTGCTTATCTCGAATCACCTTATCCCTAATCACCTGCGTTTTAAGTTTTTGGCAGTATTCTTTGCCGCATTATTGCCGTGTAGCTACCTTTTCATGGTCATTCAGATCAAGCACCATATTGGGCAGCAAATCAGTGCAAGCCAACAAAGCATTACATTAATGCCCCAGCCCTTTTCGCCTTTCTACTGGAGTGCCTTAAGTAAATCAGCGAATGGTTTTGCCCAGGCGTATATCAGATTTGGCAACGACGATATCGGCCAGTGGTTGACGACTAAACTTGGTATAAAGCAACATCAGGCAAGCTACCGACTGGTCGAGCAAATAATTTGGCTAAACTACCCGCTCATACCAAAACAGGAAAACGTAGAAAGTCATGTTTTGGCCGTTTGGCAACACCGAAAATTCAAGCCATTTCGTCACTTTAGCATTTCCCCAATTTTTTATGACTACCAACACACAGCGCAGCAAACCTGCGTATGGTTTAGCGATTTACGCTATCACTGGCCGAATATACCGCCTTCCTTTCGTTATGGCATGTGCAGGCAATACCCGCTAAACCGCGCAAACGACTGGCAGTTATCTCGAATGAAATACTTTCAAGCCCAAGGTACTCACAATTGATAGCAATTCTATTAAGCTTTTTCACAACTCATTGAAATTATTAAAATTACGAAATTAGAAGTAATACAGTTTTTAGTCTATTCTGGGTAATACCAATTTGATTAAGTATGTGGTCTACTTTTTCATGAGGAAAAACGGATAAATACAATGCATAAAATTTAGTGAGTAGTTATTCTACTTATCAATTTTATAAAGCCGTAGTTATTCGTTTTAACCATTAAAAATGAGCAGATATTTATTCAACTTGGTATATATAAAAACAAGATTTAGGGTAATTCACTATGATTGACAACAAAGAACTCCTTGAACAATTTAGACAGTTCATTTGGCAAAACAAAACCGCAAATGCGATTGAACTTAGTATTGAAACCGTAGACTGGAATGGCAGCGAGCCAAGGTTAACTTACCAAGTGGTAAAAATGCTTCCACATGATGCCAATGAGCAACAGATTGAAGCTGCGATGCAAGATCTTTGTGCCAACAGCAACTATTTTGCCATTTGTGCCATTTGCAAAAAACCAGAATTAGCCGGGCGGATGTATGATGAGTATCTTTGTCAAAGCTGTGCTAAATCGCAATAGCAGTTGAGTTTAAACAAAAAATTGCTATTTAACAGCGCCGCTTATACTCTATAAATACAAAATAATAATACCAATTTGATAAGAGTTCGGCATGAATGATGACGTTAGATCATTAAAGCATGAAGTAAATCAACTTAGAGCATCTCTCAACCAGCAACTCGATGATATCGAGCAACGGCTAGATACCGCCATACTAAATGAGATGGCGCAGAACAAAGCCACTGGCCACATCGCCGATACAGTACCAACGAATGCACAAGTTAATCGCCCACCAACACAGAAAAGCGCTGAGCCTAAATTAATCTTGGCAGCAACGGCTGATAGCCAATATGCAGAGCAGTTTGTCAATCCAAATACGTCAAAACCAACACCGGCCGCCACCATAAAACCGAGCAAACCATCATTTATTCATCAGTTGTTGATGTTGCTGGCAGCTATGTTTGCCGACTGGTTTGCTCCTGTGCTGAAAATTTATCAATCGTACCAACAGCGTAATATGGCCGGTATTTTTATTATCACCATTATTGGCATCGTGTTAACCCTGTCAGGGGTTGGCTATTTGATGCAATTGATGATTGAACAACTTGGCGTCGGCAGCAAGGCGTTGTTACTGTGTTTAGTTTCGGTTGGGGTGATCGGATTAGGTATTTATTTAAAATTAAAAACCCGTTTTGCTGAGTTTGCCACTGCCATCGTCGCCACCGGTTTGCTCATTGCCTATACCACAGTGTACTTTGCCGGTAGTGTATTTTACGTAATTGAACAATTTACCACTTTGGTATTTTATCTGCTTATTGCCTTAAGTTGTCATGCTTTTGCGTTATGGCTAAACACCAAAGTACTGGCTTGTTTAGGCATTATCGGCATAGCTACCATGCCAATGATATCAAACACCATAGATATTCATGGCATCACTTATTTCATTTCACTAGCACTAGTTACCTTAAGCACACTGATCATTAGCTACAGGCTCAATTGGCAATGGTTGGCCAGTCTTTGCCTGGCTTTTGTCATCATTGCCATTGAATTTAGCATTGGTGTTGAGCAAGTACAGATAAGCAACTGGCTGATTAACGGTTTCTATTTAATGTTCTTCGCTTATACCGCCATCGCCTTTTACCAAAGCCAAAGCCAGCAGAGTAAAACCTTGTTGATGTTAATTGCCGCCATCAGCTCTACCTTGCTGATGTTCTATCAATCATCTGAGCCAGCTGTTGGCAACATAAATATCAGTCTGGTTTTAGCTACGTTAATCAATACCGCAACTGCCCTGTTCCTTGCTACCTTGTTTTACAAAACCGCCAATGAGCATAGTACAACCTTTATTTTAATTGCCGGAGCCTGGGGCATAGTTACGGTTATCGCCTTATTGGCCAAAGCATACTGGGGGATTGCCTGGGCATTGGAGGGATTATTGTTAATCTATACCGGCCGTCGCTATATCATGCCGAGTGTGATTAATCAGGGTCAGGGGTTAACTTTTGTCGCACTACTGTATTGTTTTTTCGCCATTGCCCCGTACTTTCCACTGCCGGCACTGCGATCTCTGGATGGTTGGATTTTAACAACGGCTACCGTATTGGTGATAGCCATTTGGCAGCGGTTGATTGTTGCAAACACATCATCAACTGAAAAACAGAGAGTAACATTCAATGCTTTCAGCCTAAAAACAATAAAGCCAAGCCTGCAGTTTATCGAAGTTGTGTGGTTAACCATCTTAGCCATTGTCACTTTACACATGTATATTGGCCCCTGGGTTGGGGTCACGGTTATTGCGATGCAGTTATTAATTTTGCTGCGAGCCAAACAGATTAATCACCCGGCAATGGAAGGCTTTGGCGCAGCACTCATTGTCGTGCCACTATATTTTGCCAATATGGCGGCAATCGAAATAAACAGTTATCGCTTAACCTTGTTACCTGAGTATGCACAAGGTGCAATAATTTCAGCATTTTTGCAGCTGCGTTTATGGTCAGCATTCAATAGCAAGGTAGGCAACAACTCGGTGCTAAATGCCATCGCAGAATATGCCCGCATTCTATTTTATCTGCTTATACCTGTCGTTTGGCTAGGTTCGGCGGTTCGAGCGTTAGAGCAAGGCATCAGCCAGGTTCTTTGGTTATCGCCATTACTTGCCATGCTACTTGCTTATAAAGTTCAACATTGGCTGCTATTTATCCAGGCGAAATTCCTGACTATTTTGGCCGCAGTAATGATGACAGGTTTAATCGCGGTGAACTCTGTGGCGCAGGCATTGATCAGCTTTACTGGTTTTAGTTTTTTATACGTAATCGCTTACTTAAGTAAAAACAACAAGCGGTTAACGCATCCAGGCCGAGCACATAAACAGATGAATCGACTCAGCGTCAGTATTTGCCGGGTGGCAGTGAAAACCTCTGGCTTTGCTCTGCCGATATTTATCGGCGTGCAATTTGACAGTGTATTAATCGCTAGCCTTACTGCCAGTGTCTATTGGGCAGCGGCATATATCTTTATCAACAAATCGATATACCTGCGCACCAGCAGTGAATTTATCAAATACACCAACCTATTGATTTTATTAGCGAGTTGGTTCCTCACTCTCGGCGACAGTTATTATGTGTGCAGTGCAACACTGACGCTGGCTGGTATGGTGTATGGCACGTTAAGAGCGGTATCACCACAGAAGAGATTGCGGATTGGTAAACATTACGATTTATTTTTGCACAGTTTCGCCGCTATTACCTATTGCCTGGCATTGTTCTCTTTGGCCCACTCGGGGCTTGATTTGCTTATTGGCCCGGTATTGGCCATACACGGCGTGTATATTTTGCTGAATCAGTCTGGCAGCTTGATCAAAGTTAAATATGGCTTTGCCTTAATGCTAATCGCCATCGTCAAACTCACCTTAGTCGATGCGGCAAGTGCGTTGTTATGGCAAAAGGTTGTCTTGTTTATTGGTGTTGGCGCATTTTTATTATTTGCCGCTTTTTGGTATCAAAAATTAATGACGAAAATGACCATCGCGGATACGGCCACAAATAACTGATTGATGATAACGCATAGATATAATTTTAAATAATTAACTGCCGTCAGTTAAATTGTTGAAAATAAATATTATATCAAGTACTCATTATCCCGAGTTCAGGTTAAAATACCCGTTTTATAATTACACTTTGTTTTTATTGTTAAGGATTTATTTTGCATTCATTCTGTGGCCTGGACTTTGGCACGTCTAACTCAACTTTTGGTACCCTAAACCCATCGTCTCAACAAGCCATACTTTTGCCGTTAGAAGATAATAAAGTGACCTTACCGAGCGCGATATTTTTCCATTTTGATCTAAATGAAAGCTTTTATGGTCGGGCGGCGATTAATGAGTATATTGATGGCGAATTTGGTCGCTTAATGCGCTCATTAAAGAGTGTCCTCGGCACCCCCTTGATGGAGGAAACCACGCAGATAAAAGCGCAACAACTGCCATTTGTAGACATTCTCACCAGTTTTTTACAAAACCTTAAAATCAAAGCTGAGCAAAGTGCTAGCCCCCATGGACAGCATTCATTCGAGCAAGTGGTACTTGGCCGACCGGTACACTTTGTCGATAATGACGCACAAGCCGACTTGCTTGCCCAGGACACATTAGAGCAAGCCGCCATTCGAGCAGGCTTTAATGACGTAATATTTCAATACGAGCCAATTGCCGCCGCACTGGATTATGAACAAAGTGTTGATCAAGAAGAAATTGCCTTAATCGTCGATATTGGCGGTGGTACCTCTGATTTCTCGGTGGTTAGAATATCACCAGAGCGGGCAAAACGGGCCGAGAGAAAAGACGATATCTTAGCCAACGGCGGTGTCCACATTGGTGGCACTGACTTTGATCGAAAACTCAGTTTAGCCAGCGCTATGCATGAGCTTGGTTATAAAAGCTCGTTTAAAGACAAAACGGCAACGGCAAATTTTGAGAAAAACTTTAGTATTCGAAAATCGGTGAGCAAAGACACTTATACCGAATCGACAAAAATGATCATGCCATCGAGCTACTATCATGACTTGGCCACTTGGCATCGTATCCATGAATTGTATGACCGACACACCATTCACTCACTAAAAGATATTGCTTACCGGGTAGAGAATAAGCAGCTAATCGATCGCTTGATCAATGTGATCAACAAACGCGAAGGTCATCGATTGGCGATAGATATTGAGCACGCAAAAATAGAGCTCAGTAGCAATGCCAGCACCCACATTGACCTGGATTACGTTGAACAGAATTTAGGGTTAAACATCAGCCTTGAGCAATTACGTGACGCGGTGAATAATGAAATAAAGAACATTCAAACTCAGGCGTTTCAAACCGTACAAGATGCCGGTTTGGTCCCTTCGCAAATCACCAAAGTGTTTATGACCGGTGGCACCACGGCTATCCCTATGGTGAAACACGCCATTGAAGCACTGTTTCCGCACACAGACATTGTTCAAGGTGATCAATTTGGCTCGGTAGGTTTAGGGTTAGCCATAGATGCCAGCCGCAAGTTTGCCTAATACCAAATAACCTAAACTCGGGGTATGCAGCACTCATTATCCCCTGTTCAGGTTATTTGGTATTCTCTCCTCGTCATTCAAAACCGAACACAAGGTCGTTAAAAGCGAACATATTAGCCTCTTCCCCAACCAACACTAACACATAACCGATTGTTATTATTCACCTTTTAATTCTGGCACGAATATTTCATAGTGAAGTTAATATTATGTTAACCACTATGAGTCATTATGAAAATTGAACTAGCCCAGCAAAAACCGTGGAAAAAGATTATCGCTCTTGGGTTGTTTATTACTTTACTCGGTTATGCCACGTATGCAGTCAGCAGCAAAGCCAGCAAAACCGTCGATATCGCCAGCTTAACTTTTACCACAGTTGCCACGGGTCCATTAGATATATACAGCAGCGCCTACGGTGAATTTGCCTCAGCCAAAGAACGTTTATTAACGGCGCCGGCGTTAGGTAAAGTCGCTGAAATTCTAGTACGCCCGGGCACTAAGGTAAGCCCTGATACCGTTATTTTACATCTGAACAATCCGAAACTGGAACAAGAAGTTAGCCAGGCGCGTGGGCAACTGGCTCAACAACAAGCACAATTAGAAGCATTTAAATACGAACAACAAAGCGAACGCTTGAACTATCAAGGCCGTATTGCCGACATTGAAGCCGAAATCGAAAAGGCGCAATTGGAATTATCGGTAAATGAAAATTTAATGAATTTGGGCGTATCGTCAAAAATTGAACTGCAACGTGCCAAGCTGGCGGTTAAGCAAGAAAGCAAACGGCTGAAGTTTGAGCAGCAAAAATATCAGCAGTTTATCGAAATGCAAGGCTACCAGTTAACCCAGCGTGATATCACAATCAATCAACAAGCTTTGCAAGTCGCCCTATTAGAAAAGCAATTAGCAGATATGCATGTCACTGCCGGAATTACCGGTTCATTACAAAGCTTAGAAGTTGAACTTGGCCAAAGTGTGCAATTGGGTGAGTCATTAGCGAAAGTTGGCAGCGATGAGCAACTGATTGCTCGTTTACGTTTGCCACAACATCAAGCAGACCAGGTAGACATCAATTCTGCAGTCATTATTGATACCCAAAAAGGCAAAATTGCTGCGCACATTACCCGTATTGAAAGCATGGTGGTCAATGGTTCAGTACTGGCAGAAGCGGTTCTTGATGGTGAGTTAACCTCAAACGCCCGTCCTTCCTTAGCCATATCGGCGCAAGTATTTGTTCGGCATAACGTGAATGCGATGTTCATTAAACAAACGCCGGGATTACGTCCTCGCTCGAAACAAGCGTTATTTGTCCGTACCGCCAGCAATTTGTTAGAGCAGCGCAGCGTAACCTTTGGCGAGCTTTCGCAAAACCAGTTAGTGATCAAAGAAGGCCTTGCTCCAGGTGAAGAAATTGTCAGCAGCGATACCAGTAAATACAAGCAATTTAGCCAATTAACGCTAACCGATTAAATAACCAAAAAATTAACGACAAAATTAACGACAAAATTAACGAATTAAAAAATAACAGGATGGAACAGACCATGAAAAAAGTAGTTGAAATGAACAATGTGCACAAACGCTATGACGGCCAGCAAATTGAAACTCATGCCCTGCAAGGGATCTCACTGGAAATTAATCAGGGTGAATTTGTTGCCATTACCGGCCCTTCTGGTTGTGGCAAGTCAACCTTGCTATCGATCATGGGGCTGATGGACAGTGCCAGTGAAGGCGATTATCACATTGCCAACATCAATACTGCCGGTTTGAAAGTTGATCAACGTACGCAAATTAGAAACCAGCACATTGGCTACGTATTTCAGTCATTCAATTTGATTGACAACTTAACTGTGTTTGAAAACGTTGCCCTGCCGCTTGAGCACAGAAACGTCAATAAAGCCGAAATAAAACAGCGAGTGGAACAAGTGCTAACCCAGGTAGATATGTGGCATCGACAAAATTATCGTCCAAACCAGTTATCGGGTGGTCAACAGCAACGTATCGCCATTGCCCGTGCGTTGGTGGGCAAGCCTGATCTTATCCTGGTGGATGAGCCTACCGGTAACCTCGACAGTAAAAATGGCGACCAGGTGATGGCGCTGTTAGAGCAATTAAACAAAGATGGTTCCACTATCGTCATGGTTACCCATGATACCCGCTATTCACGCTGTGCGAATCGTCAAATACAACTGCTTGATGGCCAAATTGTGACGGAGCAAAAATTACGAGGTGTGGCATGAGTTTGTACAAAAAGGCTTTCTTGCATGGCATAGCGCGAGTCTTCGCCTTGCCGCGACTGAGCATTCCATTGATCTTAACCTTGGGCCTGACCTTAGGCGCGGTATTAAGCGTAACCGCAATTTCGTCAACCTTGTTATATCAACCACTGCAAGGGGTTAAAAACGAGGCTGCACTACAAACCTTTGAATATCGCTTTAAAATGTCAGATACCTTAAGTGTGTCTTACTGGAATATGAACCGCTTACAGTCTTTTGGTGAACACTTTGCGGATTTAGGCGAATGGGCCGGTATTAGCCCAACAGAGCAAGATGTTGAAATTAACGATGGTATGTATCCAACCACGAGTTTTGAAGCATCGAATAACATTTTACAAGTATTGGGTACGCGTTTATTGCTCGGTGATGATGTCACCGTAGCGGCACCTGAACAGTATGTTTGGATTTCCGAGAGTCTGTGGCAATTTGCCTACGCCGGAATTGAGTCCGTCATTGGCAAACAGTTAAACGTGAACAATCAGCCATTTATTATTGCTGGTGTCATTGAAGATTTAATGGCAATAAAAAGTGGCCAGGCAATTTTGCCACAACAAGTTTGGTTTATTAAAAACCTTAGCACTGTCGCCGCGCAACAAGATAACGTTGGCAATATCAGCAATGAAATTGATTTTTTATTGCTTAAAAGTGCCAATGGCAGCGCCGTATTACCTACGCAAGAACAAACTGATGAATGGTTGACCAATTACATCATCAGCAATGTCGACGGTGAAAATGCGCAAATGTTTTTGGACTTTCTCAGTAACACCAACAAAGAAGTGATCGGCGCGCCATATCGCAGCAATATGCTAGGTGAGACGGAAGGCTTGATTATTGCCCTGTTTGCCGCATCCATCGGCTTATTGCTGATGGCGACACTGAATTTGCTAAACTTGTTTATCGCCCATTATCAAAGTCGCACCAAAGAATTCGCCATTCAACTGAGTTTGGGGGCAAGTTTGTTAAAAATGCGATTGTTGGTATTGTTGGAAAATCTCCCTAGCTTTCTACTCGCCGCAACCGCAGGCCTGTTGGTTACCGGTTGGGCATTAAAAAGTTTGCCGTTAATTGCCGGTGACAGCTTGCCGATGATAGACAGTATCGGTCTCAATGGGGCCACCATCGCCGCATCGTTTGCGATCATAATATTGTTAAGCATCTTGTTTAGTGTGCTGGCCCTGGTAGACATTGATAAACAGGCATTAGCCAATAACCTCAATAGCAGTGGCAAAGGCATCCAGGCCCAGAGTAATCAATGGTTGAGTCGAGTGCTGATGGTATTGCAACTCTCTATTGCCTCCATGCTGTTAACGGCATCAGTGATGATCACCCTGCAAAGTTACCAATCGGTATATCAAGACTTAGGCTATGACATTGGCAACTCTTATAATATTTCGTTGACCATCGCCGATGAAGAATACATCACCAAGTTAAGAGATTACGAGCAATACAAAGACAGTGAAATCAGCACCCTGCTTGGCGATGTTGCTACCATGATAGAAACGAAAGTTGCCGACAGCGATGTCATCATTGCCGATAATGGTCCGCTTTCTAATTCTCTGCAAGTGCGTGCATTTCGCAATGAAGACAATAATGGTGAACGGGTGATCTTTCAGGTGAGAAGTTTGAGTGCCGATTTTTTCAGTGCTTTTAATATCAAGATGCTCGCCGGTGCCAATTTAACCCAAGAGCAAATTAACAACGACGAAGAGCGCATCGTGATTGATCAAAGCATGGCAACCACCATGTTCCCAACCTTGAGTAATGAACAAATTATTGGCAAAACTGTCAAGTTAAGCCAGGGCGAAGATAACCCGGCAATGATAGTGACCGGTATTGTCAGCAACACCATAAGCCAAACTGGCATTGCCGACCCGCTAGGTTTACCAGCGGTTTATTCACACCGTATTGACACCGGTGGTAACTTGCAATTTACGGTGATGATGCCAGCGGGTAAAAGCTTAACGGATGATATGATCAACATCGATTTACAACGTCAGTTTCCACGCTTGAGTAATGTGCAAGTCACTCCGCTGGTTGATATTTGGCAACAACAAACGCTAAACCAACGGGTGAGCCTATGGGTGGTATTAACCATGACCGCGTTAACCTTGCTGTTAGCCGCCATTGGTGTCGCCGGTTTAACCCAAATGACCACCAATCATCGTAAGTACGAATTGGCGGTGCGCATGGCAACTGGCGCAAAACAATCACGTCTGGTGCGCTTTATTTTAAAAGATGCGTTATGGATGTTAGTGGTAGGCTTAGGCTTAGGTTTTGTGGTTTCGGTAATGGGCTATCAGCAAATTCAGCAACAATTAGAGATGTTGCCAGAATTTAACTGGCTGGCGATGACGGTGTTAGACAGCGGTTTAATTGCCATTGTCTTGCTCTCGGTCCTGATGCCCGCATGGCGAGTCATTCGCAGCGATCCAATGCAAGCATTACGCGAAGAGTAATTGGATTAAGCATAGATACCAATGACAGTTAATCGCATTGGTATAACGGCAAATTATAAAGTAAACTCAGGGCTAATACTTTTATATATTAAACAAGATATATTAATCAAGGTGTTAGCCCTTTTCTTTTTAGGATTATTTTTGAACACAATCAATAGCCACGCCCCAAATAATGCTCATAACGCCACGATATTAGTTGCCGATGACGATGAAGACATTCGTTTGGCGCTGGAGCTGTTGCTCAGCGCCAATGGCTACAATGTTATTGAAGCAAGTAACGCCAAGCAAGTGGTGGTGCAAACTGACCGACAAAAGCCGGATTTAGTGCTGCTCGATATGAATTTTAGCCGTGACACCACCAGCGGCCAGGAAGGCTTGGACATACTGCAGCAACTGCAGCAAAGCAATATTCCGGTAATTTTAATGACGGCGTGGGGCAGCATCGAATTGGCGGTAAAGGGCCTGCAACTCGGTGCCCGCGATTTCATCGAAAAACCCTGGAACAAAGGCAAATTGCTGAATAGCATTAGTCAGCAGTTAAGCCATTCGCGCTTAAAGCAAGAACATCAGGGTTATCGTCAGTTGCTCAGCAAAAAATCCGCCGGCAAGTTGCAAAATAAAAATTGGATTGCCGCATCAAAATCGATGCAAGCGATCGAGCAATTAGTCAGTCAAATCGCACCAACCGATGCCAACGTGTTGATATTAGGCGAAAATGGTACCGGCAAGTCGCTATTGGCCGAACGTATACATCAGTTATCGAGTCGACAAAACAATCCGTTTATTGCAATCAACATGGCAGCGATACCTGACAACTTATTTGAGAGTGAATTGTTTGGCCATCAAAAAGGGGCGTTTACCGACGCCAAACAACATCGGGTTGGCCGCTTTCAATTGGCCGAACAAGGCAGTTTGTTTCTCGATGAAATTGGTTCATTACCGCTAAATCTGCAGCCAAAACTTTTACGTGTATTGGAAACCGGCCAGTATGAAATATTAGGTTCGAGTCAAACAGAACACGCCAATGTCAGATTAATTAGTGCCACCAATGCCAATTTGAATCAACTACTCAAAGATGGTGAATTTCGCCAGGACTTGTTGTATCGGTTAAATACGTTAGTGATCACCATGCCACCACTGCGTGAGCGGTTAGATGACATGCAAGCGTTAAGCGAAAATTTTCTGCAACATTTTGCCGCAAAATATCAAAAATCAAATTGGCTATGTTCCCATAAATTGTTGCTATACTGTATAAATCATCAGTGTAGAGGTCGAAATCATGATACCAGCGCAATTTAATAAGCTATTAATTGAGTTAGAGCACCTGACAG
>MABC01000077.1 GCA_002162925.1 Thalassotalea sp. 42_200_T64 | reverse complement strand
CGACTAAGTATCTAGAAAATTACTTAGGTTGGTTTCGGTTTTTGGATACAAACGAAAACCCTAACAAAAACAACTTGTTTAAAGCTCAACAACACTTAGCGGGAACATAGCCTAAATATTTTGTAGTTTGAGGGGCGTCATATTGAGCTGCAAAACTGGTAACGTCTTTGTTATTACAGATTAAGTTCATTGTAATATTTCTGATCCCCAGCTGATCTCGCCGTGATAATTGTTTTAGTTTTGGTAAATCATTATTTGCTGAAGCTACACATATCCGAGTATTTAATGATTTATCCATTGCTTTAAAAACATATTTAACATTATCTTCTGCTGTTGTATTAAAAGCAGTTGTTGCCGCTAATAGGGTTAAGGGCATCAAATAGTTAAGTTTCATAACTCCTCCAAGAGTATTTAACTTAAAGTTGAATACTCGTTCTCAAGCATTAAACCTGCGTGAAAAAAATATGATTTTTTTCTGATTTTGCATCCTATTTATTCTAATTTTAATATTTAAAACTGGATTGTTTTTCTAACAACATGGCGATATGAGGAATATCATCTTCTAAATACATCTCAGAAACTCTGACAAAACCGTGCTGTTTGTAGTATTTTTCCAAGTGCTCTTGCGCAGATATTTTTATGTTTTGCCCTGGCCATTGTTGCTCACAAACCACAAGCGCTTTGCTCATTAACGGGTGGCCAATGCCTTTACCTCGGTAATCTGCTCGTGTTGCCACTCGGCCAATGCTGACAACATCTGGGTATGATACGCCTTTCGGTAAAAGGCGTAAGTAAGCAACCAATTGCTCGTTATCGTAACCGAGCAAATGCATAACGCCCTCTGCACGGTCACAATCATCAAGCTCAGGGTAATAACAGCTTTGCTCAACCACAAAAACATCGACTCGCAACTTCAAGGCATCGTACAGCTCGTTGGTACTGAGTTGATCAAAGGTTTTTGCTTGCCAGTTGATTGTATTATTCATAGTTAAACGCTTATCCTGTTAAAGTTCCTAGTATCTACTGATGTCTAGACTGTAATACCGCCATCACTTCAGCTAATTCTACTTCTTGATCTGCCAACAATACCAGAGTGTGGTAGAACAAGTCAGCACATTCGCCAATAAATTCTTCTTTCTGGTTAGTTGCGGCAGCGAGTGCCACTTCAACGCCTTCTTCCCCCACTTTTTGTGCCACTCTTGCCGTACCTCTCGATAGTAGATGGGCGGTATAGCTGTCTTCAGGTTTGTCATTTTTGCGCGTATCAATCACGTGTTCGAGATAACCTAAAAAGTTTTTCTGATTGATGTTTTCTTCAGGGAAACAAGAGTTAGTGCCTAAGTGGCAAGTCGGCCCTTGTGGTCGGCAGCTGATGAGTAAACTGTCTTGATCACAATCGGTTAAAACGCTTTGTACTAAGAGGTAATTTTTCGAGCTTTCGCCTTTCTGCCACAAACGTTGTTTGCTGCGAGAAAAGAACGTCGCTTTACCACTTTCAAGAGTTTGCGTTAATGCTTCCTGGTTCATGTAACCTTGCATTAATACTGCCCCTGTATCGGCGTGTTGAATGATTGCCGGGATCATGTTGTCCATTTTCTCCCAGGCTAATGCGGCTATGTTGTCTTTGTTAATGATCATAGTGTTCTCTTTATCTCTCAACTCTTATCGCGACATTTTGCGCGCGTAAGTATTGTTTTAATTCTTGAATATCAATAATGCCTTTGTGAAACACGCTGGCAGCAAGTGCGCCATCGACATCGGCTTGCTTAAATACCTCGTTAAAGTGTGCCATGGTGCCGGCACCGCCGGAGGCGATTAATGGAATATTACACACTGCTCTGATCATTGACAGTTGCTCAATATCATAACCCTGGCGCACACCATCTTGATTCATTACATTTAACACGATTTCACCGGCGCCACGGCGTTGTACTTCTTCAACCCAGTCTTTGGTTTGCCACACGGTTTTAGCCGATTTAGATTCATCGCCGGTAAATTGATAAACCTGGTATTGTTGAGTGTTCTCATCAAAAAATGAATCGATACCAACCACCACACATTGTTGACCAAATTGACGAGTGAGTCGCGTAATCAGCTCTGGATCAGACAAAGCCGGGGAGTTGATCGATATTTTATCGGCGCCCATTAATAGCATCTTTTGTGCTTCCGCTTCCGATTTGATGCCGCCAGCGACACAAAATGGAATATCGATCACTTGTGCAATGCGTTCAACCCAGCTTTTATCAACCGTACGGCCATCGGAACTGGCGGTAATATCGTAAAAAACCAACTCGTCGGCACCTTCTTCGGCGTAACGTTTTGCTAAAGGGACGATGTCACCAATAACTTCATGATCTCTAAATTTAACCCCTTTAACCACGACGCCATCGCGAACGTCGAGACAAGGAATTATGCGTTTTGCCAGCATGATATTGCCTCCGTTAGGGTAAACTTACCTTCGAATAATCGTGCTCTGCCTAAAATAATGCCAACGGCACCTTCTTCGCCATTGCGCACGTAGAGACAAGGGATTATGCGTTTTTCCAGCATGATATTGCCTCCGTCAGGGTAAATTTTCCCTCGAGTAAGGCTCTGCCTAAAATAATGCCGTCGGCACCCGATTGGGCGACATTGTTGATATCATCTAAACAACCGATGCCACCAGAGGCCTGCCAGAAAATACTAGGGTATTGTTGTTTCAGCTGACGATATAATTCTACATTTGAGCCGGTCAAGGTGCCATCTTTCGAAATGTCAGTACATAACACCTGGCTAATGTTATCGCTGCCATAAAAATCTAACAAACTCTCAAGCGTGGTATTACTTTTTTCAATCCAGCCGTGAGTGGGTAATAACTTATCGCCTTGCTCATTAATTTGTACGTCTAGGGCCAACACAATTTTGTCTTTGCCATAAATAGTGAGCCATGACTTTACCAACTCTGGCTGTTTGATCGCCAATGAGCCGATCACCACTTTACTGGCGCCAAGGGCAAGTAAATCATCAACATCTTGCTGGCAACGTACGCCGCCGCCAACTTGCACCGGCATTTTTGCCACACTGATAATGTCTTTTAAACGTTGTGTTTGTCGTTGTTTCGAGTCTTTCGCGCCGTCTAAATCGACTAAATGCAATACCTCAGCACCTTGCTCAAAATAACTGGCGACTAACTGCTCGGGTGTTTGTTCATAATCAGTTTTTTGCTGATAATCGCCTTGGTACAAGCGCACGGTTTTGCCATTAATTAAATCGATAGCTGGAATGATCATCAGCATAACTCCATAAAGTTTTTCAATAATTTTGCGCCGGTTTTACCCGAGCGTTCTGGGTGAAATTGCACCCCGTAAAAGTTACCTTGTTGCAAACTGGCGCTAAATTTTTGGCCATAATCACAACTCGCTAGTGTCTGTTGCGATGCTGGTGCGCAATAGGTGTGCACAAAGTAAAAATAATCATCGCTACCAATGCCAGAAAATAACGGCGAATCTGCTATCTCGGTCAAGGTATTCCAACCCATATGCGGCAGTCTTAAATTATCATCGGTGCGGGTATCAATTTTCGCGATGCTGCTATCGATAACGCCCAAGCAAGGGGTGTCGATATTATTCTCGACCGAGTGTTTGGTCAGCAATTGCATGCCCAAACAAATACCTAACACCGGTTGTGTTAACTCGGTGATGGTGGCAAACAAGCCTCGCTCATTAATTCCTGCCATGGCATATTCGGCCGAGCCAACGCCGGGTAGAAATACTTTTTTCGCCAGCTTTATCGCGGCAATGTCTTTAGAAACATCAATTTGATAACCCTGACGCTGCAGGGCAAATTTCAACGAGCTGATATTGGCACAACCGGTGTCAATGATCAGCGCGTCAGCAGATGTGGTATCGCTCATTATAAAACACCTTTAGAGCTTGGCAGGGTGTCACCAGATACGGTGATAGCCTGACCTAACGCTCGGCCAAATACTTTGAACAAACTTTCCACCTGATGGTGACAATTACCTGCAGTTGTCGATAAGTGCAGGGTACAGGCCATGCCATCGGATAAACTCTTGAAAAAATGACTGACCATTTGGGTACTCATGCCGCCTACGCGATTGTCGGTAAACTCACTGTTAAACTCCAAGTGCGCGCGGCCAGATAAATCAATACTACATTCCGCTTTACATTCATCCATAGGTAAGACAAAGCCAAAACGGTTGATACCACGTTTATTGCCTAATGCCTGTTTTAACGCATCGCCCAGCGCCAATGCGGTATCTTCGACACTGTGGTGATCATCAATATGTAAATCACCGTCTACCGTACAAGTTAATGAAAAACCACCGTGCGTGGCAATTTGATCTAGCATATGATCAAAAAAGCCAATGCCGGTATCAATGTGGCTGCCACCGATTTTATCGAGATTCACTTCAACGTTAATGTCGGTTTCTTTGGTGGTGCGGTTAACCTTGGCGATTCGAGCGTTATTTAACAATTGCTCGCTAATATCGTTCCAGTTCAACGTTTCGCGATTGTATTTTATGCCGGGTAAGCCCATATTTTGGGCTAAGCCGATATCGGTTTCTCTATCGCCAATCACAAAAGAATTGGCAAAGTTAATTTTCCCTTGTTGCAGGTAGTCACTGACCAAACCCAATTTAGGTTTGCGGCAGCTACAATTATCTTCATCAAGATGCGGGCAAATTAGCTGGTCGCTAAAATTCACCCCTTGCGATTTGAACAGTTCGAGCATTTTATCGTGAGGCAAATCAAAGTCAGCTTGTGGGTAACTGTCACTGCCTAAGCCATCTTGGTTCGACACTAGCACCAGTTGATAACCACTTTGTTGCAGTTTTAACAATACCGGGATCACATTTGGCTCAAATACCAGCTTTTCTAAACTGTCTACTTGTTTATCGGTAATCGGTTCTTCAATTAACGTACCGTCGCGGTCAATAAATAAAATATCTGAGTTAGACGCTAAGTTTATTACTGGGTTTTTGATTGGGTCTTTCATGGTCTAACTTCCTGGTTATTAATTACGGAGTACCGATTGCTGTTACGGTTAAAATTGTTGATCGCGCTTTTAAATAATTCAAGTTCTTCAATACTGCCAATGCTCACACGTAAGCAATTATTCAAACCCAGTTGGCTCGATTGATTGCGAATTAATACGCCTTGCTCGACCAGAGCGGCAAATATTTGTTGGGCATTGTCCGCCTGGAACAAAATGTAATTGGTTTTTGAGCTAAATTGCTTTACTAACCAGGGCTGTGCATCTAAGAAACTGGCAATGTGTTGATTTAATTGATTGGTGCTATCGACACGTTGTTGCATTACCGCTAAATCCGTAGTTAACGCTTGACAGGCAATGGCACTTACCGGGTTCGATATGGGGTAAGGTGCGATGATTTTCGCCATCATCTCGATGATCTTGTTACTGGCCAGGGTAAAGCCACAACGTAGGCCTGCCAAGGCAAAGGCTTTTGATAAGGTGCGTAAAATCACTAAATTTGGATAATCGTTTAATAACGCTACGGTTGATAACTCGGGACAAAATTCGATGTACGCTTCATCAACCACCACTAACGCCGAGTCTTTAAACAACTCTAAGGTGCTAATAATATCGTCACGGTTGATCACATCCCCGGTAGGGTTATTCGGTGAGCAGATAAAAACGATTTTGGCATTGTCTTTATTTTCGCTTAAACCATCTAAGTTTAATTGCAAGTCTTTGGTTAACGGCACTGTGATAATATTTGCGGCATGACCTTTGGCACTAATCGCATACATGCCATACGTTGGCGGACAAATAATGATGCTATCACTGGTGCCTGCATTGCTTTCGCAAAAGGTTCTGATCAACACTTCAATGCCTTCATCGGCACCACGCGTGGCCAACACTTGGCTATTATCAACGCCGGCATAATCGGCATAGGCACTAATTAATTGCTGTGGCTGAAAATCAGGATAGCGATTTAAATTTTGCAAATTCACCGATAAATCGTTGCTGTTACCGGCTTCGTTGGCATTTAACCAACAACTGCCGCCAGACTGCTCTCTGCGCGCCGACTGATAGGGCACCATGTTGAGCACGTCTTTACGGACCAAATTATTGATTAAGTTGTTGTCAGGGGTTTTAGAGCTGTCAACCATTAGCCTTCCTCCAGACGAATAGTCACCGCTCGTTGGTGTGCATCTAAGCCTTCGGCATCGGTTAATTCAATAATCGTCTCACTCAACGATTGTAATCCCGATTTGGTTAATTCCTGCACCGTATAGCGACGTGAGAAATCGGCTAAGGATAACGACGAGATCACTTTTGAATAGCCATAGGTAGGCAGTACGTGGTTAGTACCACTGGCATAATCGCCTGCAGATTCTGGCGAATAGCTACCGACAAAAATAGAGCCGGCGTTACGAATACCCGTCATCAGTTGTTGCGGGTTTTCGGTTTGAATCGATAAATGCTCAGGACCATAGGCGTTGGATACCTGCACGGCTTGCGCCATATCGTCACAAATAATTAACCGGCTTTCTTTTAACGCCACTTCGGCAATGGCTTTGCGACTTAGCGATTGTATCTGTTTATCTAATTCCGCCTCTACCGCTAGCGCCATTGGTTGGCTTTCGGTGAGCAAAATGACTTGCGAGTCAACCCCGTGCTCGGCTTGCGATAATAAATCGGCGGCAACAAACGCTGGGTTGGCGCTAGCGTCGCTAATCACTAATAATTCTGACGGCCCCGCTGGCATATCTATGGCAAAGCCAGGTACAAGCTGTGACAGCTGTTTTTTCGCTTCGGTGACAAAGCGATTACCCGGGCCAAATACTTTATTTACCGCTTTTACTGATTCGGTACCCAAAGCTAACGCCGCAACTGCTTGCGCACCACCTATGGTGTAAATTTCACTTATTTGGCAAAGTTTCGCCGCATAAATAATTTCATCGGCCATTTCGCCTTTCTGGTTTGGCGGACAAACCAGCACTACTCGATCGCAACCAGCCAGTTTTGCCGGTATCCCTAACATCAACACGGTTGATGGCAGTGGTGCAGAGCCTGCCGGAATATACAAACCGACACTTTCAATGGCTTCGGTCTTGAGAGTACATTTCACCCCAGGCATTGTTTCCACTTCAATATCCTGAGCTTTTTGCGCACTGTGAAAGCGCTCAATTTGCCCGTAAGCCGTTTGAATCGCCAGTTTACGTTTATCAGATAACCTTTGTGTGGCGTTTACCACCGCCTTATCGGTTAAGCGCAAGCTGCTAAGCTTAACCTGGTCAAATTCATTGGTTAAATCAAACAAGGCAATATCACCTTGTTTTTCTACTTTATCAATGATGTTTGCCACCGCTTTGCTCAAGCTTTTACTGTCACTAATCGCAGGTCTTGCTAAAGCTTGTAACTGCTCAGTGTTATTTAGTTCAGACCAAATTAACATGGTTTACCCCATCATTTTTTCAATTGGCATCACCAATATCGAGTTACAACCTAAGTCTTTTAACTGCTCCATGGTTTCCCAGAAAAAGGTTTCGGTGCTTACCATGTGAATGGCTACCCGATCATCGCGCTCGGCTAAAGGCAATACCGTTGGCGTTTCACTGCCTGGCATTAATGCGACCACTTCATTTAATCTGTCTTTTGGCGCGTGCAGCATAATGTATTTGCTTTCTCTGGCTTTTAATACGCCCTTAATGCGTGGCAGCAAAGTATCTAACATTTGTTGTTTTGCTGCATTCAACGGACCTTCGCCTTTAATCAAAGCCGCTTTCGATTGATAAATCACTTCCACCTCTTTTAAGCCATTGGCTTCAAGCGTGGTGCCAGTGGATACTAAATCACAAATTCCATCGGCCAAGCCTACGCGCGGCGCAACTTCCACTGAGCCGTTTAATTTACAAAAATCAAACTTAATATTATTGGCGCTGGCAAAGCGATTCAATAATCTTGGGTAGGTGGTGGCCAGGCGCAAGCCATCTAAACTTTGAATGCCTTTATATTCCACTTCTTCGGGTAGGGCTATGGATAAACGACAAGCACCAAAATTTAACGAAGATATCTTCTCATAATAGGAGTTTTCCCCGGTTAATTCGCGCTCTAAAGCATGTTCTTCCAGGGTGTTATCACCAACGATGCCTAAATCACAAACACCATCCATCACCAGGCCAGGAATGTCTGAGCTACGCACTAACATTATATCAATCGGCATATTGGCAACATGGGCAATCAGGCGTCGGTCGGCTAAATTAATTTTCATCCCACATTTTTTGAATAAGCCTTGTGATTCCTCGCTTAAACGACCTGATTTTTGGATGGCAATTCTAAGTCTTTTTGTATCGTTGCTTGTCATGATTATTTCCTTTGCAAATGGTTTGTTTGCGATAAAACTATTAAATTTTTAAAATTTGTCGGGAATAAAAAACCCCGAAAAAGTGGACTCTTTCGGGGCTGTGCTTATTTTGATTTACACGCTGAAGAGTCCATAGACCCTCGGCGGATAACCTGAGGGCTAATCGATAATATGATGATGGTGGCGCAAGTTCAGGTTGTTCATAAATCTTCTCAATAAGTAAATAAATATGCAGTTGCATAAACAATAAAGCTTTTACACTAATCTCGCAAGAAATTAATTTAACAATAGTCTAATTATTACGATATAGCTCATAACTTTTACTTATGATGACTTTTTTATTCGATAATTAGCTCTACCTTGTACGTACAATAAAGCTTAAATGTTACAGTAACATTACTTTAACTAAGATCTGAAAAATATTTTTACGATCCAGTCATTAGACTTGCCATAATAACTGGTTATAATGGTCTCATTAATCTAACCGTATACGCACTTATCCGTCTTCATGAACACTAATAATGACTAGCATTTTATCTGCCTTTGCCAAAGATGGCCCACTGGCACACGTGATCCCCGGCTTTAATCCGCGACAAGCTCAACTTGATATGGCTGAAGCGGTGGGTCAAACCATTGCGGCGAAAAGCTCTCTGGTGGTAGAGGCGGGCACCGGTACCGGAAAAACCTTTGCTTATTTAGTGCCAGCATTGAGCTCAGGTAAAAAGGTGATCGTTTCTACCGGCACCAAAAACCTGCAAGAACAGCTTTTTCATAAAGATTTGCCACTGGTTAAGAAAGCATTAGGCAGCGGCCAAAAAATTGCTTTATTGAAAGGCCGGAGTAATTATTTATGTTTATTCCGTTTAGAAGAAAACTTTTCTAGTTCAGCGCAAAAACGTCATCAGGCCGGAGTCATGCTGGATGCAAAATCTTTAAGCGATTTAGCAGCGGTGCGGCAATGGTCCAGTGAAACCCAATCGGGCGATATTGGTGAGCTTACCAAGGTTGCCGAAGATTCATCGATTTTTTCACAAATCACCTCAACCACAGATAATTGCCTGGGAAGAAATTGCCCTGATTATGGCAAGTGTTATTTAATGAAAGCCAGAGAGCGAGCTATAGAAGCGGACTTAGTGGTGGTCAATCATCATTTGTTTTTTGCCGATATGGCATTAAAAGATACCGGTTTTGGTGAATTAATACCACAATCTGATGTGGTGATATTCGATGAGGCTCATCAGCTAGGCGATATTGCCAGCGAATATTTCGGCCAGGCATTTTCTACCCGGCAACTATTAGAAGTGGCGAGCGATTGTTTGCAGCAATATCGCACCGAACTTACCGACGTAAAACAATTATTAAAATCCGCAGAAAAACTGATGCGCGCCGCCGGCGATTTTCGTTTGTTGTTTGGCCAAGACGCGGAACGCGGTAATTGGCGTCAAAAAATCAAGCAAGGGCAGTTTGCTCGCGCGTTTTTACAGTTGAACGATGATTTAAAATTTTTATACGACGTATTAAAAATGTGTGTGTCACGCAGCGAAGTGATTGATAACTGTTTTGAGCGGGTAACGGAATTATTATCCA
Organism: Thalassotalea sp. 42_200_T64; assembly: GCA_002162925.1. GTDB lineage: Bacteria > Pseudomonadota > Gammaproteobacteria > Enterobacterales > Alteromonadaceae > Thalassotalea_A. The sequence continues at coordinate 6,137 of MABC01000077.1, read as the reverse complement.
AGTATGAAGTGATGAATGATGTAGACCGTCATGGCATGAGCCTTTGGTATGAAACCACACGCCGTCATGTGGTATTGCATCAAACCCCGTTATCGATCGCCGATAAATTTCAACATTATATGGACAGTTCCAATGCCGGCTGGATATTTACCTCGGCAACTCTGGCGGTTAATGGCAATTTTACCCATTTTACCGATGATCTAGGACTTACCACAGCCAAACAATTATTATTGGAGAGCCCATTTGATTATCCGCAGCAATCAAAACTACTGGTGCCAAGATATTTGCCCGAAGCGAGTAACTTTAATCGCGGCAAGGCCCTGACGAATATTGCCATTGCGTTGATAAAAGCAAGTAATGGCAGCTGTTTTATCTTGTTCACCTCTTACCGGATGCTCAATCAGGTGGCAGAACTGTTGGCCGAGGAAATTGATAATCCGCTGTTAGTGCAGGGGCAAATGGCAAAAAGTATTTTGCTTGAGCAATTTGTCGAGCAAAAACAGGCGGTGTTATTGGCAACGGCCAGCTTTTGGGAGGGCGTGGATGTGAGAGGCGATGATCTGACCTGCGTGATTATCGATAAATTGCCGTTCAGTGCCCCAGACGAGCCGTTATTGCAAGCCAAAAGTGAAGACGTAAAACGCAAGGGCGGCGATCCATTTGCGCAAATACAATTGCCACAGGCGGTGATAGCCCTAAAACAAGGGGTTGGTCGGTTAATTCGCGACACCAGTGATAAAGGCGTGTTAGCGATATGCGACACTCGTTTGGTTAACCGGCCTTATGGGCAAGTGTTTTTAGCGAGTTTACCGAATATGACCCGAACCCGGGATATTAACAGTGCGGTAAAGTTTTTGCGCAAACTAAACAAGACTGAAACGTAGAAAGTAAAAATGATCAAAATTACAAAGAGTTATCCATATTACTTGATATACTGTTAACGATCTGAGTTAGCAAACACAGGTCTGTATTAAACCTATACATTGAAAGAGAGATTTATTGTGAATTATTTGGCCATTGACGCCTCTACCGAAGCTTGCTCTGTAGCGCTTTGTTATCAAGGTAACCTTTACAGCCGTTATCAATTGTGCCCGCAATCACACAGTTTGATGCTGTTACCTATGGTGGATGAAGTGCTAACCGAAGCGAGTCTAAAATTGACGCAACTCGATGGTTTAATTTTTGGTCGGGGCCCAGGTAGCTTTACCGGTGTGCGTATTGGTATTGGTGTGGCGCAAGGCTTAGCCTATTCTGCGGACTTACCGGTAGTGGGAGTATCTACCTTACAAACCATGGCGCAGCAAGCGTTTATCAATAAGGGCCAAACGCAAGTAATTTCAGCCATTGATGCACGCATGGCGGAAACCTATTGCGGTTTGTTTGCAGTAGACGAAAACAAAATTATGCAGCCGGTAATAAAAGAAGCAGTTATTGCCCCGGCAAGCGTTAATGATTACATCACTCCCCACAGAAATCATGATGCTCTGCATGGTGTCGGCAGTGCTTGGAATGCTTATAAAGAGCAACTGGCCAACATTGATAACATTAGCATTAATGATGACATCGAATTTCCAACGGCAGTAGCGATGTTAGCGATTGGCAAGGAAGAATTTAAATTAGGCCATGGGGTTGTAGCCGAACAAGCACAACCGGTATACCTGCGTGATACGGTGACTTGGAAGAAACTGCCAGGCAGAAAGTAATGGATACCAAGTTGATTAAATATCTGCTCATTTTTAATGGTTAAAACGAATAACTACGGCTTTATAGAATTGATAAGTAGGTTAACTACTTACTAAATTTTATGCATTGTATTTATCCGTTTTTCCTCAGGAAAAAGTAGATCACATACTTAATCAAATTGGTATAGTACCAATTGGTCAATGAAAGGAGCTAAGTCATCGAGCGTAAACAACTAAAAGAGGCAAGTAAAGCCAATGGCATTTTCCAGTTTTTAACCGGTAACTTTTGGTCGTTGTTCGTCGTTGCCATACTATTAAAACAAATCCCTTATCTGGGTATTCCGTTTAATTGGCTGGAAAGTTTTTTTCATGAGTTAAGCCATGGCATTGCGGCTCTTGTCAGTGGTGGTCGAATTGTGCAAATTCAGTTGTTTCCCAATGGCGCGGGTTTATGCACCACCCAAGGCGGTTTTGCCTGGCTAATCGCTTTCTCTGGTTATGCCGGAGCGGTCGGTTGGGGCGTGCTGATATATAAAATTGGCCAATTAAAATCTTCAGTCAGTCGTTATTTTAGTGCGTTTCTGGTATTACTACTCGTTGTTACCTGTTTGTTATGGGTGAGAGATATTCTGACGCTATTTATTTGTTTGATGTTGATTGCCTTGTTTACCTTTAGCATAAAAATCTCCCATTTTAACTTTCTGCCTGTTATATTAAAATTGTTTGCAATCATGGTGTTACTCAATAGTTTAAGTTCACCTTTGTATTTGATTGATGGCCGTGGCATCGGTGATGGCAGCGCGTTGGCCGAATTAACTTTTATCCCTGAAATTGTATGGATAATAATCTGGTCTATTATTGGTATATTCGCCATTTATAAATTGGGGAAACAAAATGAAAGTCGTTAACCACTTAGCCATATTAAGCGTTTTGCTTATTAGTGGCTGTAATACCATTCCAGCGCCATTACAAGTGCCAGAAACCACTCCTCTGGTGGCGTTTGCCGATGCTCGCGCTATGCCTGCTGCCCATATTGGTATGCAAGCGAGGTGGGGCGGAGTGATTGCCGAGGTGAAAACCTTAGAGCAACAAACCATGCTGGAAATTGTGTCGATGGAGCTTAAAGATAACGCTCGTCCGCGGCAAAAAGACAGTACCGAAGGGCGATTTCGCGTGTATGTGAATGGCTTACTTGACCCGGTAATTTATCAGCAAGGACGACATGTCACGGCGTTAGGAGTTATTGCCGAGTCAGAAACTGGCTTAATTGGCGAACTCGAATATTTATACCCAAAACTCACCGCCAACAATGTCTATTTATGGAAAAAAATCAATAAAATCAGGGTTGAACCCATGCACCATCCAATGTGGTATTCACCCTATTACTGGCATTTTTCACCTAGGTATCGGTATTATTCAAGACCCGTGCATTACAGCAAGCCCAAACCGAATGTAAGCAAAGGCTCATCAACTCAATAACCTGAGCACTCATTATCCCGAGCTCAGCTTACATAACGCATTTAATAAGGAAAACTATTGATATCAGAAGTAGAATTTAAGCTTGCCCACTGCCAGCTTGCCGGTTTAAGCGTTGGTAATGAGCAGGCCCCGGTGATTCTTTGCTTACATGGCTGGCTTGATAATTCGGCAAGTTTCATCCCGTTTTTTGACACGCTTATTCAGCAACAAAGCCCATTACTCAAGCAATATCAATTCATTGCCATTGACTGGCCCGGGCACGGTAAATCTTCACATCGTGGTGACGACGCGTTTTATCACGCGATTGATTGGAGCTATGACTTACTGCAATTGCTGACGTTGATGAAATGGTCGCAAGTTAGCATTATTGGCCACTCGATGGGCGGCATGGTTGCCACCGTGTTCACCTCGGCGTTTAATGAAAAAGTTGAAAATCTGTTGTTGGTTGAATCGATTGGGGTGATTACCGAAAGTGAAAGTCCAAGTGAGCAACTACGCAAGGGCATGCTCTCTCGCTTGCAGTTACAAGACAAGACACCGACCGTGCACACCAATATTGAGTCGGCAATTAAAGCCAGAATGAATGTCTCAGATTTGGCCAATGATGCGGCTCGGCTCTTGGTTGAGCGCGGCTTGAAAGAAGTTGCTGGCGGCGTTACCTGGCGTTCTGATCCAAAGTTAAGGAATACCTCACCCCAGCGTTACTCGCTAAAGCAAGCCATTCAAATCGTGTCCAATTTGCATTGTCCGGTTGGTGTTGTTGCCGGCGAAAATGGTTTCGATATGATCCAAAAAGGCATCAAGATTTTTGCTGGACATATCGCCAATTATCAACAACATACCATTAATGGAGGTCATCATCCGCATATGGAAAGTCCGGCTGCATTAATGAATATTGCGGAACAAATGTTCAATAATGAAAATAGCGAAACGATCAAAAAACTTTAAGTTTTTCTGGTCGTACCTCTTGCAATTGTTTCAAACTATGAAATGATACGGCGTAAATAACATAATTAATTTTACTATCTAAATAAAATATAAAGGCCGAGAACATTGCGTGATACAGAATAAATCTGTCGTCAGTGTTTCGTGCCAAATAATAATGTAGGAGATGTATTGTGGAGAAAGTTTGGCTTGAAAAAAGTTATCCTCCAGGAGTTCCGTTCGAAATCGATGCTGACCGCTATAAATCGTTAGCGGACATGTTTTTCAAATATTGCGATGAATATTCGGGCAAAACCGCATTCATCAATATGGATGTGTCGTTGTCATATCAACAACTGGCGCAACAAGCAAAGTCCTTTTCCGCCTATTTACAAAATGAATTAGGCCTTAAAAAAGGCGATAAATTAGCGATCATGGTGCCAAACACCTTGCAGTACCCGATAGCCCTTTTTGGCGCTTTAATCGCCGGTTTAACCGTGGTAAACGTGAACCCACTATACACTGCCCGTGAATTGAAGCATCAACTCAATGACTCGGGTACGAAAGCCATTGTCATTATTGAAAACTTTGCCAACACTTTAGAACAGGTGATTAAGGAAACTCCGGTTGAACATGTCATTTTAACCGCATTGGGTGACCGCTTAGGTACCATAAAAGGCACGGTAGTTAACTGCGTTGTTCGTTACATCAAGAAAATTGTGCCCGCGTTTCATTTACCCAATACCATCGCGTTTAATCAAGTGTTGGCGAAAGGTAATGCCGAACAATTTAAACCGGTAGATATTATCGGCGATGATTTGGCCTTTTTGCAATACACTGGTGGTACCACTGGTGTATCGAAAGGGGCTATGCTTACTCATCGCAATATGGTAGCAAACCTTGAGCAAGCCAAAGGTGTGCTAAAACCGACTTTAATCAAGGGCGAAGAGTTTGTCGTTACGGCGCTGCCGCTTTACCATATTTTCGCGTTAACCGCGAATTGCCTGACGTTTTTAACCTTAGGTGGCACCAACTTATTGATCACTAACCCACGGGACATGCCCGGTTTTATTAAAGATCTGAAAAAATATAAATTTACCGCGATAACCGGAGTGAATACTTTGTTTAATGGTTTACTCAATACCCCTGGTTTTAAAGATCTGGATTTTAGTCACTTAAAAGTGTCGTTAGGTGGCGGTATGGCGGTACAAAAAGCGGTAGCTGATTCATGGCAGCAAGTGACCAAAACACGGATGCTCGAAGGCTATGGCTTAACCGAGTGTGCGCCTCTGGTTACGTTAAGTCCGTACAACCAGCCAGGCTACAACGGTACGATCGGTTTACCGGCACCATCTACCGATATCCGAATTGTCGCTGAAAATGGTGACCTTTGCGCGGTTGGTGAGCCTGGCGAGATGCAAGTGCAAGGCCCGCAAGTAATGAAGGGCTATTACCATAGGGAAGAAGCAACTAACGAAATTTTGCAAGATGGTTGGCTGGCTACCGGTGATATCGCGACGATGGATGAGGCAGGTTACTTCAAAATTGTTGATCGCAAAAAAGATATGATCATCGTTTCTGGCTTTAATGTCTTCCCTAATGAAATCGAAGACGTGGTGATGTTGAACTCAAAAGTCGTTGAAGTTGCCGCCATCGGCGTTCCACACGATGTGTGTGGCGAAATGGTAAAGATCTTTGTCGTTAAAAAAGATGACAGCTTAAGCGAAAAAGAATTGATCAAGCACTGTAAAGACAATCTGACCAACTATAAAGTGCCAAAATTAATTGAATTTAGAGACGATTTACCAAAATCCAATGTCGGTAAAATTTTACGTCGAGAACTCCGTTAATTTCATATATACCCGTTCCACATCAAGATGCGAGATTTCAGTGGGAGTTAAAAGCAATTTAGGCAAGGCATTAAATTTAAAGAATGGTTGTTCTCGGCTTTGGCATCCTGCGTCGCCCTACCTCCTGCATCCATGCAGTCGCAGTTCAATTTGATAACGCGGCATAAATTGCTTTTAAACCCATCGAAGAAGCGCTTGAGCA
>MABC01000073.1 GCA_002162925.1 Thalassotalea sp. 42_200_T64 | reverse complement strand
TGTAACTTTCATAGTGAACACCTCTTGTTTGCTTATTGAATGGTCAATCTCAATAATGGCGCATTGTGACGCCGAATCAACTTGAGGTGTTCATCTCATCATCCATGTGCAAAAAAGCCACATGCATTGCTGTATGTGGCTGTTATTTTCTTACTTAATTATTGCTGTGCAATAATTATAGTGCGCTAATCGCGGCATTAAACGTTGCACTTGGGCGCATCGCTGTTGCGGCTTTGTTAGCATCGGCTAAATAGTAACCATCAATATGGTTTTCTACGCCTTGAGCAGAGTTTAATTCAGCAACAATCTTAGTTTCGTTTGCCGTTAACGTTGCCGCAAGTGTTGCAAATTTCGCTTTTAACTCTGCATCATTGTCTTGGCCAGCAAGCTCTTGTGCCCAGTACATAGCAAGGTAGAAATGAGAACCACGGTTATCAATTTGACCAATACGACGAGCCGGAGACTTGTTTTCCGCAAGGAAAGTAGCGGTTGCCGCATCAAGCGTATCTGCTAACACTTGTGCTTGAGGATTTTTGGCAAAACCACTTAAGTGTTCAAGTGATGCCGCTAATGCCAAGAATTCACCTAATGAATCCCAACGTAAGTAGTTTTCTTGTTCAAACTGTTGAACGTGCTTAGGCGCAGAGCCACCAGCACCAGTTTCAAACAAACCACCGCCGTTCATTAATGGCACAACAGAAAGCATTTTCGCAGACGTTCCTAATTCTAAAATTGGGAATAAATCGGTTAAGTAGTCACGTAGAACGTTACCTGTTACCGAAATAGTGTCTTTACCTTCTTTGATACGCTCTAATGAGAAACGAGTTGCTTCAACCATAGGTAAAATGCTGATTTCTAAACCAGAAGTATCGTGATTTGGTAAGTAAGCTTCTACTTTCTTAATAATTTGTGCGTCATGTGCACGATTAGCATCTAACCAGAATACTGCAGGGTTACCGGTAGCGCGAGCACGGTTAACAGCAAGCTTAACCCAATCTTGAATTGGTGCGTCTTTAACCTGACACATTCTCCAGATATCGCCAGCTTCAACATTATGTTGCATTAATACTGAACCCGCGGCATCAACTACACGGATGGTACCATTGGCAGCAATTTCGAAAGTTTTGTCATGAGAACCATATTCTTCAGCTTTTTGCGCCATAAGACCAACGTTTGGCACACTGCCCATAGTGGTTGGATCAAAAGCACCGTGTTTTTTACAAAAATCAATTGTTTCCTGGTAAACACCGGCATAACAACGATCAGGAATAACAGCAATGGTATCTTGTAATACGTCGTTTTTGTTCCACATACAACCAGAAGAGCGGATCATTGCAGGCATTGAAGCATCGATGATCACATCTGAAGGTACATGTAAGTTAGTAATACCTTTATCCGAGTTAACCATAGCTAAGTCTGGGCTGTTGGCGTAAACGTCACTAAATGCAGCATTAATTTCAGCTTGCTTGTCAGCGGGAAGGTTAGAGATTTTAGCGTATACATCGCCAATACCGTTTTTAGTATCAACACCAAGCTCTTCAAATAACTCACCGTATTTAGCAAATACGTCAGCATAGAATACTTGCACACAATGACCAAAGATAATTGGGTCAGAAACCTTCATCATCGTTGCTTTCATGTGTAGAGAGAATAGAACACCTTGCTCTTTGGCCGCAGCAATTTGCTCTGCCAGGAAGGTACGTAACTTACTCACGGTTAAACATGAAGAGTCAATCACTTCACCATCTAAAAGAGCCAAACCTTGTTTAAGAACGGTAACCTGGCCTGCTTCATCAGTTAATTCAATGTTTACCGACGTTGCTTTTACAATCGTTACTGATTGCTCGCTACCGTAGAAGTCGCCTTCAGTCATGCTAGCAACATGAGATTTTGAGTCCTTTGACCATACGCCCATTGAATGTGGATTGTTACGAGCGTATTGCTTGACAGAACCAGGGGCACGACGGTCAGAGTTACCTTCACGCAATACCGGGTTTACGGCAGAGCCTAAAACTTTTGAATACTGAGCTTTAATCGCCGCTTCTTTATCGTTTTTAGCTTCTTCAGGGAAATCAGGTAAGGCATAACCTTTCGCTTGCAACTCTTTGATAGCCGCTTGTAATTGTGGAATAGACGCACTGACATTTGGAAGCTTGATGATGTTCGCTTCTGGCGTTTTCGCTAAAGCACCAAGTTCTGCTAACGCATCACCGATGCGTTGCTCTTCGCTTAAAAACTCAGGGAAGTTAGCAATGATACGGCCCGCTAAAGAAATATCTTTAGTGATTACTTCAATACCAGCAGGAGCGGTAAAAGCTTCTACAATGGGTAAAAATGAATGGGTTGCTAAAGCCGGTGCTTCATCAGTAATGGTATAAATGATTTTTGAATTATCAGTGGTCATTTTATTTCCTATAATATGCTCGCCGCGATTCGCTGTGGCGTAAATTTATTGTTAATCTAGACTTATTACATTTGCTGAGGCGAATGGGTAAATTCATACCAAGTTGATTAATTAATTATTCAACTTGGTATCGGTTACTTTTGCTCATTAAATCTAATAGAATTAACGGAGTACTTATTCTAAACGGGCTGTAGTATATCAGCATGACATTGATTAAAATAGTCGGATACAGGTGAACTAAAGGCTTTTGCCATTCATCTGTTGAATACTTACTATTAGTGATTTAAATAATACCAATGGCACGATAAAAGCACCTGGTATAACCAATAAAATACGAGTTTAATTTGCCAAATAAGCCTAACACCCGAAATTCCAGCAAGCACAGAAACACCGGTGCCAGCAATCGCTCGGCAGCTAAGCCCTGGCAACATACAAAAAATAGCAAGCAAGGGTTTCATGATAAGCCGAAAAAGCAAAAGCCGGCAGTACAAGTGGTGGTGTTATTTAACAAACCTTTTGATGTACTCACCCAGTTTACCGACGATCAACAGCGCAAAACCTTAAAGGACTTTATTGATGTACCTGATGTTTATGCCGCAGGCCGATTAGACAAAGATTCTGAAGGATTATTGGTGTTAACCAACGACGGTAAACTGCAACACCAACTAGCCAATCCGACAAATAAAAAAAGTAAGGTCTATTGGGTGCAAGTTGAAGGGCAGCCCAGTGATAAAGCGATTAATGCCTTAATTAAAGGGGTTGAACTCAAAGATGGCATGACCAAACCGGCAAAAGTCAAAGTTATGACGGAGCCCGATGTGTGGCAACGGGTACCACCAATAAGGGAGCGTAAAAATATTCCTACCTCCTGGCTTGAGATGATCATAGCAGAAGGTAAAAATCGACAAGTAAGAAGAATGACCGCCCATGTTGGCCACCCTACTTTACGCTTAATTCGCGCCTCAGTCGGCCAATATCAGTTGACTGATTTACAACCAGGTCAATATCGAATCTTAACCAATGAGGTTAAGCAATTATGACTGAACAATTTAAACCAAATACTACGGTAGCCGGTATCATTTACCATCAAGATAAATTTTTGATTGTTGAAGAAATTGACGATGGCAAAACCGTTTATAACCAACCGGCTGGTCACATCGAGGCAGGTGAGAATTTGATCTGTGCCTATCAACGTGAAGTATTTGAAGAAACCGGATTAACAGTAAAACCGGATTACATTAGCGGTATTTACTATCATTATAGTGAACCATTAAAGCTGTATTTTCTCAGGTTCTGCTTTGTCAGCGAGCTCGATTCCTTTGCCCAAACCAGCCCAAATGACAGTGATATCATTCAAGCGCTATGGCTAACCAAAGATGAACTGTTAAACAAAGCGGAACAAATTCGCAGCCCTTTGGTTATGCAATGTCTGAATGATTTTCTGGCCGGCAATAACTACCCGTTATCGATACTAAATACCAATATTGCTGAAAGTTAAAATCCAGCACTTTGAATGTTGACGGGTATAAACTAAATGCACAATAATTTTGCTGTCACCGATACTAAATCATGCTACAATTTGCGCCATTTTTACACCTGCTGGGAATTAACTGTCCTTGAGTACTATACACCACACTTCAAATAACGCGGCGAACCAAGATAAGAGAGTCATTGTTGGCATGTCTGGCGGCGTAGATTCATCGGTATCTGCTTACTTGCTATTAGAGCAAGGCTACCAAGTGGAAGGTCTTTTCATGAAAAACTGGGAAGAAGACGATGACGATGAATATTGTGCTGCGGCTACCGATCTTAAAGATGCGCAAGCGGTGTGTAACAAGCTGGGTATTGAATTACACACCATCAATTTTGCTGCCGAGTACTGGGACAATGTGTTTGAATATTTCCTAGAGGAATACAAAGCCGGCCGTACCCCAAACCCGGATATCATGTGTAATAAAGAAATCAAATTTAAAGCATTTCTTGAATTTGCCTGTGAAGACTTAGGTGCCGATTATATTGCTACCGGCCATTATGTACAGCGCCGTGAAGATGGCAATGGCAAGGTTGCCATGTTACGCGGTTTAGACGCTAACAAAGATCAAAGTTACTTCTTATATACCCTTAGCCATAAGCAAGTAAGCCAAACCTTGTTCCCTGTTGGCAACATTGAAAAACCGCAAGTAAGAGCCATTGCTGAGCGTGAAGGCTTGATCACTCACAATAAAAAAGATTCTACCGGCATTTGTTTTATTGGTGAACGTAAATTCAAAGATTTCCTTGGCCGTTATTTACCGGCGCAACCCGGCATTATTGAAACCGCCGAAGGAGTTGAAGTTGGTAAGCACGAAGGTTTGATGTATCACACCCTTGGCCAACGCAAGGGCTTGCATATAGGCGGCCTGAAAGATGCGGGCGAAGCGCCTTGGTACGTGGTAGATAAAGACATGAAACGCAATGTGTTAATTGTTGGTCAGGGCAACAAGCACCCTCGCCTGTTCTCTAAAGGCCTAATTGCTTCCCAATTACACTGGGTTAACCGTGCGCAGTTTGCCATTGGCAGTAGCATTGAATGTACGGTGAAAACCCGCTACCGCCAGCAAGATGTTGAATGTAAAATCAGCCGTATCGATGACGACAATTATCAAATTATGTTTTTTGAACAACAAAGTTCAGTGACACCAGGTCAATCTGTGGTGTTTTATCAAGCTGAACTTTGTTTGGGTGGCGGCATTATCGACACCCTGATCCGTTAATTAATAGCGAACAAGTAATAACTATGAGCATAAAAGATCAAACCCTAACTTTTGCTGCAATTTGTCAAGCAGCGTTTATGGTTCAGGGCATTGCCAGAAAAAACCACTGCGATGACGAATTACTAAAACTAATGCTGAGCAGCATTACCAATACTAATCCAGCCAATACCCTGGATGTTTATGGTAATGATCTGGCCAACTTAAAAGATGGTTTGTTGATGATTGTGGCGCAACTTGGCGATAACAATCCGAAAAAAGATCCAGAACTAACTCGTTATATCGTCAGTTTATTAAATTTAGAAAGACGCTTAAAGAGTAAGTCGAAAACCTTAGCGCAATTGGGCGAACGTATCGACCAATGTAACCGTCAACTCGAGCATTACGACATCGATAGCGTAAACATGCTGAATTCAATGGCCAGTATTTATACCGACATCATCAGCCCGTTAGCCGCTAAAATACAAATTGCTGGCGAACCAGACATTTTAAAACAAATAGGTAATCAGCACCGGATACGATCTTTATTACTTGCCGGCGTGCGAGCTACCGTGTTATGGCGACAAATGGGCGGTAAACGGCGAACGATTTTATTTAACCGTCGCAAGTTTGTTGCGGCGGCACAAGAGTTATTGAAACAAATTTAAGCTATTTACTATACCAATTTAACTAATTAATTAGTCAAATTGGTATTAGAACCTTTAATTACTAAAACTTTATTATTTAGGAACAACTATGGAACTCTCAAGCATTAGTGCAATTTCACCAGTAGATGGTCGTTACGGCAGTAAAGTAAAAGCCTTACGTCCAATATTCAGTGAATTTGGTCTGATCAAATACCGCGTAACCGTTGAAGTACGTTGGTTACAAAAACTTGCTGAAACTACTGAAATCGCTGAAGTTCCGGCTTTCTCTGCCGAAGCAAATGCGGCGTTAGATGCGATTGTAACTGACTTTTCAGAAGCCGATGCCGCGCGAGTAAAAGAAATTGAAGCGACCACCAACCACGACGTGAAAGCGGTTGAGTACTTATTGAAAGAAAAAGTTGCCGCCTTTCCTGAATTAAATGCGGTATCGGAATTTATTCACTTTGCCTGTACTTCAGAAGACATTAACAACTTATCGCACGCCTTAATGCTTAGCGACTCACGTGAGCAAGTATTGTTACCGGTAATGGATGAAATATTAGCGGAAATTAAAAAATTGGCGTTAGAGTACCAATCAATGCCGATGATGTGTCGTACTCATGGTCAACCTGCTAGCCCAAGTACTATGGGTAAGGAAATGGCCAACGTTTACGTTCGGTTAAAACGTCAACGCGATCAAATTGCCAACGTTGAAATGCTTGGTAAGATCAATGGTGCGGTAGGCAACTACAATGCCCACATCTCTGCTTACCCAGAAGTGAACTGGCATGAATTTGCAGAAAGCTTTGTCACCTCACTTGGTGTTACCTGGAATGCGTTCACTACCCAAATTGAGCCACACGATTACATTGCTGAATTATTCGATGCGGTAGCGCGTTTTAATACCATTTTAATCGATTTTGACCGTGACGTTTGGGGTTACATCGCCCTGGGTCATTTCAAACAAAAAACCATTGCCGGTGAAATCGGCTCTTCAACCATGCCACACAAAGTTAACCCGATTGATTTTGAAAACTCAGAAGGTAACTTAGGCATTGCTAACGCTATCTTGAATCACCTTGCGCAAAAATTACCCGTTTCACGCTGGCAACGTGACTTAACCGACTCTACGGTTCTGCGTAACTTAGGTGTTGGTTTTGCTCACTCATTAATTTCATACCAGTCGACGTTAAAAGGTATCAGCAAGTTACAAGTCAATGAGCAAGCGTTATTAGACGAGCTGGACAAAAACTGGGAAGTATTGGCCGAACCAATTCAAACGGTAATGCGTCGTTACGGCATCGAGAAGCCGTATGAAAAATTGAAAGAATTAACTCGTGGTAAACGGGTGAATGCCGACTCTATGCGTGCATTCATTGATACCTTAGACATGCCAGAAAGCGCCAAAGATGAGTTAAAAGTAATGACACCAGCCAGCTACATTGGTCGTGCTATTGAGTTTGTCAACGAAATCTAAGCTTATTCAGCTTCAGGTTACTCTTTATTAAAGGCGCTACGGCGCCTTTTTAATTCAGGGAGAATTAACTTAGAAATGCCAGGAGGGTTTAATTTATCGAATGTTTGCAAGAACCCCCCGCGATCAAAGCGAAGCGAAGTCGCGAGGATGAATTGCTTGACCACTGTGCAAATACTTAGTGGTCTGATTGTGCGGCTGGGATAGTCGTACGGGTTAAGCCCAAAGCGCAGCAGAAATTCCTTACTAAAACGAAAGTCTGTACGATAACCTAGTTCAGTTTAGGTCGGGAGCTGCGAAAAAATATGAAACAACTTATGTTGTTTTTGCAGCCCTATGATCGACACGTAGTGGCGTCGCGGGGTAGTTCACTACTATACTTATTAGCATCAAGTGTTGATTTAGGAGGTGTGTATGTTTTTAAAACATAGAAATAACGGCGATATGGTCGATGTCAGTGATATATCTGATTTAACCAATTTATTTCACTCTACCATTAGTGGCAGATATCAAGCCGGTGAAGAATTACAAGATCCCGAAGAATTTAATAAAAATGACTTGATGTTCCTATCTGGTGAAGAGCTGCCTCGTTGTTGGAGTGATCCAAACTATAGGCATTTAACCGGCCATAAGTAGCAGGTCGTAAATAACAAAAGTTAACGGCCATACACTCAAGCGCTACTCTGGCGTTTAGTGCAAACCCCTAGGGCCTAATGCGCTTCTGGCGGGGTATGGTTGTTCAAAATAAGTCACATAGACTTTATTAAAATCAGCGCTAGTTTCTACTAACGCAGTCAACTACAATAGTGTCCATATTTCCTCTCTAGTACTTACTTTTATGACTGATACCATTCACTGGAATGATTTAACCGCTGAAACCTTTTTGGCCGACTACTGGCAAAAAAAACCATTATTAATAAAAGTGGCATTTACCGACTTTGTCGATCCTGTTGAAGCGAATGAGCTAGCAGGGCTGGCGATGGAAGATTTTATTGAATCGCGGATCGTTGCGAAAAAGGCACAAAATTGGGATGTGAAACATGGTCCATTTGAAGATTTCAGTGAATTTGGCGAGCACAACTGGACGTTACTGGTGCAAGCGGCTAACCATTGGTTTGATGGTATCGACGCATTAGTCGAGCCGTTTCGATTTATTCCCAATTGGCGCATAGACGATGTAATGGTAAGTTTCTCTACGCCTGGTGGTGGCGTTGGTCCGCATCTGGATCAGTACGACGTATTTATCATTCAGGGCGAAGGGAAACGCCGTTGGCAAGTAGGTGCTCCCGATGACACTTTAACAGAAGTAGTTCCTCACGAAGACTTAAAACAAGTATCGAGTTTTACGCCGATTATCGACGAAGTCACTGAACCGGGTGATTTGCTCTACATTCCACCGAACCACCCTCATGATGGTGTAGCCATTGAAAATTCAATAAATTATTCCATTGGATTTCAAGCGCCAAGTGCACAGGAATTGATTTCAGCATTTGCTGATCACCAACTCGACAATCAATTATTTGAACAAAGATTTGATGATAGCCAACGTCAAGCCACGAAGACACCGGAAGAATTGACGGCAACCGATCTAGATTTACTGACCAATGTGATGAACTCTGCGTTGCAAGATAAGAGTGTAATACAAGAATTTCTCGGTAAATATTTAACCACAGTTCATCACACCTTAAATTTATTGATCCCGACCGAGCCAATGAGCATAGATTTTATTAATCAGATCTTAGCCGAAGGTGAAGAGCTTAACCCGGTATTGGGATTAAAATGTATTTTAATTAATCAACCAGAAAACATGAAGTTATTTATCAATGGAGAAAGTTTCCCGATTGATAATGACATGCTTGAGTTTACTCGAATGCTTGCAGCAAAGAGAGGTTTGACCTCCGACAACATAAAAAGTTCACTTCTTTGTTTGAAAAACGCGCAACTGTTAACTACTGTTATAAATAAGGGACTCTGGACATTTGAGTAAGGACGAGTGGTTGTTGTAAGAGTTGAGAATTATTGTGTCGTATCAAGTAAATGTAGTTGACTGGAAGCAAGCGAAACAACAATTAAAATCTGTTCGAGAAAAGGTATTCGTTTGTGAAAGACGAATTCCTTATGACGTTGAGTTTGATAGTCATGATAGACAAGCCCACCACGTATTAGTCATAGATGAAGACACCCATGAACCCATAGCTACCGGCAGAATAACCAATCAAGGTGAGATCTCTCGCATTTGCGTGGTGATCTCAAAGCGCAAATCCCCTGTTGGTAAAGAAGTTATCGATACCCTAGTCAATATTGCCCGGCTGAATCATTTAAAAGCAGTGTATATTAACAGTTCATTGGATGCTGTTGGTTATTTTGCCAAGCACAATTTTAATCCCGTCGGCGCTGTTTTTATGGAAGCTGGCATGCCAAGACAGCGCATGGCATGCCCCATTAGGCAAATAAATTTCAAACGCTTTTACTTATCGCACTAACCTTCCGGCCATAAACTTTCGTTTTCAAATAACTGATATAAACCTTCCGCACGGCTAACCAATAATTTGGCGAAATTCAATTGTGTGGCATCGCTGGCATTTTGTTCAATGTTTTGTGCCTGTAACTGCCATTTCATCGAAAAATTTCTTAGTGCTTCCCGCACACTGTCTGCTGCAGAAGATGCGATATGATCACACGGCAAATCGCCACTAATCACCCAAACCGACTGGTTATCAAGAGTTTTAAGTTTCCAAACAGCAACTACCGGAACCAGGTAACGACTATTTTGTGGGGCCACTGATGCGGTAACGACACCTTTATCAGCAAGGTACTTGGTGGCTTTTTGATATTGTTCTCTGATCCATGCTTGTTTTTGTTCTTCTGACATTTGATTTTCTTCGGACATGTTAAGTTCCCTTAGTAAATAATGCAGACATACTCGCTGAATTTTTTGTTAATGACAAGCGCTATTTCAGCCCAACTAAATACTTCTAAACTGTAACTATAAATGAACGAATTGAGCTAAACTATTTATTAAAGACGGCTAGCACCTACAAGGCTTAAGTGCTATGTTGCGCTCATATAAAAACTCAAAGGCTCGAAATCGAATAGATGATTTCAGGGCTTAAATTTGCGGAGAAAATTGTGGCTTTTTTTGATTTAGTAGATTTTGATTTTCACGAACAAGTGGTTTACTGTTCAGACGAACAGAGCGGTCTTAAAGCAATTATTGCAGTACACAGTACCAAGTTAGGTCCTGCTGCCGGTGGTTGTCGTTTTTGGGATTACGCCTCAGATGCGGAAGCGTTAAAAGATGTATTGCGTTTATCTCGTGGTATGACCTACAAAAATGCCATGGCCGGCTTAAAACTAGGCGGTGGTAAAGCGGTAATTATTGGCAATCCAAAACAATTAAAATCGGATGACTTATTGAAAGCATTCGGTCGTGCCGTAAATAATTTAAATGGCCGTTACTACACGGCTGAAGATGTGAATATCACCACGGCCGATATGGCCATGGCCAATACCGAAACTGACTTTGTTTCAGGCCTGGAGGGTAAAAGTGGCAACCCGGGTCCATTTACCGCTTACGGAACATTTTTAGGCATTAAAGCCGCGGTTAAATTTAAATTAGGTAAAGATAATTTGGCCGGCATCAGAGTCGCTGTACAAGGCTTAGGTAGCGTTGGTTATTCATTATGTGAAAAACTGCATGCGGCAGGTGCTGAGCTTATCGTTACTGACATTAATCAAGCAACGTTAGATAAAGCAGCAACTGAGTTAAATGCCAAAATTGTCGGCTTGGATGAAATTTACAGCCAGGATGTCGATGTATTTTCTCCATGTGCCCTTGGTGCCAGCATAAACGATGACACCTTGGCTCAATTGAAAGCCGTGATTATCGCGGGTTGTGCGAATAACCAATTAGCCGAAACTCGCCATGATCAACTGGTACTTGAAAAAGGCATTCTATACGCCCCTGATTATGTGATAAATGCCGGTGGCATTATTAATGTAGCGCTGGAAATTTACGACGAAGCTTATTGTGCTGATCATGCAACTTCTTTGGTAGAGAAGATATACACTACCTTAATGAATGTTTTTGAAAAAGCGGCAAGTGAAAACTTACCAACCGGTAAAGTAGCAGACCAAATGGCAAGAGCAATCCTTGGCAATGGCCATAAGTA
Organism: Thalassotalea sp. 42_200_T64; assembly: GCA_002162925.1. Lineage (GTDB taxonomy): Bacteria > Pseudomonadota > Gammaproteobacteria > Enterobacterales > Alteromonadaceae > Thalassotalea_A. The sequence goes on along the minus strand of MABC01000073.1, from coordinate 4,712 downwards.
ATCCCAATAATAAAAAGCCCCCCAGTAGTTGGACTATCCAACTACTGGGGGGCTTTTTATTATAAGTGCATTAACAATGCCTGCACCGGATGTTGCAATTGTTTTTGCCCTAAACGTTTTACCTGGCTGCGACAAGAAAATCCGGTTGCTAACTGATAGCCCGTGTCACCTGCATCAATGGGTTGCTGCCAACTGAGTTGATAAAGTCCTTTCGAATTCTGCTGATTTTGCTTTTCATGGCCATAGGTCCCTGCCATACCACAACAACCGACACTAACCGGCGCAAGTTTTAAACCAAAGTGAGCAAAAATATCCGCCCATTCATCTTCTGAACTTGGTAACGCGGTTTTTTCAGTACAGTGACTGAACAATTGGTATACCGGTAAATATTTAGACTCACGGCTTGGCATTTGCTTAATCATCTCATTAAGCCATTCATGAGCAAGAAGTACGGTAAAATCACCACGATTTTCGCCGAGTATTTGATTATATTCATCTCGATAGCAGAGCACTAATGAGGCATCTAATCCTAGCATTGGAATATTTAATTGCTGGATCTTATTGAGTAATTCACTTGCCGTTTTCGCCGTTTTGGCGAACTCCGTTAAAAAGCCTTTTACATGCTGCGGTTTACCATTAGGCATAAACGGTAACAACACAGGTTTTAGCCCCAGTTTGGCAATAAGCTGCATCATGTCGCTGACCACATTCGCATCGTAATATGAGGTAAATGGGTCTTGTACCACTATCACATATTGCTCACATTCTTGCGCCGTTAATGCGCTAAGCTTGGCTAAGTCAAATGTTTCAAACTGTTGGGTTTTTAGCTGCGATTTTAACGTTGGTACCGATAATAATGGCGTGTCTATGTAACCCAAAACATGTTTACTGAACGACTTAAACAACGGGTTAGCAATAGAGACATTCACCAGTCTTGGAAATTTTGCCATTAACGGTGCTAAATTCTCTATTTGGCCAACAAAATGGTCTTTCACTGGACGCAGATATCTTGAGTAATACACTTGCGCAAACTGTGCTTTAAAATCGGGCACATCCACTTTTACCGGACATTGGCTGGCACAAGCCTTACAGGCCAAACAACCACTCATCGCGTCCATCACTTCATTGGAATAATCATAAGCACCGGCTTTGCCTTTTAACGTATTAAACGTGCGCAATGCCAGAGATTTCACCGTAACTTGCTCGGCTTCACGCTGTAGCTGATTAAAGTCGACACCTTTGTTCGCTAGCAGCCTTAACCATTCTCGCATTAAACCGGCTCGGCCTTTGGGAGAATGTCGTCGGTCACCGGTGATTTTACTCGATGGACACATTGGGCTTTTGCTATCAAAGTTAAAGCACAAGCCATTGCCGTTACAATTCATTACTGAGGGCAGGCTCTCACGGACGGTAATGGGTATTTCCCGGTCAAAAGCGCCCCGCTTCTTCGCATCCACACTGACTAATTGCTCACTACTGCCTAGTGGTGTACAAATTTTTCCCGGGTTCATTTTATTTAATGGATCGAACGCCGATTTAATCCGTCTTAATTCGGTGAACAGCTCATCACCAAAAAACTGCGGGCCGTATTCACTGCGGTAGCCTTTGCCGTGTTCTCCCCACATCAAGCCACCATATTTCGCGGTGAGCGCAACCACTTGATCAGAAATTTTGCGTAAGGTAACTTCTTGTTCCGGATCTGTCATGTCTAGTGCTGGGCGTACATGTAATACCCCGGCATCAACGTGACCAAACATGCCGTAATCAAGATTGTAACTATCAAGCAAGGCTCTGAATTCAAAGATAAAATCGGCCAAATTTTCTGGTGGTACCGCGGTATCTTCGGCAAACGCCAGAGGTTTGGCGTGGCCTTTAGTATTGCCGAGCAAGCCTACGGCTTTTTTGCGCATACCATAAAGGCGGTTAATGCTGGCAAGATCGTAGGTTAATTGAAAGCCAATAACCCCTAATTCTTTGTTATCGATGTTTTGTTGCAGCGTTTGCGTTAACGCATCAATTTTTTGCTCAACGTCATCTTGCTCAACCCCGGTAAATTCAACCAGGTTTAAACCGTCCATTGGCTGATTTTCAACATCGGTAATGAGTGAGCTTATCGAGTGCCAGACAATATCTTGTTTGGCCAAATTTAATACTCTCGAATCTATGGTTTCTACCGACAGTGCTTTGGCTTTGACCAATGCGGGAGAATGCCTTAATGCCGATTCAAAACTGTCGTATTTTATATTAACCAGTGCGCGTACTTTCGGGATTGGGGTAATGTTTAATTTTGCTTCGGCAACAATGGCCAGAGAGCCTTCAGAGCCGGTAATAAGACGGCCCAAATCAAACTGTGTAAGTTCGTCATCAAATACATTTTCAAGATCGTAGCCGGTTAAAAAGCGATTTAACCGAGGAAATTTTGCTTTGATTTTGTCACGATTATCAAAACACGAGTCGAAAGCGGTTTGGTAGATTTCACCGATAGCACCAGCTTGTGCCATTAGCTCTTTGTTTTCGTCGAGTGTTTTCGCTTTGGTGGAAAACTCCTCACCACTTGCTAAAACACAACGTAAGCCCAGTACATGATCAGACGTTTTCCCATAAACCAGAGAGCCCTGGCCCGAGGCATCGGTATTGATCATGCCGCCTATGGTGGCGCGATTACTGGTGGATAAGTCAGGCGAGAAGAAAAAGCCTAATGGTTTTAAATATTCATTGAGCTGATCTTTGATCACACCCGCTTGCACTTTTACCCAACGTTGCTCAACATTTACATCGAGAATTTTGCGCATGTGTTTGGATAAATCGATGACAATGCCTGGCGTTAAAGACTGGCCATTAGTGCCGGTACCGCCGCCACGAGCACTAAACTTGATTTCATTATATTTTTCCAGGCTGGATATGGCCGTGATTAATTTAATGTCTTCAACCGTTTTTGGATGCAATACCGCTTGCGGTAATTGTTGATATACGCTGTTATCGGTGGCAACGGCTAAGCGCGCGCCATAATGACAGGAAATGTCGCCAGAAAAATTGGATTTTTTCAGGTCTTTTAGGTATTGCTGATACAAAGGTGCAATAACATCGGTAAAGTCTAGGCGTGGTAACATAAGTCTCTAGTGTGCTAAACAAATATTTAGACCTATATGATGCTAAATATTTGTTTCAAGTACAAATGCTTTCTGCTTACTTTATAGAGAATTTCGCTATATTGAGGGGTTTAGGTGAGCAGACGGTTCAGACATGCTAATTTCTACCTGATGTTGATGGCAACGTTGCTATTAGTAACCCCGTTTTTAACTCAAGTAAAGGCCATTAGCAAATCGGCACGATCTTGCCAAGGTGTTGTCACTTGCTTCTTGTTAAGAACCTTCACGTTAGCCAATAAGAAGCCAGCGCGGCAGACCAAAGTGGTTAGTTTCTCACCAGTAGAATTATTAATCACTGCTATACTTAATCGAGCGTATTGACGGTTCCTATTGGAACAAAAGATCGATTACTGCCGTAGGTAAAGTAAATGATGGGAGGTTCTAACTGGTGAAAATTTTTTATCTCCTCATAGCTCTATTCGGTGTATCTATGGGCTGCTTTTGTTTTGCTGCAGAAATAACATCTAGTGGCATTGATGACAAAAAACTAACGTTCCACATTATTCAACGAGGAGATACTTTATTCTCAATAGCTAAGAGAAATGGAATTCCCCTCGAAGATTTGCAAAGCTGGAATAAGATCAAAAACCTTAACTCAGTAACCGTAGGCCAAAAAATCACTCTGCGAGAGCCGGATGAAAATAAACTACCCTTCCATATTATCCAACGAGGAGATACTTTATTCTCAATAGCGAAGAAAAATGGCATACCCCTCGAAAATTTGCAAAGCTGGAACAAGATCAAAAACCCTACATCAATAACCGTAGGCCACAAAATCACTCTGCGAGAGCCCGATGAAAACCATGACCTTAACCAAGAAAAAATCAAACATTCTAACAACGAGGTAACGACTCAGGTTCAACCGGGTGCAAAAAAATTAGTCAGTAAAGCAAAGTTAGCTTTAACACATAAATATTATCCTTTAGCGATTAGTTTACTAAAAGAACTGTATGAAATTGGCAATGAGGCTGAACGTCAATTTGCATTAGAATATTTAGGCGTTGCTCGGGAAAAATATGGCCAAAATGAATTCGCTAAGCAAGCCTATCAGAAATTTCTTGACCATTACCCGGCAGCAGACGCTGCACAAAGAGTAAAAATTCGATTAGACAACTTAAATGATAAGTGAACTACCCCGCGACTTTCGCTGCGCTCGGATCACCGGGTTTTCTCGACGAATTTGATAAAGACAGATGCCTTAAACCCAATAACAGAAAGGCCAAGTCACTCAAATCTAATAGTCGTGGCAGTCTGGGGGTCGATTAACGAAAAGCTCTATTAACCAATGAAGATGGTGATACTGACAGTACCTTATCATTGGTAAATACTTCAAAGGGCCCAGAAAAATCTAAGACTTCGGCATTGTCATAAAGATAAATGGCAACATTTAATATAAATGTTTGTCTCCAGCTTCAGCTTAAGTGTTAATTATTACTGAGTAGCCACTCTAAAACACTTACACAAAGCTGATCATCAGCCTTAAGGTAATTTCTGCATTCAACGATACTGGTTGCATTTGCTAAGAAGCAAGCACAGAGCCGTTATCTCCAGCAGCGTAGATTT
>MABC01000022.1 GCA_002162925.1 Thalassotalea sp. 42_200_T64 | reverse complement strand
ATTGAGAGAATGGTTGTTCCATTGTTCAATTTGATAACGCGGCATAAATTGCTTTTAAACCCATCGAAGAAGCGCTTGAGCAATCCCACTACTTCGTTGCAGCTATTTGTAAGGTTAGTACACGGATGTACTGTATTAGGGCAACGCAGGAGATGTTGCCGAGAATAACCATTACTACACAACTGCGCCTTGTATTGGAATCGCTCAAGCACTCTGAAACCTGCATCTTGAAGTGGAGCGGGTATACAAGATGATGCTGCAATAGTCTTTGGCTATACCCTCGTTTTATAAAGCTGATTGCATTTATCTTTTGAGAAAAAATTCATTGGAAATTTATAGATTTCGGTTGATCTTTGACCTGTATTGGCGTTAGTATTCAACCAATGCTGCACCGCACAATGCCGTATCGCTTTATTCTTACTGAACATTATTACGCATTGCCAGTGAATGCGAGAGCAAACTAAAAAGGTAATACCATGTTATATCAAATGCATCAATCTTACATGACTGCAGTATCCCCGTTGAATGCTTGGATGCAACAAATGCAACAGTTTAGTGAGCAACCGTGGTCACCATTAAATTATTCTTTCGCTGGTAAAACCATAGCAGCAACGGCGGAAGTCATTGAACGCTTTACCGGAGTTTATGGCAAACCAAGGTTTAATATTGAATATGCCAATATTGATGGCAACAAAATAGCCATTAAAGAAGTGGTTGTTATCGACAAACCTTATTGCAAGTTATTGAACTTTCAGCGAAATGGTCAATATTCTCAGCCTAAGGTATTAATTATTGCACCTTTATCTGGACATTATTCAACCCTGTTACGTGGTACCGTAGAGCACTTTATTGAGGATCACGATGTTTATATTACTGACTGGGTTAATGCCAGAGATGTACCGCTAAGCGCCGGCAGTTTTTCGTTTGATGATTATGTCGATACTATTATTGAATTTAGCCAGTATTTAGCCGGAGATTTTCATATTATTGCCGTGTGCCAACCAACCGTTCCAACCATTGTTGCTGCAACCGTCATGGCAGAGAATAATGCGAGTTATCAGCCTAAATCAATGTCACTGCTTGGTGGTCCTGTTGATACCAGGATCAGCCCAACGGAAGTTAACGACTATGCTATTTCAAAAGAACTGGAGTGGTTTGAGAAAAATGTCATTTGTACTGTACCCAATGGCTATTTAGGTGAAGGGCAGCGAGTCTATCCCGGTTTTATCCAACTCTCTGGTTTTTTAAGTATGAATATGGATAGTCATATTAATAAACATTTTACCTTTTATGGTGACTTAATCAAAGGCGATGGTGACAATGCTGAAAACCACCGTCAATTTTATAATGAATACTTAGCGGTAATGGACTTACCCGCTCAATACTATATTGATACCATTAAACATGTATTTATTGAGCATCAATTACCCAAAGGTGAGATGACCTATCAAGGGAAGTTAATCGATACCTCAGCGGTAACACAAGTTGCATTAATGACCATTGAAGGTGAAAAAGATGATATCACTGGCGCAGGTCAAACACAGGCGGCACATCAAATATTATCGGGTATACCCGAGCAGATGAAACAACACTACCTTCAGCCTGAAGTTGGACACTACGGGGTATTTAATGGTCGACGATTCAGACAAGAGGTTGGTCCAAGAATAAAACAGTTTATCGCTGAATTTGACTAGAAACTATGAAGGGCAACATTCAACTATCCTTTAACCAAGCAAAAAGGAGAAAGAATATGAACATCGCCCTTCAAGTTAAAGATAACGCAAATTTTGATAAATTGTATATAGCATTTGAGTTAAGTAACAAAAAATGGAAAGTTGGTTTCTCTAACGGTCAAAAAAGACGAATAAAAACCGTACAAGCAAAAGATTGGGAACAGCTTACAGCGGAGATTAAGGTAGCCAAGCGTAAGTTATTTTGCAAGAACGATTGCGAGATTGTCAGTTGTTACGAAGCTGGTCGGGATGGATTTTGGATACACCGTGCTCTAGAACAAGAAGGTATCCATAATTTAGTTATCGACTCAGGTAGTATTGAAGTCAACCGTAAAAAGCGCAGAGCTAAATCCGATACCATTGATGTTGTTGCTTTGTTAAGGTTTTTGATGCGTTATGACACTGGCGAGCATGAAGCTCTGAGGGTTGCGAAGGTTCCCAGCGTAGAGGAAGAAGATATACGAAGGCTTTCAAGGGAGCGAGAGCGATTAATATCAGAACGTACTGGGCATAATAATCGCATAAAATCTTTGCTCGTACTGCATGGTATAGCAATAGATAAAATAACAGATATTCCAGCCTTGTTGCCTACGGCCAAGGCTTGTGTGACCGGTTACGATTTACCCATGGAGTTGCGTGCTGAAATAGAGCGGGAATATAAACGTTACCAGCTTATCGCAGAACAGATTAAAGAGCTGGAAAAACTTCGTTTAGAGCGTTTAAAAACTCCGCAAAATAAAACTTATGAATCCGTCAATCGGCTGATGCAACTAAGAGGAGTTGGCTACCAAACTGGCTGGGTTGTTATTGTTGAGTTTTTTGGCTGGCGAACATTTAAAAACAGAAAGCAAGTAGCTTCTTGCGCAGGGCTCACGCCAACACCGTATGACAGTGGTGATAGCTGCAAAGAGCAAGGCATCAGCAAGGCATCAGCAAGGCTGGCAATAAACGTGTACGGTCGCTTATGGTCGAGCTTTCCTGGCTATGGTTAAAGTATCAACCCAACAGCAAACTTAGCTTATGGTTTGAAACACGCTTTGCCAAAGGCGGCAAACGAATGCGACGTATTGGTATTGTCGCACTGGCGAGAAAGTTGCTCATCGCTTTATGGTGATATGTTGAAGAAGGTATTGTGCCAGATGGTGCAACCATAGCTTAATGATTAAAAATTGGAGCATTAATTTCTAAACAGTTGTTAGTGCTACCCGAAACAGACCCTGGTTAACACGGTTAAACCGTCTTACTAGAATGGGTAGCGCTTTCACCAGGTTAAACACTACGATAGCGTATGTGGTTTAAGGTTTTCAGCAAAGACTCTGAAACGGATAGAAGGTGGTTACGCTGTATAGCAGCGAACGAAATAAGTAACCTGGACAACACCTTTTAGGAATGAATGTGGTAATAATATGAAAAATTAATTGAGAGTGTCACTTGACAAAGTTGCCCTCATAGAAGGGTCTGTTGAACTTTTCGGTATATTTTAGCAAGATATAGAGCTAATACCATTCCGTATAAGGCGCTTTGCATTACATAATAATAATACAAAGCGCCGTGTTAAAAGATTGCTTAAATTTACTTTTCCATATCTTCAAGCTTCACTTTCACATAACGCCCAGGTGCAGGCTCTATCACTTGATATTGGTCGTTGCCTAATGCCGGCGATGCAATTTTTTTGCCTGCGCGTTTGTTAAGCCATTTATGCCAATGAGCCCACCAAGAACCTTGCTCTTGTGTCGCTGTTTCAAGCCATTTATCTGCACCGTTATTCAATTCACCATCAACCCAGTAATGACGACGGTTTTTAGACACCGGGTTAATCACACCAGCAACATGACCACTAGCACCAAGTACAAATTGATGATTTCCACTAAGCAGTTCAGTCCCTTTAAAAGTACTTTTCCAAGGCGCTATATGATCGCCAATAGTCGATAGAAAATAACAAGGAATGTTGATTTGGCCTAAGTCGATTGGTTCATTACATATCGTGATGGCGTTTTTTTTACTTAAATTATTATTAAGGTACATTTGTCTGATATAAAACTGATACATTTCATAAGGAAGGTTAGTTGAATCACCGTTCCAATATAAAATATCAAAAGGTGAAGGTTGCTTACCTTTAAGATAGTTATTAACGACATAAGACCAAATAAGATCACGTGAACGCAACATATTAAAAGCGCTGGCTAAATGTCTGCCACTTAATACCCCTTGCTCTTTTGCCTGAGTAAGTAATTGCTCAACCTGTGGTTGATCAATAAATACCGAGATCTCCCCCGGTTCTTCAAAATCCAACAAGGTGGTTAAGAATGTTGCTGAAAGTATTGAATTGTCTTTACGGTTTGCCAGAACGGCCAAAGTAGTTGCCAACAAAGTGCCACCCACACACCATGAGACCGCATTAATATCGTTAGAATCAGTGATGTTTTTAACAATATTTATTGCATTAATGACCCCTTCCTCAACGTAGTTATCCCAACTAAGGTGTCCCTGCTTGTTGGTTGGATTGAGCCAAGAGATTAAAAAGGTATTTTGCTGTTGTTGAACACAGTAATTAACAAATGAATTATGTGGCTGAAGATCAAGAATGTAAAATTTATTGATGCATGGAGGTACAATAAGGGTTGGCTTACTAAAAACTTGTTCGCCTTGAGGTTGATAATGGATCAGCTGAAATAATTCATTTTCGTAAATTACTGCTCCTTTAGTGACCGCCAGGTTCTCACCTAGAGTAAAGGCGCTTTCATCGGTCATGCTAATACGGCCTTTTTCGATGTCAGATAATAAATTTTTAAGGCCATTTACCAAGCTTTGACCATTCGTATTAATGGCTTCTTGAATGACTTCAGGATTAGTAGCCGCAAAGTTATCTGGCGACATAGCTTCAAGATATTGCTTAGTATAAAATTCAAGTTTTTGCTGCTCGTGCTCAACTAAGTTAGAATTTTCGGCTAATTCATTAAGTGTACTTGCGGTGATCACATACGAACTTTTAATGTAGTCAAAAATTTGTGCTTGTATTGCTTGTCCTGAATCATCATTGCTTGAACTGCTTAGTTTGGCTGCTTGCCCCGTCAAAAATTGATTCCATAAACCGATTTGTTGTGTTTGAAATTCAACAACGCTATTGAGCCAGGCAGAGGGGTCTGCAACATCGCGTTGAGTTAACTCAAGCCACTGATTATTAAATTGCTCAAATGCCTGCTTAGTCTGATCTGATGAAAGAGTTTCCAACATTTTGTTGGTTTCATTATTGATACGTTCAAAAAACTGTTGTGCGGTTGCCATATTTTCCATTGATACCACTCCTTTTTATCGATAAAGGCTGTAAAAAATTTGAATTTAAACGTTCAGCCTTGTTGATAACCACACTTAGTGTGGTGTGTTCTGTTAATAATTATTGTTTAGCTGAAGATGGTTTTATCGCGCTTGTTGCTTTTACTGATGGCTTTGCTTGTGCCAGCTTAACCGCTTTAGCTTTAACCGGGTTCGATTTGGTCGGGCTTGGTTTTGTCATCGCGGCTTTAGGTTTAGCTACGGCCGTTTTTACTGTCGGCGCTGTTACCTTTTGACTTTTGACCGAGCCAGCTTTATCTGCAGTTTTTTTTGCCGCAGCAGTTTTTTTTGCCGCTGCAGGCGCCACGTTTTCGACTTCAACCATTGAGTTTTTAGCCTGATTGCCAGAAAATGACTGTTGAATGTCAATTTGAGCCTTTTGAAAACTACTCGCAAGTTGTTCGGTCAACTGAGTAAGTTTGCTTGCATGTTGTTCAAAAAAATTTTTCTGGATTTCTAGAAGTGTCTGCGGATCCTGCGCGTGAATAAATTTGTCTACCTGTTCAACAGATTGGCTCAAACTTTCAGTAATGAACTGATGCTGATGTGTGACGATATCCCCCCACAAGGTTTGCGTGGTTTCAAATAATGGATTGAACAAAGCATTGCTTGAATACTGTTTATTATCGGTCATGACGAGTCCTTTATCGATATATTTTAATGGCGTCTAGTATAAAACACACTCAATTGCTGCGATGCAGCATCGAGTTTAATTTATGTTGCTTTTTTAACCGCTGGCATCACCCTCTAGGCCAATACCAGCAGTTGAACGTCAATCTAACGATTTAACAATAACCGCGGTTCCCATACCACCACCGATACAAAGTGATGCCAGACCGAGTTTGTTGCCACGTTTTTTCATTTCATGAAGCAAAGTGACAATAATTCGATTACCTGACGCTCCTAAAGGGTGACCTAAAGCAATTGCGCCACCATTAACATTCGTTCGCTCGGTTAACGCATCAAGAGATTCTTGATGATCACGACAAAGCTGTTTCATTACCCCAAGCGCCTGAGCGGCAAAGGCTTCATTTAACTCCAATAGTTCGATATCTTGCAACGTGAGTTCCGCTAGAGATAATGCTTTAGCAATCGCCGGTATCGGTCCTAACCCCATGATGGCAGGATCAATACCTGATTGAGCATAACTCACCAATTCTGCTATTGGTTTAAGCTTGTATTTTTCAACCGCCGATGCCGATGCCAGTATAATTGCTGAACCACCATCATTAATACCTGATGCATTACCAGCCGTTACTGTGCCTTCTCTTTTAAATGCCGCCCGCATTTTAGTGAACCCTTCACTAGACGCATCAGTTTTGGGATATTCATCAGTGTCGATCACATGAGTCTTGCGACGTACGGTCACTTCTAACGGCACGATTTCATCAACAAATTTACCACTTTCAATGGCGGTCACCGCTCGTAGCTGGCTTTGCAAAGCAAACTTATCTTGCTCTTCTCGACTCACCTCAAGTTTGTCTGCGACATTTTCTGCGGTGATGCCCATATGGTATTTATTGAAAACGTCGGTTAGGCCATCATCGATTAAGGTATCGGAAAGCTCTAAATTGCCCATTTTTGTGCCAAAACGAATGTCAGATGTCACAACATAAGGGTAGCGAGACATATTCTCTCCGCCACAGGCAACCACGATATTGGCGTCACCTGCCTTAATGTGTGCAGCGCCATCCATAACCACTTTCATGCCACTACCACAAATCATGTTAACGGTATATGCCGGGATGCTTTCTGGAATACCCGCAGCAATCGCGGCTTGTCGACCAGGTCCCATGCCTTGACCCGCCGCAATAACATTGCCCATTAACAATTCATCAACCTGTGCTGCATCAACATTTGCAGCGGTTAATGCTGCTTTTACGGCTTCAGCAGCAAGTACTGAAGCCGGTACTGATTTAAATACGCCACCAAAAGAGCCAATCGCGGTACGTTTAGCTGAAACAAGATAAACTTTGTCCATTTTTAAAATCCTTTATTCTTAAGTAAAAACCTAGTGCATGTATTGGCCGCCGTTAATGTTCAACGTTTCACCTGTGATATATGCTGCATCATCACTGGCTAAATAACTGATTGATTTAGCTATTTCTTTCGGAGTTGCCAAACGACGTTGTGGAATTCGTGCTTTAATTGAATCTAGCACCTCTTCTTTAAGGGCTGACACCATGGGGGTCGCTGTGTAGCCCGGTGCTACCGCATTCACGGTAACGCCAAAACGTGCCGACTCCAGTGCTAATGACTTAGTAAAACCGATCATTCCGGCTTTAGCGGCAGCATAGTTGGCCTGACCAAATTGACCTTTTAGGCCATTAATTGAGGTGATGTTGATAATGCGTCCGTTGCCTTGCTCACACATTGCTTGAAATAGTGGCTGGGTTACGTTAAATACACTATTGAGGTTGGTATTAATTACTTCGTTCCATTGTTCAAAATTCATCCGTTTGAACGTGGTATCACGGGTGATGCCTGCATTGTTCACTAATACATCGACACGACCAAAATCTTCCATCACTTTTTTCAATACTTGCGCGCAATCAGCGGTATCACACACATCTAGTGCCAAAGGTTCAACAAGGTTTGCTGAAAATGATTCGCTATCAATCCATGATATTGCACTGTCTTCCTTTCCAGGGCGGTGAGTTGCCAAAACGCGGTAACCATCTTCTGCCATTTTATGGCAAATCGCGGTGCCAATCCCACCCATAGCGCCAGTGACTAATGCTATTTTTTTATCCTTCATGATATAGGCCTCCAAGCCGTTTTTGAGTTTAGAATTTCTAGTGTGATCGACTCTATCGCTTGTTTATTACCTTTATATGAAAGTAGATATTATTATTTTTTATTTTTAGCTAATTTCCCAGCTCAACCTGAGCAAGTATCCTGAAAAGCCTTCACAACAGTTAAATCTAAGCTACCGTTTCATCTTAATATCTACAAACGTTTAAATTTCACTCAATGGATTAATTTTTTTCACTTATGAAAACCGAGATCCTTCAACAATCAGTTGTAGAATAAACACGCGACTCCTGCCTAAATATCAAGCTTTAGCCTTTGGTCGTATAGATTTTTGCGATTTATCGATTTAAAGTGGTTTTTAACTATTTGATACCAGTTCGCGTAATGAGGTGATCAATTGAGAATGATATAGAAAGCTTTAGAACAACTGAAATTTTGAATAGATAGTTATTCATATCTTTTTGAAAGTTCAGGAAGTTATCAAGCTTTATATACATTCCCGAAGGGGAACTCATGTGTTGTATATATGAGTTACTCAATGAGCAGATCATTATACGGATTGGTATGGCACAACTACAAACGTTAAGAAGTGAGCCTAAAATCATTCATTTGTTGGATGGCTTTTTTGTGTTTGTTATCGCACCATTGCAGTGCAAATGTTCTCATCGTGTTCAGTACAAGTTATGATAAAAACGAATTATAAAATAAACAACAGCAATATCAACACCTTACATTGTGGATCGGTTATTGAACAACAATAATTAAATAAATAAATAAATAAACTATTCAACAAGAAATCATTATGGCGATTCAAACACCGATCAGAGGCTTACAATCATTTTGTATTGCGGCAAAATGCTTAAGTTTCAAGCAAGCTGCAAGTCAGTTATGCCTCACCCCTTCAGCAGTCAGTCATCAAATTAAACAGCTTGAACAACAATTAGATATTGTTTTATTTGTCAGACAAACACGTGCTATTGCCTTAACGAGTGCAGGGAAACAATTTTATAACGCTGTTCAACCTCTTATTTCGAATTTAGAATCGACCATTTTAGACTTTACCAAAAGTCAGCAAAATACAACCATTACCATTAGCTTGCCAGAATTTTTTGCGAGCGAATTATTTGTTCCCCGCCTTAGTGAGTGGGCAGAGACACATCCTAATATAAATTTACAATTAGAAACCGTGAAACCAGGTGCGGCACCAAGCCAATCGTGTGATCTTTCAATAGTTTTAGCAAACGGCAATCCCAATGGCAGTATCGTGCATGATCTCTTTCCGATAAGCTATGTGCCTGCTTGTAACAAAGAAACGTTTAAAAAGTGGGCAGCCCTTGGCTATGAGGCGTTGAGATCCATACCGCTTATTTTGCACCAATCTCATCCATGGTCATGGCACCAATGGGCAGACCTCGTCAATATCAGAGATTTTGATCCTAAACAAATCATTCAATTTGACAGCATGTTTGGTGTGGCCCGTGCCGCTCAACAAGGAATGGGCATAGCGTTAGTGCCCATGCCCATCAGTAAAACATGGTTCAGTGAGCAGTTACTGGTAAAACTTTTTGAAGATGAACTAATAACAAAAGATCGTTACTACCTGGTTCAACATGAAAATACTGAGTCAGTAAGCGAGTTATGCACCTTTACCAAGTGGGTGCATAACTGCTTTGCCATTTAAAATAGCGTGAGCTCAAAACTCAATGATGTGTGTTAAATACCTAGATTTCGATAAACTTAATTCTTTGTTGCTTACCTTGCCATCTACAGCGATAATTAATCGTTGATGTTAGAAACATAATAAGAACAAAAGCGAACTCAGATGAAAAGTAATGAACAACCCACCATCCTTTGGCACGATTATGAAACCTGGGGAGTTTCCCCTAAATTTGATAAGCCTTCGCAATTTGCCGCGATAAGAACCGATCTCGATTTGAACGTGATTGGTGAACCGGTAGAGTTTTATTGTCAGCCGCCGCAAGATTACCTGCCCCACCCGGGCGCTTGTATGGTTACTGGTATTACCCCACAAAAAGCTCAGCGCGACGGCGTTACTGAAGCGGAATTTGCCGCGCGTATTCAGAAGCTTTTTACCGTGCCCAATACTTGTGTGGCCGGTTATAACTCGGTGCGCTTTGATGATGAAGTATCACGCTACTTATTTTACCGTAACTTTTACGATGCCTATGCCAGAGAATGGCAAAACGGCAATAGTCGCTGGGATATTATTGATATGGCGCGTTTGTGTCATGCACTAAGCCCGGAAGGCATTAACTGGCCGGTTAATGATGAAGGTAAGGTTAGCTTTCGCTTAGAGTTATTAACGGCCGCCAATGGTATCAGCCATGAATCAGCCCATGATGCCACCAGTGATGTTTATGCCACCATTGCTTTGGCCAAGTTGATTAAAGAAAAGCAGCCTAAGCTGTACAATTTTGTGTTTGGTATTCGTACTAAACAAGAGGTGAATAAGCACCTCAATGTGTATGAAATGGCGCCATTTCTTCATACCTCATCGAAAATTACGCCGGATCAGCGAAACACCAGTTGGTACATGCCAATTGAAATTCATCCCACCAATAAAAACGCCATTATCTCGGTGGATTTAGCCCAAGATATTTCGCCATTGTTTGATTTAACCAGCGACGAAATTAAAGAGCGTTTATACACTCGCCATGATGATTTAAAAGCGGAAGGTAAATTACCGATCCCGGTCAAGCTTGTGCATGTCAATAAATGCCCTATTGTTGCTCCGGCAAAAGTATTAACACCAGAGCGCGCCAAGCTTATCAATATTGACAGAGAGCGATGCTTGGCGAACTGGAAAAAGTTAAAAGAGCAAAGCCAGACGATTAAAGATAAATTATCGCCGGTATTCGATACCGATTATGGTGATTCTAAAGATGATCCAGAACATGCGTTATACAGTGGTAATTTCTTTAGTCAGGCCGACAAGCAAAAAATGGATATGATCCACACCATGGAGCCGGAAAAACTCGGCAGCTATCCGTTTAACTTTATCGACTCACGTTTAGGGACGCTATTGTTCCGTTATCGAGCGCGTAATTATCCGCACACCTTAGATATGGCAGAACAACAAAAGTGGAAACAGTATTGTCAAAACAAATTGTCTGCTGGCATTAATGGCTTAAGTTATGATGAGTTTATGATGGAAATTGAAAATTTTGCGCATCAGTATGAGAATAACAAGCCCAAAATGGCGGTGTTAAAAGCCTTGTATGAGTATGTGCAGGGCTAGAGATAGGGACTAAGGAACTGGGAACTGAAAATTTACCAGCATCGTTATATTTACGATGCTTTTTTGCACATATAGGTGCTTATACCCGACAGGCAGGAAGCCTTTAGAGGGTGATTTTGATTACGAGCCTTTCAGTAAAGAAGTTAAATTAACCCCAATAATGCACTCGTCACTATTGTTTTGTTATTGCTAACAGAACCCCTTATAATCAGCCGATATAGGGATATTATTCGCTTTTTACATTTAACTTTTTACTTTTCACTTTTCACTTTTTACTTTTTACTTTTCAAAAAACAGTCGTGGAGACTCTATGCAACACTTCAAAATTATCCCGTTAAGCTTGCTGATCAGCTCAAGTTTATTACTGACCGCCTGTGGCGGTTCCGATTCAAAGACTAACACCACAAAGGTTTCTTTTGCCCTTGCCGATGCGCCTGTTGATGATGCCGCAGAAGTGTGGATTGCAGTAGATGCCATTGAGTTAGTCAAAGAAGGCGAAGACAACATACTCTTAGACGTCAAAGATGGCGACTTAGAATATGCGCAAATAGACTTGAAACAATTTCAAGGTGGCGATAGCAAAATTATATTGGACGAAACCGAGTTAGCGCCTGGGGTATACCAAAATCTGATCCTGCATGTGTTAGATGAGAGTGTTGGCGATAACTTCAGCTATGTAACCGAGTTAGATGGTGATGAAATTGCAATGAAGCAACCTAGCCAAAAACTTAAGCTAGGTGGCTTTGAGGTGAGCAGTCAGGGCGTGCAACGATTTACCATTCACTTTGATCTTCGTACCGCTTTGGTGCAAAACCAAAATGGCCAACGGTACAACCTTAAACCGCATGGCGTAACGATTGTCGATAATGAGACGGTGGCATCATTGTCAGGTATGGTGGATGCGAATTTGTTTAGCTGCATAGGTGATGACAATGAAGGTAACTTCGTTTATCTATATCCGGGTCATTCATTACCGGTATTGGTGGATAATTATGATGCAAATACCATGCAAACAGATTTACCAGAGGGTGCCGTAGCGCCAACGGGGTCTACTGCGGTGGTGCTCAATGGCAATGATCACAGCTATGCATTTGGATTCATCCCTGAAGGGAATTATACGGTTGCGTTTACTTGCAGTGGCTTAAATGACGATGAAGCCTTATATGATGGTCTGGTAATACCTAATCCGAGTATGCAAATGCATGAAGTCGTGCTCAGTAACGATATGGATAGCGTACAGAATTTTGAAGAGATTTTACCTTAATTCGAATGTGCAATCACCCTCAAAAGGCTATCCTGCCTGTCGGGTATAAGTACATCCCTCGGCAATTGCTCCATGCATTGCCCTAATACACAACATCCATGTTGTAATGTACAAGCACCCTCAAAAAGCTGCTATTATTAGCAGCTTTTTTCGTTTCTATGGCTATACCTAATTAATACCAAATGATAGTAATTAGAACTTTGGCGCTTAGTTATTTTTTCAACAGAGAAATCAAACTTGAGGTATCAAAACGGTTACCACCGTTTTCTTGTATTTGTTCATAGAAACCATCAACCATTTCGGTCACCGGCAGTTTTGCATCGTATTTTTTCGCTTCACTAAAAGTAATGGCTAAATCTTTGCGCATCCAGTCTACGGCGAAACCGAAATCGTATTCACCGGCGCACATGGTTTTATGGCGGTTTTCCATTTGCCAGGAGCCTGCAGCTCCTTTGGATATGGTTTCTATCAGTTTGTCGGTATCTAAGCCGGCACGTTGGGCAAAGTTTAGCGCTTCACTCAAACCTTGTACTAAACCGGCAATACATATTTGATTGGCCATTTTGGCAATTTGACCATTGCCCGCAGGGCCCATCAGTTGGCTAAATTTAGCAAAGGCGGTCATTACCGGTTGCAGTTGTACAAATATCTTTTGTTCGCCACCACACATCACAGTGAGCTGGCCGTTTTCAGCCCCGGCTTGGCCACCAGATACTGGCGCATCGATGAAGTGTTTACCTTGTGCTAAAGCTACCTGGTTTAGCTCTCGGGCGAGTTCTGCAGAAGCGGTAGTGTGATCAACAAAAACCCCACCGGCTTTTAAGCCGGCAAAAATGCCCTCTTCACCTAAGGCAACCTGGCGAACATCGTCATCATTGCCGACACAGGCAAAAACAATATCCGCGTCTTCCGCGGCTTGTTTCGGAGTTTTGGCAAATGAGTTTTCAAATTCGTGCGCCCATTGCATGGCTTTTGCGGTAGTACGATTATATACCGTCACTTGATAGCCCGCTTTGGCCAAATGGCCGGCCATAGGGTATCCCATAACTCCTAATCCGATGAAGGCAATTTTTTTCATGATTGGTCTCTGCTTATTAGATAAATTCTTTGTTATTGATGTTAGTGTATCTAAATACCACTAAAAATAATAATTGTTAGGGAATAAAATGAATAATATTTATGACTTCACGGTGACCAACAATAAAGGTGAGCCGGTACCTTTGCTGAATTATCAAAACAAAGTGTTGTTGATAGTCAATACTGCCAGCGCCTGTGGATTTACCCCTCAATATGCAGGACTTGAACAATTGTATAAGCAGTACAAAGAGCAAGGGCTAGAGGTGTTGGCGTTTCCCTGCAATCAATTTGGCAAACAAGAGCAAGGCAATGCCGAAGAGATAAAAGGCTTTTGCGATTTAAACTTTAACATCAGTTTTGACTTATTCAATAAAGTTGATGTCAATGGTGAAAATGCCGATCCGCTTTATGATTATTTAACCGAACAAGCCAAAGGTATTCTCGGCAGTAAACGAATAAAGTGGAACTTCACCAAATTTTTGATCAATCGCCAGGGTCAGGTAGTTAAGCGATACGCAACGTTAACCAAGCCAGAAAAAATATCTGCCGACATCGAAAAACTTTTATGATGTTCGCTTTATCGCCATAGATACAACGCAATGTTGCAGTTAAGGTTTAGGTTGAGATTTCACAGAGTAGTTCAAACCAATAAGCGCTCTTACCTTATCTAAGGTTTGCATCAGCTGTTGGCTAAATTCGAACGTCATAATATCGCTTTGTGTTTTCCCTTGCCGCAGCAATTCGTTGAAATGCATTATCTCGAAATTATAGCCATTGGTGCTGTAATCAAAATCAATGGTTCGTACATCATCTTCCGTGATGACGCTAACTGTGGTTGGGCCATGAAAATCCTTATTGATTTTTATGGTGCCGTGCTCACAATAAAATACGGCTTCACATGGCGTATTCTCTTTAAGAGTAGAGTGTAATGACGCAGTTGCTTGGTCATAGTGAAATTCCATCGTGCAGGAAGAATCGACGCCGTTATCAAAATACTCCGCATTAGCAACGATTTTATTGGGCACTCCCAAGGTAGATAGCGCCGCAAATATCGGATAAATGCCGATATCTAACAGACTACCGCCACCTAAAGACTTTCTAAACAACCTTGATTGGTTGTCAAACTTGCGGACAAAGCCAAAGTCGGCCTCAATTTTTTCAATGTTGCCAAAGGTTTTGTTTTTGAGTTCGGTTAACACATACCCATAATGCGGCAGAAAATAGGTCCAAAGCGCTTCCATTAGCAGCACCTTTTTTTGTTGCGCTAACGCGATCATAGTGTCAACTTGCGCAAGGTCCATGGCGAACGGTTTCTCACACAACACCGCAATGCCCTGATCTAAACACAACAAGCTGTGTTGTTGATGGAAGGTATGAGGTGTTGCGATATAAACCGCGTCTATATTGGGATCATTGGCTAAAGCTTGGTAACTGCTATAAGCCACTTTGGCATTAAATTTCGTTAGAAACTCATCGGCTTTTTGCTGCTCTCTTGAGGCAACCGCATAAAGCTCAGCCCCCTCTACGGTGACTAAATCGGTGGCAAATTTGTTGGCAATCTTGCCAAGGCCAATAATTCCCCAACGTATGTCTCGATTGCCAACAGATTTCATTTTATCTCTCTACTTTATTACAACTGACCAGGCTTAGTCCTTAGTCCTTCGCCCTATAGTCCGTAGCCCGTAGCCCGTAGCCCGTAGCCCGTAGCCCGTAGCCGATTTTACACAAACAACTTATCGTGCAAGGTTTCAACCACTTGGTTTGCTTCGTTTTCATCAACTAAGAAACATAAATTATTGGCACTGGCGCCATGACAAATCATCCGAATATTGACACCTTCAATATTATTAAAGATATTACTGCCCAACCCTGAGGTTGCATTTAAGCCATTACCGACAATCGCAATTAAGCTTAAGCCATGCTCTACTGTCACCTCACAAAGTTGCTCTAACTCTTCGACTACCGCTTTATTGATTAATGCCTGAGTTGAGCCTGGTGGATTATCAAAGGTTAATGCCACTGAAATTTCAGAAGTGGTGATCAAATCAACACTGAGCTCATGTTTTGCCAAAATAGAGAACACTTGCGCTAAGAAACCACTGGCATGTAACATCGCCGGGCTTTTCACCGTCACTAAGGTTTGTTCACGACGTAGCGCAATAGAGCGGTACGTTGGGTTTGAGTCTACTTGTTGACGAATTTGGGTACCACCGGCTTCTGGCTCGCGCGAAGAACCAACAAATACGGGAATGTCACTGCGCATTGCCGGGATTAAAGTTGCGGGGTGCAATATTTTCGCGCCGAACGTGGCCATTTCGGCCGCTTCGCCAAAACTGATTTCTGGAATGGCTCGAGCGGAGCTGGCAATGCGTGGGTCGGTGGTGAAAATGCCAACCACATCGGTCCAAATTGCCAAACCTGAGGCATTGACGGCTTCTGCCAACAACGCCGCAGAATAATCGGAGCCGCCTCGGCCTAAGGTGGTGGTGTTGCCCATCCCATCTTCGCCAATAAATCCTTGCGTAACAATCACCTGGTCTTTTAACAATGGCGATAATTTCTCGCGACTATTTGCCGCTAACGCTTCTAAGTCAACCACAGCTTTACCAAACAAACTGTTGGTACGCATCACTTGCCGAACGTCAAAGGCTAAACCGTTTACCTCAATACTGCGCAACACCTCGGCAAATAAAATGGAGCTCATTTTCTCACCACAGGCCAAAATCGCATCGCCGGTTTTCGCCGTTTGCAAGATGCTTTGTTGCTCGGCAAGAGCCGTTAACGACGCTAACACTTGCTCAATCTGTTGATTCAGTTCAGTTTCTGCCGCACCTAAATGTTTGCTGATGTTGTATTGAATGTCACCAATGTTGGTGATAATGTCAGCTTGTTCGCTAGATGATAATTGAGTTTGCGCCAGCGAAACTAAATGATTGGTTACGCCGGCACTTGCGGAAACGACAACAACACGAGTTTCAGGTTGCGATTTGATAATGTGCGCACAGCGTAACATTGCTTGATGATCAGCAACACTGGTACCGCCAAATTTGGCTACGTTTAACATTGGATTTTCTCCCTAAATTGCGGTTTTAACTTGCTTTTCGGATAAAGCTTAGCACTGCAAATAATACTAAATACCAATCCGTATAATGATCATTTTCAATTGATCACATCATTAAGCGAACTGGTATAAAGGAGAGCATGACTGATTGGCAAGGAAGATAATATCTTGATTTTTCAGCCAGAAGCTCTCCACCGTTTCGGTGACAGTCATAAGGATTCAACCGTTATGACCGAATGAAGCGTGCCACCTAGTAATTGATTAACAATTTGCTATTCGCGTTCATTCTCGGCATTAGTCCCCCTCAATAATTGTCTTCGGGGTGTGGCCCCTCAAATTACCTACCTGGCTAATGCAACCTCTTCTGGTGTTGGTTAAAGTATATTTTGAGCAATAACTCTAATCAACGTCGCAATTAAACCGTAATTAGACGGTAAAAGCAATAAGCTTAGTAGAGAAAACTTATAATTTTTAGTTCTTTAACTGTATTTATACTAATAACAGGTAAAACATACAGTTTATTGGTAAATAAGCATCGCCTTAGATATTATTATTCGAGATTACTTTTGTTTGAGACTGTTATTGTGGATTTATTTTTTCTTAAAAAATTAATTGGTCAGTTGTTGATGCCACTGCCAATAATCATTATTGCCTTATGTCTGGGTCTGTTTTTACTTAAAAACAAGCCCAAACATGGCAAGATATTACTGATATCAGCCACTTGCATATTATTCTTATTTGCCTTTAACCCCATTGCCAGTCGTTTGATGAAACCCTTGGAAGCTCACTACAGTGTTTATCAACCGAGTAATGACACGTTAGATTACATAGTCATATTAGGCTGCGGCCATACCAGTGATGAAAGACTGACACCCAGCCAGGAGTTAAAAATTTGTTCACTGCAACGATTAGTTGAAGGCATTCGGATAGCGAAGTTGCATCCGCAAGCGACAATCGTTACCTCCGGCTGGTCATCAAATGACAAATCCTCTAATGCGGATAAAGTAAAACAGGCGGCAATTGAACTTGGCATCGAAGCCGAAAAAATCATTGCCGAATCCAGACCTAAAGATACCGAAGATGAAGCAATGTACATTGCACCATTACTGATAGACAAAACTTTTGTGTTAGTGACCAACGCGAACCATATGCCAAGGTCAATGGCCTATTTTGAAAAGCAGGGGGTAACGCCAATACCGGCGCCTACCGGTTTTTATGTAAAAGATGTTGATAGCAACATGCCCTTTTTGGAATATTTCCCACAGCCTAATGAACTAGAGAAAAGCCAAATTGCCTGGTATGAAACTTTGGGCCGTATTTGGCAGTGGCTAAAAAGTTAGAAAGTTGGAAAGTTAGAAAGTTGGAAAGATAAAAACGATGGACAGCGGACTTTACCGTCCATCGCTTTTGATAAGAATTAGCTGTTACTGGCGCACGCCTTCAACGTGTAAATCGAATAAAATTTCACCAAAATCGTTTTTGTAGCCAAAGTCGCTCATTTTAATCGATGTTGTGCCACTAAAGCCTAAACGGTAACCGCCCCAGGGATCATCACCTTCACCAATTTTTACCGCATCAATCACTAACTCTTTGCTAATGCCTTGCAGGGTGAAATCACCGGTAATTGCCAGTTTACCATCGCCTTGATCTTTCACTTTAGAACTCACAAATGTGGCGATACCAAATGTATTCACGTCTAAAAAATCGTTACTTTTTAAGTGTTTGTCACGTTCTGCGTGGTTAGAATCGATACTTGTGGTATCAATATTTATCGAAATCTTTGAGGCGGCAATATTGTTTTGATCAAAATTAAATTTTCCATCAAAAACGTTGAAACGGCCTGTTAACCAACTATAACCTAAATGCTTTACTTTAAAGTTAATCGACGCATGCGCGCCTTGATAATCGACAACATAATCTGCTGCTTGCGTCGGTATTACTGCACTTAAACCGAATAGTGCGCTGGCTAAGATAAATTTTTTCATGATATTCCTTTGTCTTTTTGTTGCTAAATAAGTTGTGTATAAAAATAAGTCTTGGTTTGATTATTTGAGCATACGCTTTAACGTATCGTCTTTATCAATCAGATGATGTTTGATTGCGGCCATTGCGTGTAGCAGTGCCAGAGCAATTAATGAATAGGCGACATAACGGTGAATGATACCGGCCAAGTCTTCCTGGTTATCAACAAATGCGCCCAAACTTACGACTGAAAACCAGTCAAATACTTCGATGGCTCTGCCGTCTGCGGTTGAAATTAAATAGCCGCTGACAAATACCGACACCATTAATAGATAAAGCGCTTTATGAGTGAAGCTGGAGGTTTTTTTCACTAAATTTGAATGACTGGCAATGGCCAGAACTTTTTCTTGTTTCGCTTTCACCAGCAAGCGAATGATGGTTAACGCTAACAGCAAAATACCCAAGCTCTTATGCCAGTGAGGTGCCGTTTTGTACCATTGCGAGTAATAGCTTAAATCCACCATCCAAAAGCCCAAAGCAAATAAAGCGATGATGGTTAAGCCTGAAACCCAATGCAGTGATTTACTGATAACGCCGTAGGAATCTCTTGTATTGTTGATCATTAGTTACGCTCAGTTTTACTAAGTAGATAAAATTCAGTGAGGCTATTTTACCTTGCAAATAAATGAATAAAAGCGTAAAAAAATCATGCTAACGTTCGATTTTTTAGAACGCGCATTTTTAAAATGATCATTTAAAAAATGTGCTGAATAAACAGAGCCCGCAGAAACAGGCTCATTGTTGGAACGAAGATTTAAAGAAGAAAAAGTGATTAAACCGGGTTATCAACATCGATAAATTGCACATCCAACTGATGCTGTTGGTGTAAGTATTCGCCCAGCGCTTTTATCCCATAACGCTCGGTGGCGTGATGGCCAGCGGCAAAAAAATGAATATCCATTTCACGGGCAATGTGGGTAGTTTGCTCTGACACTTCGCCGGTGATGAAGGCATCGATCCCCTGCTCCGCCGCAAGTTCGAGATAACCTTGGCCACCACCCGTACACCAGGCTACCGTTTTTATTGGCTTGTTCGAACTGGCAGGGATATGCAATGACGCTCTCTCCAGGCTGGTTGATATCTGCTCATTTAAATCAGCGGCCGACATCTCTTTAGCAAACTCACCTTGCATACTCACCGATACCGGATTGCCCTGCTCTAATGGCCCGGTAATATTGATATTTAATCGTTTGGCCAATTGCGCGTTATTGCCTAAGGTTTCATGGATATCTAGTGGTAAATGGTAGGCGAATAAATTGATGTTGTTGTCGATCAAGGTTTTGATCCGCTGATACTTCATGCCGGTAATGTTATACGGTTCATTTTTCCAAAAATAACCATGATGCACTAAAATAGTATCGGCGCCATGAGCCACCGCGGCATCCAGCAATGCTTGTGATGCGGTAACCCCAGTCACAATTTTGCGGATGGTAGCACTGCCCTGTACTTGTAAGCCATTGGGACAAAAATCTTTTATCCGTTCGGGTTGTAAAAGGTCATTAAGGATTTGCTGAAATTGTTGTCGTTGCATCACTGTTCACTATTTTGTTTGTTTTGGTATTTGATTTTGAGTTTTAGTTTTGGCTTTTAAGTTGCTAGTTCTGATGATACTTGTCACCATGATATAGCTACTCAATGTATTGCATTATGCTCACTTTTGCTCGCTATTTGTATCATTTTTTCCAGTGCTACGTGTTAACGTGCTAATAGTTACCGGCGTATACACCGTGGTTTCAGCACACATGCTGTTAACCGCTTCAGCAATACTGCTATATTGCTTATCCTGCATAGCCAATATAATGGCAACGCCTAAAGTGCCCGCCTCTGTTACTTCAGGTTTATCAACGGTTCGTTGAGTTTTCTCGCTGATCGCTTGCAACAACCTTCTCGAATTCGCGCCACCGCCGGTAATTACCAGCTTGTTAACGCTACATTGCACACGTTTCAGTAGTTGCTTTAACGCCGTATTTATGCTGTTTACCACAGACTCTTGAATGGCGACGTATTGCTCGAAAATACTGTGGCTGGTTAGATTTACAAACCCCTGTTGGTAGTTTGTTACCTGGTCGAATTTTGATAGTTCAAACACTAAATCTCTGGCCGTCACGTTATTGGCAGCAAGGTATAATTCGATTAAATGCTCAATACTGGTTGATTGCCCTTTCGTGTAGGTGAAAGTGTCGGTTAAAAATTGCAGCTCGGTGGCATGGCGTTGAATAAATTCACTGAGCACATTCAATCCATGGGGTAACATCACTTCGGTTAAATACAAGCCAGGAACTAAACTGGGATACGCCGGGTAAAATGCTTTGGGCCCGATAAACTTATCATTTAACAGAGTCACGCTTATCGCCGTTCCTAAGCTGATGTGCAGTTGCCCGGCCCGGTAACAGCCAGCACCTAATACTTCACAAGCTTTATCAGAGGCCATGGCGATTACTGGCAGAGGCTTAGCTATATGCAATTCTTGTTGGGCACTGGCCGTTAGTTGTCCTAACCTTTCACCTACTTTCAGCAGTTTAGGTAACCAACTGGTTTTTACCGCTAACGCTTGAAATTGCCAGGATGTCGGTTTGTGCCATTGTTGCGTTTTAAAGTCAAACGGTAAATGGCTAATGATATTGGCCGAACTGTCGACGTAGTGGTTGGTAAGGCGAAAGGTTATATAGCCGGAGAGTAACAGTAAATGTTCGGTCTTTTGCCAATTATGCTGGTCGTGCTGCGCAATATAATTGATAAACGCTTCACCTTGTAAGGTGTTAATGGTGGCTAATACCGGCTTTAGCACATTGGCCACACTAAACAGTAGGCGCCAGCCCCAGTGCAACGTTGGGGTATTGCTAGCTTTGCGTTGATCTAACCAAACGATCGCATTTCTTAACGCTTGCCCGTTAGCATCCAGATTAAATAAGGTATTACGCATTGTGGTAATGCCCAGGGTGCGCAGCTCACTCAAATCAAGGTTCTGGGCTAGTGCCAATAGCTGTAAATTTTGGCAGCAAATAGCCACTTGCTGATAAAACCAAACCGGTTGTTGTTCAACAAAACCTTGCTCAGGGTGCAAGTACTTAAGTGGATAGCGCTGATGCTTTAACACGACATTGCCGTTGTTATCAAAAATAACCGCGCGTACCGACTGACTGCCAAAATCTATGGCTAAATATAACGGTGTTACAGTCATTTTTTCAACGGGACCCTGCCACATGTGCTACTCGTGCTACTAGGTCCATAGGTGGTGACTTTTACCGGATGAAATTTAGGACGAATTTGCCATTTTGGCCGAAGCGGCGTCAATGGGTGTACTCTTTTTTTGGCAATGATCAGATAAACCGAACCAAATGGCGTTAAATACTTACTGGCAAATTTTAACCAAATTCGGTTCCACCAGCGCTTACTGTCAAAGGGCGAATGCAGTGCGGAATGAAGAAAGCGCTTATCTTCAATAATTTCATAACCGAGTAAATGTAACCAATCTTTGACGCGCATCGGGGTAAAAAAACGGCCTTTCCAGGGCAAACTCTGACGGCGAAACGGAATGAGCTGATTAAAACCGGCCAAACTAAACGGATTAAAGCCACTGATAATTAAATGGCCATTGGGAATAAGCACACGATCGCTTTCACGCAACACATGGTGTGGGTCAATGGCAAACTCCAGGCCGTGGGTCAATAAACACAAATCAACGGAATGTCCTAAAAAGGGTAAATCGTCAACTTCGGCAATAACATCGCCATTGGTATTCGCCCCGGTCACAATAACCTGGTGATTAATCATCGACTGTTCGGAATTAATGGCGCCGCTTAACACCCCAAGCTTTAATAAGTGGTAGCCAAAAAGCCTTGGCCACCAAGGGCTTAAGTGTTGCTCTATCGATTGAGCAATTAATTCGCCATTCGGCATATCTCGCCACTGTATCGGTTCTTGCGGACGATCAAAGGCTAACGCGGGTTTCATTGATATTATGGTACCTGGTTGAGTTGAACAAAGTTGAGCTTGGCAATTCAATTATTGGTATACTCAAGGTATACTCAAGGTATACTCAAGGTATACTGATAAAAAGTAAAAATGGAATACCAATGACTCAAGTTACCGCTATCAAAGCGTTTAACGATAACTATATATGGTGTATCACTAAAGGCGCAAGTTCTAGTTGTACATTAGTTGATCCTGGTGATGCTAACGTATGTATCGAATTTATAAAAGAAAATCAGTTAACGCTTAATACCATTTTAATTACTCACCATCATCAAGATCATGTTGGCGGTTTGAAAAAGTTAGCTGAATTTTGCCAAGAAAATGATTGGCCGCTATCCATCTTTGGCCCTGCGGGTGAGTCAATTCAATTGCTCGAGCACAAACTCGAAGAAAGTGATCAGGTTTCTTTGTATGATGATGAGTTAATTTTTACCGTTATCGATTTACCCGGTCATACTTCTGGCCATATAGCGTATTATAGTAACGGCATACTGTTTTGCGGTGACACCTTATTCTCCGGTGGCTGTGGCCGATTATTTGAAGGCAGCGCCGCGCAAATGCACCATTCATTAGCGAAACTTGCACATTTGCCTGCCGACACTAAGGTTTATTGTGCACACGAATATACCCTGGCGAATTTAAATTTTGCCCGAACAATCGAGCCAAACAATAGTCAACTACAGAGTTACTATGATAATGTGGTGCGCTTAAGAGAGCAGGATATTGCCACCATACCGACCACAATAGGCCTTGAAAAACAAATTAATCCGTTTTTACGTAGCCATGTGGATTCTGTGCAACAATCGGCAAAACAGAATAGCCAACATTTATTGCAAAACGACGTCGATGTTTTTGCTATGATTCGGTCATTAAAAGACAATTTTTAATTTAAAATTATAATTTCAAACGCTGCATTCAACGATAATTAGCGTAAAATTAGAAAAGAGCATTCATGAAGAAAATACTATTTCCCTTATCACTGACCTTGATGGTTGGTTGTCAAAATTTGGATAATCATGCCCTTAAATCGGGTGCAGATAACATGCCACCTGGCAAAATGGCCAGTAATGGCGATATCTACGAAGCCTTATTAGCGGATGAAACTGCCAAGGTTATCCATCCTAAAGCAGACGTCGATATTCAGCTTGGTGATAAAGACAATGCCATCATTTCGGATAACGTTTGGGACAGAGTGCGCAGTCAGTTACACTTTGACATTCCACAAAACAAAAAAGTGATCGCCCAGCGTAATTGGTATGCTAAACATCAACGCTATTTAGATAGAGTGGCGAAACGCTCTGAGCCCTTTATTCATCACATTGTTGAAGAGCTAGAAAAACACAACATGCCAATGGAACTGGTATTATTACCTATTGTTGAAAGTGCCTACGATCCATTCGCCTACTCGCATGGCAGCGCCTCTGGGATGTGGCAATTTCTCTCTAGTACCGGCAAACAGTTTGGCTTAAAACAAAACTGGTGGTATGACGGTCGTCGAGATGTTGTGGCATCCACACAAGCGGCGATCAAATTTTTAAAGTACTTGCATAAACGTTTCGATGGTGACTGGTTATTGGCATTGGCCGCCTACAATTCAGGTGAAGGCCGAGTAGCCAGAGCGGTTAAATATAATGCCCGTAAAGGTAAACCGACCGATTTTTGGAATTTAAAACTGCCTCGCGAGACCCGAGATTATGTGCCAAAACTTTTGGCTTTGGCCGAAATTGTAAAACGTCCCGCCGATTTTAATGTGACACTTTACGCCATCGACAACAAACCAGTGACAAGCTCGGTAGATATTGGTTCACAACTAGATCTTGCCTTAGCGGCCGACTTATCGGGTTTAACCATAAACGAATTACACGCGCTTAATCCGGGTTTTAACCGTTGGGCAACCGCGCCTAATGGTCCGCATCAATTACTGCTGCCAAATAACAAGGTGGAACAGTTTAACGATGGCCTGGCGAAACTCGACGATAAAGACCGATTATCGTGGCAGCGCTATAAAATTAAAAACGGTGACAGCTTAAGCGTTATTGCCAATCGTTTTAATACCACGGTTACTGTGGTTAAAGAGGCCAACAATCTTAAAAACAACAGCATTCGTGCTGGTAGATATCTGTTGATCCCAACGGCAACACAATCGCTTGACCGCTATAAAACTTATGAGCAAGTCAGAGTAGCCAAATTAAGTAAAAAAGGTACTGGCAATAAGCTCACCCACACGGTCAAAAATGGCGATACCCTTTGGGACATAGGGAACTTATACAAGGTATCGAGTAAAAGCATTGCGAAATGGAATGGTTTTGCCCCGAAAGATATGTTGCGTTTAGGACAAAAATTGACAATTTGGACGGGGAAAACGGCCCCTGTTAAAATCAATCAAACAGCCGCGGTTGGCAATACCATCATGCGCAATATCAATTACAAAGTTAGATCGGGCGATTCACTCGACCGGATCGCCAATAAATTTAAAGTGAGTATTAGCGACATCGAAAAATGGAATAAGTTGAATCGTAAAAAGTACTTACAACCTGGGCAGTTACTTAAACTTTCAGTGAACATCACCAGCATTTAATAGCTTAGAGTTATTTTTTATAAGAGCAGTTTAACTGCTCTTTTTTTTGCTTAAAAAATGTATATTTCAATATTCCTATTGTCCCGGAAGTCACCGGCACCGTTACTACCGTCGATGTAATGCCAAATCAATTAGTGAAAAAAGGTACCATACTGTTTACCTTGGAAAACAGACAACAACAAATCACCTTAGACCAGGCGGAAGCGGCATTGGCGGAAGCAAAAAATGCAGTGTAATTACGCGAGGTTAAAAACCCCGACAACCGGTTAATAAGTTGGTTAGCGGGAATTCATTCTCGCGTTATGGCGAAAGCCACGTTAGGTTACCTGCGGTAATTACGCGAGGTTAAAAACCCCGCCAACCGGTTAATAAGTTGGTTGGCGGGAATTCATTCTCGTGTTATGGCGAAAGCCACGTTAGGTTACCTGCGGTAATTACGCGAGGTTAAAAACCTCGCCAACCGGTTAATAAGTTGGTTGGCGGGAATTCATTCTCGCGTTATGGCGAAAGCCACTTTAGGTTAGCTGCGGTAATTACGCGAGGTTAAAAACCCCGCCAACAGCCAATAAATTGGCCCTTGAATTAAAAGAGAGCTTTTGGGCTCTCTTTCTATAGAATTTGATTTATCAAATTGTATTAATTAAATCGTATTCGTTGCGTAAAATTTCGATGATTTCTGACTTTGGATCATCAGAGATGACGATTTTATTACCGGTAATTTTTTCTGCAATGCCAGTATAAGTATCCGATACAGCCATTAATACCGATTCAGGTAAGGCGTTATCTCGCGCTAACGCTTCACGCTCTTTCATACGATCTTTATTCAATAAGATATCTGAGTCAGGGAAATGATTTAATAATAGCTGACGGAAGCTCTCTTTTGAGTTCTCAACCACTTTACCAGCACGGTACTGTTCACCATCCCAAATACGTGATGAATCCGGCGTACCCACTTCATCCATGTAGATTAACTTGTCGTTACCTTGGGCATCAGTTACGTATCCAAATTCGAATTTGGTATCGACAAAAATTTGGTCAAGCTTGGCAAGTTCGTCAGAGATAACGTCATAGCCTTCTTTTAACAGTCTTTCGTAAAGGCTGATGTCGTCCTTAGATTTAAAGTTAAACGCTTCAAAGTTATCTTCAATGTTCTTACGGGTGATGTTTACATCGTCTTGCGCAGGAACACCTGGAATGTCTTCTAAAACACCTTTGGTTGAAGGTGTTTGTAGTAATTCAGTAAGCTTACTGTCTTTTTCTAAACCTTCTGGTAATTCGATACCACAAAATTCACGCTCGCCTTTCACGTATGCACGCCACATAGAACCTGTGATGTATTGACGACAAATCGCTTCAATCATTACCGGTTTGGCTTTTTGTACGATCCATACAAATGGGTGTGGGATATCTAAAATGTGGCTATCGGCCAAACCATTATCTTTAAATAATTTAAACCAGTGATTTGAGATGGCATTTAATGCTGCACCTTTACCAGGAACGCCTTTCATCCCACCTTCACCGTGCCAGATACAGTCAAATGCTGAAATACGGTCACTAATCACCATAATGGCAAGTGGTGAGTCTGGTGCTACGTTGTAGCCTTTATCTTTGATCAGACGACGAGAATCTTCTTCTGTAAGCCAGTATACAGAGCGAACTTTACCGCTGTGTACTGGCGCATCCGTTTTAATAGGAAGATCGTTATTTACAGCCAAAACTTTATTAGCAATTGTCATGTGTGTTTCCCGAAATGTTTTATCAGTTAAAAGCCTATTGCGGCTTAGTGTTTCAAAAAGAAAAATAGGAACGAGGAACGAGGAACTAGGAACTATCTAGAGCCGCGTATCGCACCTGATAATCGAGTTTAGGATAAAAGTTTATTAAATTTTCGAGCACGGGTGGTTTTCTAAACCCCTCGTTCCTCGTTCCTCGTTCCTGATCCTCATAATTATAAAAAAAACTCGGAGGTAGAATTCATACCAAGATTTTTTGATAATAATAGGGCTATTGATTAAAGTAGAAAAGGACGCCGAAGCGTCCTTTTCAAAAGTCTTTTACAACAATTATAAAGAAGCTTTCGCTTTCTCTACAAGAACTGTGAAAGCTGCTTTATCGTATACTGCGATGTCAGCTAGGATCTTACGGTCGATTTCAATCGAAGCTATTTTCAAGCCATTGATGAAACGGCTGTAAGATAAACCATTTTGACGAGCTGCCGCGTTAATACGAGCAATCCAAAGTTGACGAAATTGACGTTTACGTTGACGACGGTCGCGGTAAGCGTATTGGCCTGCTTTGGTTACAGCCTGGAAAGCAACGCGATATACGCGACTACGAGCACCGTAGTAACCTTTCGCTTGCTTTAAAACTTTTTTATGACGTGCGCGTGCTACAACACCGCGTTTTACTCTAGCCATTGTCTATATCTCCTAGTTAATTAAGCGTAAGGCAACATCGCAACAACTGATTTAATATCAGAAGCCGCAACCATTGATTTAGCACGTAAGTGACGCTTAACCTTAGTACGTCTCTTAGTTAAGATGTGACGTAGACCGGCTTGTTTACATTTAAAACCACCAGAAGCGGTTTTTTTAAAGCGCTTTGCAGCACCTTTATTGGTTTTCATTTTAGGCATGGAATAACTCCGCATTGTTAATGCCTGAATTTAAGCAACTTGGGGCGGATATCTTAAAAAGAATCGCTTGTTGAGCCTCAGTTACCGGTTAAAAAAGATAATCATGGTGAACTAAGCCTATGCATTCATAAATGTTTGCTAAGACCTAATTACTTTCAGACCAAAAAATTATCTCTTGATTGGGGCAAGCACCATCACCATTTGACGCCCTTCCACTCTACGAGGGAAAGACTCACAGGTAGCCAGGTCTTCTAAGTCCGTTTTAACTCGGTTTAAAAGATTAAGTCCTAACTCTTGATGGGCCATTTCACGACCGCGGAAACGTAATGTAACCTTAGTCTTATCGCCACCTTCTAGAAAGCGTCTCAGGTTGCGTAGTTTGACCTGATAATCGCCTTCATCAGTGCCAGGACGGAATTTTATTTCCTTAACCTGGATCTGTTTTTGCTTCTTACGCTGTTCTTTTAGCTCTTTCGATTTCTCGTATAAGAACTTGCCGTAATCCATTACGCGACATACAGGTGGCTTGGCTGTAGGACTGATCTCTACTAAATCAACACCTTCTTTTTCCGCAGCATCTAACGCTTCATTTAATGAAACAATACCTAATGCTTCGCCTTCCAAACCAACTAAACGAATTTCTTCATGTGTGATTAGTTCGTTTAATTTGTGTTGCGGTTCTTTTTGACCGCCTCTTTGACCACCTTTAATAGCCTGTCCCTCCAAAAGAACTTAGGGTATATACCCAATAATTACGCCCGTGTTTTTACTTCTTCGCTAAGTTTAGCGATAAAGTCATCCACCGACAGTTTTCCTAAATCTTCACCTGAACGTGTTCGGATAGCAATTTCACCTGCTTCCATTTCTTTATCACCGGCAACCAGTAAATAAGGAACACGTTTCAAAGTATGCTCGCGGATTTTAAAGCCTATTTTCTCATTACGCAAGTCCGCTTTGGCTCTAAATCCACTTTCTTTCAGTTTTTTTACCACTTGAGCACAATATTCGCCTTGTTTATCGGTAATATTCATCACTATTGCCTGAGTTGGCGATAACCAAGTTGGAAATTTACCTGTGTACTCTTCAATTAAGATACCGATGAAACGCTCCAATGAACCTAAAATCGCTCTGTGGATCATCACCGGAGTGTAACGCTCGTTATCTTCACCAACATAAGTTGCGCCTAAACGCGTTGGTAAAGCAAAGTCTAGTTGCACTGTGCCACATTGCCAGGCTCGGCCTAAACAATCCAGTAAGGTGAATTCAATTTTAGGACCGTAAAACGCCCCTTCACCAGGAAGGTATTCAAATTCAATGTTGGCATCGGTTAATGCTTTGGCCAAACCGGCTTCGGCTTTATCCCATATTTCATCGCTGCCAATACGGCTTTCCGGACGCGTGGATAATTTAACCACAATGTCTTCAAAACCAAACGAGCTATATACATCGTAGACCATGTCGATACATTGGGTCACTTCTTGTTGTACTTGCTCTTCAGTACAGAAGATATGGGCATCATCTTGAGTAAAGCCGCGTACCCGCATTAAGCCATGTAAAGAACCCGAGGGTTCGTTACGGTGACAACAACCAAACTCGGCAATACGCAAGGGCAAATCACGGTATGATTTTAACCCTTGGTTAAATATTTGTACGTGCCCTGGACAGTTCATCGGTTTAATCGCGTATTCGCGCTTTTCCGATACCGTGGTAAACATGCCATCAGCATATTTTTCCCAGTGGCCTGATTTTTCCCAAAGGCTGCGGTCCATCATCATCGGCGCTTTGACTTCGTCGTAGTCGTATTCGCGTAATTTTTCACGAATAAACTTTTCAAGTTCGGTATAAATGGTCCAACCGTCATTGTGCCAAAACACCATGCCCGGCGCTTCTTCTTGCCAGTGGAATAAATCTAGTGTTTTACCGATTTTGCGGTGATCGCGTTTTTCGGCTTCGGCAAGACGCTGAATATAGGCTTTCAGCTGCTTTTTATCAGCCCAGGCAGTACCGTAAATGCGTTGCAACATTTTGTTGTCTGAGTTACCGCGCCAATAGGCTCCGGCCACAGACATCAGTTTAAAATGATGACAATGACGCATGCTTGGCACGTGTGGGCCTCGACACATGTCGACGTATTCTTGATGATGATATAATGCGGGCGTGTCGGTTTTCTCGATGTTTTGCTCAAGAATTTCCAATTTGTAAGATTCGCCACGCTCGGTAAATGCATCATAAGCATCTTGCCAAGAGCCAGTTTTCTTAACCACTTCATAGCCAGTACGAGCAAGCTCGGTCATACGTTTTGAAAGCTTGGCTAAATCGTCATCATTTAATTTATGTTCTACATCGATGTCGTAATAAAAACCGTTATCAATGGTAGGGCCGATCGCCATTTTGGTATCTGGGTATAATTGCTTAATCGCATGCCCTAATAAATGCGCACAAGAGTGACGGATGATCTCTAAACCTTCGGCATCTTTACTGGTAATTAATTGTAGCTTGGCGTCCGTTGTGATTAATTCACAAGCATCTACAAGTTTGCCATCGATACGACCGGCGATGGTGGCTTTTGCCAAACCTGGGCCTATGTCTAAGGCAACATGCATTACGGAAACGGATTGTTCGAAGCTACGCTGACTGCCGTCAGGAAGAGTGATAACTGGCATTATTATGTCCTCAACAGTGGTGACACACACGTAATGTCACTTGTATTTATTGTAGTAACCTGAGTTCAGGTTAATGTATAAAACTAAAAAACACCCAAAAGGTGTTAAATGTATGTAATATGAAAGCGTGCAATATAGGTGATATCTCGCAGATTTGCAATCATTTGAACAGTTAGAGGCCGATAAATTGCAAAGTTTTTTTCACAGCATAATGTTTAAATTAATCCTGAGCTTAACCTTAGTTTTGGTGAGTCATGAAAGTAGCGCCAAATGGCGAATTTACCATCAACAACAGCAGCTTTCTATTCGTTACCAAAGCAATAACAACACCGGATTGTATGAAGTCAAAGCTACCGTAGTTATTGATGCCAGTCTCGAGGATTTTTATCAGTTATTAACGAATGAAGACTTAGCCCCTATCTGGCTCGACAAAGTAAGCTCGACCAAACTACTCACCACCCTTGCCGATAACAGTGTTGTGGTGATGACAAAATTTGAGGGTTTTGCCTTCGTCTCGGCCCGAGAAATGTTAACTCGCACCAGCATTGAGCATAGAACCGCAACGTCACTTTCGTTATTGATCACTGACTATAACGATTTTCTGCCGTTAAATGACGATTATGTGCGGGTTAAAGATGTGAAAGTTCGCTGGCAGGCCACACGACAAGCCAATAACCAATTGCAGGTGAGTTACTATGGCAGCTTTGATCCCGCAGGAAGCTTGCCGAAATGGCTCAGTAATCGCTATTCGTTATCATCTATTAAAGCCTCTTTGCAAAATTTGCAAACACTAAGACCAAGTAAATAACCGTCATTAAACTTGAAAAAAGCACTCACAATTGCTCGCCCTACTCTATACTTTAAGCGGAGTAAACTGCTGTTTGTTTAATGCCAAATGATAGTGAAAGGGTAAATTATGTGGAAAGCAATTGCCGATGACATTTCTATTGCGCAAAATAAACGCTTTGTGATTGAACAAACTGAGCAACTTAGCGGCGGCGATATTAATGATTGCTACTCAGTTACCGATGGGCAAACAACATATTTTGTCAAAATCAATGAAAAACAACGGTTAAACAACTTTCAAAGCGAAGCTAATTCGCTCGAACACCTGGCAGTTTGCGGCCATTTTATCGTTCCTAAAGTGGTCACTTGCGGTAACACCATAAGCCACAGTTATTTGGTGCTGGAATATTTAAATATGCACTGCAGCAATCCACAAGTTACCGATCAACAATGGCACAGTTTAGGTGTCGCCTTAGCCAATTTACATCACGATAACCAACAGGCAGAGTTTGGTTGGAATGACGATAATTACATCGGCTTAACGGTGCAAACCAATAAATGGCAGCATAATTGGAGCGTATTTTTTGCTGAACAGCGCCTTGGGTATCAATTGCAACTGTTGCGTGAAAACGATTTATTTCAAGGCAGCATCTCTGCTATTACCGATAAATGCCAGCAACTGCTTTGTCACCACCACCCGACTCCATCCTTGGTGCATGGCGATTTATGGCAAGGTAATGTTGCTTTTGTGAATAACTTGCCCTGCATTTATGATCCGGCATGCTATTACGCTGACAGAGAAGTGGATATTGCGATGAGCGAATTATTTGGTCGTTTTCCCGAAAATTTTTATCAGGGTTATCAACAAACCTTGCCGTTAGCCAAAGGCTATGAACAACGTAAAAAGATATACAATGGTTATCACATTTTAAATCATGCCAACTTGTTTGCCGGCATTTATGTTGAACAGGCGCAAAGCTTTATTCACGATATACAAAGTCTATAACCTGCCTAGCTTCAAGCACTTGCGTGAGTAGTATAGTTTTCAATAAATGCAAGCCCAAAACACCGTAAAAACCTGATAAAAACGCAATAATTACCGAGCGAATTCATTTAAAAAGTCCATACTAAAAGGACCGATTTCCATAATATTACTAATAACGAATACGGAGGCTATTATGCCCCAAGAAGTTAGCCGAAAAATCATCGAATGCCCGCATTGCGGCCATCACCTGCATGTAATGTTAGACATCACTCAGGGCGATCAAGATTATTATGAATCATGCCCGGCATGTTGTAATGACATCCATATGAATATGCACATAGATAACTACCACCAAAAGATCCAGTTACAAGTAGATGCTGACGATGAACAGGTGTTTTAATTTTCTGAGTGGGAAAACGTATATACCCGTATATTAACCCACACGTTCCGCCATAATGCGTTCGATTGAATCGACTGTGGTTATGGTTTGCTGATCGATTTCAATATTGACCAAATCGTCAACGTTTAGCTTGCGCAAGTTTGTCCTTGCTAATGTTTCGGGGATCAAATGCACTTCAAAATAGGTAAACTCATTCTCGGTATCTACCTTTGCCCCCAAAGTTAAACTGCAGCCATTAACCGTAATAAAGCCTTTCGCAAAAATATACTTTGCCCACTGGCTATGCAGACTAAACTTTAAGCGACAATTATCGGCATTTTCGTCTCGTTTGACTAATGTTGCCGTGGTGTGAATATGACCCGACACGATATGGCCACCAATTTCGTCACCAGCCTTTAAAGATCGCTCAATGTTCACTGCACTGCCCTCTACCAGCGCATCCAGATTGGTTACGCGTAAGGTTTCATCAATCACATCAAAGCCGATAACGGCAGTTTCCTCATCGATTTGAGCAAAATTCACTGCGGTTAAACACACGCCATTGTTGGCAACGCTGGCACCAATTTCAAGGTTGTTAATAAGCGCAATTGGCAGTTGCATTTCGAAGTGTTTAAACTTATTTCCGGCTTTAATTGATTTAACTTGTGCAGTAGATTGCACTATTCCTGTAAACATATATCATCTCTGCTCTAAACTTCATTTTCATCGTTCAGCATTTATTATCCAATTTTTATGGCCATGACTCTAGATAAATTTTTCACTGACACCAAAGACTTGTTAAAACTGGCATACCCTATTTTAGTCGCCCAGTTAATCCAAAACTTAATGAGCTTTGCCGACACAGTAATGGCCGGACGCGTGAGCGCCACCGACATGGCCGCCGTTGCGGTTGCCAGTAGTATTTGGTTACCGATCATCTTAACCATTTATGGGGTAATAATGGCACTGAGTGCCATCGTGTCGCAATTTGCCGGTTCAAAAAAGTTTGCCAACATTGGCCATTCGACGGTACAAACCGGCTGGATAGCATTAGTTCTTTCGCTACTGGTGATCATTGCCTATTACGTATTCATCCCGGTAATTGAACGTAACGTAACCTTAGAGCCGGAACTCAAGCGGTTAATGTTTGATTATCTGGGCTATATCGTTTGGGGTGGCCCGGGGTTTTGTTTGTACGTAGTATTGCGCAATTTTGCCGAGGGCTTAAGTTATACCAAACCGACCATGATAATATCGATAATCGGTTTGATCATTAACATCCCAGCCAACTACATTTTTATTTATGGCGAGTTTGGCGCACCACAATTAGGCGGTGCGGGTTGTGGCATAGCGACAGCAATAGTGTATTGGGCAATGTTTATTGGCATGCTGATTTATGTTTATGCCTCGAAAAAACTTGCGCACATCAATTTATTTAAAAGCCTTTGCTGGCCTGATTTTAACGAAATCAAAACTGTACTTAAGTTAGGTGTACCCATCGCCTTATCGCTGTTATTTGAAGTCTCGCTGTTTTCCGTTGTGGCCATAATCCTTGCCCCGTTTGGCGCCGAAATTGTCGCCAGCCATCAAATAGCCATTAACTTTTCTGGCTTGGTATTTATGGTGCCGTTATCTATCGCCATGGCGGTTACCATCAAAGTGGGTTTTGCCGTTGGTGAAAATAAACTGCAACAAGCCAAAGACATGTGTACCAATTCAATGATATTGGGCTTTATCATCGCCCTATTTACGGCTTCGGGCACCATCATCTTTAGGGATGAAATAGCGCTAATTTATACCAATGATGTCGGGGTTGTGTCGCTTGCCGCCAAATTAATGTTTTTAGCGGCGCTGTTTCAATTTTCCGACTTCATTCAAGTGATCTCGGCCGGAGCGTTGCGTGGCTATAAAGATACCAAAGCCATTTTATACATCACCTTTATCTCTTATTGGCTGGTTGGCTTATCGGTTGGCTTAATTTTAGGGATCACCGATTGGGTAGTACCACAAACTGGGCCTTACGGTTTCTGGATTGGTTTTATTTTTGGCTTAACCACAGCGGCAATATTATTAGCGTGGCGCTTAAAAGTGATTCAAAAACGGGCAGAATTGGGAATATTGCCGAAGGGGACGATTATTATTCCGTAGTTGTTATCTAGGTGTTATCTATCTGAAAAGTGTGTAATTGTATAAGTTTTATCCATTCAAACCAAAAAAACAATTAAAGTGCTTAAAACCACTTGCAACAGATAAAACAACTGGCTAACATAGCGCCGTTGTCTTGCAAAACATCCGTTAAAGCAAACAACACAGCAAAAAAGATACGCTCGCTTAGCTCAGTTGGTTAGAGTACTTGCATGACATGCAAGGTGTCGCTGGTTCGAGTCCAGCAGCGAGCACCAAATTAGGGTTTAATAACCCACTAAAAGAACCCGAAAAGCCTTTATTAATAAGCTTCTCGGGTTTTTTTATGTCCTAAGCTATTTCATGCCATTCCGTGACATCCTCACTTTTTAGGAGTACTTTTAGGAGTACCAGACAAATCTATCAAGTTGCGGTACTCCAAAATGGCAAAATTAACAAAACCATTAACCAACACAGAAGTTAAGCAAGCTAAACCAAAAGACAAACTATATAAACTTAGTGATGGCGGTGGATTATTATTAAGAGTTAAGCCCAACGGTTTTAAAACGTGGGTATTTGATTACTATAAACTCCACACAAAATCACGGACTAGCATTGGTTTTGGTAGTTACCCTGAAGTTTCATTAGCAAATGCCAGAAAAAAGCGTGAACATGCACGCGAGCTATTAGCCAAAGAAATAGATCCTAAAGAATATAAAGACGACAAACACCGTGAAAAATTACTTTCCGCCAGCAATACATTTAAAAGTGTCGCTACTGATTGGTTCGCCATTAAAAAAACCACCATTGCCGATGTTACCGCTAAAAGCTTATGGCGCAAGTTTGAAAACCACGTATTCCCCAAATTAGGCCACCGACCTATAGATAAAATTTTAGCTCCTGAAGCCATTGAAGCGTTAAAACCATTGGCTGCAAAAGGCAACCTAGAAACCACGGGGAAAATCATCGGTCATTTAAACAATGTAATGAACCATGCGGTTAATACGGGAATACTACACCATAACCCCTTGTCTGGTATTCGCAGTGCATTTCAAGCGCCTAAAGTCACTAATATGGCAACCATTAGACCCAATGAACTTGGTAAGCTAATGAACGATATAAGCTACGCCAGTATAAGGCTAGTTACTCGATGCTTACTAGAATGGCAATTGCATACAATGACGCGCCCTAGTGAAAGTGCTAAAGCCGAATGGGCTGAAATAGACTTAGAAAATAAATTATGGGTTATTCCTGCACAGCGGATGAAAATGCGTTTAGAACACAAAGTACCTTTATCACCACAAACAATTGAAATATTATCGCGATTAAAACCGATCAGTGGTGACAGAACTCACCTATTCCCTTCTTATATCAACCATCACAAGCATTGTAATGTTGAATCAGCAAATAAGGCGCTAAGCCGTATGGGTTATAAAAACAGATTGGTGGCTCATGGTTTACGCGCTTTAGCCAGCACAACACTAAATGAACAAGGGCATGATCCTGATGTTATTGAAGCCGCCCTAGCTCATGTTGATAAAAACGAAGTAAGACGCGCTTATAATCGCGCGGAATATCTTGAACGTAGACGTGTGTTAATGTGCTGGTGGTCTCAGCACATTGAAAATGCGGCAACTGGTAAAGTCAGTAACTTAGATAATATTAAACACTTAAATGTTATCTAAGTTATGAAGCCTAAAGACGCTCACTAATTATTCTTATTCATCATGTTTTTATACATTGCTTCAAATGCTATTTGCATTTCAGGACTTTGATCTGTTCTTGGAAAGCTTAGCTTTTTAATCAATTCAGCTTGTCGATAATCAGGTACATCACCGTAGCTATACAAGGTAGTTAAAACGCCTTCATGGCCTAAATTTTGACTCCATACTTTAAATTGCTCAGCATTTTGACATAAGTTCAGGCCTATCCTTACTAAGGTATTACGAAAGCTATGCGGGTTATAATACGGCAAACTAGCATTTTCAAAAGCTTGTTTAAATATTTTACGTATAGGGTTAGCCGTTTGCCAGTGTTCGCGTAGTAAGCCTGTAGCCTCAAATTTTCTGTTGATATTGTTTTCCATTTTAGTTTTAGGAAATAACGGATCATCAGGGCTAAATAATAATTCTTTGGTTAAATAATCAAGCCATGTTTTGATTATGCTTAGCGGTAATTCGCCTACGGGGAAAAAGTAAGTATTAAAAGTTTTACTAAATTTAGTCTTCACCTCTCTGGCATCTTGATTAAGGCACTGTTCAGCGAAATTAACATGCTTAATTTTAACGGATGCAGTGGCGCTATCTCTTGCCCCTGTTAGTAGAGTAAAAGCGATTAACGCCCTATTACGTTTTTCAATATCGGTACACTCTGGCATATTTTCGAGTACATGAATGATTTGCTCAGGGCTGGGAACTGGCTTTTTACGCTTAGCATTAGCAATTCTGGTGTCTTTTTCAGATAAATTAAAGTATTCAGTATCACTGTAATTAATCCGTGATTTATAACCCGCTTCCCTCGCTAGCCATTGAAAGAAGTTTTTTAAATGGCGCAGTGTTGTATTCAACGTTGCTTTGCTTAATGGCTTATTGGTTGTTTCATTTTTCTGGTTAGTTAAATGCTTTTTAAAGCCTACCGCTTGTTGATGATGAAACAACTTAAATTCTTTAAATCTTGTGTATTGTTCAAAGCGATTTATAGCTTTTGCTACGCCATCAATTGACGATTCATCTTGTCGTTTAGCTTCTTTTAAAAAGATGCAATATTTACGGGTAATTCTTACATTGTTTGGGTTGTGCTTATTCATCGTTTGACCTCATTGGTTTAGAGTACAATTCAGGAAGGGTTTATCCATCTAACCTATGTGTTTTTGTTGCAACGGTAATATCACAGCAATATCACTCTGAATTGACGTTATATTTTCTAATTTGAAGTATTTATTCATCCGTGAATTGCACACTGAACAGGCGGCAATCACTCGTCCTTTTGTGTTTGTTTCTTCGATGAATTCGAGGGTGTTCTGATCGGGTAATCGCGGCTCTCGACATTTCAAACAATAAAGCTCTGACGGTTTACATTTACGTTTATTTTCCTGGCGTTGTTGTTGTAAAAACAGCCTTAAATCTGTTCCTAAAATAAGTAATGGGCGTTTATCATCACAAACAGTTAAGCCTTTAATGATCCAATTTCGTACCGTTCTTTTATGCACTTCTAAAAGCAAAGCGACCTCCTCCACCGTATAACTACGGTGGATTTTGCACTTGTTAGGGTTATGTGTTCGTTTCATAAATCCCCCTTATTTTTTACTTGCAGATATACACTGCTCTAGCCATTGCTCGATATCACTTTCAAGCCAACCAATAGCACGATCACCTAATGAAATACTTTGTGGAAATTCTCCTTTGCTCATACGTAAATAAATACTGCTACGTGATAAACCAGTTTGATCTTTTACTGCGGGTAAACGAATAATTCTATTAGACATGTTAAATGCTCTTAGTTGTTCAATGAATGTAAGAGCGAGCTTAACTAGGGGATTTTGGCGATATAATAAGGTTATAAAAAACACGAACGTCATGTATAACAATGCATTAATGATTTATATTTTGATTAGAGGTACTTTCAGTTTTGGTGCTAAGCCATAGAAGTTAGTGTTCTCTGTCGGGGAAATCTTTTCCCCTAAGTTTCTTTAATTTTTTAAAACTCTTGTGATATTGGCAACAGTACCGCCCTGTGCAATTGGCATTTTTGATATTTTATAAGCGTACCAGCCTTTAGTTTTCTTAGGCTGATTTGGTTTATTAGGATTTTCACGTTTGAGCTTTTCGTATTCGTCTTGCCAGTCTTTATACATGGCTTGGGTGTTTGCATTGCGTTGTTCACGTTTATCAGTATTAGATTGGTAATCTTTTGCTTTAATGGGTTGCTCTACCACTAGTACGGCTTCAATACGGGGGCGATCAATGGCTAATTTGCCATTAACTACAAAGAGTAATTCACTTATCGGTATTTGTACTTGGTTCAAGTCTAATGCTAATGGCTTTTTGTGTAAGTTTGCCCACTTGCGACCGTTTGAGCTTTCAAGCATTCCTAGCGGTATAAACTCTTTTTTAAGGGTATTTGTATCAAAGATAACATCTTCAAAGCCTAGCAACTGCGCCAGCAACAAGGCTAAATTTTTAACACTAACTTGCCATTGTTTAAGCTGTTTTTGAGGTACAGCAACACGCCCCATCTGCTCTTGTTTTTCGCTATCATCACACACAATATAACTTCTGGTTGGCTCGCCTATTTGATGGCTAACAACATCCATAAAGCAATTATTTTCACACCCCGAACATTCAATGCTCTGCGCGGCTGATATCGGTTTAATTAATTGATAATCGAGTAAAACAGACAATACACCCGCTTGCCATTGTTGAACATCAGCAAAGCTATAATTTACTTTATCATCACCTTGTATTAAGGCTTGCGATA
Source organism: Thalassotalea sp. 42_200_T64 (assembly GCA_002162925.1). Lineage (GTDB taxonomy): Bacteria > Pseudomonadota > Gammaproteobacteria > Enterobacterales > Alteromonadaceae > Thalassotalea_A. The sequence goes on along the minus strand of MABC01000022.1, from coordinate 85,956 downwards.
AGTTTTGTAATAACTCATTTAATGCTTGGGCTAAGGTCATTATTCAGCTTTATCTAGTGCATGAGGTTCAATACCCGAAGCAACCAGCATTTCACGAATTTTTAAATCGTTACCATCATAATTTAACGCGCAACTATTAGGGTAAGTAATGTTAAATCGCCTTGTTACTTTACGTTTAGCACCATTAACAGAAAAGAGTACTTTAACCCCAATTTGGCTAATGTAATACGGGGGAACGTCTAATTCAGCTAACAAGTCATACACTGCAAGCGGTGATTTTTTAGTATCAGCTTCAAGGGTTAAACGCTTTTTAGTTGGATGTTTAAAGCTCAAGCGTAAATGGGTAACAACCACACTATCTATGCCTGATTCAGTCGTTACTTTAAAATCAAAATCACGCTCGGCTACTGTATCAAGTTCATATACTCGTTTATCAATTTCACCATCGGGGAAGCTATCTAAATGTAATATATGTTTAGCAAAGAGTTTTTGAAGCTCTTGTACGGCTTTTGGATTTCTCGGTGCGTAAATATCAAGGGACTGTTCATCTGCACAATAAACGAAAATAATTTCAAAGGCTGGGTGTGTTGCTCTATTTTCTAAATTATCACTTATCCATTCATTATTGGTTTGAGCGTAATCTTCAGGGTAAGCAAAAAAATACTCTTTATTATTACGGCTATAAGTTTCAATTTTACAATGTTTACCACGCGCTTCTTTTTCATAAAAATAAGCACTGATCGCCTGTGACAACTTTTCAATAGCGCTATCTTCTATTACATCGGCTAACGGTAAGCTATTACGCTTTTTCCAATATGAGGCACTAACATTATCGGCATGTAAAAACATAGTGGCTACGTGCCAGTATTCAGGCTTGTTATTAAACGCCCATAGTACTTTGGCATGAAAGCCTTCAATTACGGCTATTTGCTCAATAAAGGCGTTATCTTCAAAATAATGGGCTTCATCAACTAAGGCTTGTACGCCAGCTTCACTAGCTAGGCTATGAATAGTTTTAAAATCGGCTTCGGTTTGTGTTTGTTCATTATCAGGCAAAGCTATAAAGGCATTGAATAGGGTCTCAACATCGTTTTCTTTTAGGGTGTCAAAGTCAACTTCGATATTGATCTGTTTAGCGTTAAAATAGCCTAACAAATATTTATTAGGCGTATTTCTAAAATACTGTCTTGGTGAATATTGACCTGCCATATAACATCCCTGAATGATTTTTATACAATTTTAACAGGTTAGACGTTATAGGCCAATATAAGGGCTTAATAAACTTATATTTTTTAATAAAAGAAAGGCTAGTGATTAACTATCCTTAAAAAAAGTGTACTAGGGATTTAGTTAGTTATCGTCACTTACTAGTTAATGAAAATGTACTATTTTCCACGGAAATGACCTTTCAATATATTCAGTTAAATTTGGAAACAGTTAATGTCTAAAATAAAACCTTAAGGGCAATATTGCCACCAAGTTACCATAAAACCTATGGCGCTATGTGCCCAGAGGGAGATAGGAGCTAACCGTCACTTTTGCCACTTTGCTGACCTAATTCATCGGTTAAAATCATTCTACCTAACGATCACTTAGATACGAAAGCGGACATTACAGGTTTTAAATAAAAGGCCTAATGATCTGACAAAACGGTCATCATATTCATCTATGGCTGTTTAGATTGAAAAGGGGAAGTTGATTTAAGGTTGTAATTATTACTAACCTGTATGTGTAAAAGCCTTAATCACGATTTCAGGAAATCGAACTACTCCGCTCTATACATCAGGGATAATCGTTCTGGTTACAAAGTGAGAAAGGTTTATTCTTTATTTTCTTTATTTTCTTTATTTTCTTTATTTTCTTTATTTTCTTTATTTTCTAGTTATAATCAGGAATCTTTTTTTTATAAATGATTTTTTGTGATTAATCTACAACCAGAACGTGCTAATTATATTCCAGGGATTGATGGACTAAGGGCTATAGCAGTTTTGACTGTCATGTTATTTCATCTTGATGGGCTATTATTGCCTGGCGGTTTTAGCGGTGTAGATGTTTTTTTTGTTATTTCAGGCTATGTAGTTGCGGGTTCGTTAAATGGCCACGCTAAGCAAAAATTTTCAACATTTATAATTGACTTTTATCGTCGAAGAATTATTCGAATATTTCCTGTATTGCTTGTTGTTTTGTTGATTTCAATATTGGTTACAGTGTTATTCTTACCAAAATTAGCGCTAAGTCGATCCTTTGCTTACACTGGATTAGCAGCCTTTTTTGGGGGGAGTAATTTTTTATTGGCTGCCAGTACAGAGACCTATTTTTCTCCCTCAGTAGAATTTAACCCATTTGTACACACATGGAGTCTTGCTGTAGAAGAGCAATTTTACGTGTTATTTCCAATCATGTACTTTATTTGGAGTCGTCACTTAATAACACGTTCAAAGTCCCTAATATTTAATTTGGTTTTTTTTACTGCCTTAGCTTCTTTTGTATTCTCTTGGTATGAATCTACTTATTATCCTAGTCAAGCATATTATCACTTAACTAGTCGCTTTTGGGAGTTGGCTGTAGGGGCATTATTATTTAAATACCATGCCGTAACATTAAGAAAACAAAACAATGTTAGTTTAATCAATTTAATGTTTATTTGCGGTTTTTTATTGATGGGAGTCGGCTTTTTTTTCGCAGATAAAACGTCATTTCCATTTCCGTGGGCAATTCCATCAGTAGTTGGTACTGCCTTAGTTATTCATTCGTTAGTGATTAAAGATACGTTATCACTAAATTTAGGTAGATGGCTTGAGATAAATGCGATTAGGTATGTTGGTAAATTATCATACTCTCTTTATTTATGGCATTGGCCAATTTATGTATTCTTTAGATGGACTATTGGATTAGAAACCTGGCAGGAATGTCTTAGTGCAGCATGCTTAACTTTTCTGTTGGCTGCGATGTCATATCATTTGGTTGAGCGCAAGTTTTCTTCATTTAAACTAATTGAAAGTGCACGTTCAGGTGTTGTTGTAGTGATAGGTGTTATAACTATATCATTATCATTTGGTTTAGGTGGGGTAATGTTTATGGCACAAAACCGAATTAGTTTAAGTGTAACCAGCAATATAGATGTTTGGAGTCCTTACATTTATCACTATGATACTAAAACGGGTAATGAATATGCTGGAAAAACGTTATTTGTAATAGGAGATTCACACGCAGGTGCTTATGGCAAAATGTTTAAGATGTTGGAAGAAAAAACTGGAATTAAAGTAAAGGTTTATTCTAAAGGTGGTTGTGGTATTTTGAATTTACGATCGCCAGGATTGGTTGGGGATGGTAGTTGTAAACAGAACTTATCTAACTGGTTAAGTGAGATTGAAAAGGAAATTAAAGACACTGATATTTTGTTTTTTTCTTCATTGAAAATGCCTAGAATGTCTGATCACAATAGTCTTTTCGCAGATGATATACAGACAGTTTTAGCAGAAAATACAACCATACAAGCGATGGAATTAAGGAAAGAAGCCTTGCAGGAATCTCTTTTAGTTTTGAAACGTTTTAATAAGGTAACAAACAATATTATTATTGACGCGCCCAAACCCGTTTTTCCTTATCAGACAGCACGTTGCGCTGACTGGTACTCAAAAAACAATTCGATTTGTGCCAACGGACCTTTTAATCGACGTGATCATGTGGACGCATTGTCACAATTAGCATCTAAACAAATAGCTAGTATTCAAAACCAATTTCCTCAGGTGCGTTGGTGGCACACGATTGATGATTTGTGTGATGAACGGATTTGTAATGTTTATCACCGTGGCAAACCTTTGTATATTGATGGGGATCATTTATCGGGATATGGTAATGAATATTTGTACCCTAGTTTTGCTTCCTTAATCGCTCAGTCTATAGATTAATAAAACAAGCTAAGTGTTTTATTAATCTATCATTCATAATACTTTTAGCATGAGCGTATCTTGTGATGAGTAAACTAAGAGGTTAAAGAATACCTTCATAATCTGCCGTTGCTAAAGGTTGCTTTTGCTCAGAGTTACAGTGTCCATCATTAGAAATAATGACTGCTTTTAGCGACCAGTTGACCTAAAGAACAGCCAATAGTTAACGTCAACAATGCGCACTTTGAAGACCATTTCCTAAATCTAAAAAGTGACCTCAGAATAGACTGTTTATAGCAAGGAGAAAGAATATTTATGTTTACTTTCAGCCTAAATTAATCATTTTGTAAACATTACAAAACAGCTGAAATCTATCAAAAAACAGAGTGACTTTAATTTTTGGTAGTACCAGAAGTAGTACCGATAAAAACATAATAAAACAAAGGTTTTATTTATCAAATAGATAGCCATCAGAGTCGAGTCCAGCAGCGGCACCACATTCAGAGAACGGGATTACAGCAATGTAGTCCCGTTTTTGCTTCTAAAAACAAAGCATTACAACTAATCTAAACAACTATTTATTATTGATTTGTAGATGGTATCTAAAGAAATTCCCTTCCAAGAAACATCAATTTACTACGGACGTCCGTAATTGTCACTACGGAAGTTATTTTTAAATGAATTGGGGTTGTTTTAGGTGTAGGAAGAGAGTTTTTAAAACTAAATAGAACTTAGCCGTATAAGCCGGGTTCTGTTACTTCTAATATAAATACTAAAAGCGACAATCATTCGTCTAGGCCTTAAATCGCTCTAAGGCTCAAGCAACCTACCCGGTTCCAACGCGAGCCACGCCGTACGGAACCCTATTTGGTCTTTAACAATAACTTAGTAACACCTGTTTAAATTACCTACATCATAGCGGAAGTTGGCCTATTTATGTATCAGTTTATGGAACAGTTATGTATCACTTAAATCGATGTTTTAGTGAAATCACTGATCTCACACCACCTTACGGTCATTAGCCATCAAGCTATAAGGTTGGTTTAGATTAATCTTTATCAATAACGCTCTGTTAATGTACACAAGAAATGGCGCGCCAAAAATTTAAACAAAGAAAAACAACATCTACTTACAACATAACTATTTTAGCAAAACCCGTTTTTAATAAGCTGAATAGGTCTTATAAATTAGGGTTTTGCAAAAAAATGCATTTATACTACAACTAAGTTAAATAAGATCAGAAAGGCAAATTTTATTGTTTTTTCAAAGCACATACTCCTCATCCATAGCATTTAGGATAAAAGTTCAGGTGGCAAATGAATCAGGTTGATTTGCTGGAAAAAGAACTTATCAGACTGCTGTTTTGGATCAGGGCGGCCGACTCCAGAGTGTCACTGATATTGCCTATTGCTACCGCCATGTTGGCAGTATTAGCAGCAATGACGAGTAAAATATCTGAGATGAATGGTTTTGGTTATGCTGTAATTATTATCGCCACCATTGCTCTAATCACCAGCATAGTGTTAATCGCCGTCGCATCCTTCCCCAGAGTAAGAACCTCCACCGGCTCTGTGATATTTTTTGTCGGCATAACCAATCTAACGTTTAGCGAATATAAGCAGAAAATTAGCGATTTGAGCGAAGAGCAATATCTCGAAGACCTATTCAACCAATGTTATATCAATGCCCAGATAGTCAACACCAAATTTTATTGGGTCAAACAATCACTATCCTTTTTATTTGTTTCCGCGCCGTTTTGGCTGCTCTCAATTTATTTATTATTACGCTAAAAAACGTTCTGTTTCATGGCAATATTCACCATGATTAAAGGTATCTAACGCCTGTTTAAAAATATCTTCCTGACTGACCAAATAGAACAAGGTCATAGACGAGATAAATTTAAGATCATCTGGATGGCCCATAATATCGTGCAATGATTTATCCTGATGATTGAGTACTTTCTCTGTAGCCGCCTTTAACCTTAATCTTAGTTTGGGGTTTTTATAATAATCTTGTGCTTGTTTTACCGACTCAATGGCATAGTGCTCAGCATTTATTGAGTGCCCTAGCCCTGCTATTTGCGGAAAAACGTACCAAATCCAGTGACTTTTTTTTTACCCGCAGACAATTCGCAACATACTCGTTGCCAGCATTTGTCTTGGGCTCTAATAAATTTTAATAACGGCATTGTTATCCTTTTATTGACAGTCAAACAGTAAATGGTATTGCTATAATTCACTTGAATTTTTTTTCCAAAATAAGTATAGTCAAAGTCGACAAAATACCTACCTTGATTTGATCATTTAGATCAAAAAAAACATGATTTTTACCTTATACCAATCCGTATAATGATCTGCTCATTGAGTAACTCATATAAACAACACATGAGTTCCCCTTCGGGAATGTATATAAAGCTTGATAACTTCCTGAATTTTCAAAAAGATATGAATAACTATCTATTCAAAATTTCAGTTGTTCTAAAGCTTTCTATATCATTCTCAATTGATCACATCATTACGCGAACTGGTATTAGACCTAAAACAATCAAGGTTCTGTCACCAAACTTTTGATTAGTTAATTGTTTTCACTCAAACTTTCTGAATAAATTTATCTGTTTTACTTTATTAAAACTGTGTTTGTTATTGTATAATCCTTTTAAATATTTTTATTCTCCCCAAAAGTTAAAGGCAATCACATTGGCTAAACAAAAAAAGAGTTCAGATAACAACAAAGTTACATACGATTTTGACGCGATAATCATTGGCACAGGTCCTGGTGGTGAAGGTGCAGCAATGAAGCTGTCAAAACTGGACCAAAAAGTTGCCGTTATTGAACGCTACTCACAAGTTGGCGGAGGCTGTACGCACTGGGGCACTATTCCTTCAAAAGCGTTACGTCAATCGGTGAGGCAATTGATCCAATACAACTCAAATCCATTGTTTGCCAATAACGAAAAACCTAAACACCTAACCTTTCCTGACATTTTAGGCCATGCGTCTTCGGTAATCGATAAGCAGGTTCGTTTACGCTCAGGCTTTTATAATCGAAATCGAATTACTAATTTTCATGGACAAGCCGAATTTGTCGATGCGCACCGGGTTAAGGTGACATTAGAAGATGGTTCGATTGAGATCATTAGTGCTAAAAAAATTCTCATTGCAACCGGATCGCGTCCATACCACCCCGATATTGTCGATTTTAATCATCCTCGTGTTTACGACTCCGACAGTATTCTTTCACTAAAGCACGATCCTCGGCATATTATTATTTATGGCGCCGGTGTTATTGGCTGTGAGTATGCCTCTATATTTAGAGGGCTAGGGGTTAAGGTAGATTTAATAAACACCCGCGATCGTTTGTTATCATTTCTCGATGACGAAATGTCGGATTCATTGAGTTACCACCTGTGGAATAATGGCGTAGTGATCCGCCATGGTGAACAAATGGAAAAAGTAGAAACAACCGATAACGCCATTATTGTCCATTTAGAGTCGGGCAAAAAGATGAAAGCCGATTGTTTACTGTTTGCTAATGGTCGTACCGGCAATACCGCGGAATTGAATTTAGCCGCCGCAGGATTAACTGCCGATGGCCGCGGACAAATAAAAGTTAATGGCTCCTATCAAACCGAGGTTGAGAGTGTTTATGCCGTAGGTGATGTGATTGGTTATCCAAGCTTAGCCAGTGCAGCGTACGATCAAGGTCGAATTGCTGCCAGCGCAATTTTCAGTAATGACAGCGCCGGTAAACTGATTGCCGATATACCAACCGGCATATTTACCATTCCAGAAATTAGCTCAGTTGGCAAAACAGAATCCGAGCTTACCGAAGCAAAAATTCCTTACGAAGTGGGACGCGCACAGTTTAAACACTTAGCTCGTGCCCAAATTGCCAACTCTTTAGTCGGCTCTTTGAAAATACTGTTCCATCGTGAGACCAAAGAAATATTAGGTATCCATTGTTTTGGTGAAAATGCTGCCGAAATTATCCACATTGGGCAAGCGATAATGCAACAAAAAAATGGTGGTAACACCATAGATTATTTCATTGAAACCACGTTTAACTACCCGACTATGGCAGAAGCCTTCCGAGTTGCGGCATTAAACGGGATAAATCGTTTATTCTAATTGCTGCGGCTTAAATTTTTCACATCAGGGAGCTTAACAATTAAATTAAGCTCCCGAAGTAAATCCTATCTCAATTGTAGGCTCGAACACTGCCATCACTATTTACTCAAATTTCATAGACATCTTTATAAAAACCTGTAATGTAGATTAAAGGATAAAATAACAAGATTGAGGATTATTATGGATAGAATCAATGAAGTGAAAGAGCAAGTTGTCGAGCTTTACAATCAGTATCTTAAAGAGATGAATTATACCCACCGAACTCTTGATATTGACGATATCGCCTCTATCGAAAAAGAATTTAAGAGTGTTTATGTTGCCGATACTATCGCAACAAGAAACCGAACATCCTTCCCTCGTACATTAACTCAAAAATTACGCAAAGCATTTGCCGATTTATTGCTTCTTATGGAAGGTAAAGATCTCAAAGCCGAGAAACTTCTGTTAGCCGCTCAGCAAGAAGGCAAAAAAAACTGTCAATTTTGATTAGTGAGGCTTTTCTCAGATAATTGCATTAACTTGAGTAAGGCCAAGCTATCTTGTTGATATCGATATTGCTCAGTATCTATGATCACACATATGGCTTCGCCTTTTTGCATTACCCTCATTGGCTCATCTAATGGCCGATTTCTGGCATGTTCTTTTAGATAAATTACGGTTCCAGTTTTCATCTTAAATCCCTTAAGTCAGACTGTTTCAGAATTTATTATAGATCAGGTCTATAATTTGTCACATTATTCGTCACTTCCCACTACAACAAGTATGCTGTGAACTCAAATTAACCGTTGCTCATTTAAATAAGATAAAAACAATGGACCTATTTATTTTAATCCTTACCCTTGCCTTACTGATTTGGCTAACAATGCGTGGTGCCAACCTAATCGTAGTTGCCCCGTTTTGTGCGCTTATCCTGGCTTATCTTAGCGGTTTTGATATTGGTACAGTAGAGCAACACGGGTTTACCCATACCTATATGAAAGGCTTTACCGGGTTTTTCGCCTCATGGTTTTTGGTGTTCTTATTGGGCAGTATCTTCGGCAAGCTGATGGAAGATTGTGGTGCTGCAGAGAAAATATCCCATTACATTATGACCCATGTTGGTAGTGAACGAGCAGCCCTTGCTGTCGTCCTGGCTTGTGCTGTGCTGACCTATGGTGGTGTTAGTGTATTTGTCGTAGCGTTTACTGCTTATCCTATTGCTTTGAGTTTGTTTAGAGAAGCAAATTTGCCAAGACGTTTCATTCCGGCTTGTTTAGCCTTTGGTTCGGCAACGTTTACCATGACCAGCGCCGGTTCACCTGAAATTCAAAACTGGATCCCGATTAAGTATTTGCACACTTCCCCTTGGGCGGGTTGGCAAGTGAGTATTCCAATCGCGATATTTATGGCGGTAGTCGGCTACGTCTGGTTAAAACGCATGATGAAAACGGCATTAGTTAATGGTGAACATTTTATTGGTCGGGACGGCGACCCGCATCCGGATGATAGAGATTTACCAAACTTAATCACATCGATACTGCCTTTGGTTGCAATCGTCTTGATCAGTTTTTTAGCGCATGAGGCATTCCATCAAAATGCCCTGGTTTTAGCGTTACTTATCGGCTGTATATTGACTTACTTGCTAAATATTAATCATTTTAACAATACCGGTAAAGCGTTACATGAAGGGGCTTATGCCGCATTAATCGCGACAGGCAATACTTGTGCGGTAGTCGGCTTTGGCGCCGTTGCCAAAGCGACTCCCGGCTTTGAAGTGGCGATGGCAGCCGTTATGTCCTTACCTGGTGATGGACTGGTCAGCGCTTCAGTGGCGATAATTGTCATCGCCGGTATTACTGGCTCAGCTTCAGGCGGCCAATCAATTGCTCTGCCAGAGCTTGCTCCACACTATTTAAACGCAGGGGTTGATGCCTCAGAATTACATCGCGTTGTGGCCATCAGCTCTGGGGCTCTAGATTCTCTGCCTCACAACGGTTATATTGTGACTACGGTTAGAGCCATTTGTGGTGAAAGCCATGCGAGCGCGTATGGTCCTATATTTGCGTTAACTGTCATACTGCCATTAATAGCAACCATTTTGGCGGTAAGTTTATTTGCCATGTTTTAGGCTTTATTACTGATTTTCTTTTTAAAGATCACCAGAACTACCTAAAATAATAAGTAAATAATGGTGTATTTGTATTATTTTTTAGTGTTAGGAAATGAAATCGCAAATTTATGACACATATATGTGCAGGAAGAAGAACATGACATTAAAGCAAAGTTATATCAGCGGCGAAGGTCGTGGCCAATTACTGTACGAAACCATTGGCAACTGTTTTGATCGTATCGCCAATCAATACCCAAATAATGAAGCACTGGTTGTTTGCTATCAAAATATCCGTTGGACTTACAAGCAGCTGCAACAAGAAGTTGATAAACTGGCCACAGGTTTGCTTGCTCTGGGCATTGAACCAGGCGATCGTGTCGGCATTTGGGGCCCTAATTCTTTTGAATGGGTATTAACTCAGTTAGCTACCGCCAAAATAGGCGCGATCATGGTATGTATTAACCCTGCCTATCGCTTATATGAATTAGAATACGCGTTAAACAAAGTTGAATGTAAAGCGATCATCAGCGCTGAACGATTTAAAACCAGTGAATACTTAACGATGTTAACTGAGTTGGCACCCGAGCTTAAAACGTGTCAGCCTGGTCATCTTAAATCAGAGAAGTTTCCGCATTTAACGACCGTTATCCGCATGGGCGTTGAGCAAACACCGGGCATGTATAACTTTGCTAATGTTTGTGGCATGGGCTCTGAGCAAGGCCAACTTAAATTAGGCGAATTGGCGATGCAGCTGCAACCTGATGATGCGATAAACATTCAATTCACCTCAGGTACTACCGGTAACCCGAAAGGCGCAACATTAAGTCACAATAACATTATTAATAATGGTAATAATACCGCCAAGGGGATGCATTTTACCGACCAAGACAGGTTGTGCATTCCGGTGCCTTTATATCACTGTTTTGGCATGGTGTTGGGCGTATTATGTTGTATTACCACCGGTGCCACTATGGTGTTTCCAGCGCAAGCTTTTGACTCTCGTTCAACATTAGAAGCGATTCATAAAGAGAAATGTACCGCGCTTCATGGTGTACCCACCATGTTTGTGATGGAACTCGATCATCCAGACTTTACTCAATACGACGTTAGTTCTCTTCGTACCGGTGTTATTGCAGGTGCGCCTTGCCCGGAAGAGTTAATGAATAACATCATCAATAAATTGCATATGGAAAGTGTGGTAATTGGTTATGGACAAACCGAAGTGAGTCCGATAAACCACATGACCTTACCTGATGATACCCTGAAAAACCGTACCCAAACCGTTGGCCGTGCGATTCCTTATGTGGAAATTAAACTTGTTGATGAAGCAGGCCGTGTTGTGGCTATTGGTGAGCAAGGTGAAATTTGTACTCGTGGGTATTCGGTAATGTCACATTACTGGAACGATGAAGAAAAAACCGCAGATACCATTAAAAACGGTTGGCTGTACTCAGGTGATTTAGCCACCATGGATGAGCACGGTTATGTGCGCATTACTGGCCGTATCAAAGACATGGTGATCCGCGGCGGCGAAAACATTTACCCACGCGAAATCGAAGAATTTTTATATACCCACCCGAAAATTTCGGAAGTTCAGGTTTTTGGTGTAGTCGATGAAAAAATGGGTGAAGAAGTCTGTGCCTGGATCCAACTTAAAGAAGGGGAAACGGCTACAGAAGAAGAGATAAAAGAATTCTGTAAAGGCCAAATCACCCACTTTAAAATTCCACGTTACATCCGTTTTGTTGTCGAATACCCGATGACGGTTACCGGTAAGATTCGTAAAATGGATATGCGTGAAGCTATGGCTAAAGAGTTATACGGTTAACACCATAACTTCAGCAAAGGCTGATTCATGCCTTAAAGAGGGGGCCACTGGTTAAGTGGCCCCTTTTAGCTAAATGGTAATAGAGTCATTTAACCAATACAAAAATATATCAAAGCTTGATTATGACAGCTTAATTCACTTACCGCTTTTTAATGAGCATCTTTGAACTCTTTATCTAGCCCTTTGTTGATGCAAAAATATCACGGTTATACCGGCCAGAAAAGATCCTGCAGCCATTAAAAGTGCGACATTGGTTAGCGGAACACCTGCGGCAAAGAGAAAACCAGGTATCATAGGACCTAACACTGCCCCTCCTCGACCAATGCCAAGAATAAGTCCAGAGCCAGAGCCAAGAAGTGAGGATGGAAAGGAAGTAGCAAAAAGACCAAAAAATCCTGCGATAGCGGCAAAAACAAACGTCCCGGTAAAGAATCCGATTTGCTTCATGCTCGCTAATGTTTCAGGAGCCGTGTGGCCCAGGCGGCACATAATTTTTTGTATAAGCTCTAGAGCTCCTGTTGGGCGTTTACGTTCAAGGAAGGAAACCGTTTCTGGAACCAAAACATACACCAGAGGGATGAAGATAAAACTCATAACGGCACCCAAATAAAAGGTAACACGCCAATCGTACTGCTTAAGCAATGGTGCCAGGAAGGTAGCGCCCAAATAAACACCAAAGGCAAAACCACCCGCAACCAAAGTTACGGCAAGAGATCTATTTTTATTGTTACAATAATCACTTGATGTCGCCGTCGTCGCCGCCGCCGCAAGTAATCCACCAATACCTATGCCGGTAAATACACGAGACGCCCCCAACACCCAAACATTAGGAGTTAATCCTGCAATTGCCATGCCTATGGTCAGGATAATTAGACCAAGCACATTGTTGGTCTACGTCCACGAGTGTCTGCCAACGCGTCCAAAATGATACAGCCCAATGCCATCCCCACAAGCTCTAATGGCAGGGTTATGCCTAACACGGCTTTTGAAAGTCCCCATTTGGCAGTCATTCCCGGCGCCGCAGATGCAATAGCCAAAACATCACATCCATCTGGCTAGTGCCAATATACCTATACAGATAGCCACAACATACCATTGCCCAATTTTCATCGGTTCTTGTTGGATCCTTTCAAGAGCCCCTACTTCTGTATTCATTTTATTCCCCAAATTTAATTCATATTATCTCAGCCGATATTTGGCCAATACCGATTGGTATAAAGCATTTTATTGCACTAATTTAACTTACAACATTTGGGTTTCAATTTAATTGGTGGATCTGATTAATATGTACAAAAATTGCGTCATTCTGAGCATAATTGTTTCTTTCGAATTAAGTGAAGAGGTTTCCTTGGTGAGCACTTAATGTTAGAGAAGTAGGGTGAAGTTAAAGGCTTAACCATTGTACTGAACTAATTCGCTTGTCGATGGCTATTTCGATAGCCAACAAACAGCAAAAAGAACAGGTTTGTCCAGAGTAAAGTCCCTCCCCCCGATTTGGGTTTTTCCGCGATGGTTAAAGTAACCTGCGCACTAGAGAAGCCTCCTGAATCGTCGGCCAGTTGATAGCTAAATACTTCCATGCCACTATACTCATCTGGAGCGGTGTAACGTATGTGGTTATTGATAATTTCTACACTGCCCAGACCATCATAGCGATAGGACACGATAGATAATGGCTCATTTTCAATGTCAGTATCGTTGGCTAACACATTAAGGGTATTGGCACTGCTTTGATACTTAACACGAAAGGCATCATCGACGGCAATTGGCGCATCATTAACGGCGAGTACGTTGATAATAAGGGCAAACTCATCGCTGGCATCTTCTGGATCATGCACCGTCACCATTACCGGTAAATCCCCAAAAAAGTCTTCATCGGGAATGATGCTATTATCGACAAGCGTGTAGTTATTGCCCGTGGCAATGGTTAAGGTAAATTCATCGGGAAAGCGATTATCACTATCTGCCACAATGATATGGCTCAACAGAACTTCTATATCCATGTCTTCATTGATAACCAGTGCCGTTTGTCCGGTGATTTGCGGAATATCATTTGGTGCGCTGGCATTAAATACGTCTAGATCTGTGGTCGATACGCTAAAAAACACATTGTCTGCACAAGATATTTTAATGCGGCCACTGTTGGTATTCACTTGTGGCGTGTCAATAGTCTGCTCGCCATCATTTTCAGTATTATCCGCTAAGCTAAAATCAAAACTCTGGCCGCCGTTGGCCGAAAATTCAATATCGACAAATTGACAATTCACTCCGTTAACATCATTGCTATTGGCAACATCCCACAAGATCAAGCTACTCGTTTGCTCAGTCCAGTTGTCGTCATTAACCGGTTTGGTGATCATAAATGTATTGTCATCGGCGATAACATTGATCACGACATGATCAATAGCAACCCCACCCAGATTATCACGGGCAGTGACGGTAAAATTTAATTCACGCGTCGTCGTTGCATAGCTTTCACCAATCACCAGTTGCCCGGAGAATAAACTGGCGAGTTGTGGAAAGGTACGAGCTGGATTGTTGTTTGGTTGAAATGAACGAAACAATGGCCGACTACCATCATCTACCATGGAATCAGCGGTAAATGATGCGGTGCCTAAATCCAATTGCTCCCAGGTGTAGGCAATTGGATCATTATTCGCATCTGTGGTTTGTGCCGTTAAGGTAAATGCGGTATTTGCTGGAATACTATAATCCTTGCCACCATCAACGACAGGAGCTTGATTATCCGATTCAAACACCGCGCCACAACTGTTACCAGAAGGAGAATTAATCAAATATTCTCGCATTTCAATTATAGAATTCACATGAAAATAATCATCGGAATTGGTTTGTAAATTTGTCGGCGCACAAATGCCGGTATACGCCATAATGGTTGAACCACTGCCCGGCTCATAGGCCGAAACGGCCCAGCGATTTCCAGAGCATGCCCCACTAAGTGAATTAAAGCTGTGATCGGCGCCCAGTTGATGGCCTAATTCATGGGCGACAAAATCGATATAAAAACTGTCATTGGTTGGCGCCATACTTCCGGTCACGCCTACCGCTTTCCATGGACCACCATAATTGACACCCGCATCAATAAAGTCATCGTTATCACAAACTACGCCAACCCCGGCCAAACCGCCGGCACCAGTTGTCAGCAGATGAGCAATGTCATAATTTGCTATGCCAATATATTGTTCAACCACTGCAGGGTTTTCAAATACCCCATTGTCGGTATTATCAAATGGATCTTGTGAATAATCATAACTGCCGTCAGGATTTTGTGGCGCTAAAAAGATCACCGCATCCGAGTTTTCCGCCAACACAAATTCAACCGCCAAGTCGCGACTAAAGACCTCATTCATCCGATTGACTAAGGTGGCGATAGCCGCTAAGACCGGCGCTTTGCTATTGCCATGAAACACGCTGTATTCCGCCGAGGTGGAAAAGGCGATACGATAACGTTTGTTTATTGATGCTAAACCCGACCTTTTGACCGCCAATTCGCTCAACTCTGCCGGTAATTGTTTCACCCGGCGTTGCTTGGTAGTGTCCGCAATTGCTGCGGTTAGAGGCAGCGCATGCTTTTTGTAATAACTCACATAGAGTTCATTACTGATATTTTGCTGAGGATCAATATAAACTGTTTCACCGTTATATTTAAACGCAGCATGAAATCCATGCTCAGTAATATCAAAACGACCACGGTTATTCTTGTTGCCGACTTGTTCACCCGTAAATGTCCTTATTGAAGGATATTTAGCGGCGAGCACATCGGGAAGAACACTATTTTGTTGTAAGTTGAAAGTAACTGATTGACCATTGGGTAATGGTATTTCAAGCTGAAACTTAGAGGAGTTCATCTGCTTATCTAAAGCCTGATGACTTGCCGCTAATAAACGGGATTGTTTGCTTCTAAGATTGACCGAAGGATCTAGTGCTGTGCTTTTATTTTGAAGTTGAACTGCAGTGGAACTTATGTCTGTCCATCGCACAGGCGGAACATTTTCGGCAAGAACTTGGCTTGCAACTAGGCTTGCAACTAGGCTCAAAGCAAATACGGTAGATTTAACGGGTAATAATAACGTCATAGGTATCATTTATCTAAACAACGGTTCTTAATATTTAAGAGTGTTATTTTAAAAATGGCAAATTAATCCCCGCAATATGCGGGGTAAATGAGTATACAGGCTTAATTTGAAGTTAATTGGCAGCTTCGACCATTGATGTGCTCAATTGGCAACGTCTATAAAATGATAGTACGTTGATCGTTCACCAGTATGCGGTCCTCAACATGCCAACGTACCGCTCTGGCAAGTGTTGTCGCTTCAGTGTCGTGGCCTATTTCGATCATATCCTTTACCGACGTTGCATGATCTACCTGTTTCACATCTTGGACGATTATCGGCCCTTCATCTAAATCTGCCGTAACATAGTGCGCGGTTGCGCCAATAATTTTCACTCCTCTGTCGTGGGCTTGCTGATACGGTTTCGCGCCTTTAAAGCCGGGTAGAAAGGAGTGGTGAATATTGATTGCCCGGCCGGCTATTTTGCGACAAAGATCATCCGAAAGAATTTGCATATAGCGTGCCAGCACTAACAGATCCACATTGCTTTGTTCCATTATTTCAATAATTTTCGCCTCTTGTTGCGGCTTTGTGGATTTGGTTATAGGCAAATAATGGAACGGAATTTGATTAAACTCAACAATATCTCTGCAGCTTTGATGGTTCGAGATCACCCCGACGATGTCGGCTTTTAACACTCCGGCCCGCCACTTAGTCAGTAGCACATTTAAGCAGTGCTCATCTTTACTCACCGCAATTAAAATTTTTGGCCGGTAACTGGCGCAACGGAGTTGATATTCCATGTCCAGCTCTGCGGCTAAGCTGGCAAGAACCTCTTTAAATTGCAGTTCAGACACGGTTAAGGTTCGATCATCAAATTCAATGCGCATATTAAATATTTGCTGATCAGGGTCGGCATAATGACGAACATTATTGATAAACGCCCCGTGTGAATAGAGTTCACCGGAGATACGGGCGAGAACGCCTAATTTGTCCGGGCATTTCAGTTTTAGAATATAACTGTTGTTTGGTTTAGTATTGGTTGGCATTGTGCTACTCACATAAGATGGATACCAAGTTGATCAAATTGGTATAATAGCCCCAATTTATAAATAGTTGACTGAAAATACAAGGATTTAAATGATATATCTCAGATTCAGGCAAACTTGGTTTACTCCATATTGAAGTAAACCAAAATTTATACCAAGCTGCCCTTTGGTCTTTAGTTGTCTGCCTGTATTGCGGTTAAGGCAATGGTGTAGATAATATCATCTACCAAAGCGCCACGAGATAAATCGTTTACCGGTTTGTTCATCCCTTGCAACATCGGTCCAATACTGACTAAATCGGCAGAGCGTTGTACCGCTTTATACGTGGTATTGCCGGTATTTAAATCTGGGAAGATGAATACCGTTGCTTTGCCGGCCACTTTACTGTTTGGCGCTTTTTTCTTCGCCACATTTTCCATTACCGCGGCATCGTATTGTAATGGCCCGTCAATCAATAAGTCTGGCCGTTTTTGTTGAGCCAGTTTGGTGGCCAGCGCCACTTTTTCAACGTCTTGCCCTGTGCCTGAGCTGCCAGTTGAGTAGCTGATCATCGCCACTCTTGGCTCAATGCCAAATTTTTTCGCAGAATCGGCCGATTGAATGGCAATATCGGCAAGTTGTTCGGCGTTTGGATCCGGGTTAATGGCACAATCACCATAGACAAAGACCTGATCAGGCAAGAGCATAAAGAATATTGACGATACCAACGAATTTCCTGGTGCGGTTTTAATCAGTTGTAGCGCCGGTCTGATAGTATTTGCCGTCGTATGAACGGCACCCGAGACTAAACCATCCACTTGGCCAAGTTGTAGCATCATGGTGGCCAACACTACGTTGTCTTTCAGTTCTTGGCGGGCAACAATTTCGGTTAAGCCTTTGTGCTTTCTTAACTCCATTAACGGATTAACGTAATTTTCAATAATACTTTCCGGTTCGGTAATTAACACTCCTGCTGGCAGCGTGATACCCTGTTGCTCGGCAATTAACAGAATTTCTTCTTTATTGCCCAGTAACTGACATCTGGCGATGTTTCGCTCGGCACAAATTGCCGCCGCTTTTATCGTTCGAATATCATTACCTTCGGGCAAGACAATCAGTTTATTGGCGGCTTTGGCTAAGTCAGTCAGTTTGTGTCTAAATGCCGGCGGCGATAATAACTGACCTTGTACCTTGTCACCGACAAACTGCTCGATCCAATCCTGGTTTATGCACTCAGCAACAAAATGTTTTATTCTGTCCTGGCGTTGGATATCTTCTTCCGGGATTTCAGGATTAAAGCTTAATAAATGGCGTGAGGTCTCCCAGGTGTCCCAAGGTACAGATAACACTGGCAGGCCAGTGTTAAACGCTTGTTGACACAGTTCCATCACACTTTCATTGGGCTGATAACCATTGGTTAACAATAGCGCGCCTACTTTGGTACCGTTTAGGGCCGATAAACAAGTGGCAATAATGATATCCGTTCTGTCCCCCGGGGTAACAATTAACCGGCCAGGGACCAGGTGACTCTTTAAGTTCGCTACCGTGCGGGCGCAAAAGCTGATACTACGTATCCGTCTATGCTCCATGTCTCCTTCATTAATAACCCGGGCAGATAAATAGTTTTTAATTTCATTAACTCGCGGTGCCACCAAATCCATTTCCCACGGCACAGTGCCAATAAGGGCGAAATTTGGTTTCTTAAAAATGGCCAACTCCTGCCAGGCAGTTAAGTCTGTGTCTGTATTAAAGTCGGTCTCGTTTGGCAACAAACCAAATACGTCTTTATCCGGTGAATTGATCTTATTAATGATACAGCCTTTCACCCGTCGATTTTTAACACCGCCAAAGGTTTTTGCGCTGAGCTCAATTCTATCTTCAAACTGTTCTGGGGTGTCATTGTCTGGGGTTGCGACAAAAACGATATCTGCCGATAGTGCTTGTGCAACTTCCTGATTTATTTTAGCGGCATAGGTTTGCCTTGGGGTTTGCACAACCCCTTCAATAATGACGATCTCTTGATCGTATTTTTGAATGTTGCCGACAATTTCTTCGAGTACAACGTCGAATAAATCATCGCCAACTTTCTCTTCAACGTAACTAATTGGTATGGAGCCAACATCAATATGACTAAACTCAGCCGGAGAATGATAATCATTGGCAAGGACATTTCGAGATGGCTGGCTTATCGGTTTAAAATAGCCGACATTAATCCCCAGTTGTTGCAGTTTATGATACAAACCAAACGAGACGCTGGTCAAACCAACACCAAAGCCTACTGGTACTAACATAATACGACGTGCCATGTTATTTATCCTTACTAATTAATTGATAGGTTTGTTCGGCAATGACTTGTTCTTCATTGGTGGCAATGACCCAACAATTATTTGTCCCTTGCTTGGAAATCAATCCAGATTTACCAAACCTGATTTCGTTGTTTCTCTGAACATCTACTTCAAGATTAAGCAGTTTCAGTGAGTTGATAATACGCGAACGCACCAAATCAGAATTTTCACCAATACCGCCGGTAAAAATTAGCCCATCAAAATGCGATAAACTTGCCATGTATGAGGCAATGGTTTTGGCTATTCGATAACAAAATATGTCCATGGTCAGGTTCGCACGGACATTTCCGTCATTGACGATTGCCTCTTCAATGGTGCGGCAGTCGTTACTCATTTCAGAAATCCCTAATAAGCCGCTTTCTTTATTGAGCAGTGTATCGACCTCCTCTGCGGAGTAATTTAGTTGCTGAATTAAATGAAAAATAATACCAGGGTCAACATCACCACTGCGAGTCCCCATTACCACACCTTCAAGTGGTGTTAGCCCCATTGATGTGTCAACACTTTTGCCATTATCAATGGCGGTAATGCTACAACCATTGCCTAAATGTGCGCTGATCACACTCGTATCGCTAAACGGCTTATTCAACAGCTTCGCCGCTTGCTTGCCAACAAAATAGTGACTGGTACCATGAAAGCCATAGCGACGAATACCATGTTGTTGGTAAAGCTTATAGGGTATGCCATAAATAAAGGCTTTTTCTGGCATCGATTGATGAAAGGCGGTATCAAATACGGCAACTTGTGGTAAATCGGCAAAGGCCTTTTGTGCCGCTTCAACGCCGATCAAATTTACCGGATTATGTAGCGGCGCCAATTTTGCTAATTCATTGATGCGCTGCTTTACTGCATCAATAATGATTGTCGGTTGTGAATAGCTTTCACCGCCATGAACAAGACGATGACCAACGGCTAATAGATGTTCAACAAGCTTGTGCTCATGTAAAGCCGCAACAATGACATTTACTGCTGTTTGATGATCAAACGGCGCATTTAAAGCGCTGCTGGTTTTATTTCCCGCGTAAGAAATTTTAATAAAAGCCTCAGCGCTTAATAAGCGCTCGGCAACACCGGAAATAATGACTTTGCTGGTATTGGGTTCGATAAGGGAAAACTTGAGTGACGAACTGCCACAGTTTATGACTAAAACTGCATTTTTTGACATGTTTAAACCAAAATTTGATGAAGAAGTGTATAAGATGTGGTTATTATAGGCTGGATACATAACAAATGATTGATTTACGGCAAATAATTATTATTTTGCAAATATTTATTGTTTTTGCAAAGACTTGATTAATTTAATCAAATAGCTAATTTTCAGATTAGATAATTGCCGGTAATCAAAGTAAGGGCAGATGATCAGCCTTTTGTCCGGGTTTATGGCGAAGTCGTTATCGAGCCAAAGTAAATTCTGAGATAATGGCAATGGTTGTACTAATTTTGCCGCGTACGTTCTGCCCATAAGAATATGGATATCGGTTGCCTTTGTTTCATTGGCCGGGTTAAAAATATTAATGAAACTTGCCTGATTAAACAGTAATGCTTGCTCCGAGCCTTTTTGCAGTAATGATTTATCCCTTAACTCTTGCCAGCTGTGAAAATGCTTAGGCGCTAATTCAAAACACAGTTTGGCATAGACATTGAAAATTTTACGCCAGTGATTGCCGGTTAAACGACCAATGTCGGCAATTTCATCCGCGACCATTAGCTTCATTGTTGCTAATGACTGATACTGCTCCAGCGGCGGGCGGTTATCCACGTATACTTTTAACGCTGCGCTTATCTCTCCCAAGCCGGAGAGCTGTTTTGTGTCTGTTTCTATCATCTCATGGCTCCACTATCTTTTTCTACTTTGTCTTTGCGGCACTTTACCATTGGAATACTTTATTCTTGCTGCATCAACTTAATCAGTTCGCTCTTACTACAAACATTCAGTTTTTGGTAAATTCGATACAAATGATTCGACACCGTCGAAGGTGATAAGCCTAAATGTTTACCGGCAAGTTTAAAGGTTAAGCCCTGCTCTACTGCCTGTACCACTTGTTGCTCGCGCTCGGTTAACAAGTCTAGTGGTCCTTGTGGCCATAACTCTACCAAGTACAAATCATTAAATGCGTTTAGTTTTACCTGTAGGCCGTTAGCCAATGCCTGTTGCTCAAATTGGTTCATTGCAAATGGCAACTTTTCCAGTGATTGCTGTGGATAATGGCGTTCTAATAAGTCGAGAAATGAGTCTTGTACTTGATGGATATAGCCTTGTTTATCGCATATCGCCTTGTGATGGTTAATTGAACCAGTATTTTGTTCAAGTTGTAGAAACAAGGCATGATTGGCCGCCGTTAATAAATGATACAGCGCTTGTTTTTGACAGCTTTTATCGTCTTCAGAAAACGGCTTATCACGTTCAAACCGATATAAAGTTAATAGCGTAAACAGTCCGGTTCTTTCATCTAAATGAATCGATGACAAAATACGTTCAATACCGCAAGGTTTGAAACATTTTAGATAAATGTCAGATTGATAAAACTCATCATCGGCAAGCAAGTCTTTCATATCCACTGGTGAACCGAGCTTGGTGAGTAGCACATCCGCTAAAGGGTTAATGGTTAAATATTCTAATAAGCTATTTGCCAATTGCTCAGGCAGATTAAATAGCGTTTGATTATGAAAGGTTGCAGTTTGTTGATGACCGTTACTCCAAATAGCGCCATCAAACTCAAGCAATTGTTGCAGTTGCGTTAGTGCCCAATGCCGATACTCGCTCAATTCAATTTTACCGGTAGCGGTATATATATTGCCAATAAATTCTTGTAATTTCATTATATTAATAACTCTTTAAAAGAAGTCTTCAGCATTAGGCTATTTTTACTATAGATAAGTTTTAGTGAGTAGTTATGATAATGCTATGACTTGATAACTCTGTAAAGAAGAATAAATGACGAATAGGCAAGATGGGCAAATTGATGCGCTGATCATTGGTGCCGGCATTGCAGGTTTAACGGCAGCGCTAGAATTAGCAAAACAACAAAAACAAGTAATCATTCTCGACAACCAGGACGAAAGCCAGGTTGGCGGGCTTGCTCGTTCGGCATTTGGTGGCATGGCATTAGTCGGCACACCAGAGCAAAAACGCAATGGTATTAAAGACAATCCGGAAGTCGCCCTAAAAGATTGGTATTCGTTCGCCAATTTTAGTGATGATGATAAATATCCCAGGCAATGGGCAAAGCATTACGTTGAGCGTAGCTTTGAAGATGTCTATTGTTTTGTTAAAAACCTTGGTGTTAAATTTTTACCCGCGGTGAACTGGGTAGAAAGAGGCTTATACTCAAGCGGCAATTCATTGCCAAGATACCACGTGATGTGGGGCACATCGTTAGACTTAGTAGAAAAAGTAATGACTGCGCTTGCCCCGTATATCAATACCTATGTGCATTTCAAATTTAATCATCATGTCGACTCTTTATTGACAGCTGAGACTAACGTCGTTGGTTGTTGTGCAAGGGCTATCCAACCTGGCAATGTCAACATCAAAGCCGATGCCAACACCAACAATAAGTATGGCAATGAAGGGGTAAATTTTTATGCCAAAAATACCATTGTTGCCAGCGGCGGTTTTACCGGTAACTTGCAGAAGGTTAAAGAGAATTGGCCAAGTATCTGGTCTAAACCACCAAAAAACCTATTAAATGGTACCCATCCATGCGGCGATGGTGCCATGCACGACGAAATCGCCAAACATGGTGGTAATTTAACCCACATGGATAAAATGTGGAATTATGCCGCCGGTATACCACACCCACAGCCAAAATTTAGCGGTCAGGGCTTAAGTTTAATTCCGTGTAAATCGGCTTTATGGTTAGATGCTGATGGCAAACGAATTGGGCCAAATCCTCTGGTTACCGGCTTTGATACCAATTATTTATGTCAACGTATGGCAGAGCAAAAGCAAGGGTATGCCTGGCAGGTATTAAACTGGAAAATCGCCAGTAAAGAATTTGCTATCTCGGGTGCCGAACATAACATCATGATCCGTGATAAAAAATTCTTCCGCTTTTTAAAAGAAACCTTGTTCGGAAATCATCGTCTGATAAAACAAATGCAAACAGAAAGCGATCACTTTATTGTTGCCAATAGTGTTGCTGAGCTCACTAAGAAGATGAATGCAATCGCTGCTGAAAACCCGATTGAACAAGCGATATTGCAGCAAACTCTTGATGATTATGATCAAATACTTGCCCGTCCTGAATCACAATGGAATGACGAACAAATTCGCCGTATCGAACACGCGCGCAAATGGAAAGCCGATAAATTAAGAACCTGTAAGCCACATCCGATACAAGACAGCAAGCATGGCCCGCTTATCGCCATAAAAGTTATGTTAATCAGTCGAAAAAGTTTAGGTGGCATTCAAACTAATTTAAATTCTCAGGTGTTAGATAACACTGAACAATGCATTAAAGGCTTGTTTGCCATTGGCGAAGCGGCAGGATTTGGTGGCGGTGGTGCCAGTGGCGAAAAATCATTAGAAGGGACATTTTTATCTGGTTGTATTTTAACGGCTCAGCAGGCGGCGAAATGTATAAATAGGGATTAGGTACAGGGTACAGGGTACAGGCAGGATATTTTAAACATTCAGGTGTCTCTATGTACCCGAGCCTGGGAACTGGGAACGAGGAACGGGGAACTATGTGCAACTGGCAAGTATGCACATAACGATAAATTAACACTGAAATTATTAAGAAAAACACACTGCTCGAAGCTCGTTGCTAGAAGCTCGAAGCATTAACCACTGGCAAGTATGCACATAACGATAAATTAAAATGAACTGCTCGAGGCTTGTAGCACGAAGCTTGCAGCATTAAGGACAGAAAATGAAAAAAACGGCAGCATGGTTAGCAAAGTATGCGTTAGAACAAGTGGGTGTTAAATATACCTTTGGTATTCCTGGGGTGCACAATACGGAACTGTATGACGAGTTGAATAATTCCGATCTGATCACGCCATTTTTAGTGATGCATGAAGGTCATGGTGGCTTTATGGCGGATGCCATTAGTCGCACGACCGATTCCATTGGCGCTATGGTGATCGTTCCTGCCGCAGGGGTTACCCATGCAGCAAGTGGCATCGCCGAGGCGTTTTTAGACGGAATTCCAATGTTGGTAATTTCTGGTGGCATTCGTAATGATTCAAAATTTAATTATCAATTACATCAACTTGATCAATTAAAATTAGTAGAAGGCATTACTAAAGCCGCGTTTCGCGTCGATAGCCATGAACAAGTAATAGAGACCATATATAAGGCCTACAATATTGCCATCAGCGGTGAACCAGGCCCGGTATTTGTTGAGATCCCGGTGAATTTGCAGTTAGATAAAGCACAGATCACTGAAATTAAACCCTATCAGGCACCGCAGCAGCAGGCGTTAACTACGGATATTATTGAGCAAATCAAAGCGGCCGCGACATTATTAGTTGCGGCTGATAATCCGGTGATATTTGCCGGCTGGGGCGCGATAAAAGCAAGTAATTCATTAGTGAGTATTGCAGAACAAGTAGGGGCGGCAGTTTCTACGACCTTACAAGGCATTAGTGCATTTCCAGCAAACCACCCTCTTCATGCCGGCTTTAGTTTTGGTCCGGCCGCCGCACCTGCGGCACAAAATGCCTTTGCCAAAGCCGATTGCGTACTTGCCATTGGCACTCGTTTTGCTGAAATTGCTACCGGCAGCTTTGGTGGCACCTTACCGGAGAACTTAATTCATATCGATATCAACCCAGACGTGTTTGATTGTAATTATAAAACCAAACTGGCCATTACTGGCGATGCAAACCAAGTATGTGCAAAGTTAAGTGAAGAATTGAAAAAAATAAACTCATTAAGTCACCAAAATAATTCTGCCCTTAGCAAGCAACTCGCTCAAGATAAACAAGCACATCGACAAGATTGGTACAACCATGACTCCAAAGACAGGGTAAATCCGGCGTTGTACTTTGACGAATTAAGAAAGCAAATAAGTGATGATGCTTTTGTTATCGTCGATGATGGTAATCATACGTTTTTAACGGCAGAGTTAATGCCAATTCATAAAACCAGTGGTTTTATCTCTCCTACCGACTTTAACTGTATGGGCTATGCAGTACCCGCAGCCATAGCGACAAAACTTGCAGCACCAGATAAAGAAGTGGTTGCTGTGGTCGGCGATGGTGCGTTTATGATGACGTGCATGGAACTAGCAACGGCCGTTGCCAATAACATAGGGTGTATTATTGGGGTGTTTAACGACGGTGAATTGT
Source organism: Thalassotalea sp. 42_200_T64 (assembly GCA_002162925.1). GTDB lineage: Bacteria > Pseudomonadota > Gammaproteobacteria > Enterobacterales > Alteromonadaceae > Thalassotalea_A. The sequence continues at coordinate 60,282 of MABC01000022.1, read as the reverse complement.
CACAAATATCGCAAGCACAACAGATCCCTTATAACCGTAAAACCTGTACCGTATTGCCACAAACCAAACTTCAGGGCATTGCTACTGCCACCGGCGCTGAATATATTCGTATACAAGGCAACGATGATATTGAAGCAGGAATTTATAAAGCACGAGAACTTAGCGCCGATAATAAACCGGTGATTTTAGACATTAATATTGATTATTCAAAACCAACGTCATTCACCCTGGGCATTGTTAAAACAAATTTAAAACGTATGCCATTGCCCACAAAAGTGAGAATGGTGGGTAGAGCCATTTATCGAAAAATTACCGACTAGTACTTCAGCAGTTGGCTAACGCCATAACGCGAGACTGAAGGTCCGTCAACCTATTTCCCTAACGCGAGATTCTAACCGTTCCGGTTGGCGGGGTTTTAACCTCGCGTAATTATCGTAAAAAGCTTGCATTCGATTAAAATTACATATACTGTTGTTTTATACAGTGGTTTTGTGGATTAGCTGGAGAAAGTAAATGAATAACCCTAACAACCTGGTAAATAAGCTTGAAAACAATGACTTAACACAGCCAGAATTAATACAAACTAAGTTTAACAACCCTTGGTTTAAAGTAGAAACGGCTAATAATGATGCCTTTTTCAGCACAGCTTTGGAAAAAGTATGCATCAAAAACCAGCAACAAAGGCGCTGGATATTATGTGTGGATGGCGATGATTCAAGAGTACAATCGTTAGCAAACAGTATTGATAAATCAAAACTGTTACGAGTAAATGGACAACATCAACCCATTGCTTTTGACAAAATTGCCCGAGTGTTATTAAAAGGCAACTGCTCTACCGTTATTTTGTGCGACCCACAACTCTCAGAGCAGCAATTGCTGATGTTACAGTCTTGCGCCAAACACGGCAAAACCGAATGCATTGTGGTGAAGAATACGCCAAAGCAACTACATTGATAGCATTAAACAAGCCCCCCTTTTGGCAATTTGTGCAGATGTTGATTTCTCCAGTAGTTCCACCTGCATTTGTACTCTTTGCCTTTTTCGCTTTCCTAACTGATGGTGGTTAAGTTATAGTTCAGCCCTCGTTACACTACCCCTTAAATGAATTATGCAATGTCCTTGTGGATCAGGTAATACTTATCAGGTGTGTTGCCAAAGCTTTATTGAAGCTAAGGCGATCCCGACAACCGCCGAGCAATTAATGCGCTCCCGGTATAGCGCTTATGCGTTAAACAATGCCGATTATCTCTTCCAAACTTACGCCAAAACATCACGCGCTGAAAACTCTCTTGTCGATATCCAAGACTGGGCAGAGCAAACCTCGTGGCTTGCCCTGGTGATTATCAGCACCGGGCAAAGTGATGACGAGTTTCATTATGTTGAGTTTACTGCAAGCTATTTAACCGGTAACGAATTGTGGCAAATGCAGGAGAATTCCAGGTTTGTAAAAGAAGATGGAAAGTGGTGCTATGTAGATGGGGATGTTAAACACCACAAACTAATAAAGACAGTATCTCGCAACGAAACTTGTCCATGTAAAAGCGGTAAAAAATTTAAACGCTGTTGTATGCAATAATTGCAATTATATTGGTTAATTAATTTGCGGCCAGGACAAGATAAACTTGGCCCCTCCCAATTCACTATTTTCAACCCTGGCGCTGCCGTTATGCCAAAGCATTATCTTATTTACTATCGCCAAACCAATACCAAAGCCACCGGTATCTTTACCGCGACAGGATTCGTATCTTGAAAATGCATCAAAGATAACCTCTTTAAAACTTTCCTCAACCCCTTTGCCATTGTCTTCAACGATAATTGTACATTGCCCGGAATCAGCAGTTAACGTCACTTTCATCACGCCATTGCCATATTTCATCGCATTGGTGAGCAAATTACTTAACGCCCGATTGATAAAGTGTGCGTCATAATCAGCCAGCAACTGCTCAAATTCACAATCTAGAGTGATAGAAACTTCATTATGAGAAAAACTGTCAACTTGGTCATTTACTAACAGCTTCAGATCATGATGTTGATAACTAATATTGGGTTGTTCATTTTCAAAGGCTGCATACACTAATAACTCGTTAACCAACAATTCAAGCTCTTCTACATCAGTCGCAATTTTATCGATATACTTTTCCCGAGTTTCATCATCTTTTGCGCCACGTAATACTTGCAATGCAAACTTACTTCTGGCCAGAGGTGTTCTTAACTCATGCGATACCGCATTGGTTAATTCTTTATGGGCTTCGATTAAATTATTGATCCTTGATGCCATCATATTGAATGTGTTCATCATCGGCTGTACCAGCAAAGATTCGGCTTTGCCTACTTTCGCTTTAAAGTCACCATGACCGAAATTTTTCACCGTATTCGATAATTTATCCAGATCTTTCGAAATAGGCCATACCCAAAAGAAGATAACAATACCAATAAAAATAAAGATCAATACTCGGATCAAGGCTTCGGTACGAGGTCTGGTTGGAGAAGCAACAGGCCCGAGCATTAGTACCAATTTTTGTTCGGCTATTGGCTGAAACAGGGTAATGTCATCATCATCATAATAGACTGTGACTTTATCGCCTTTGACAAATTTTAGCTCGGGTAAGAGAACTTCCACATTTTCTTCAGGAATTAACTGAATGGGAATGTTATATCTTTCATTCGCTTTTTTAATCCGAGAATCCCATTGTTCCAGCGGATAGTTTTTAAGGTGCTCATCAATGGCTAACAAAACAGTCTTATAGCCGGTATAAGATTCAACATCTTGTTCAACACTGACACTCCAAGCTTCGTCTAATAACCAGCTTAGGGCGCCAAAACATGCAACAATTAAAAAATACAGGCTAAAAAATGAGCGACCTAGATTCATCACTTAGTTCCAGGCATCTGGCACAAATAAGTAACCTTGTCCCCAAATGGTTTTAATTCTAAATGGTGTTTCATTGCTGTCGTGTAACTTTTTACGTAATCGTGAAATACGAACGTCAACACTTCTATCCATACCATCATATTCACGACCAACTACTGCTTTGTAGATATAGTCACGATTTTGCACTTCACCGGCGCGTGTCGCTAATAACCACAACAAGTCAAATTCCTGACTGGTGAGTTCGATACTCTCATCCGCTAACATTACTTGTCGAGAGTTACGGTTAATGTGCAAGCCGCCACAGGTAATTTCTGTTTTTTCATTGCCACCTTTTGGTAATTGACCTCGTCGCAACAAGGCATTTACTCGAGCCAGCAACACTCTTGGTTCAACCGGTTTGGCCACATAATCATCGGCACCAATTTCTAAACCAAGCACTTGATCAAAGTCAGTGCTTTTTGCGGTTAACATTAGAATGGGGTTGCCAAATGATGGACGCAAATCACGACATACGGTAAAACCATCTTTGCCAGGCAACATAACGTCTAAAATGATCAAGTCTGGTGAGAAATTATCAACCGTTTTCGCTACCGTATCCCCTCTAAATTCTTGTTTAACGTGAAAGCCTTCACTAACAAGAAAATCTTTAATCAAATCAGATAACTGCCTATCGTCTTCTACCAATAGTATTTTTTTCAAACTCGTTTTATTTTCTGACATTAAATCTCGCTCCATTTATTATCATCAACTGTTTTTGTAAGTTGTTGTAAAGTTTAGTAGAAAAGTTTAGCTTTGGTGCATCTGCCTGTATTTATAACAAAATAAGTTGACAGTTCATAATATTATTTCATCAACAGCTTTACATCTGATTTACATATAAAGCTGATAACTATCAATACGTTACATGAAAATTTCAACAAAAAATCACATATTTTGGTAACAAATCAATACTCGCATTTACAATCTAATTACATATCCTCGTTAAATTGTCACATTAAGCAGTAAACATTGGCCAAAACTTATTCCTGGTTACATTTTAGTTGATTGATTTATAAAGATAAATCTAAAAATCTGATTTTTTATTTTTTATCCCGCCATCAGCTTCTAAACGGTTCTGATGCCTGCGGTTAAAAATTGGTGAAATAGCCGATGATTAAGCGCTATTTTTCATTCAAGCGTAAGTGATTTTCTGGTAGCATAGCTGCACTTTAACAATTAAAAATTACATACACTTATGAAAGTCATCTCCTTCAACATTAACGGCCTACGTGCTCGTCTGCACCAGTTACAAGCGATTATTGACAAACACCAACCTGACATTATTGGTTTACAAGAAATAAAAGTTCATGATGAAGCATTTCCCTTAGCGGATGTTGAAGCTATGGGTTATCACGTGTATTTTCATGGCCAAAAAGCCCATTATGGCGTAGCCATGCTTTGCAAAAAGCAGCCAATATCAGTACAGAAAGGTTTCCCCAGCGATTGTGATGACATGCAAAAGCGCATGATCATGGTGAAAACCACCAATGATAAAGGCGAAGAAGTTACCGTACTAAATGGCTATTTCCCGCAAGGCGAAAATATTGCTCATGAAATCAAATATCCTTATAAACGCCAATTTTATAAAGACTTGATGACTTATTTAAATGATCACCACAATAGAGATGAAAACATTATTGTTATGGGTGATATCAACATATCTCCTGTTGATCTAGATATAGGTATTGGTGAACCAAACGCCAAGCGTTGGTTAAAAACCGGAAAATGTAGTTTTCAGCCAGAAGAAAGACAGTGGTTAGCAACGCTGATGGACTGGGGTTTTAAAGATACTTTCCGTGAGCTTCACCCTGAACGCAGTGAGCGCTATTCCTGGTTTGATTACCGTTCACGCGGATTTGATGATAACCGCGGTCTGCGTATTGATGTGGTATTAGCGACAACTAAATTAAGTGCAACATGTGTTGAATCGGATATTGATTATGAATTAAGAGGTATTGAAAAACCTTCTGATCATGCCCCTATCTGGTCTACTTTTGAATAATGGCAAAGGCCAAATCCAACATTAGCTTTATCTGAGAAATAATTTAACGTGAATAATACCAGTCATTACCTCTGCCCTATCTGCCAGTACGCATTAACCTTGCAAGATAAGGTATACCGTTGCGATAATAACCATGCTTTTGATCAGGCCAAAGAAGGTTACGTTAATTTACTTCCTGTGCAGTTTAAACACTCAAAGGATCCCGGCGACAATAAACAGATGGTTAATGCTCGTCGGGCTTTTTTAGAGTCAGGTTGTTATCAACCCTTGCGTGACACTCTGGTAAAGCTTTATCAGCAATACATTAACGGCGGTAACGTCATAGATGCGGGTTGTGGAGAAGGTTACTATACCATGGCTCACCGCATGGATAATAACCAGGTATATGGTGTAGATATTGCGAAAAACGCGGTAAAAATGGCCGCTAAAAAATATAAGCAATGTCACTTTAGCGTTGCTTCTATTGCACAACTGCCCTTTGCTGATGGTTTTGCCAATTGGTTATATTCCATTTATGCACCAATTAAAACCGAAGAATTCTGTCGTTTACTGGCTGATGACGGTTACCTGGTTACCGTAACTCCTGGTAAAAAACATTTATGGGAATTAAAGCAAATGATTTATCAAACGCCAAAGTATCATAATATTGATAAGCAACAGCTGGATGGTTTTGAGTTGGTTGCAGAACAGAATCTTAATTATGAAATGTTATTTGCTCATGGTGAACAAGCATTAACGCTGTTGGCAATGACACCTTTTGCGTTTAAATCTTCAGAACAACTAATAAGCGATTTACAAAAAGCCAAAAATTTCATCTGCCAGGCAGACTTTATGATCAGGGTATATAAGAAGTCTGTTGCTAGCTCTGAGTCATTGAGGGTTAGGATTTGATCTTTAGCGGTTATAAGAAAAGTGTAATAGTTTGGCCAAATCCAGGAACGTTGGCTTAATTACCGAAAATTCTGTATCTGCGGGCTTGTCTTTGATCTTTTCCACACCATTTTTATACCAACCTTTTAACGATGGCGGTAATGGCTCTTTCGATTTGTTATACATTAGAAATAACGATTGCACGGGCAAAGAGCCAATAAACAAAGCATAAAACAGCGCTTGTTTTAATTGCTCCACACCAATAAACAGTAATGGCAGTAAAAAAGCTAACGCCGCTAAGGGTGCGCCATATTTCAACACGAACCGGCTCACGATTACCGCCCGATACTCAGCAAAGTAATTTAACAGCTCAGGTTGAGCTGGCCAAAATTCAATATATTGGCGGCCTTGTTTTAGCTGTTGTGGTAAAGATATTTGCATGGGCTTAGTTCAAGTGAAGTGACTCTTTAAAGATAACACATAATGTTTCAGTTACCCTGCGATTTAATGGATTAAATCGTTACAAAATTTAATCACGATCAATAAACGCCAAATAGTGCCATGAAATTTTTTCATCCGAACTACTGTATAAAGATCAATTTTAAAGGGGAATATGGATATATATTTCTATTTTAATTAACAAAAACAGTAGATATGATCAATTTTTAAGAATAAAGCCAACAAATGATCGACAGATTGAAAAATATACAAGGCTAGCAATAGGTCACTTTTCAAACACGAGTAAAACATAGTTTTAATACAATAGGTTAGATGACATATAAATAGTTATTAACAATATTACCCACAGCTTTTGTGGATAATAGTAAAAGCTTGAAAACAATATAATATGGAATAATAATGAATTTTCTAATTAAAGTTATTCACTTTAGAGAAACTTATTATAAAATTCTGTTAAGGGTCTAATAAATAACAATTTCAACTAAACAAAGGTTGTTATTATGTCGCCGTCTATACCATTAGTATTTTCTCTGCGTTATAGTACAAATCAGCATAAAATCACGCCAGGAAGGTAAATAAATGACTAAGCAAACACTGCAACTATTAGATGAGTCCTTCAATATTCATAGCCTCACTCCAGAATCGAAGGTACCCAGTGAAGTATTTGATGCCAAAGTGTATTTTGTTGGCAAAACGTATGATGAATTATCGATTGTGGTGCCTGCAAATGTTCACATTGAAAGTTTAGAAGTAGAACCCGATTGGCGAGCGCTAGAAGTTCTTGGTCCATTAGGTTTCTCATTAACGGGAATTTTATCGAACATCTCTGGGGTGTTAGCCGAGAAGAAAATCAGCATATTCGCGATATCTACGTTCGACACTGACTACATTCTGGTAAAAAAAGTGAGTCTTAAAAAAGCAGTTAATGCATTACGCGCAGATGATTATTTGGTGATAAACGACTAATTAACCTGATGATTAAACAGAATATCAAGCACTAATTATCCCGAGTTCAGGTTAATCAACACATAAAAAGAGAGCCACAATGACAATTCTTTATGGTATCCACAATTGCGATACAGTAAAAAAAGCCAAAGCCTGGTTAGATAAATCCAAGGTAGCATATCAATTTCACGATTTACGCAAAGATGGCTTGAATGAAGCCCTGTTGGCTCAGTTCGTCGCTAAGGCAGGTTGGGATTCGCTGATTAATAAACGCAGCACAACGTATCGCAGTTTACCTGAAGAAATAAAAAACAACTTAACTGATGAGGTAGCCAAAGCTAGCGTTTTAGAGCAACCAACGCTATTAAAAAGGCCACTGCTTATCAATGAGTCTGAGCTACACTTAGGCTTTAAAGCGCCACAATATCAAGCGATATTCAGCCACGAGGAAGCGATTAATGAGTAATTCATCGCCCGTTATTGAGTTAACTAAAGATTTAATTTCAAGAAAATCGGTGACCCCACTCGATGAAGGCTGTCAAAAGCTCTTGGCCGATAGATTGATAGCAGCAGGTTTTACCAATGAATCTATGGTATTTGAAGATACCACCAATATGTGGGCACGACGAGGCACCGAGCATCCTGTGTTTTGTTTTGCCGGTCACACCGATGTTGTTCCTGCCGGGCCTGATTCTAAATGGCATACCCCAGCATTTGAACCAACGATTAAAGACGGTTGGCTATATGGGAGAGGCGCTGCCGATATGAAGGGCTCACTGGCTGCTATGATTGTCGCTACCGAACGTTTCGTTCAAGATTATCCAGATCACAACGGCTCTATCGCCTATTTAATTACCTCCGACGAAGAGGGCCCGTTTATTAACGGTACAACCCGGGTAATTGATACCTTAGAAGCACGTAATGAAAAAATTGACTGGTGTATTGTTGGTGAACCATCAAGTACTGATAAAGCCGGAGATGTGGTAAAAAATGGTCGTAGAGGTTCAATTACCGGTGATTTGATCGTTCATGGTATTCAAGGTCATGTGGCGTATCCACATTTGGTAAAAAACCCAATTCATCTGGCAACGCCGGCACTCACTGAATTAAGCACACAAGTTTGGGATCATGGCAACGAATACTTCCCGCCTACCAGTTTTCAGTTATCAAACCTAAACTCAGGGACTGGCGCCACCAATGTGGTACCAGGAGAGTTGCATGCCATCTTTAACCTTAGATACAGTACTGAGATCAATGATGACATCATCATTGAACGAGTAACCAGTATACTTGATAAGCATGAGCTGGATTACGAGATAAAATGGACCTTTAACGGTAAACCCTTTATTACTGGCGAAGGTAAATTGTTAACTTCGGTAGTGGCATCGATTGTTGAGGCCAATGGCGTTACTTGTACACCTTCAACCGCTGGCGGCACCTCTGATGGCCGTTTTATCGCGCCAACAGGCGCGCAAGTGGTTGAATTAGGCCCAACCAATGCCACTATTCATAAAGTCAATGAAAGCGTGAACTGTCAAGACTTGGAAGACCTGGTTGAGATGTATTATTTAATAATGAAGAAGTTGTTAACTTAATAGAATTGGTATTAATGAATAAAGCGACAAATACAGCAATAAATGCAAAGAATGTTTTGGGTTTGAATGACAGCCATATCCACTACTTTAATGAAGCCTTAGGTATTCATAAAGATATGGTTGCCGCATTTTTGCAATTGCAACGAGCGGCAGCAAAAGATGGTTTTGATTTAAAAATTGCCAGTGGTTATCGCTCTTTTGCCAAACAATTGGCCATTTTCAATGCTAAGTTAGCCGACGACCGGCCGGTACTGGATCTCAATAATCAGCCGGTTGATGTTGCTAATTTGTCTGCCTCTGAAAAAATTAACAGCATTTTATTATTCTCTGCCCTACCCGGTGGCAGCCGTCATCATTGGGGAACCGATATTGACATATACGATCCCAATTTATTAGCAGGCAAAGCATTACAACTCGAGCCTTGGGAGTATCAAGCGCAAGGGCCTTTTGTTCCCCTGACTCAATGGTTAGATGAAAATATGGCGTTGTTTGGTTTTTATCGCCCATATGATAAATATCGAGGTGGCGTTGCCATCGAACCCTGGCATATATCTTACCAACCAATCGCCTCCTTATACACTGAGCAGCTTAGTATTGACTTACTGCACGATTGCATTCAACAAAGTGATATACTCGAAAAAGCAGAAATACTGGTTATGCTCGATAGCATTTATCAGCGTTTTATCATCAACGTAGGAACTCCTTAATATGCCAACTTGGTTAATTGTGGTGGTGATTGTTTTAGCAATTGCTATGGTCATCGGTAATTTATCTATGCTCAAGCGCAGTGCTTATCCGTTGCGCCGTAAAAGCTTAAATGATTTATCGGAAACTCTGCCGAGAGCGGGCGATCGTCGTGAAGAAGAAATCAAACAAGAGAAAATAAACAGACAAAAGGATCGGTAAAGATAAGCCACGAGCTTCGGGCTACTGGCAGCCCGCTCCCAGTTCCACGTTCCATTCCTCGTTCCCAGTTCCCCGTTCCCAGTTCCAAACTGTAACCGATTCTCTTCGCCTGCTGCTGTCTGCTCGTAGCCCTTAGCTCGCTGCCCTTTCCCCATTTCTCCTCGTCTACCGCTTTCTGCCCGCAGCCCGTAGCTCGCTGCCAGTTGCCGCTTTTCGTTTCTCGTTTCTAGTCTCTCGTTTCTAGTCTCTCGTTTCTGAATAGTCATATTTGCTAACAATTTGTAAATTTAACTACTTGTTAACATACGGTAAAATACTCCTCATTAAATCTAATGGATCAATTCATTGATAAATAAAGGGTTTATTTATTTATCAATGTTGGCACGCTAGATGCATTATATACGTTAATTATTTATCCAAAGGGTATGAAGTGATGAAATCGACTACATCAAACATAAAAACATTTGTTCTTGCCGCAAGCTTACTTTCTTCTGCAATTGTTTTAAGCGGCTGTAATAACGCCGAAGCGGTTGCGGAAGAGAAACCAGCAGAAGTGATCGCCATTCCGGTAGAAGTTGCCGTTGTTCAAAACGGTAATATTAGTTCCAACTACGTAACCACTACCGTGCTTGAACCAAAAGAGGAAGCCGAAGTTATTTCAAAAGCCTCTGGTATTTTAGAACAGTTGTATGTCGAGGAAGGACAATTTGTAGAAGCCGGTGAGTTATTGGCTGAAATTGAACAAGAGCGAATTCAATTAAACTTAGATAAGGCGAAAGCGGAACTCGCAAGTTTAACCATTGAATTAGACAGAATTAATAAAGTGCATAGCCAAAATCTAGTGAGCTCAGATACTTACGATAAATTAAAATGGCAATATGAAGTCGCGAAATCAAACTTGAAAATTGCCGAACTGGATTTAAAAGAGACTAAAATTATCGCTCCTATTTCTGGCTATATTGCGAAACGCTACGTCAAAGAAGGGAATTTAGTTGAACAATACCAACGTCAAAAATTATTTCACATCGTTAAATTAAACGTATTAGAAGGTACAGTGAATTTACCAGAACAAGAATTATCTAAATTACGAATCAACCAGGCCGCTAAATTAAGCTTTACTGCCCTGCCAGGCAAAGAAGTGATTGCTCGGGTTGAACGCATTAGCCCAGTGGTTGATGCCAGTACCGGTACCTTTAGTGTGAAACTTATTGTTGAAAACCCTGATAATGTATTAAAAGCGGGAATGTTTGCGCAAGTTAAACTGGTTTATGACACTCACAGCAACACTAAATTATTACCGAAAAAAGCACTTATCTCTATCGATAACAAACACACAGTGTTTACCATTAATGACAATAAAGCCGAAAAAACTATCGTTACCTTAGGTTACCAAGATGACTTGTTTGTTGAGATCATCGATGGTTTAGCCCTAGATGCACAAGTCGTCACTACCGGTCAAAATAACTTGAAAGACCAAGCAGTTATTCAAATCATTGACACCATATAACTTATCTGCAGATCCTCATTAACCATGATTTTGGTTAATGAGTGCCTTCATAAATAATAATAAATAAAAAAGAAACAATTTGAGGAAATTCCGATGAGTGTGGTTAATGTTGCGGTTAAAAGACCGGTAACGATATGGATGTTCACCTTTGCAGTTCTGCTATTTGGCATGGTGTCGCTATCAAGATTAGAGGTTAATTTATTACCTGAGCTGTCATACCCTACCCTAACAATTCGCACCGATTACCTAGGTGCCGCCCCGGGCGAGGTTGAGCAGTTGGTGACCAAACCGATTGAAGAAGTGGTTGGCATTGTAAAAGGTGTACGAAACGTACAATCTATCTCAAAAGCCGGTCAATCTGATGTATTACTCGAGTTTGAATGGGGTACCGAAATGGACCTGGCCAGCCTTGAAGTACGGGAGAAACTGGATGTCATTCGCCTGCCGTTAGATGTGAAAAAGCCATTATTATTGCGCTTTAATCCAAATTTAGACCCCATTGTACGCTTTGCTTTAAAAGCTAAACAAGGTAGTGAGGGTTTTGATGAGAGTAAATTAAAATCCATTCGTGAATATGCCGATGAAGAATTAAAAAGAAAGCTTGAGTCAGTAAGTGGTGTTGCCTCCGTAAAACTTGGTGGTGGTTATGAAAAAGAAATTCAAATCCTCATCGATCAATACAAAATCAGCCAACTTGGCATCGACAGTCAATTGATTGTTGAACGCCTTAAACAAGAAAACATCAACCAATCTGGTGGTCGCGTTGAAGATGGTACTCAAGAATATCTGGTACGAACATTAAACCAATTCAAAGATTTAAATGATATGCGCAATGTCTATATCACTAGTGTAGACGGCACGCACATACGTTTATCCAATATTGCTCAGGTTGTTGACTCACACAAAGAGCGTACGTCGATAACACGGGTTAATGGCGCCGAAGCGGTTGAAATCGCACTGTATAAAGAAGGCGATGCCAACACCGTAGATGTGGCACAAAAAGTAGATGCGCGAGTTAAACAATTGGCTGAAGAATTACCCGAAGACATTGAGCTGATTAAAGTGTATGACCAATCCACATTTATCAGCAATGCCATAAACGAAGTAAAAAGTGCTGCCGTTATTGGTGGTTTACTGGCGATGTTAGTGCTATTTTTCTTTTTGAAAAATATTTGGACTACGGTGATTATTTCGATCTCCATTCCGGTATCCGTGATCGCCACATTCAATTTAATGTACGGTAACGACATCAGTTTAAACATCATGAGTTTAGGTGGTATTGCCCTGGCAATAGGCTTGTTGGTTGATAATTCAATTGTCGTGTTAGAGAATATTGCTCGTCATAAAGAGTTAAAAAAACAAGCGAATACGGAAAATGATCAGCACACAACCAACAGTTCCAGCAATTCCAATAAGGACGCTGCGGTAAAGGGTACCAAAGAAGTTTCTACCGCCATTATGGCCTCTACCCTGACGACGATGGCAGTATTCTTTCCGTTAGTGTTTGTGGAAGGTATTGCCGGACAATTATTTAGAGACCAGGCATTAACCGTAACCTTCGCATTATTGGCGTCATTAATTGTCGCGTTAACGTTAATCCCTATGCTTTCTTCGCGACAATTTAACCGTGCCGATAGCAACGAAAGCACGGCCAAAGCGAAAAGACAACTTAGCGACGACGCCACTAAATTTCAACAACTTAGCTATTATTTGGCGACACCGATAATTTGGTTATTCGAAGGTGTGTTCTATTACCTGCCATTACTCTTGTCTATGCTTTTTACTTTTGTGTTCAGAAGCCTCAGGTTAGGGTTAAGCAAAATATTTGCACCGGCTTTATGGCTATTTGATAAAGTGTATAACGCCTTGGCCGTTTTCTATGAAAAATTATTGGCGGTTGCCTTAAACCAGCGGATCACGGTACTGGTTATTATTGTTGCCCTAAGTGCTTCCTCAATACCGTTATTAAAACAGTTAAATGTCGAGGTAATACCGGCTCTGGCCCAAGGTGAATTTTATGTCGAGATCAGCCAGCAACCCGGCACGCCACTTGAGAAAACCGATGAAACATTGGCCAGGCTTTCTGCCGTTGCGGCAACCTTACCACAAGTTGACAGAACCTATACCTTAGCGGGTACGGGCAGTTTAATGAACGCCTCACCGGCTCAGGGCGGTGATTATTGGGGTAAATTAAACGTGGTATTAACCGCAGATAGCAGCAAAGAAGATGAACAAGCGGTGATCAAGCACCTGCGCCAATACCTGCAATCAATTCCTGGTGTGCAAATGAAGTTTGCCAGCCCAGAACTGTTTAGCTTTAAGCCCCCGATTGAAGTGGAGTTGTCTGGTTATGATTTAGTCGTACTAAAACGCTACAGCGACCGGTTAAATGAAAAACTTAGCGATAACAAACGTTTCATTGATGTAAAGACCTCGCTGCAAAATGGTCACCCCGAGATCAAAGTATTCTTCGACCATGAACGTCTTGCGCAACTTGGCTTAACGGCGCCGCAGGTAGCAAAATTGCTGGCAACCAAAGTTGGCGGCACCATCGCCAGTCAGTACTCAATAAAAGATAAAAAGGTTGACATCTTAGTGCGTGCCGACGAGCAAAGCCGTGATTCGGTTAACGACATAAAACAAATCATCGTGAATCCGCAAAGTGATAAACCTATACCTTTATCCGCGGTTGCGACCGTTAAGCTCTCCGTTGGCCCAAGTGAAATTACTCGCATTGACCAGCAACGAGCAGCCGTTATCTCAGCAAACTTCGCTTATGGCGACATAACAGCGGCGGTAAGTGAGGTACAAAACATCATTAGCGAGATGAAAATTCCGTTAAGCATCACCGCCAATATTACTGGCCAAAATGAAGAAATGGATGTGTCATTTACTTCTCTGGTTTTCGCACTACTGCTTGCGGTATTTTTGGTGTACTTGGTAATGGCCTCACAGTTTGAATCATTACTGCACCCATTGCTTATTTTATTTACCGTACCATTAGCCGCTGCAGGTTCTATTTATGGCTTGTATTTAACCGCAACACCAGTGAGCGTGATCGTATTTATCGGCTTAATTATGCTCGCCGGTATCGTGGTAAACAATGCCATCGTCCTGGTGGATAGAATTAATCAATTACGAGAAAGCGGCATGGAAAAAACTCAAGCTATCTTGAACTCGGCCACCTCTAGACTACGGCCTATTATCATGACGACGTTGACCACAACCTTAGGTTTGCTACCACTGGCAATCAGTGTCGGCGAAGGCTCTGAAATTAGAGCGCCGATGGCTATCACGGTTATCTTTGGTTTACTGTTTGCTACCTTGCTTACGCTATTTTTCATTCCTGTGCTATACAGTATGTTTGACCGTAAACGTTTTGGAGCCGCTCATGACTAATGACAACCAGCTGCAAGCGGCAAAGAAAGAAACAATGGGGGCATCGTTGGCATCATTTGCGCTGCGCCGCCCTGTTACCATCATCATGATATTTTTATCCTTGTTGTTGACCGGCATGGTTTCCAGTAAATTATTGCCATTAGAAAAATTTCCTGGCATTGATATCCCGCAATTGTGGATCAGTGTGCCCTATCCTGACGCTTCACCGGCCGAAGTTGAACGCTTAATTACTCGTCCAATTGAAGAGGCGTTAGCAACAATTTCAGGCATTAACCGGATGAATTCTAACTCGCACGAAGGCGGCGCCGACATTCAGCTCGAATTTGACTGGGATGAAAACATTAATGCCAAGAGCATCGAAGCACGGGAAAATGTTGATGCTATTCGGCATCTTCTGCCGCGTGATGTTGAGCGAGTTTTGGTGTATCAATTTAACACCAATGACATGCCGATATTTACACTTAGGATCTCATCGGAGCAAGATTTATCTCTTGCTTACGATTTGCTCGATAGAAATTTAAAGCGCCCGCTTGAGCGGGTTCCCGGGGTCAGTAAAGTCGAGCTCTATGGGGTAGACAAGCGCCAGATAATGATCCGTCTGGACCCGGATAAACTGGTGGCTTTGCACATCGACAGAGCTATGTTAGTACAAAAGCTAAACGAGAATAACTTTTCGATGGCCGCCGGACATTTTTTTGATAACGATACCAAGGTCATGCTCAACCCGGTTGGTGAATATCGCAGTATTGATGAAATTAAAAACTTGATCATACAAGATAATATTCACATCAAAGACATTGCCAGTGTTGAACTTACCTTGCCGCTGCCAAGAGAAGGACGGCATTTAGATCAAACCTATGCCATTGGTATGAACATCTTAAAAGAGTCGAATGCCAACCTGGTCGAAGTGTCGAAACGAGTGTTAGCGGTCATTGATAGCGTCGATGACAACCCACAATTTAATGGCATTAACTTATACATCATGGATGATACCGCCGAAGGCGTCACCAGCTCATTGTCTGATTTGTTAAATGCCGGGTTAATTGGCGCCTTGTTATCAGTGGGGGTGTTGTATTTATTTTTACGGCAATTTATGACCACCATGATTGTGGTCTTATCGGTGCCGGTATCGATTTGTATTACCCTGGGGGTGATGTACTTTGCCGGCTACAGCCTGAATATTTTATCGATGATGGGCTTATTGCTGGCCGTCGGCATGCTGGTGGACAATTCCGTGGTGATCACCGAGTCGATTTTTCAGGAAAGGCAAAAAGCCGAAGCGGATGGAAACGTTGACATGGTCAGCGCCACAAAAAAAGGCGTGAACAAAGTATCACTGGCGGTCATTGCGGGCACCGCCACCACCATGATAGTGTTCTTGCCCAATATCGTCGGTAAAAAAATCGATATCACCATATTTTTAGAACACGTTGCCATCGCCATTTGTATTTCCCTGTTTGCATCCTTAATTATTGCGCAAACCTTGATCCCACTATTAATCAGTAAAATTAAAGCGCCAGCAATGGTTAACCGCAAAGCCAATGCTCGGGCAGTGAGTAAGCAAAATAAGTTTGAAAAATTTTACTTAACCAGTCTAGCCTGGACTCACCAACACAAAATCATTACCAGCATCAGCGCCATCTTGATTTTATTCAGTATTGCCATCCCGATGCAATTTGTTACCGGTGATGAAGAGCAAAATTTTAATGACAACCGTTTGTTCTTAAGCTGGGAGTTGAACGAACAATTTAACTACGAAACGGCGGAAAAAATCATCAATAAGATGGAAGATTACCTGTATAGCAACAAGGAAGAGTTCTTAATTGATTCTGTGTATAGTTATTATGCCGCCCATAGCTTGCAAACCACCCTGTTGTTAAAGAAAGGTAAATTGCCAATCACCATGGCAGAGCTAAAAGAAAAGATCCGTAAAGATATGCCTGATTTTGTTCGAGCAACACCACGCTTTGGCTTTGAGCAGGGCAATGGTGGCGGTGTTCGTATCAATTTAACCGGTCTTTCCACCGATGTATTGATTGAACTGAAAAACAACTTACTGCCAATTATTGAAAACATTGATGGCATCACCGATGTCAGTGCCGATATTCGCGGTGAGAAAAAAGAAATGCAAATTAAAGTCGATAGAACCGCTGCATTTCGCCATGGCTTAAGCTCACAAGATGTCGCTAATGCGGTAGCACTGGCACTTCGTGGGCAACCACTGAGAACCTACCGCCATGGTGATACTGGTGAAATTGACATCTGGTTGAATTACGATTTAAAAGTGAAAAAGTCGATTGCCGAATTGAAAAAACTGCCGATCACTGAGCACAATGGTAAAACCATTACCCTGGATAACATAGCAACACTGACGATTAAATCTCGGCTCAGTGAAATTCGTCGCTATAATCGTCAAACCGCGATTAGCATTCAGGCCAACCTTGATGACATCACTCTCGATGAAGCCAAAGAAAAACTGCAAGCTACCCTGTCTGCCATCGTTTTGCCAACTGGCTATAACTACAGTTTGGATGGCAGTTTTGTCCGTCAGGACGAAGCCGAAAATGTGATGGGACAAAACATGATTTTGGCGGTTTGCATGATTTATATCGTCATGGCGGCTCTGTTTGAAAGCTTATTACTACCAACCGCAGTGATCACTTCATTATTGTTCTCTTTTGTTGGCGTATTTTGGGCCTTCCTGATCACCGGCACTAACATGTCAATTATGGGCATGATCGGCATGCTGATCTTAATGGGGATCGTGGTCAACAATGGCATTGTTCTGGTCGACAGGATAAATCAGTTGATCGAACAAGGTGAAGACATTGAACAGGCCGTTGCGCATGGCTGTAAGGACAGATTGCGTCCTATTTTGATGACAGTATCTACCACCATATTGGGGTTAATTCCATTAGCCATGGGCAATACCCAGCTTGGTGGCGACGGACCAGCCTACTCGCCGATGGCCATTGCTATTATTGGCGGCCTTACGTTTTCCACCATCACCAGCTTGTATCTGGTGCCACTCGCTTATGTATTACTGCTGCGGTTAAAAGCGAACACTTTCAATTTGGTCAATAACGCTAAAAATATTGTCGGTAAAGTGATCAAAGCCTAGTGTTTAAAATCAGGGTCAGGGTTTAACTTGACTCAGACCCTGGTTTTTTCGCTATAATAGCGCCGTTTATTTACTCATGGTTTATTGTTTCAAATGTCAGATTATCAATTACGTTTTGGTGGTATCGAACGCTTATATGGCGTAACTGGTGCCAAACATATTCAGCAAGCGCACTTTTGTGTGATTGGCATCGGGGGCGTAGGCACCTGGGCGGCAGAAGCATTGGCTCGTAACGGCATTGGCCAAATCACCTTGATTGATTTAGACGATATTTGTATCACCAACATTAACCGGCAAATTCATGCCTTAACTGACACCATAGGTGAAAGTAAAGTGGAAGTGATGGCAGAGCGGATAAAACAAATCAATCCGGATTGTGTGGTCAATGAAATTGAAGATTTTATTACTCAGGAGAATTTAGCGGAATTGATCACCACTGGGTTCGACTATGTAATTGATGCCATTGATTCGGTGAAAATTAAAACCTCACTCATTGCTCATTGCAAACGACAAAAAATTCCGATGATCACGGTTGGCGGTGCCGGTGGTCAAATTGACCCGAGTAAAATTGAAATTTGCGATTTAAGTAAAACCTACCAGGACCCGCTATTGGCCAAGGTAAAAAACCAATTGCGCCGCGACTATAACTTCCCACGTAATGTGAAACGTAAATTTGCCATTGATGCGGTTTTCTCTACCGAACAATTAAAATACCCGACTAATGACGGCACTGTCTGTTATGCCAAACAGACCAACGACGGAGGCATGCGTTTAGATTGCAGCGGCGGCTTTGGCGCTGCAACCCATGTTACCGCCAGCTTTGCTTTTTTTGCCGTTGGTCGAGCGATGGACAAATTTTTAGCAAGAAAACAACGGCAGAGCTAAATCAAATATAGGTTTAGTCTCTAAAAAGTGAAAATACAAGTGAGCACAAATGATGCGCTGCTCAAATAATGTACAAATTCTAAGTTATACTTTAATTATCGAGCTTTGGTTAATCCGCTTTGATTAACCTCTCATTTATTAAGGATCAGCAATGAAGATAACCAGTCTAATTATCATTCTGTTTTCTAGTTGGCTAAGCGGTTGTGCCAGCACAACTTTCGGTCCGCGTGTTGAAAGCAATAATGCTTGGCACGCTGTTGCATACCTTGGTATTGCCATCGCGATTGAAAACCAAAAAGTCACCACCAATAATTGCGCAACAAAAGACAAAGATTCACGACAAGCTTGTGAGCAACAAGTTGCCACCATAAAAAATTCCATCGCCAAAGCAAAAACTAGATAAATCAAAAAATTAGTGCTAATTGTTATAAATAAATAATAACAAAAACAGGCTATTACCATGGATATCGAACAGCTAATTTCTCAATACAATACAGACAATCCCTTAGAGTTAGCATCAACCCCGCCAAGTGCCTGGTATACCAATCAAGACATAGCCAAGCGTGAATTAAACACGGTTTTTAGCAATAACTGGTTAATTGCAGCGCGCTGCGAACAATTACAAAACAGTGGTGATTATGTCGCCACTGAAATTTCTGGCCAGCCGATTGTGCTGGTGAAAGGAGAATCGATAAAGGCGTTTTATAATGTTTGTCGCCATCATGCCGCTCAAGTAATAGAGACGGGCTCAGGTTGTACCCGTGCCCTTACCTGCCCGTATCATGCCTGGAGTTACAAACTCGATGGCAGCCTGGCTTCAGCCCCTAAATTTGCCGAGGTGTGTGATTTTGATAAAAGTGACAACGGATTAATTGAAGTGCGTTGTGAAAATTGGCAACAGTGGGTTTTCATTTGTTTAGACAATAATGCGCCAACATTGAGCGACTTTTTAGGTTCATTGGCTACTGACATTGCACAATTGGACATTGGCAAGATGTCATTTCATCAGCGAGTGCGTTATCAGCTCAATTGTAATTGGAAAGTTTACGTCGATAATTACCTCGATGGAGGTTATCACGTGCCAGTATTGCATAAGGGCTTAAACAGTGCGCTAGATGGCAAGTTTTATCAGGTTGAAGTGCAAGATAAATTCTGTTTACAATCTTGTCCGACCAAAAAACGTGACAACGAATTTTCCCAGGTACGCACCGGAATCGCCCGCTATTACTGGCAATATCCTAATTTAATGTTGAATTTATACGATGGCATAATGGGCATTATGATTGTGGAACCCGTTGCGGTTGATAAATGCCAGGTCACCTTTGATTACTTTTTTGATAACAGCAATGTAAAAAACAGTGAAGAGTTTAAAAATAATAGTGTGGTTGTGGCCAACAAAGTACAGGCTGAAGACACTTACGTGTGTGAATCAGTGCAGCGCGGATTAGCCTCTAAAGGCTACGATACTGGCCGTTTATCGGTGGAAAAAGAAGCGGGTGAACATTTATTTCACCAGCTTCTTTATCAAGACTTAAGCACATAAAACGAAATAAAAACGCTCAGCGGTTAATCTTTTACTGTCATCGCTTTTAACACGTTACGTTTTTCATAAAAGTAAAATGGAATACCAATTAGCACCAGAACCGTGCCCCAAATGATCGTTTCAAGCCCCATGTTGGCAATGATCCACGCAGAAAAAATCATGGCGACAATCGCCGATACCACCGGCAATAATACATGGTTATTGGTTTTATTCTCGTTAAAGAGCATTTTGATATTCGCCAGTGAGCAGACAAAATAAGGAAATACCGATGCCAGGGTGGAAAGCAGCAGCATGAAGGTGAACTGCGAAACCAGATTTTGATTGAAATTCATCAACACTAAGATAGTGACCAATATTGATGAGATAATAATTCCTTTCGCCGGCACCCCATTTTTCGATTGCTCGGCAAATATTTTCGGAAATAAGCCATCTTTTGCCGCCGACATCGGCACTTGGCCAACACAAAGGGTCCAGCCATTTAGCGCACCAAAACAAGAAACCACAGCAACCGCAGCAATTAAATAATACGCCCAATCACCCCAGAGTATTGCCGCGGCATCGGCAAAGGGCGCATTAGATTGCGCCAACACGCTCGGTTCAATCAAGCCTAAAATCGCAATCGTACCTGGAATATAAATCGCCGTCGCGATCAAAGTACCGACAACCGCAGCTTTCGGGACGTTTTTTTCAGGCTGCTCGACTTCACCAGCGGCAATGTTTGCCGACTCTAATCCTAAAAATGCCCAAAGGGTTAACACTGCGGTTGAGGAAATGGCCGAAAAATTAGATTCATTGCTTAAATTAAACGGGCTAAAATGCGCGGGTTCAAGATAAAACAAGGCCACCACCACCACCGCAATGAGTGGCAATACTTTGATCACTGTAGTGAGCAACTGCACCCTTCCTACTTCTTTCACCCCTTTTAGGTTTATCAGTACCAAAAACCACACAAAACCTAGAGTGACCGCCGCAGAGAGGATGACGTTATCTTTAAGCGCTGGAGCAAATACCGAAAGGTAACTGACCAATGCGATGGCGATGGCCGCATTGGCGGTAAACACGCAAACCCAATAGCCCCAGGCGACAATAAAACCAACAAAATCGCCAAAGGCGGCGCGCGAATAGATGTAAGGACCACCTGAGCCTTTCACTTTACGGGCTAAATTGGCAAACATATAGGCTAGGGCTAATGCGCCTACCGCCGAAAACACCCAACCCCAAAGGCTGACGCCACCATACAGGGCAAGAGATGCGGGCAATAAGAATATGCCACTGCCGATCATGTTTCCGGTGACCAATGACGTTGCCGCCCAAAAGCCTAAGGCTTTTTTATCTGGTTTAGATGTTGTTTGTTTTATCATGAAAATGCTAATTATTCTTGTTATTGTATTTTTAACCTAACAAGAAAAAGGCGGCAGTGCTAATTAATTGCACTGCCGCCTATCGTTTATATTCCATCAGCGGGTAGTTTCAATCGTTAACCGAGACTGAACCCTGCGACATTGAAATTTTTTAGACTACAATCAAAGATGAAAAATTATTAACCGCGGATCACTCGTACCCGGAAATTACGACCTTTGATTTTACCCTTTTCCAGTTTTTTAACCGCCAGTTTATGAGCATTTCGCTTCACGGCTACGTAGGCAAAATTTTGCGAAACGTTGATCTTGCCTACCTGATCACCTTTAATGCCGTTTTCACCGGTTAATGCCCCTAAAATATCACCTGGGCGAACCTTATCACGCTTGCCACCATCAATTTGAATGGTGATCATCTGCGGACGTATTACCGCATCATGCAATACATTAAAATCGGGTAATTCTTCGCCGACGATTTTTCGATCTAAATAATCTTCGAGTAAGGCAACTTTATAGCTTTCTTTATCGCTAAAGATGGAACAAGCGATACCTTTACTGCCCGCTCGGCCCGTTCGGCCAATACGATGCACATGGACTTCTGTATCTAGCGCGATATGGAAGTTAAACACCGCATCCAGGTTGTCGATATCTAAGCCACGAGCCGCGACATCAGTTGCCACTAGGACGTTGGCACTTTTGTTGGCAAAGCGCACCAGGGTTTGATCTCTATCGCGTTGTTCTAAGTCACCATGTAAAGCCAAGGTTGAAAAACCAAAACCAATTAATTTATCGGCAATAATTTGTGCATCTTTTTTGGTATTACAAAACACCACTGCAGATTCTGGCTTATGCTGCATTAACAATAAGCGCAACGCCTCTAACCGCTGTTCATTATTTGCTACTTTATAAAAGTGCTGAGTAATGCTGCTGTCATCATGAGTTGACTCAACTTTTACCATGATAGGGTTGGTCATGATACGTTCTGAGATTTGTTTGATCTTATTTGGAAAGGTGGCACTGAACAATAACGTTTGTCGGTCGTCTGGCGTGCGACGAACAATATTATCTAGTGCCGGTTGAAAACCCATGTCTAACATTCTGTCGGCTTCATCAAGGATTAATAAATTCAGATTTTCTAAATTTAACGTGCCTTTAATCACATGCTCTTCAATCCGTCCTGGCGTACCAACGATAATATGAGCACCATGTTCTAACGACCCAATTTGTGGTCCAAAAGGCATGCCACCACATAAAGTTAATACTTTAATGTTATGGATAGACCGCGCAAGACGACGAATTTCTTTCGCCACCTGGTCGGCCAGCTCTCGCGTTGGACAAAGGATCATAGATTGGATACGAAACCGTTTCACATCAAGCTTTTGCAATAAGCCCAAACCAAAGGCTGCGGTTTTACCTGAGCCAGTTTTACCTTGACCAATAACATCTTTACCACTAATGATATCGGGTAAACTCTGTGCCTGGATAGGAGTCATTGACTCATAACCTAAAGACTCTAGGTTAGAAAGAAGTTCAGGTTTTAACGCTATCGTTGAAAATTTAGTATCAGACAATGTAGTATTCCAAAAGGTAAATGTTGATGTTTAGCATCAGCCTACCATGTTAATTTTAAAGGCCGCCAATTTCGGCGCATATTGTAGCAAAGATAATCAATAAATGCTCAGCTCTGAAAGGTTTAATGCATTAATAATTTAAATTCATCAAACAAGGTGATCATATCACCGTAAAAGGCCTTCCCTGCCTGCCGTCTATAAAAATGGAGCCTTTAGGCTCCATTACAACGATAAACAACGATTTACTCCATTGCATTGATGTCTTTTAAAAATTTATAATTACCCTTGATGTCGGCTTTATATTGCTCACACAACTCACCTAATGGCGCTTCGGTTTTTAACACACCATATTGGCGATGAGCTTCTCTTTTGATGGTTTCCCAGCTCACCCCTTCTATGGTCTCATAACCTTCACTAAATGCTTTAATTTTTGCCAGCTCCTGAAATTTACTCGGGTCAATAGGCTTATCGCAATCTCGAGTTAGATAAAGCGCTTTACTCGCGGCTTCAATCAGTATGGCTTCAACTTTTTTTACTTGCGATTTAGACAAACCGTCCTCAGCAAAGGCATTGGCACTGAGTAAAGTGAATAAAATTAAAAAATATTTCATGATGACTCCTAAATTAATTCTTCTTTATGTGTAGCTGGCGTTATAAAAAGCATAGCAGGTAAATATAAACCGTAAATAACAATCAATTTAACTAGAAGGGTCTGTTGACCCTAACCTTATTAAAATAAGTCTAACTTGCAGGAAACTCTTTGAAAATTGCGTTTACCGCCAATTTTATGGCTTCATTGCGCTCTGTTGCATTATCAAAATCTTGCAGTTTTTTCGACAATGTGCTTCGCCAAATTGTTTTTTTCGTATCAGTGTCAATGACATCAACAATGATTGTACCTTCCACATAATCTCTGGTACTTATATTTGACATACCTGCACCATAGCCATAACCACAACGATAACAATTTGAGTAACCTGCTGCCGGCGTACTATAGACCCTGGTTTTATCTTTCGTTATCACAAAATATTCCACCAATACATCTGCCGATTGATTATTGTCTAGCTGCTTACCTTGTGCACTCAAAGATTCGGCAATCGCAACATTAATACGATCCCTGTCCATATCGCTAAGCAGTGGGTTATTAAGCCTTTCATCGCCAATAACATGAAAACTCTGCACCGCTTTAAAGTTATACGCACTGTTGTAATCACTTTCGGCTTGATAAGTGGTACCACAGGCTGACAATAGAACAACAAAAGGAAGAATGATTAATTTTATCGCGTTCATAAATACCTCGTTTATTTACATTAAAATCTCTTAGTGGGGTAATCATAAACAACAGCAGACATAGTTACCAATGATAATACCTGATAACAAACATGCGCATAACACATAATGCATAATTTTGAAACCAGGGTTCATTTAAAAGTTGAGGGGATTATTTAAAGACAGTTACTGTATTTTTTTAATGTAGATAGCTTGCACTGACCAAGGTTATTTCTTTTATGTTAATTGGAAAAATCGATTTTTGTATCCTAACCTATTAATAATTTATATATTTCAAGGACTGGATATGCCATATAAAAGTGCACTTAAAATCGTTAGTATCGCCTGTTTGCTGGCACATGCACCGAATGTATTCGCCTCAGACACCGGCACAACAGCAGCTCAAATGAAGTATTCGCCTCATGCCAACAATACTCAACCCAATAATGTCTATTGGGGCGATTCTCACCTGCATACCGGTCTTTCACTCGATGCTGGCTTATTTGGCAATACCGTAACGATTGACGATGCCTATCGTTTAGCCCGTGGTGAGCAAATTAATTCTGCCAAAGGCATGCCTTTAAAACTCGCCAGGCCTCTAGATTGGCTAATTATCACCGATCATACCGATTTAATGGGCATTGCCGCGGATATACAATCGGGTACAGATAACATTCTTGACATTCCGAAAGGTAAAGAGTGGCATGAGGCCTTTAAAAAAGGCGGTAAAGCCGCAGGTGAAGCGGCCTTCGACTTGATTCAAAATTTTGCCCAAATGACGTTACCAGAACAAATGATCCTCGATTATAGCCCGGGTTCTGAAGTCTTTGGTAATGTCTGGAAAACCATTGTGGATGCCTCGGAAGAGCATAATGAACCCGGTTTGTTTACTGCCTTTATCGGCTTTGAATGGACCTCAGTACCGAAAGGCTTTAATTTGCATCGTAATGTCATTATTCGTGATAATGCTGATGTTGCATTGAAAATTCAGCCGCCAACGACACAACCGCCAACAGGCAGCACGGATCCTCTTGAATTATATAAATGGTTAGAGGAATACGAAAGCAAGCACGGCGGTCGAGCGTTCGCCTTTTCTCATAATGGTAACTTATCGAATGGTTGGATGTTTCCAACCGATAAAACCTACGCAGGCGGTACTGTTGATAAAGAGTATGCAAGACTCAGAGCCAAATGGGAACCGCATTACGAGGTGACACAGATAAAAGGCGATGGTGAATCGCATCCTTATTTATCACCAGATGATGAATTTTCCGACTATGAAAATTGGGATGTTGGTAATCTTGATATTAGTCAGCTGAAAAAGCCGGAGATGCTGAAAGGTGAATATGCTCGTGAAGCCCTTAAACAAGGTTTAGCGTTAGAGAAAAAACTGGGATACAACCCATACAAATTTGGCTTCGGCGGCGCAACCGATAGCCATACTTCATTAGCGACCGCAGATGAGGATAACTTCTTTGGTAAATCGACCAGTGTTGAACCGTCGAAAGATCGGATATCACATCCTTTTATCGAGTCTAAATTGGGAAAGATTGACGGCTATATGCTGGTTGCCTCAGGTTACACCGGGGTTTGGGCGCACGAAAATACCAGAGCCGCGCTTTTTGACGCCATTGAGCGCAAAGAAACCTACGGTACCACCGGGCCACGGATGACGGTTCGTTTTTTTGGTGGTTGGGATTATAACAAAGCAGATTTACAAGCCAATGATCCGGCAAAAATTGGCTACGCCAAAGGCGTTCCTATGGGCGGCGACTTAGTGAAACAAAAATCTGACAAAGCGCCATCGTTTATGGTTTATGCCATGCGAGATCCGAAAAGTGCTTATTTAGACAGAGTTCAAATAATCAAAGGTTGGCTGGATGCTAAAGGCAAGTTGCATGAGCGAGTGTATGATGTTGCCGTATCTGATGAGAGAGAAATTGATAGTTCTGGCCGGGCTAAACAAGCGGTTGGCAACACCGTAGATATTGAAACGGCCACCTGGAGTAACAGCATAGGTGATAGTCAACTAGCAAGTGTCTGGGTAGATCCAGATTTTGATAAAAGTGAGTCTGCATTTTATTATGCCCGAGTGCTCGAAATTCCAACCCCGCGTTGGGTGTTATACGACAAAGTTAGATTAGGTGCTGAAATTCCTAAAGAAGCAGAATTAATAGGCCAAGAGCGTGCATACAGTTCACCAATTTGGTATTCGCCTAAATAGTATTAAAGCCTTGCTGATTAGAGTCTGTTGATCAGCAAGGACTTTTTCAGTTAAAACGACTCTTGCTCTTTAATACATTACATTCTCTTGTTATCTTCTAATAAGAAGAAATATCTACTAATAATAATAATAAATCTCATGGTTTCTATATGCTTAAAAAAATTATTACCGAACCACTGATCCACTTTTTGCTTATCGCATTACTGTTTTTTATTGTTTTTGATCGTTTGAATAACGATTCTCTCGAAGCCAATACCATCACTCTCAGTGAAGGTAGAATGGAGCAAATCAGGCAAAACTTTTTAAGCCGTTGGAAAAGAGAGCCCTTAGCCAAGGAATTGGAAAATGCCGCTCAGCACTATGTCATTAATGAAATGTATTTGCGTGAAGCCAGAGCATTAGGATTAGATAAAGGCGATAAAGTCATTGATAGACGTCTGCGCCAAAAAATGGATTTTTTGATTGAAGATTTAGTCACCGCCAAAGAGCCGACCGATGAAGAATTGCAGAGCTACTATCAACAGCATATTGAAAACTATCAAACCATGCCGGTATATAGTTTGCAGCAAGTGCACATCTCAATAGACAGGACTGATGAGCAACTAGAGCAAAAAATAAATCAACAATTAGCATTGATAAGCCAAGGCCTGTCCCCTGAAAGTGAGGTTACCCTTTTGCCGAATCGAATGAACAATCAATTTTCAATACAAATCGATAGGTTATTTGGCGATGGTTTTAGCGATAAACTTAAAGAATATCCGTTATCAACATGGTCTGGGCCAGTATCTTCTTCGCAAGGGCAGCACTTTGTGTTTATTGAACAACGACAGTTGTCTGCAAATAAACCCTTTGAGTCTAGCAAAAAAAATGTATTAAAAGATTGGCAGTATCAAAACTTACAACAAGCGAAAGCCAGCTTTGAACAACAACTGCAACAAAGTTACCGCATAGAAAGAGAAAGTAGCCAAACGAATAAGGATAGTGAATGAACCGGATATTCCTCTGTTTGTTAATGTTTTTATCTGCTCACACCTTAGCCGATGATATGCGGCCTGCCTCACTTAACATTAGCTCGATAAACAATACCGACTTTGATGTGGTTTGGAAAGTGCCATTAAGAAATGGCATTAAGGAAGAGCTTAGCGTAGTTTTTCCCGCAGATACTATATTATTAGCGCCGAAAAGAACCCATATTATCAACAATGCCTATATTGAATACTCGAGCTTGCAACGAAAATCAGGCTTAGTTGGCTTAGAGGTGAGTATTGATGGCATAGAGGGTTCTAGTGGTGATGTGTTACTAAGAGTCATAGATACCCAGCAACAAACGCTGACCACAATACTTAATGTTGAACAACCTAACTATGTTATCGATTCTCTAGCGACAATGACAGTATTAGATACTGCTTTGACCTATATTGAGTTGGGCATCGAACACATTTTGATAGGCTTAGATCATTTGTTATTTGTCGCTTGCCTTGTCTACATTTCTGGCACACGAAAAAAACTATTGTTCACCATTACCGGGTTTACCTTAGCCCATTCTATTACCCTTTTTCTTTCGGCTACCGGTTTGTTTGTGATCCCGATAGAACCTGTTGAAGCCGTGATAGCGTTAAGTATTATCTTTTTGGCATGGGAAATAGCGAAAAACCGCAAGCAAAGTCTCAGTTTGCGCTACCCGGTACTGGTATCTTCGAGTTTTGGTTTGTTGCATGGCTTTGGCTTTGCCGCAGTACTGACTGGAATAGGTCTGCCTCAACAAGAAAAGCTACTTGCCTTGCTGAGTTTTAATGTCGGGGTCGAGCTTGGACAAATACTGTTTGTTTTGGCGTTGTTTATTTTAATGCGCTCAGCGTCGCTCATGTTTAAATCGCTATCTTTAGAAAAATTGAGAATACCGGTGAGTTATCTTTGTGGAAGCACGGCTACATTCTGGATGATTGAGAGGCTATCCGTATTCTAAAAGATCAATAACAACATTTATACTCGAGTGACTTAATCATGAATTCTTTAGAACAAAAATTATCACGGGTGGATTTAAATCTTCTGGTGTCGCTTAGTGTGTTACTGAAAGAGAGAAACGTCAGCAGAGCTGCACAGACATTGTTTTTGTCACAACCGGCGATGAGTAGAACCTTGCAACGATTACGTGACGTATTTGATGATCCATTATTTTATCGAACATCACAAGGTATTAGCCCGACAGAAAAAGCGGTGCAATTAGAACAAATATTGCCCAAATTATTAGCGACATTAGCTCATATACTTGAGAGTGATGAATTTGATCCCGGTACCAGTGACCAACATTTTACGTTATCAATACCTCCGTTAATGTCACAGACGGTAACTTTGCCGTTATTTAAAGAATTAGCCGTGGCAGCGCCAAATGTGAATTTGTCGGAATATCCGGTCAAATCGAATCCATTTGATTTATTAGAAGCAGGAACCTTAGATTTTGCCATTCATCTGGCCACAGGTGTGCACCCGTCGTTTATTGTCACACCAATAGGGAAAGTAAACCCGGTTATCTATGCACGCCGAGAGCATCCTTTATTTAAGATTAAAAAGCTGCAGCTAAACGATTGCATGAATTGTAATTTTCTCGGTTTAATCGTTGAGAATGACAGCAACATTCAATTTAAACACCCTGTTGATGCCTTATTAATCAAGCATGGTGTACAACCAAGATCTGTTTTTAGAAGTAGTCAGCTTCATGTGTTAATTGATATTTTAAAGTCTACCGATTCATTGTTTATTGGTATGAATAATTTAATCCAGGGTAACGAATTTGCGCCATTATATAGCTTCAAAGTAAATGATAATAATGCAGTTGAATTTGTCTTGCTAGAACATAAGCGCACTGTAAATAGTCCAGCTCATCAGTGGTTTAAAGAAAAATTATTAACCCACATTGGCACTCTCAGTTAATACAAATCCACATTAATATAGAACCTTAACTTAGTTGTAATGTTGCGTTACCCAGTTCTTGATCTGTTGAAACCGATAATGTTCAAACATGGCAAAACCGGTAAGTTTTCTGACTCTCAGTTTGGTAAATATGGGCGTGGTTAAACCGCATAAAAAACGGCTAACCAGGGTTATTGATGCGTGCGGGCCTAGTTTAGTAATAATGTCTTGGGTATGTTGAGTAAAGTCAAACTCTTCGATGGGTTTTAACGCGGGCACAGGTGGCAGTTGTGCGACATGGCCGTAACAGACCGTGCAGTGTCCGCACGGTTGTTCAAGCTGAAAATCAGCGAAATAATTGGCCAGTTGTTGACTCAGGCAAGTATTGGAGGCAAAGAATGCCAACAAGTGTGCTATACGCTGTATTTCACTCTGCTCTTTGCTGGCAAAACGAGTAAACATATTACTCGTTAATCCGGCCAAATCGATTATATTCAGATTTACTTGAAACACTTCGGTCATTTGTTTTGTTTGTAATTCAATCAGATCTTTTTCGGCAAAGTATTCAATGGCGGCAATTACCCGACTTCTGTCACTTGGGTATTGCTGCTGTAAACTATCAAAGTTAATGCCATACCAAATCCTGGCTTTATCCGATGAGGAAAAAAGCGCTTTTACAAAGCTTTGACGCTCGCCCTCAAAGCGATGAATCAGCTCAGTTTCCGTGCATTTTAATTTGAATTTATACTCGGCAAAATAGCTATAAGCGGGTTTGATCAACCCCGCGAGTTCAAGATAAACCAATAGCGTTTTCAGGCTTAACAATCGTATATTCGATTGTGCAGATAAGGAGTTTAGTACGACTTCCCATTGGCCGCGATTCTGCTTTGCTTGTTCAATAATTTCATTGACCACCTCATTTATCGCACTTGCTTCAGGAGTATCGCCATAAATGAAGTTTTCAAGCACGTTAAGATTATCATAATTGGCTAATACCAAACACTCAGAAGAGCCACCATCACGCCCTGCTCTGCCAATTTCTTGCGCGTAGTTTTCAATGGATTTGGGCAAATCGTAATGCACAACAAAACGTATATTGCTTTTATCTATGCCCATGCCGAAAGCGATAGTGGCGACAATAATGTTTATATTGCCATTCATAAAATTTTTCTGAATGTTTTGTCTGCTATCACTGTCCATCCCGGCATGATAAGCCGTAGCTGAGATCCCGCGAGCACTTAAACTTCTTGCTACCTGTTCTGCAGTTTGTTGCAAGGTGACATAAACAATACCCGATTGATCAGTTTTATCACTTAACCACTGTGCCAGATAGCTATCTTTATCACTTTGGTTAATGCCTTGCACGTTTAAGTTCAGATTCGGTCGATAAAAGCCCGTTAATACGATATTTTGCGAGGCAATATGAAATTTTTCGCCCATATCGGTGATGACTTTTTCCGTCGCCGTAGCGGTTAACAGTAACGTTTGCTGGATATTAAATTGCTGTTGATATTTCGGCAGTTTTAAATAATCAGGCCTAAAGTTATGGCCCCATTCGGAGATACAATGGGCTTCATCTACCACTAATAATGATATTGGAATTTGGCTAAGGAACTGCCGAAACCTTTCATTGTTTAACCGCTCGACCGAAATCATCAATATTTTTATCTGGCCAGAGCGTACACCGCGCATCATTTGTTGTGCTTGCTCTTTGCTTTGCATTGAATCAATACTCGCTGCAGCAATGCCCTTGGCATTGAGAAACTCAAGCTGATCTTGCATTAACGCCAGTAATGGCGATATCACTAAGGTAAGGTTTGGCAAGGCGATGGCAGGCAGTTGGTAACACAGCGATTTTCCAGAGCCGGTCGGAAAAATCGCGGCGGCACTTTGCCCAGACAATATGGTTTCAACCACCTGTTGTTGGCCCTGACGAAATTGAGAAAAACCAAAATGAGATTGCAGTAACTGTTGTGCGGAGATAGTCATCCTATACCTTTTATCTGTTGTCCATAACATTACGTTATACCATTCCGTATATGCATTTCCCCACTTAGCGAGATTTTAACGGTTGATAGGCAAGGCATTGATTGCAGGGAATGGTAATTCCCTTTTCAAAATCAATAACGTAGCATATCAACCGTTAAAACTCGCCCTTTGGGAACTCATGAACAACATGATAACTTCATAAAATCTGTTCGATGTAGAATAACTATAACTTTACAAATTTCATTTGTTCTAATGCTGTTCATGCAGTTCTAAGTGGGTAAATCATTATACGGACTGGTATTCATATTGTATAAAGACTGCGACTAAGCCAAAAATTTTCGCTATAATTTTGCCATAAAACAGATACCGGTACTACAACCTAAGAGTATATAAATTGCTTGAAATAATATCCCCAGAACAATTTACCACTTCCCTTTGGAAAAACGGCAAAGGCAAAACCACCGAACTGGCAATAAGTGAGAATGGCACAATCGACAGTTTTGACTGGCGTTTAAGCATAGCTACGGTGAGTGACGATGGCGTATTTTCTAATTTTAGTGGCCTGGCCCGTAATTTAATTTTAATTGATGGTAACGGCATTGAATTAACGCACACCGATAGTGTGCTTAATAAAAATACTGAAGACAGGTTACAACAATTACTGAGCTTTGCCACATTCGACGGTGGCAGTAGTACCTATGGCAAGTTAATCAGCGGCACTATCACCGATTTTAATTTGATGCATAACCCTGAAAAGCTTTCCGCCAATGTTGTCACCAGCTATTTAACGAAAACCATGGCATTAAAAGCTTGCGATATTTGTTTTATTTATCCGTTAATAAATAATGCTGAACTGACAACAACTGGCAAAGATACTATCCTTATTCCTGCCGGCCTTCTGCTCAAATTAACGGATATACAACCTGCATCTTATGAGGTAAGTGGCGAGCAGTTAATTGTCATTCATTTAACTGATATTAATTAATCATCATTGGTGAAGATAAACAATACCAAGCGGCATAATACATAGCATATTGATATTAAATAATTCTGTTAAAATATTAACTTATCCGTATGATAAACCGAATACCAATTTGATTAAGCATGTGGGCTACTTTTTCATGAGGAAAAACGGATAAATACAAGGCATAAAGTTTAATCAGTAGTTATTCTACTTATAAATTTTATAACGCCGTAGTTATTCGTTTTAACCATTAACAATGATCAGATGCTTAATCAACTTGGTATAACTACTATTAATACCGTAATTTAACTAAAGAGATACCATGATCAAGCCACAAAGAGATTTAACCCTACGTTTTTTAGCCGAACCTCAAGATGTAAACTTTGGTGGTAAAGTGCATGGTGGTGCCGTTATGAAATGGATCGATTTAGCCGCTTATGCCTGTTCAGCCGGTTGGAGTAGTTGTTATTGTGTTACCGCTTACGCTGGTGGTATTCAATTTGTCTCGCCGATTCATGTGGGTAATTTGGTAGAAGTTGATGCAAAAGTGATTTACACCGGTAATTCGTCAATGCATATTGCTTTGGAAGTGAATGCCTGTGATCCTAAATCATTACATCGCCGCTTAACCACTCATTGTATTGTGATCATGGTTGCCGTCGATGAGTCTGGCCACCCAGTTACCATTCCACAATGGGAACCGTTAACGGAAGCCGATAAAAAGCAACATGAAACGGCAATCAAATTAATGGAAATGCGTAAACAAATCAAAAGTGAAATGCAAATATATACCCTGTAAATTTGCGCTAGCGCTGTTGTTTTGAGCAATGGCGCCTCTTTCAAAACACTTACCTTTAACTAAGATAAAGGTCATGCATTGAGCGGTAACTCAGCCATGATGCCAACCAAATTTTGATCTGGGTCTCTTAAAAAACCCATCCAAAGTTGATGATCAGGCATTGTTGCGACAAGCTGTGGTTCTCTTTCAAAGACCACGCCCTTGGCTTTTAACTCTGTGGTGGTGGCTGAAATGTCATCGACTTTATAATAAATCACTGAGGTGTGGTGGTCTTTTTCATCACCTGCAACGTGGTTAGCATTAACCTTGTCCCACCACAATCGAAAAAGGCCAAGCCAGGCGGCGCTTCAAATAGCAAGTTTACCCTAACGTATTTTGATAAAAAGACAGCGCTGCCTTGATATCGGTTACCGCAATCGCAATTTGACCAATTGAATTTATCCCTACTTTCATTGTTAACCCTTCTTAACCCCTGTTCAGCTTATTTATTTTAATTTATTGATAGTTATAGGCTATTTGTTTAATTCGTTCAACAATGGCTTTCACGCCATTGCCTCTCGATGGGCTAAGGTGCTGCATTAAGCCTAAATGGCTAAAGTATTCTTCAATATCAAAGTCGATGATCTGCTGGCCAGTTTTATGCTGATAAACACTTAAAATGATCACCATTAAGCCACGAATCACTTTCGCATCACTGTCTGCTTGAAAAGTTAATTGTTTAGTTTGGCTATTAAATTTCACCTTCAACCAGGCCTGACTCTCGCAGCCACTGATCAAGTCATCTTCATTACGCAGTGCTTTATCTAGCCTTACCAGTTGCTTTGCTAACAACATGATCTGACGATGCTTTAAGTCCCAAGATTTGGCACTGCTAAATAGCGCTAACACCTCATCGGCTGAAATAAACTCAGCGTTTGTGCTGATGACTCGATCTACATCTGCTTGCTCTACACCTTCTCGATGGTCATGTATTCGGTGTTGATTTGATTGTTCGGCCTCACCTGAACAAAACAGATGAAGTTGCTCAACAAAATAGTCCACTTCCGCAAAGGTATTATAAGCGGCTAGCGAGACGCGAACAGAGCCATCTAATGCTAATGATTCCATCAGCGGCATGGCGCAGTGATGACCGCTTCTTACGGCAATGCCTTTGCTGTCTAAAAAACTGGCAGCATCTTGATGATGGATCCCTTGTAATGTGAACGAAAACAGCGGAATATCCGGGCAAGCCTTTGCTAGGAACTTAAGTGCTTTTATGTCATTCAGCTTGGTAAAAACATAGTCAATGAGTTGTTGTTCATAGGTGGCCATTTGATCATGTTGAATATTATCAAAAAACCTCAAACAAGCACCAAAATCAACGACGGCAACTATATTTGGGGTTCCTGCTTCAAATTTATGTGGCAATTCATTATAGCTGGTACCGCTAAAACTCACCTTTTTGATCATTTCACCACCAAACTGATAAGGCGGCATTTCTTCCAATAACTCTTGCTTGCCGTACAACACACCTAAGCCGGTTGGACCAAACATTTTATGGGCAGAAAATACATAAAAATCGCAATTCAATTCTTGCACATCCACTTTTAAATGAGCAATTGCCTGCGCGCCATCGATTAAGGTTACCGCGCCTTGTTGTTTGGCTAACTTAATCAGCTCTTTAACGGGATTAATTTTACCTAACACATTGGAAATGTGATTAATTGCCAGAAATTTACATTTTTTGCTGATCAAGCTTTTCGCTGCAGTTAAATCAATTATTCCCTGCGGAGTTAAGGGCAAAACCACAAGTTTTGCGCCAGTGACTTTTGCAACGTATTGCCAAGGTACAATATTGGCGTGATGCTCGGCTTGTGAAATCACAATTTCGTCACCTTGGTTAAGGTAATTCATACCATAACTATGTGCCACAAGATTAATGGCTTCGGTTGTTCCTTTGGTCCAAATGATTTCTTTTATCGATTTTGCATTAATAAACGCTTTGCTTTGCTCTCTTACCTGCTCGTAAGCTGTTGTCGCTTTGACACTTAAAAAATGTGATGCACGATGTACATTAGCATTACTTTGCTGATAAAAGTTTACCGAACTTGTGATCACGGCCTGCGGTTTTTGTGTGGTGGCAGCATTATCAAAGTATATTAGCTTATGATTATCATTAACCGTTTGTAATATCGGAAATTGTTGTCGAAAAACAGAGACTGAAAATTTTCTCATTTAAATATTTTTATCACAATATAAAGTGTTAGTAGTAAGGATTATAACCTAGAAAAAAACAAACAATGCAGCTAAACAGCAGTTTTTGTTACATTTCATTTTCGCAAAATTGTCAATCTAGACTATACCTAATAGAAGAGTCGGCATAAGACCATAGTAATTGAAATTACTATGGTTAAAAAAGGAAAGAGGGATAAAATGAGCTTATTTTCATGGTTTAGTCGTAATGAACAAACAGATGAAACAACTCTAAGTTTAACCAACAAACAGCAAGGTAATGGTTTAACATTAAACGCAAAATCAATGTGGCCAATCGCAAAAGTAAGATACCTACCATCAACGTTGGTTGATTCGAATACAGATAAAGAAACGGATTTGATCAAATAAAACGCTTTTCAAGGAATCGAATAACAATCTAGGTGTATTTAAAATTCACCTAGAATGGTTATTGTCGCTCATAATTTGTTTCACGTGCAGCGGACTTACCCAACCAAAAGTTTGCAGTTTTGCTATCGCTTTTTTGTTTATATTTTTTGCCAATATTGTAATGATAAGATGGCATCTTTAAAGGGTTATGCTGCGTTGCTACTAACCCTTTATATAAAGCCGGTAAAGGCTCTTCAAAATACTGTAACTGAGTAACATTGGCAGTGGCTTTGAAAGCATGTAATTCACCTTTTTCCCGTCTCATTTCAACATCCGAATCGCAAGTGTTGCTGTGAAACAGACCTACCTCATTAGCAAACTCTCTCGCCGTTCCTAAGGAGTAACCTGAATTGATTTTGTGGCTGATTGGTGTTGTGCTTTTAATTTTTTCCCGCCAAGGCAATATAGGCAACACGGCAGCACGTGCTTGTTGATCGGATCCATAAATACGCTTAGCTAAGTTCACAATGTTATGGGCTAGAACGCCCTGTTGCTGACAAATGCTGTTGTATTGGTTTAATGGGTACTCGTCAATAAAACCTAGTAGATGCAATAATTCATGGGCTAGCACGTCACTGCCATCTTGGTTGTCGATAAACACAAAACCATGATCAACATTGGCAACACCTTTCGGGCCTAAGATACCAACATATTGCACGTTTTTCGCTATCGTTTGTCTGGCTATATTCTCAATATCACAGGCGATCCGTTGTTGGTTGAGATGATCGCAATTGATTAATTGTGCGGTTATGTACTTTGGGGTTAATAAGCAAAACTGAGTATGAAAAAAACTATCGTCGTTAATTTCTGCAATAAGCTGCTCAAGATAGGTTAAATCAGCGATATTACTGGCAAAAAACTGTAAAGGATAACGGCAAGACAAGCTTTTAGCTGTACCTGCCAGGCCAATATTTGGCAAATCAAATGACTGCACAATGTTTGAATTCTCAACGGTGGCGAGTATTTGAAATTTTTCTATCTGTGCCATTAACCGCTGTGCATGTTGACCTGGTAGTTGTGCTAACCTTGCTTTATTGGCAACGACCATCGCAATATCGCCGTGCTCTATGGCGAGAGTCACGCTGAGCATTACACTTTCTTCTACATCTTCACTCATTAGAGGATTTAAGCTGGCCAATATGTTTTTTGCTTGTTGATAATCCCCTTGTATTGCAACTTCTTTGGCCTTTTTCAGCAGGGCTTGCTGCGAACCATGTTTTAGTGCATGTTGATACCAGTATTGTTGATCACGGTTTTGGTTATTGTTTTGGTAATATTGACTTAACTGCCAGGCAATGTTTTGATCAACTCGGGCAAGCTGTTGTGCTAACAACAACCATTGTTTGCTGCCCTGTTCACTGTCTTTTAAAGCAATGAGTTGTGCTTGTCTGTTGTTTTGTGTCAACGCGAAATGAAATTGCTCTGCACTGTAACCTTGCTCAACGATAAGCTGTTGCAGATAGGCGGTTAGAGAAAATGAGCTTGTGGTTAAGCACAAGCTCATTATCAACAATAGGCTAATCCGAAATCGCACCAACACCTCTTAAGCCAATATATCCCCGTCGCCATTCAAAGTGCAGGATTTCAGTGGGAATTAAATTAATGGGCTGTTGGCGCGATATTGGCATCAATAAGTTCGAGTTCCAATTTTGCATATCTGTGTTCAATAAACTCATAAACGTTAGTGCTTAGGGCAAGTTTAAAATAATCAGACGAAACATCATGGTTATTATCCAATAAGTTATATTTACCCAAATAAAAATAGGCCTCGCATAATCTATCGATCAGTTCTTTATGCGTTTTTACCCCTAGGGTTAATCCGGCAACAAACTCTTGCTCTCCAATGTCACCGATAAATAGGCGTAAAATATTATTGGCCCAACTGTCGTGCTCTAAACTATCCAGGTTCTCTCTGAGGTTGTTTTTCGCCACAACCGGGTCTAGTTCATTTTCAATTAAATACAACCAGGCAATTCTGTAGGGATCATTTTGTTGTTGCAGTTGAAACATTTGCAAATCCGCTAAGGCCAGTTCTGCTCGGCCACCATAATAAAGCGCGATACCACGATTTAAGTAGGCATATTCATGTTGTTGATCAAGCTCTATGGCAGAATCAAAGGCTTCATAAGCTTGTAAAAACTCTTGCCTTTGAGTGTGATGGATACCGATAAAATTATAGGCATCAACTAAATCAGGTTGCAAACGGATCGCTCGCTGGAAATCATAACTTGCCAAGCCTCGTAAGCCAACACTGTCATAGATCACTCCGCGGTCGTAAAATAATTTGGCTTTTTGTTGTTGTGATACTTCCACTCGATTGAGAATTTCGGATAACCGGGCAATCGCCACTTCACTTTGCTGATTTATTTGCAAGGGCTCAGCAATTACAACCAATGCAGCACTGTGAGTAGACGTATTGTTTGTGGCACAACCCGGCAAAATACAAATCAGTAATAGTGGCAGAAAGGTAAATTTAAATTTCAAATGAAATCCTTTAACATCAGTATGATATTTAAAAAAATGAGCAGATATTTAATCGACTTGGTATTAAATACAGTATATACAAAAAGAGAGCCTTGCGGCTCTCTTTTTATGGCTTAACTTGTAAAAGTTAATTAACGCAGCGGTTATTCCGCAGCAGGTGTTGCTTCAGTAGATTCAGCTGGTTTTTCAGCTGCTTCTTTAATACTTAAACGAACACGGCCTTGACGGTCAACTTCTAGTACTTTAACCGTAACTTCCTGACCTTCAGTTAAGAAATCAGAAACGTTATTCACACGCTCTTCAGCGATTTGTGAAATGTGTACTAAGCCATCTTTACCAGGTAATACGTTAACAAACGCACCAAAATCAACGATACGTACCACTTTACCAGTGTAAATTGTACCAACTTCGATTTCAGCCGTTAATGCTTTAATGCGGTTGATAGCATCTTCAGCTTGGGCGCCATCGGTTGCGGCAATTTTAACGGTACCGTCATCTTCGATTTCAATCGTTGTGCCAGTTTCTTCAGTAAGCTGACGAATAGTTGCGCCACCTTTACCAATAACGTCACGAATTTTATCAGTGTTGATTTTTAAGATGTGAATGCGAGGTGCAAACTGTGAGATATCTT
Source organism: Thalassotalea sp. 42_200_T64 (assembly GCA_002162925.1). GTDB lineage: Bacteria > Pseudomonadota > Gammaproteobacteria > Enterobacterales > Alteromonadaceae > Thalassotalea_A. The sequence goes on along the minus strand of MABC01000022.1, from coordinate 21,300 downwards.
CACGTGCAGAGTTCAACGCATCATCCATAACACTTAGGATATGAATACGAGCGCCTTTGGCTTGGGTTAAAGCCTGTTGCATGATGTCTTTGGTGATACCTTCAATTTTGATATCCATTTGCAATGCTGTGATACCGTTTTTAGTACCAGCAACTTTAAAGTCCATGTCGCCTAAGTGATCTTCATCACCTAAGATATCAGAAAGAACAACGTGGCTGTCACCTTCTTTAACCAGACCCATAGCAATACCAGCAACAGAATCTTTAATTGGTACACCAGCATCCATAAGAGCAAGTGAAGTACCACATACAGAAGCCATTGATGATGAACCGTTTGATTCAGTGATTTCAGAAACCACACGTACTGAGTACGGGAATTCTTCAATCGTTGGCATAACCGCTAACATGCCGCGTTTAGCTAAACGACCGTGACCAATTTCACGACGCTTTGGCGAACCAACAAAACCAGTTTCGCCTACACAGTATGGAGGGAAATTGTAATGTAACATGAAGGTGTCAGTTTTCTCACCTAAGATAGTTTCAACACGTTGGGCGTCACGTTGCGTACCTAAAGTAGCAGTAACTAATGCTTGTGTTTCACCACGCGTAAACACAGCTGAACCATGAGTACGAGGAAGAACACCAGTCATAACATCTAATGCACGGATCATTTCAGGATCACGACCATCAATACGAGGGTGACCTTGAGTGATACGACCACGAACAACTGTTTTCTCCAAGTCGTGGAATAAATCTTTCGCTTCTTGAACGTTAAGTTCAGCATCATCAGCAAGAAGTTGCTCAACAACTGAGTTTCTAATTACAGAAACTTTTGCGTAACGCTCAGCTTTTTCAGTAATTTGGTATGCTTCGTTTACTTGCTCTGTTGCAAGCTCAGCAATTTTAGCTGTTAGCTCTTCGTTTTTCGCTGGTGCTTCCCAGTTCCATGAAGGGGTATTTACTTCAGCAGCAAATTCTTTAATTGCATTGATTGCAGTTTGAGATTGCTCATGACCGTATACTACGGCGCCTAACATTACTTCTTCTGAAAGAACGTCAGCTTCTGATTCAACCATTAATACTGCGGCTTCAGTACCAGCAACAACTAAGTCTAATTTACTTTCAGCAAGCTCAGATTGTAGCGGGTTTAAAATGTATGCATCGTTTAAGTAACCTACGCGTGCAGCACCTACTGGACCACTAAATGGCATACCAGAGATGGCTAAAGCAGCAGAAGTACCTAACAATGAGATGATGTCTGGGGCAATTTCAGGGTTTGCCGATACAACCGTGATAATAACCTGAACTTCGTTAGTGAAGGCATCAGGGAATAATGGACGGATTGGACGGTCAATTAATCGACATGTTAATGTTTCTTCTTCTGAAGGACGGCCTTCACGTTTGAAGAAACCACCAGGTATTTTACCTGCTGCATAAGTTTTTTCTTGGTAGTTCACTGTTAGTGGGAAAAAGTCTTGGCCTGCTTTGGCTTCTTTTTTACCGACGACAGAGACTAATACGCAGGTATCATCCATGCTTGCCATAACGGCTGCTGTTGCTTGACGAGCGATAACACCTGTTTCTAGGGTTACTGTATGCTGTCCGTACTCAAATGTTTTAGTAATTGGAGTCACTGTTTTTTCCTTATTTGATAGGACCCGTGCCCTATTTTCATTTCATATATAATTTCGCGATTAATTATACCCAAATCATGGGTTAATGCTACTAATTATCCGATTTAATTGGTCAAATGAAAGAGCTAATTATTTCAGTAAAAACCCCCTCCTTTTATCCAAAGAAAAATATTAACGGCAATCCCTTAAATAAATCCTGACTATCAAAAATATCACTAAAAATCAAAGGGGTACAATTCATTTAAAATTTAATCTTTGCGCCATTTATCAAAGTGTAAAACCGAACTCAGCTCACTCCTTTTAAGCCAGCCTTTTTGCTCTAACTCTGGCTGTGCGGAAAAATTGCTTACATAGCCCAAACATAAATAGGCGACGATGTGAATATCGTCCGGAATATCCAGAGCTTGTTTAAGCACAGAGTCTTCAATGATGCTTACCCAGCCAAGTCCTAAATTTTCAGATCGTGCTGCTAACCATATATTTTGAATGGCGCATACCACACTGTAGAAGTCCATCTCAGGCTTAATCGTTCTGCCTAATACTACCGGACCATTACGGCTTCGATCGCAGGTGACACAGATACCGACAGGTGCTTCGAGGATCCCTTCTAATTTCAATTTTTTGTACTGCAGTTGCTTATCGCCATTAAACATTTCAGCCGACTGCTTGTTCGCTAGTTCAAAACCGTTTTTTATTTTTTGTTTTATTTGTTGCGAGCGCACCACAATAAAATCCCAAGGCTGCATAAAACCAACGCTAGGCGCATGATGAGCCGCGGTTAATATTCGGGTTAGTACTTCATCTGGAATTGCTTGGTCGGTAAAATTAGAACGCACATCTCGGCGATTAAAGATGGTTTTATAAACAGCATCTCTTTCTTCAGCGGTAATGATCATGATGTAAGTTAACTTGTAGGGTTGGCTAAATTCTATATTTTCTGATGAATAAGGCTATTTGCTTCGGGCTTCGGGCTTCGGGCTTCGGGCTTCGGGCAGAATTGTTATAGCTTCGAGATAAGTGTAACAATCAATATAATTGATGGTTTTACGCGAACTGCCCGTAGCTCGTAGCCCTTTTGTTTTAGCCCGTAGCTTTGTAATGGCCGAGCTTTTAGCTCGGTGCCATTACAAATCACCCTCTAAAGGCTCTCCCTGCCTGCCCGGTATAAGTACAATCCATGTACAAAAAAAAGGAGCCATAAGGCTCCTTTTTCATCGAATAGATCCGGTCTTAGCGACGTAAACCTAATTTACCGATTAAAGACGTGTAACGAGTAACGTTTCTGCCTTTTAAGTAATCAAGTAATTTACGACGTTGAGAAACCATGCGTAATAAACCACGACGAGAGTGATGATCATGGATGTGCTCTTTGAAGTGACCTTGTAAATGGTTGATTTGTGTAGTTAACAAAGCAACTTGAACTTCTGGAGAACCAGTGTCACCTTCAGATTGAGCGTATTCTGCAACGATTGCAGCTTTTTCAGTAGCTGATAAAGACATAATATATACCTTAGTGTTTATGTTTAAATTCCCGCCTAGCCAAACACTAATTCAGCTGAGCGATAAAGAGCGCGTATTCTAACAGTAAAAACACGCTTTGCAAGTGTTTTTTTAGCAACGAGACCGCTATGCTGCTGGCATCGAGCTACTGGCAGACAGCGTATAATTTAAGGCAAATATAATAATCAACCTTTAATGTACTGCTCATAACTCTTAGAACGAATTATCGACCTCGTTTTAGATAAGATTAACTGACTCATCGGTTATAAACGGACTGCCCGTTGCTCGCAGCAAATTGCTTTTAGCCCGTAGCCAATAGCATAGCTATTGACTATGATCGACCACAATCCGTTTCGGTGCCACCATGCCATCATCATTGATGATAGCAACGCCAATAAACTCTTCGCTGTCGCCCATGGTGACTTGCACCAGGCCTTCGGTAGGCGCGCCAGCCACATTTACCGGGTTACCGCGTCTTAAGAAATTTGCTGAAACTTCGTCAACATTTACCGTATCAAGTTCATAACAGGCGGTATTCATCGGTAATAATAATGGGTCAAGTAAAGACGATGGACTTACGTCTTGCTCTTGCGCTTGCTCCAACAAGGCTTCTAGCTGCGCCATAGTCACCATTTTATCAACCGGATAATTACCAACGGTGGTTCTGCGCAACATGCTTACATGGGCACCACAGCCTAATAATTCACCTAAGTCATCAACAATAGTGCGAATGTAAGTGCCTTTCGAGACATGAATTTCCATATCTACTTCGTCGCCTTCAAAGCGCAATAGATCTAAACGAAATACAGTGATGTCCCGAGCTTCACGTTCAATGGTAATGCCTTCTCGCGCATATTTATATAAAGGCTGGCCTTTATGTTTTAATGCAGAATACATTGACGGTACTTGTTTTGTATCACCACGAAACGTCTCTAAAGCCGGTAATAACTCTTTTTCAGTAATATTTACCGGTTTTTCAGCTACAACCTCACCATCGGCATCACTGGTAGTAGTACGAACACCCAGTTTGGCAGTAACAATATAAGTTTTGTCAGTATCTAATAGAAACTGACAAAACTTAGTGCCCTCTCCTAAACAAATTGGCAGCATACCCGTAGCAAGTGGATCTAAGGCTCCGGTATGGCCAGCTTTGTTAGCGAAGTAAATGCGCTTTACCGCTTGCAATGCATGGTTTGATGACATTTCATAAGGTTTATCAAGTAATAAAACGCCGTCTATTTGACGGCCCTTTCTGCGTTTGGCCATTTACTTAATCTTCCTGCGATTCTTCATCAGAATTCGTATTTTTCGCTTTACGCTCATCTTCACGAATGACCGAATCAACCAATGAAGTCATGCGAACACCTTCAACCAGTGATTTATCATAAACGAACCTTAAGTTTGGCATGATACGAGCACGTAATGATTTTGCCAATAATGAGCGAATAAAACCCGCTGCGTCATTTAAAACAGCCAATGACTCTTTTACCTTTGCCGGTTCGTCATTAAAAAACGTGACAAATACTTTTGCATAGGCTAAATCGCGAGTCACTTCGACCGCAGAAACGGTAAGCATTCCTAAACGAGGATCTTTGATCTCACGCTGTAAAATAACCGCAATTTCTCTTTGTATTTCTTGTCCAACTCGATCAGTACGAGCGAATTCTCTAGCCATAAATGACTCCAATAACTATGGCCTATAGACAGCTTTGTCGATAGGCAAAAATGGGAGCCATGCTCCCATTTTTAATTTTATAATAAGTGGTTAATCAACTTGGGTTATATACCCGATCCACTTCAAGATGAATGTTGAAGTGGAACGGGTATACTTACCGTATACGTTACAACGTACGTTGAATTTCAACCGTTTCGAATACTTCGATTTGGTCACCAATTCTAACGTCATTATAGTTCTTCACACCAATACCACACTCGGTACCGTTACGAACTTCTTGCACGTCATCTTTAAAGCGACGTAATGACTCTAATTCACCTTCGTAAATTACCACGTTTTCACGGAGTACACGAATTGGTGCGCTACGCTTGATGATACCTTCGGTAACCATACAACCAGCGATTGAACCAATTTTTGGTGATTTAAACACGTCACGAACTTGCGCAAGACCAATGATTTCTTGTCTGAATTCAGGGGCAAGCATACCGCTCATCGCCGATTTCACTTCATCGATAAGTGCATAGATAACGCTGTAGTAACGTAAATCCAAGTTTTCAGACTCAATCACTTTACGCGCTGAAGCATCGGCACGAACGTTGAAACCCACTACGATTGCATTGGATGCTGCGGCAAGAGATGCATCAGTTTCAGTGATACCACCAACCCCTGAGCCAACAATTTTCACTTTTACTTCGTCAGTAGAAAGTTTGATCAATGAATCAGAAATGGCTTCTAATGAACCTTGTACGTCAGATTTCAGTACCACGTTAACTTCACTAACGTCGCCAGCTTCCATACTGGCAAACATATTTTCAAGCTTGGCTTTTTGTTGACGAGCAAGTTTCACATCGCGGAATTTACCCTGACGAAATAAAGCAACTTCACGAGCTTTCTTCTCATCTTTCACCACTGTGGCTTCATCACCTGCTAGCGGTACACCAGAAAGACCTAAGATCTCAACTGGAATTGAAGGACCGGCTTCGATAATGGTGTTACCTAGCTCATCGCGCATCGCACGAACACGGCCATATTCTAAACCACAAAGTACGATATCGCCTTGACGTAAGGTACCTTCCTGAACAAGAACGGTAGCAACAGGGCCACGGCCTTTATCCAATTTCGACTCGATAACCACACCATTTGCCATTTTATCAACAACGGAGGTCAGCTCTAAAACTTCTGATTGTAAAAGAATAGCGTCAAGCAATTCGTCAATGTTAGTACCTTCTTTCGCCGATACATGAACGAATTGAACGTCACCACCCCAATCTTCAGGGATGATGTCGTGTTGAGCTAACTCGTTTTTAACTCGGTCTGGATCAGCACCTTCTTTATCCATCTTGTTCACCGCAATAATGATTGGCGCGTCAGAGGCTTTTGCATGTTGTATCGCTTCAACGGTTTGTGGCATAACACCATCATCGGCGGCAACAACGATAATTACGATATCGGTTGCTTTGGCACCACGAGAACGCATGGCAGTAAACGCCGCGTGACCTGGAGTATCTAAGAAAGTGATCATCCCGTGACCAGTTTCTACGTGATAAGCACCAATGTGCTGAGTAATACCACCAGCTTCACCCGCTGCAACTTTCGCTTTACGAATGTAATCAAGTAATGAGGTTTTACCGTGATCTACGTGACCCATGATAGTAACAACTGGTGCACGAGTGATCGATTCACCGGCATCGCCTCTATCTTCAAGAACCGCATCTTCCAGGGCATTTTCATTGACTAGCACTACATTATGGCCCATTTCTTCAACCACTAATGATGCTGTTTCCTGGTCAATGACCTGGTTGATGGTTGCCATGGCGCCCATTTTGAACATCACTTTAACCACTGCCGCACCTTTAACTGCCATTTTGTCGGCTAGTTCGGCAACAGAAATGGTTTCACCGATGCGGATTTCACGCTCAACCGCTTTCGCCGGCTTTTGGAAACCGTGTTGTAATGAAGTAGGTGCAGTTAATGAAGCTTTGCCTCTACCTCTGCCACCACGTTGACCACGAGCATCTTTTCGACCCGCTTTTTTCTTCTTGCGACGACGGCCACTAGATTCATCTTGTTGGTCAACTTTATCTTCGGCTTCTTGTGCATAAACGGAAGAAGTGATATGAACAACTTCTTGTTCTTTCTTCTTGCGCTCGGCTTCTTGCTCTTTCCAACGGGCTTCGTTTTCTTCCGCCAGTTTTTTCGCCACGTCTGCTGATTTACGCGCATCTGCTTCCGCTTTCGATGCGGCTTCGACTTCTTGCGCTAAACGAATTTTCTTTTCTTCTTCGTTTTCAGCTTTCGCAGGAGGAGCATCTTTTGCTTTCGCTGCAGCTGCAGCTTTGGCACGCTCTTTGGCGTCGGCATCGGCTTTTGCTTTTGCTTCGGCTTTCGCTTTGTTTTCCGCATCGAACTTAGCTTTTGCTATCGCCGCCGCTTCTGCAGCCGCTATCGCGTCTACTTTTGCTTGTTCAGCGGCTTCCGCCGCCGCTTTTGCTTCTGCTTCTGCTTGTGTTTTTAGCTCTATATCGCTGGCTTTAACGTAAGTACGCTTTTTGCGAACTTCTACCTGCACATGCTTGGCTTTGCTACCAGAGCCAATCGAAAGTGTTGATTTTGTTTTACGGTTTAACGTCATACGCGTTGGTTGCGCGTCTGAGTTATCGCCGTGTTGCTTCTTCAGGTGCTCAAGCAAAGTTTCTTTTTCTTGCTCGGTGACACTGTCATTGACGGCTTTTTTAATACCGGCATCGGCTAATTGGCTTACTAAACGGACTTCGTCTGCGCCAATTTCGCCAGCAAGTTGTTTTATGGTTACATCTGTCATTAAATTCTATCTCCTTGCCAGGTCTATTCTTCGTTAAACCAGCATATGTTACGTGCAGCCATGATTAACTCACCGGCTTTTTCTTCGCTAAGCTCTTCAATGTCAGAAATTTCATCAACACCTTGCTCGGCTAAATGTTCAAGAGTAATTACACCCCGGCTTGCTAATACAAACGCTAAGTGTTTTTCCAAGCCTTCAAGATTTAATAAATCTTGTGCTGGCTCTGCATCTTCAAGTGATTCCTCTGATGCCAATGCTGCGGTAGTCAGTGCCGCTTTCGCACGTTCACGCAACACTTCAACAGTGTCTTCATCCAAACTATCAATTTCCAATAACTCGGCAACGGGTACGTAGGCTATTTCTTCTAGAGAAGTGAAGCCTTCTTCAACCAACATGGTGGCAAAATCTTCGTCCAGATCGAGCTTTTCGGTGAACAAAGAAAGGACTTTATCGTTTTCGGCTTCATGCTTGGCTTTCATGTCTTCAACCGTCATCACGTTTAATTCCCAACCAGTTAACTGGCTCGCTAAACGAATGTTTTGACCGTTTTTACCAATGGCCATCGCAAGGTTACCCTCTTCAACGGCGATATCCATCGTGTTGTTGTCTTCATCAACTATGAGTGACGCAACTTCTGCTGGTGCCATGGCGTTAATAACGTATTGTGCCGGGTTGTCATCGTATAACACGATGTCAACACGTTCACCAGCTAACTCACCAGATACTGCTTGTACACGTGAACCACGCATGCCTACACAGGCCCCAACCGGGTCGATACGTTTGTCATTAGATTTAACGGCGATCTTGGCACGGCTACCAGGATCACGGGCGGCACCTTTGATTTCCAACATTTCTTCGCCAATTTCTGGCACTTCAACGCGGAACAATTCAATCAGCATTTCGGGTTTGGCACGTGAGACAAATAACTGTGCGCCACGCGCTTCAGGTTTAATCTCAAACAATAAACCACGAACACGATCGCCTGGACGGAACACTTCACGTGGTAGCATTTCATCACGAAAAATAACGGCTTCAGCGTTATTGCCTAAATCTAGAATTACGCTTTCACGACTGGCTTTTTTCACCACACCTGTGATAATTTCGCCTTCTTGGTCAGCATATTCGTTAACCACTTTCGCACGTTCTGCTTCACGAATTTTTTGCACGATTACTTGTTTTGCGGTTTGTGTCGTAATACGGTCAAATTTTACTGACTCAATTTGATCTTCAACAAAACCACCAAGTTCTAATTCCGGATCATCATATTGTGCAGCAGCCAAACCCATTTGCGCGTATGGATTTTCCATCGGCTCATCGGTATCTTCAACCACTTCCCAACGACGGAAGGTCTCAAATTCACCGGTCTCACGGTCAATTTCAACGCGAACTAAAATTTCGCCTTCGTATTTTTTCTTGGTTGCTGTTTCTAAAGCGGTTTCCATCGCTTCAAAAATGCTCTCGCGTGATAGTGCTTTCTCGTTTGATACGGCATCTACAACTAGCAATATTTCCTTACTCATCTGAATCCTGCCTCACTTATATTCTTATACAACTAATTCTTTAATTATGTATTTAGCGCCTTGCTAAAGGTAAATCTTAAAATTTTGCAATTAGATTCGCTTTGTCGATGTTTGAGATCGGCAAATCAAAATCTTCACCGTCAACGACAACAACCAGGTTGTCACCTTCCACGGTTTCTAATAATCCTTTAAACTTGCGACGGCCATTTAATGGCATGCCAAGTTTTACTTCGACCGTTTCACCGACGACGGCTTCAAAATGTGGTTTAGTAAATAACGGTCTGTCTACTCCCGGAGATGACACCTCCAGGCTGTATTCTGTACTAATTGGGTCTTCAACGTCTAAAATTGCACTCACCTGGCGTGACACCTCGGCACAATTATCAACGTCAATACCGTTTTCATGATCGATATACAAACGTAATACTGAGTTATTACCCGCACTAATATATTCAATGCCCAATAATTCCACACCAGTCATTTCAACCGATGGGCGTAACATCTCAGATAATTTTTGTTCAAAATTGCTCAATCATCTTCTCCAAAAACAAAAAATGGGCATAAAGCCCAGTAAAAACACCAATCGCAACTGGCATTATGATCTACAAGCATCTCGTAACGTGGGCAGAAAAAATAAAGCTCCAGATACGAAAAAGCCCCATTCACTCGGGGCTTATAATCACAACCCTTTGTGTTCAAGTAAAAGACTGTTTATGTTTACCTAAAAACATAACAAAATCAGATACAGGCACGTGAAACTTAGGGCGATTTACCTTAGAGTTGTAGGTAAAACACCATTCCACGTCAAAGCTGAGCAGAGTATATATCTACTCGTGCTAAATCGCAATATAAAGCTTTGAAATTAACGAAAATAGTGCATTTAAGAATCAACGCACGCTATTTGTAGAAATAACAGAATTTATGCCCTCCTTGGCAATTCTAAGTTAAATCGATGATAGTTATACTAGTCGACTTGGTTCAACTTAACCTGCGCCACCAACTTTTGATGCTATAACGCCAGAATCTTTGCCATCTGTGTTATGTCGCTTATGATATTTACCCACAGGCATACTATTTACGATACGTTGGTTTACTACATGGGCGATAGGGACATAATCCACAAGTGCTGTAGTTAATGCTGTCGCAATAATATCTGCAAATATATTACCTGAATTTCCTGAATTTCCTGAAGTATTATGAACAACAACATCATCGTATTGCCATAATATCTGGTTTGTTGTTGTAGACTTTAATTCAAATTTAGCCCCGACTGTAACATTTCCGCCGGTTACATAATAATTGGTATCCCAACTATTCAAAGTTACAAAAAAAACAGTATCTGCATCGAACATTTCTTTTTACTTTTCGCTTGCGCAATTATTTTTATCAATTCAGCTTTATGTTCTGCTTTGGACTTGTTTGATGGTTCTTTAGTATAAGAATATAAAGTATCAGAATAATCCCCCCAATGATAAATGGATGTATTGGCGCAACCAGTTATAACTAAAATAAAACCACTCAATATTATATTTTTAATTTTCATGGAACTACTACCTCAAAAGTATTTGAATTTGATACATAAATAACACGTTGAACGATCACAGCCCCTGAACGAGTAATTTTTAAAGTGTGTTTACCTGTAGAGATAGGAAAACGAGCAACCTCCTTTCCATTTAATGTTTTTATAGAGTCCGAGTTAAGTTCAAGAGATTGTTCATCATCTATGCTTAACTGAGTGTTTAAAAAATTTCCTTCAAGTTGTAAAAATGCTGAATCATTAACTTGATTGGTAGATTCAGAGTTAGTGCTACACCCTGTTAAGGTTGTGATAATAAAAAACGCAAATGCGAGTAAAACTTTTAACACAATAAATATCCTTATAATTCTCTAACTACATAGTCAGTAAGTTTACTGTTATCAATATCCCCAGAAACCAATTTGGTTATACTTAAGGAGTTATTTCCTGTGTCGACAAAATCTAGCACTTTAATGGTTGCGATTTTTTTACCCGGAAGCTCTATTAATTGCCATGTTTGAGGGTTTTTCAACTGCTTTCCTTTTGCTAACACCTGAAATTCATCATCAAGTTTAATACCTTGATCTTTTCCGCCAGACATAAAAAATTGGCTGTCCTCACTGGTTAGTAAGTAAGCTTGCCATGGAGAATCTAAGAGGTTTTCCATTACATTTGAAACTAATTTTGAGATTGCTGCAGACAGGGCTTTGTCATCCAGTGAAGAGTTGTATCCGGCCCGTTCGCCTACGCCTAATACGTGATTTTCTTCTGATAACGCTTCACCGCTAGCCTCTTCAGAGTAGATAACTTCAGATGTTTTAGTATTCACTAAACGGATATTTACAGTTACATTAGCTTTTTAAAGCTTATTCCTTGAAAAGACTCCTACTTCACTTTTGGTAGACCTGCCGTACTCAGATACAGAGCCAATAATTAAATAATCTGCAGCAACAGCATCCTGATTATCACCATTACGTATATTTTCTTGTTTAAGACTACTTAAGTCGGTACGTTCAAGCATCAAGAACTTACCACTTTCGGTTAAACGTGCCGATAGGATATCTGAGGCTTGTTTACCGATTCTATTGTTATTCTTATCAACCCAAAAGCTATTTCCACGTTTTGTTTCATCACTAAAACGGCTAATTGCTACTACTCGCTAAAGAGGTTTTCAGCTGTTTGAGCGATAACAGGGCTTGTTTGTATTTGTTGATTTAAAGGGGCGTTAACCGTACCTCTTGTCGGTGATGTACATGCAGATAAAGCTATACACGTTACTTTAAAGTTCAAGATATAGTCCTTTATATTAATTTTTAGTTAAAACATTGATATATGTATATTTAGATCATAATCTTGCCTGCAAATAGATGAGAATTCAATATAAGATTATCTTTATATGTGAACGTTTATCCGCAAAAAAAGCAACCCTATCAGAAGTAGATATTGGATGTTGGATATAAAAATTTTGACGTGATCGAAGGAAAATCAAAATAGAATAAAAAGCGCAATCGTTTAAACATGATTGGTTTTAGTAGCTTATTCTTAATAAAGGTCTGCACACCAGTTATATAGGCCTTTGAAACAAGAAATTGATTTGTTGAACTTTGCAAGGCTCTTTATTGCTTTGCCACAACTTTGCGGTACAAATATAAACAAATTAGCACTAATGCGATGAAGCCAAACCAGCCGGCTAAGCTGAAATCATGAAACAGCGGAATTGCCCCTGGCCAGCTAACCGCAACTACCGCAATTAATACCCCCATTAATGCCTCGCCAGTGATCAGGCCAGATGCTATCAACAGACCGGTACGTTCTCGATTTTTGGCAATATCTGCTGGCTGTTGTTGTGCAGTACTTTTGATCCTATGGGCAATGATGCCACCGATAAAAATGGGCACCGACAAGCCTAACGGCAAGTACACACCTACGGCTACCGCCAACACGGGAAAACGAATATCTGACCCCCGTTTTTGTTGAATGGTATCGGCAATAATAAGCACTATGGCCAGAGCGAAGCCAATAAAAATAAAGTTCCAGGCAATGCCTGAACCAAAGATACCCGTGGCCAAATCGCGCATCAAACCGGCCTGAGGCGCCGATAATGGCGTTGCCTCAGGGTTTAGCAGACTTACCCGACCTATGCCATAGGCTTTATCGAGCAGGTCTAAAACAAATGGGATAACCATAGCCGCAGCAATGACCCCGACCACCTGAAAAATTTGTTGTCGCCACGGCGTCGCGCCAAGCACATGACCACACTTTAGATCTTGCATATTATCACCGGCAATGGCCGCCGCCGAACAGATCATGCCGGCCAGGTAAATAACCGCAATAGGACCTAACGTTGCGGCCAGTCCCTGATTGCCCATCAACTGTAATAATATCAAGGCGGAGACAATAACGGTGGCTATGGTAACCCCAGAGATGGGGTTGTTCGAGCTGCCCACCAAGCCCGCCATATAGCCGGCGACCGACGAGAAAATAAAACCAAACAGCAGCATTAACAGCGTCATTATGCTGGCAATAAACACTTTGCCGTCATAATCCGCCAGGGCGATATAAAAAATAAAATACAAGGGCACGATAGATATTAATATCAACAGCGCCACATAATTTATCGGCGTATCAAACTCAGTGCGCAAGACCTTGTCTGTTCCTCCGGATTTGGCCGCTCGATAAGCGTGAATACTGGCTTTTATTCCGCAATATAGTGGTTTGGCCAAGCTGATTAACGACCAGAGACCACCAATCATCATCGCGCCTACGCCAATGCGGCGACAATTTTGCCATGACTGAATCGCCAAATCGTGCCAATTGTCGAGACTCAATTGCGCCCAGGGTGTGCTGGGGTCTAAGTCACTGGCAAGCATGATCGCCTCAGAATTAAACAACCAGTTTAGTGGCACACCAAGCAAAGTGCCAATAGCCCCACCAAGAAACACCAATACGGCAATATTTAAGCCGACAATATAGCCAACCCCGATCAGAGCAGGGCTCAGGGTGATATCCCCGATAAACAAATATTTGCCGGCAAGGAAGCTTTTCGTCGTGGCTATCCCGGCGGAAAAAAGCCCGAATGCCGATTCCAACAACTTGAATAAACTGCCGATGCCGGCGGCAATTAATAACGTTTTCACCCCTTTGGCGGCATCTTCATTGGCAACATGGTCGGGGTGATCTTTATCCGTTGCTATGCCGCCAGTTTTCAGGACTTCGGCTGTGGCTACACCTTCTGGAAACTTTAATTGTGCATCGACAATTAATGCCCGTCTGAGCGGAATAGTAAAAGCCACACCTAACACGCCGCCCAAAATGGCAATAGCCACCATAGGACCATACTCATAACCGGTCCAGGCATTCATCATGACTAGGGCGGGAATAGTGAAGATAATACCGGCAACCAGTGATTCACCGGCCGAAGCCGCAGTTTGCACCATGTTATTTTCTAAAATGGTAGAACGCCGAAATAAACGCAATACCCCCATAGAGACGGCAGCAGCAGGAATGGATGCAGAAACGGTTAGACCAACCAATAAGCCAATATAGGCATTGGCTGCCGCCAAGATCATAGAAAGTAAAGCGCCGAGAATTAAGGCTTTAACGGTGAGTTCCGTTAAATTCTGCTTTGGGCCGACCAGCGGTGGTGCAAGTGATGCTTTGCTCATAATGACTCCCTGTTATTTATGGTCATAGGCCGTGTTGATACATCGAGTTACCTCCTTGTGCTAATCGAAATCCAGTGGCATAGTCAGCCACATCAATATGATGCCAATTTCGCTTCACTGAACGTAATGCAGATGGCCGACTGATCCACCCGCCGCCCCTTAAAACCCGGTTATAACAATCACCACCGTCGTCATTTAGCCAGGCGGTACCGTTTTCAGGCGCACCATTATAGTTTTCATGAAAGCAGTCCTGAACCCACTCCCACACATTTCCTTGCATGTTATAAAGGCCCCATGGGTTGGCCTTAAAACTCACAACCGGTGCTATATAGGCGTAGTCATCGTCACAATCGCTAGCGACCATGCTAGTGTCCCACCAAGCTTCGTTCTGAGTAGATAGGTCAGCGCCATTGGCGAATTCACATATATCGTGATTAGTAATGACATCATCAACTTGGACACCATTTTGTGCTTTGGCTGAATATTCCCACTCCGATTCAGTTGGCAGTCGGAAATTAGCATTATAGCGTTTGTTCAACCACCCGATGTACGCCATGGCATCATTCCAACTAACACAGGTAACAGGATTTTGTTCTGTCTGCTTAAAACCCGGATTTTTCCAGTAGCCTTCAGGGGAAGACAACCACTGTTTTTTCTTTACGTTCCAGCCCATGCAGCCTTTTTCAGCCTGGCTAGCATAATATTTTTTACGTTCGCCATCGGTTACGTAGCCAGTCAACTCGACAAACTGTCTAAATGCCGCGACGGTTACTGCACAGCGGCTCATCTCGAATGAATCTACCCAAACACGGTGAACTGGCCTGGCATTTTTATCCTTGAAAAATGGTGAGCTAGTGGCCCCCATATTTAAATCACCTGCGGGAATTTCAACCATCTCCGGCACGTTGTCCGGGTCAAATTGGCACGGTATTGCTAGAGCTTTAATTTTTATTTGAGCCTGATTTTTGCGATCACCGCTGACAACTGAACGTTCTCCAGAAATCGAAATTACAAAAAGACACAACCAGATCACTCCTAGCAATCTATATATATTGAACATATTGTGTTCCTAATTTAATCGTCTCCATTCTAGAAAGAACTACCCTGTAGGCATTAAAGATATGTTCACTCACCTTAGACGAATGGTTATGGCTCCCCTGCGCTGTTGAAATTCGCTCATCACACGTACATTTTCAGTCAGAAACAGCATCTAACTTATTCACTCTTCCTTACTTTCGAATATTTATAACTGGAGTTATATCAATATCCCCTTCCCTATTTATGGTTGCTGGTTTGCCATCGAGCAGCAATCCAACGGTTGCATCATTAGATGATATTCGAATGAAGATAAGGTTGAACCCATAGTGAAATAAGGAGCTGGCAGCTACTTTTTGCGCGGCGTTGAGTTTAACCCATAACGTTTGGTTACTTAATGATAATTCTCGTCGTTCGGCTTCTGGTGATGTTATTGGGTTGCTTTCCATAACTTATCTTATATAAATGCATTTATGCAACGGATAGCAGCAAAGAGTGTGCCGTGTTTGCAAGACGTTGATTTAAAGAATTAATATTCAGCTTTCAAGATTTCTTGGTGATGCAACTGTAAATTAATCTGACAGGCACCTGCTGGCGCATAGCCTTAAAGGTCCCCTTAAAAACTCAACCAGCCAAATGCATACTGAGTCAACTTGGTCTCATACCAATTTGATTAATTAAGTGGTTTACTTTTTCATGAGGGAAAACGGATAAATACAATCCATGAAATTTAGTAAGTAGTTATTCTACTTATCAATTTTATAAAGCCGTAGTTATTCGTTTTATCTCAGGCATCCATGCCTTCGGTTCGTAGAACTGCTTCGCAAAGAAGAATTGTTCCATACAATTCTTTAGCCATTAAAAATGAGCAGATAATTAGTCAACTTGGTATCAGTAGTTATCCACGCATACTAATGTCAGGACTGATATCAATAACCCCATCCCTGTTTATGGTTGCTGGTTTGCCATCGAGCAGCAATCCAACAATGGCATCAGTAGTTGATTCTCGAATGAAGTTCAGGCGAAAGCCAAAGTGAAATAATGAGCTGGCCGCTACCTTTTGTGCGGGGTTAAGGTTATCCCATAACATTTGGTGAGTTAATGATAAATTCCGCCGTTCTGCTCCTGATGAGTTTTTTTGGTTGTTATCCATAACCTATCTTGTATAAGTATTTTTATACAACGACTAAATGCAAAGATTACACCGCATTTGTAAGGCTTTGTTTTTATTAATGAATGTTAAACTTATAGCAATTAATGGTGGTCTAACTGTAAATTAATCTGACTATCACCTGCTGGCCTAACCCATAGCCTGCTGCGCTGCTAGCATCGAGCTACTAGCAGACTGCGGATAAGTTAAGATAAACTGACTTATTGGTAATAAACGGACTGCGAGTTGCTCGCAGCCAGCTGGCTCATAGCCTTAACTTTTCAAGATTATTGAAACCTAACCTTTACCGTATCAGTCGTAGGCTTACTGATGCCGATATAAGAGGCTTGCTTAGACTCCACACTGGTATGAAAAGGTGTACTGAGCTCAGTAAATGCGCTTTGCCATTCGATAACAGCGAAATCATCAATATCCACCTTGCCGGTACGCCCATCGGCTAATTCAATTTCAGCGAGTACCCGATAAGAGCGATAGCCTTTGCTCGGGTAATTATGCCGTACTGACTCAAAATCAAACTCAACCGTTTGCCAAGCGGATTTTCCCGCTAAATCAACAGCGCCAATCAAATGTTTTTCGCTTTCTTTGCGAGCCTGGAAAAAGCCCTGACCGTATCGCCTGCCTTGCCAGTAAAAACCTATTTTTGCCGAATTTTCCGTTTTCACTTTCGCCGTAACTGTGGTGGGTATATCACCTTTAAACTTCCGCCGAAACGCCTGCAAGCCAACTTCACTGGTTTGATTGCTATTCACCATTACCCCTAAACTTTTGCTGCCACTGGCGCCATAGTTATTGATTACCGTGTGCTTTCGATCAAACAGCCAACTGCGTTCATTACTATTAAAAGTGGTAAAACTCTCAAAGTCACTACCATTCATTAAATTAATCCCTAAACGATAAGAGACATGCTTCGGCGTAATGACCTGCGCTATGCCTTTTTGCCAGGGCAATAGGTACAGTGGCGCGGTTTTGGTATTATCAGGAAATGCAATCGACGCGTGCTGGCTATTTACTTGTGGTTGCTCTGCCAGAATCACCCCGTGACCACCCGATTGGCCGATATGAGTATGACGTTGTGCCGACAAGGTGGTAATACGTTTCATTGTGGTATAACGGTTAATGCCGGTTGCCGGTGTTGGCTTATAGCCTTTTAAATAAATTGGTACAATTTCTGCGCGATGAAATTTACCTTGGTCCATCCAAACGTACAGTAAAAAGCTATATGGGGTTGATGGAATGTACTGATCAAAAATAAAATTGCCCATTGAATACGCGATTAATTTCCCTTTGTATAGCTCTATGCCTTGCGTAACATGTGGATGATGGGCGATAGCTAAGGCAGCACCATGATCGATTGCTGCTTTCAAGCGTTTTTCTGTTACCCCGGTCGGGTTGTTACTGTACTCCTGGCTACCATGGTATTGCACTACCGGCACCCGACCAGCATTCACTTGTGCTGTGACTGTCGCAATAATGTTTTTCAGTGAACCAAAAGCAGCGCCACCTTTGTCTTGCTCGGCGACTTGATTTGGCGTTGCCCGGCCTTCCCAGCCAACATAGCCCAACATACCATAATCAACGCCATTAATTTTTGTTGCATAAGCTTTTAAGGCTTCTTCTTCATTAATTCCAGCACCTGAAAAAGCAAGTTTTGATGCCCGCATATGTTTTAGCGAAGTTTCTAAACCCGACTTTTTATAATCATAGGTATGGTTATTTCCCAGGGTGACATAGTCAATTCCGGCCCAGGTTAAGGCATCGAGAATTTCGGGTTTCGAGTAAAACGCCACGGATTTAGGCGCGGCATCGCCGGGTTTATTGGCAAATATTTGGGTTTCCAAATTAACCGCAGCAATATCGGCCAAACTCATATAAGGTTTAATGTTTTCAACAATGGCTCGACTATCTTTGCTGCGAGAGTCATCATCTATCAATACCTCATCACCAAAATAAGGTTTATAGTAACGACGTCCCATCATGGCATCACCGCCAAAAGCAAGCATGACCCGCCCTTTTGTCTTTTGAACCAGGGTGATATCGGCAATGGTCAACGGTGCGGCTTGATTGGTTAACTCAAAGTGACTAAATGTTTGCACGCTTGGATAATAACCTTGCTTGCTAAAGTTAAGCTGATAAATATCAGCATCATCAACCTTAACGTGATAGTAACCTTGCTTATCTGTTGTCGTGCTTACGCCTGAAAATCGAACCTCAGCCTGTACAATTGGCTGCTGATTTTCAGTGAGCAAGCGCCCTTTAATCATCACTTCTGCCGAAGCAAATTGACTAAAAAGAACGAAGCAGCCAACGGCAATAAATAATCTCTTTTTCATTATTGTACTCATTTTGCAAGAGGTGTGGAATTAATGATAATACTAAAAAATCAGTATACCCAAGTATGGGAGCATCATGCATTCAATTTCTATGGTCAGGCATAACCTAAAGCAATGTCGGCTGTATTCACTACCGATCATATATTGTTGATGTTGAAGTCGCTCATCCAAAATTTTTAATAAACGTTTTGTTTCATTTGCAAATCTTTGTTCTGGGTAGGGGTTACTTCAAGCTGCCATTCATGATGGCGATATCGTGCAAATGTCGACCTGGATGATGACAGCGTTAATAGAGAAAAAAAATTGGTTGTTTGTTTACCAGACTGGCAACCTTCATTGCACGACGGTTCCAGTGGCGATATTTGTGCCGTTTATCATGGTAGCAAATACCCAAAACCCGTATTACGAGTGTTTTTTGATTTTTTGATTGAAAAGATAAATCAGACTCCTTGATTTAACCTGTCTAGAGTTCATCAATCAATCAGAAATTCGATAACGTCTCAAACAGGCGAGCGGTTTACCGCGTCGGCCTGATTTGTTTTGTTATGCCTTCTTTTATGTGGTCGACCACAAAGCCTAACGTTGGTGTTTTGTTTGGAATTTTGACCGCGGCTTGATGTAACCTTCTACCAGAAAAGAAACGTTGATGTATTAGGTGTTCAGGGATCTGCTGCTGAATGCTTTTATGATATTCGGGTAATAAAGACCAATGTAGACGCCAACGTTTGTGGTGAGCTGTATGGTAACCTAAATTACCTGTCACTAGGTTGTAAAAGCGGTTAGTACAATTAAACGAGGCTTCAAATTCGTCTTGTGTGTCTAAGCCGGCATGGTGGTAATAAGTAAGCCACGAGGTTAAAAATAACGAAATAGCCATAGGTAATAAATAAACAAACAGGGCATTTTGCCAGTTAATTATAAATAAAATAGTTAATAAACTTACTTGAATCAACGCCATTGTTACAAATATTTTCATTTGTTTTGGAAAACGTTTACCAACAATAGCGGCACGTGCATAAGACGTTATCCATACCGAAAAGGCATATTCAAACTCAGTCATTTGTTTGCCATTTGCTCTTTTCCAACGGGATTCATCTTTAGTTTGATCCATAAAATTCATATGATGACCAACTACATGATGTAAATACCAAAGGTGACTGGTAATACCCGTAATACAGGCATAAGGCACTTCGATAAGTCGATTAAGTATCGGCTGTTTAAAGGTCTCAAGATGTTGATGATGATGACTAAATGAGCAAAATACACTTTTAGGTGCTATGCCTATTATCAACCAAGTGACCACCTGCCAAAGATGCTCTGCATAGAAAAAAACGACAAGATCTAAAACAAAAATCATACACAATAAAAATACCGGCACATAGTCGGCTTTATATTTAAAAAAAGTCATCGTTACGTGTACTCGTGAGACTTAAAAATCAAATAATTAGTAAGGAGCTGGTGGTTCATATTCAAGATAAAATGGGCCCGATCAAGTTAATTATAAATTCAAACGCCATAATAATGCTAAATAGCACGGTTCTCTAGTTAATTTATTACGTGAACTAAATTAAATCGTCACTGTACCCAATCTGATTAACAATAAACTAAGTACGCCAGTGGCTCTGGTGCAAGGTTCAGTTTACTTCCTGTAATTGCCGAGCGTTATACTACCCGCTAAATAGATCTCTTCTCTTTTGTTAGTCTGCGTAATATTTCTTTATCGGCGAGCCCTAGGTTAATCTGCTGGTTAACTTCTACCATCATTTCATTCCTTATACTCAATTTGCTTGTTATATCTATTACAAGCAAATCTTTAATTTCTTACCGGTCAGAGTAAAAAAGGCAACGGTTTCACCACCCTGCTTCAAACAGAAAGCACTATGTTTGTTATCAGAATCTTCTAATTGAGAGAAAATGCTGTTGAAATCATCTGCTGATGGCATCGATTCCTGACCAAACAGTTCGGCGTATCATAGACCAATATATTTCTCAATTTCATTTCTCTCTTTTGTTGGGGTTAATGCATGTAATTCCACGTACTCTCCTATAATATATGCCACAATAAGCGGCCAATAATGGTTGACAAAAACAAGGCTAGTGTAAGCAATGCTTTATGTGATTTTCAGCGCGTTTTGTGCCTGGCTCAACATTTGACAAGACACCGAGTTCAACAATATTGCTTTGTTAAACAGTTTTCACCTTCTTAAATTCTAAGCACATAGATAGAACTAGCAAAATAATTACCCGCCTAAAACACTTATGTTTTTAACACCTAACTTGTTCATCAGAAAGAACGATATCAAGACTGTTCATGCGACAAAGAACTAAACCGCTCCTCGCGGTAGGGGCGCTCCTTTTCTAGCTCTGTAATATCTCAAATCCTGACTATTTTTTCTACGCTTATCGTGCGAGGTATTTTCCTCGCCTGATAGGA